>CALIOA010000030.1:0-35426 GCA_938045065.1 uncultured Collinsella sp.
GGGTCAGCCCGTGGGAGGCCAGGGCGCCGCTGACCGGTGGACGGCACCGAGCCGTGCGCTTGAACTGAGAAGGGGGAGGCCTCGCGGCCTCCCCCTTTTTTGCGTTGTATACACGTTGTACTTTGGGACCTAGTTTCCCCGTATGCACTCTTACTGTTTGGCTGTATTTTGAGTCCTTCTAGTGTATTTGAGCGATAATTACTCGCATTGGCGTTAGGGAGGGCTTGATGTTTACCGTATTTGTCTTGGGCAATATTGCTTCGGGTAAGTCGACTGCCTGCCGCTATTTCGAATCTCGTGGCGCTATGCTAATCGATCTGGATGAGCTTGCAAAATCGCTGTATGTGCCGGGCTCTGATATCGTCAATGCTCTCGCGGATGAATTCGGTTGGGACATTTTGGATGAGGATGGCGGCATTCGCCGCAGCATCCTCGCTTCTCGAGCTTTTGCTTCTCCTGATTCGGTCGCACGGCTCAATGGCATTGTGCATCCCGTTCTCATTGAACAGCTTTCGCTTAGGATTCTCGATCCGGTTTGTTGTACGGTTTCATCTCCCCGTTATCCCTTTTCGGTGGTCGAGGTTTCTGCTCCGACTGGTTTTGAGGATGCATTTGGCTTGGCTGATGAAATTCTGGTCATCAGCGCCCCTTTGTCAGTTCGTCGCGAGCGCGCTATTCAACGTGGCATGGAGCCATCTGATTTCGATGCCCGTTCTGCTTGCCAGCCCGATGAGTCTGCGCTGTGCAATCTCGCTACAACGGTGATTGATAATTCGGCAGCCGATAATTCGCTCTTTGAGCAGCTTGACTCATGGCTTGCATGCCACGGGTTTATAGATACTTCGGATAAGGAGGAGGCCGATGCCTAAGGCACGTTTCTTTACGTGGTATCGCGTGGCGCCACTTGCCGTTGTGTTCGTCTTCGGCCTTATTTCGCTCGTCTACTCGTGTGCCCCTGCCGCTTTCTTTAAGCCGCTGTATCCGATTGACTACGAGGTGTATGTAAAGCAATCCAGTATTTCGCATAATCTGGATCCGTATCTGGTGTGCGCTGTCATTAAGTCGGAATCGAATTGGGATCCCGAGGCCGAGTCGAATCAGGGTGCTCAGGGATTGATGCAGCTGATGCCCGAGACTGCCCAGGATATGATTGCCAAGGGTCTTGTCGATGGTAGCGAGTATTCAGCCGACAGCCTTAACGATCCCGCTACGAACATCGAGTTTGGCTGTGCGTATCTTTCGTATCTTCTAACGTATTATAACGGGTCGACTGACAGTGCCATTGCCGCCTATAACGCCGGCATGGGCAATGTCGACGGATGGGCGCAGCAGAGCACGTCGCTTCATAATGCAATCACCTTTCCCGAGACGCAGGCGTATCTGATTCGTGTCAATAATGCCTGGGTTCGCTACAAGACCCTCTATCCCGATCGGTTCGTATAGGACTATGCCTGCCGCCTGCGTATACTGCAGATATATGAGTTAGGAGTATCCATGGCGGAATTTGAAGTAGAACGCGTTGGTGGTGAACTTAAGCGCTTTGGCGTTGAGGGCGCTGAGGTGCCGTTTGAAGTCGTTTCCCCCTATGAGCCTGCCGGTTCCCAGCCCAAGGCCATTGAGTCGCTTGTGCAGGGCGTGAGGGACGGAGATCGCTATCAGGTTTTGCTGGGTGTGACTGGTTCGGGCAAGACCTTCACGATGGCAAAGACTATTGAGGCCCTGGGAAAGCCGACGCTGGTCATAGCTCCGAATAAAACGCTTGCCGCTCAGCTTGCGAGCGAGCTCAAAGAGTTCTTTCCCAACAACGCTGTGGTCTACTTCGTCTCGTACTACGACTACTATCAGCCCGAGGCGTATGTGCCGCAAAGCGATACATATATCGAGAAAGACTCCTCGATTAACGAAGAGGTCGAGATGCTGCGCCATCAGGCGACCGCATCGCTGCTATCTCGACGCGATGTGATCGTTGTCGCATCGGTCTCGTGTATCTATGGCATTGGCTCTCCTGAGGACTATGCGGGCCTGGCTCCGAACGTCGACAAGAAGGTGCCGCTCGAGCGCGATGATTTTATCCATGCACTTATCGACATTCAATATGATCGCAATGACTATGACTTGGCGCGCGGCACGTTCCGCGTGCGCGGCGATGTTGTCGACGTGTATCCGCCTTATGCCGAGCATCCGTTGCGGTTTGAGTTCTTTGGCGACGAGGTCGAGCTGATTGCCGAGATCGATGAGGTCACCGGTGAGATGCTTCGTGAGTACGAGGCCATCCCCGTATGGCCGGCATCGCATTACGTGACCGAGAAGCCGAAGGTCAAAGCGGCTCTGAAATCGATCAGCGAAGAGTGCGAGAAGCGCGTGGCGGAGCTCAAGGCGACCGACAAGTTGCTCGAGGCGCAGCGTCTGCAGCAGCGTACCGATTATGATCTTGAGATGCTCGAGACGATGGGCTTTTGCAACGGCATCGAGAACTACTCGCGTCATCTGGACGGTCGCAAGCCGGGTGAGCCGCCGTTTACCCTAATCGATTACTTTCCTAAGGATATGCTCTGCATCATCGATGAGAGCCATGTGACGGTACCGCAGATTCGCGGCATGCACGAAGGTGACCGCTCGCGTAAGGTGACGCTGGTGGAACACGGTTTTCGCCTGCCCTCGGCGCTCGATAACCGCCCGCTTCGTTTCGATGAGTTTGAGGCAAGGATACCCCAGTTTATCTATGTTTCGGCCACGCCGGGCGACTACGAGCTGCGGGTGAGCCAAAACGACGTGGAGCAGATTATTCGTCCGACCGGCCTGCTCGACCCCAAGATCGACGTGCGTCCAGTACGCGGCCAGATTGACGATCTTGAGGACGAGATTCGCGAGCGCGTTGCCCGCAAGGAGCGCGTGCTGGTGACCACGTTGACCAAGCGCATGGCCGAGGACCTGACCGACCATCTGCTCGACGCGGGCATTAAGGTCAATTACATGCACTCTGATACGGCGACAATGGACCGTGTCGAGATCCTGCGAACGCTGCGCGAGGGCAAGATCGATGTCCTCGTTGGCATCAACCTGCTTCGCGAGGGCTTGGATCTCCCCGAGGTCTCACTGGTGGCAATTCTCGATGCCGATAAGGAAGGCTTCTTGCGCAACCGTCGTTCGCTGATTCAGACGATTGGCCGCGCGGCCCGTAACGCCGATGGCGAAGTCATCATGTATGCGGACGTTGTGACCGATTCGATGAAAGAGGCCATCGAGGAGACGCGGCGCCGCCGCGAGATTCAGATGGCATATAACGAAGAGCATGGCATTGTGCCCAAGACGGTGCGCAAAGCCATCAACGACATCTCAAGTTTTATTGCCGAGGCCGAAAAAACCGTGGGTTCCAAGGGGCGCTCGAAGGGCGACTCCCTTGGCCATGGCGCATTCTATACGCCCGATGAGTCGGGCGAGGGCGGCGTGCCGGAAACGGTGGCACCCGAGCAGACACTTGCGGAGCAGTTGGAAGAACTGCCGCATGACGAGCTTGTGCGGATCGTCGAAACCATGGAAGAGGATATGCGCAACGCTTCTGCCGCCATGGACTTTGAGGAGGCGGCGCGCCTGCGCGATGCCGTCGTTCAGATTCGGGCGATGCTCGAGGGTGCGTCTGAGGACGAGACGATCGAGCGCTTACGTTCGCAGGCCCGCAAGGGTTCCACGTTCGCATCGGGCAGAAAACGCCAGGGTGCACGGTTTAAGAAATAGCGAACAGGCCCCGAGTTCCCTGTGGAGCTCGGGGCCTGTGTCTTTTGCGCACTGGAATTCGTGCGTTAGAGGTCTGCAATCAGGGCTTCGGCACAACGGATGCCGTCGGTGGCCGCGCTCATGATGCCGCCGGCATATCCAGCTCCCTCACCACAAGGGTAGAGGCCCGGGGTCGACACGGCATGGCACGTTCGGTCTCGGGTGACAGTGACCGGTGAGCTCGAACGAGTCTCCACGCCGGTAAGAACGGCATCGGGACGGTCGTAGCCTCGTAGCTTTTTTCCGAGTAGGGGAAGTCCCAGGCGGAGCGACTCGACGATATGCTGCGGCAGGGCTTCGTCAATTGTCGTCCAGGTCACACCGAGCGGATAGGTGGGCTTTACCTTTCCGGGCGCCTTGCTGGCGCGTCCTGCGAGGAAATCTCCGACGAGTTGTGCCGGTGCGTTCCAGTTGGAACCGCCCAGGCGATAGGCGGCCGCCTCGCAGGCGCGCTGGAGCTCGATGCCGGCGAGCGGGTCATCGTTGGGAAGGTCCTCAGGCGTGACGTTAACGAGCAGGGCGGCGTTTGCGTTGCGTCCGTCGCGGGCATTGAGGCTGGCGCCGTTGACGCACAGGTGGCCCTGCTCGGAAGAGGCGGCGACAACCTGCCCGCCGGGGCACATGCAAAACGAGAACACGCTGCGGCCGTTGGGAAGATGGGCGACGAGCTTGTAGGGGGCTGCTCCGAGGGCAGGATGTCCCGCCAAGGCTCCATATTGGGCTCGGTCGATGTCGCGCTGCGGATGCTCGATGCGAACGCCCATGGCAAAGGTCTTTTGTGCGAGGGCCACGTTGTGGTCCTTAAGGAGCTCAAAAATATCGCGAGCAGAATGCCCACAGGCGAGGATGAGGTGCTTTGTTTCGATTGGCTCGTAAGCGGCGTCTTGGGACGATTGGACATCGATACCGGTGATGGCGCCAGACGCGTCGGTGCGAATGTCGACGAGCTTCGTTCGATAACGGACGACACCTCCGAGCTGCTCGGTGCGCTGGGATATAGCGGTGACAACCTTGGGAAGGATGTCGGAGCCAATGTGCGGCTTGGCATCCCACAGAATATCGCGGGGCGCACCCGCCTCGACGAAGGTTTCGAGGATAAGGCGATGGGCGGGATTTTTTGTTCCCGTATTGAGCTTGCCGTCCGAGAAGGTCCCCGCGCCGCCCAGACCAAACTGAATATTGCTCTCGGGGTCGAGGATGCGCTCCTTTAGAAAGAGGTCGATCGCCTGCGAGCGGCGAAATGCCGGGTCGCCGCGCTCGATAAGCAAGGGCTTAAGACCTGCTTCGGCGAGCGTGAGCGCAGCGAAAAGGCCGGCGCATCCGGCGCCGACAACGACGGGGCGCTCTTTGGATGCGTCGGAAATGGGGGAGGGGAATGAAGGCTCATCGTCTTCTATCGCGCGTACGAGCGAGCGGTCACGTTCGGAAACGCTGTCGACCGCTTCTCGCTCGAGGTGGGGACTGGTCAGCTCAACACGAAAGCTCAGGATAAAATGGACGTCTCGTTTTTTGCGAGCGTCGATTGACTTGCGGTGGAGCTCGATGGACTTGATCTCGGAGTCTTTGCAACGTAGGACGCGCTTGGCGACTCGCTTGCCAACAATGAGGCAGGCATTTTCATCGCCGGCTTCATCGAGCGAAGCGTTGACTTGGGTGATTTCGATCATCGAGGTCTCCTTAGAGGCAAGAAAGAGGCCGTCCGGTATCCCAGACGGCCCGAATGCGTTTTTGATTATAGACTGCGCGGCTACAGGCTGCTTGCAGCGCGAATGCCCGAGAGCCATGCCCACGCAAGGTTAAAGCCTCCGCAATCGGCGTCGATGTCGAGCGCTTCGCCGCAGACGTAAAGCGGGGCGTCGACAACGCTGCGCGCGCGTAGACTGGGTGTTGAGATACTCTCGACAGATACGCCACCACGCGTGACCTGTGCCGAGCGCTCCTCGGCTGTTCCCTCAACGAGCAACTTAAAGTGCTTGAGGATCGAGACCAGGTGGATGACATCGTTGGAGCCTGGATGGCACTGCTCGAACGCCGTGCAGACGACGCGGGAGAGTTGCGGGGCGAGCATGCCGTCGAGCCAACGGGGATCGCGGGGCGAAAAGCCGCCGAGCAGCTCAACGCGCCGGTTGAGCATATCGAGCAGCTCGTCTTTGGAGAGGTCGGGGAAAACGTCGAGCAGGATCGTATCACCGCGCTGGATACGACGGGAGAGGTTGAAGACAGCGACGCCCGAGATGCCGAAGGCTCGAAACAGGACTTCACCGTCTTCGTGCCAGAGCTCATTATGATTGCGGGCGAGCGTCAAGCGGGCGCGGACGCGCAGGCCGTCCAACGTCTTGAGTGCCGCCCGATCGCCGACGACCGTTGCCGATACGGGGCAGAGGATGGGGCGCAGCGAAGTGAGGGGGAGGCTAAACGTATCGGCGATACCGGTGGGGTTGCCACCCGTGGCGATAATTACGGCATGTGCCTCCAGGGCCTCGTTCTTGCGAGGGACATCGGCGAGCGCTTTCCGAAGCGAGCGGAGCTCCGTTTTTCGGTCGTCGTGCTTTTTTGCCTTGAGCGCCCGCGCTGGACGGTCTATTTGGAGTGTCCAGCCTTCGGAAGCTTTGTGCGCCGAGGCAACGTTGACTCCGCAGATTAAGGTAATACCTAGGCGGTCGCAAACGTTGAGAAGCGCGTCGCGCACCGATTCTGCGCGAAGGGAGCGCGGGTATAGCCGGCCTTCCTCGGAGGTTGTCATGATGCCCAGCGAGGAGAAGAAACCCATAAGCTCTTGTTCGGGTTGGGGGCCCATGACAGATTCGACGAATGCGGGGTGGTTATACCGCTGAGGATCAATCGATTCGTTGGAGAGGTTGCAGCGGCCGTTACCGGTCGCAAGGAGCTTTAGGCCGCAGGCGACATCGCGCTCAACGATGCAGACGCTTTTGCCAGCACGTGCGGCCGTAATGGCGGCGGCGAGGCCTGAAGCCCCGCCGCCGATTACCAGGACGTCATAGAAGGCGCTCGTGTTCACTTAGGCCTCGTCGGTCTCGTGCGGGGTAATAGCCTCGACGGCAGAGACTGCCTTGGGCAACATGCCATCGGGCAGCGCGGTCTCAACCTCGCCCTTATCGCAGGCCTCGGCGAGTGCCGGATTAATGGGAAGCGTGCCCAAGATGTCGAGGTTATAGCGCTCTGCGACCTCGGGGAGCTTGCTTTTGCCAAAGACCTCGATCTTCTTGCCGCAGTCGGGGCACTCGATATAGCTCATGTTCTCGACGATGCCCAGAATGGGGACGTTCATCTTCTCGGCCATGTTGACCGCCTTGGCGACGATCATCGAGACCAGGTCCTGCGGGCTCGTGACGATGACGATGCCGTCGACGGGCAGCGACTGGAAGACGGTGAGCGCGACGTCGCCTGTTCCCGGAGGCATGTCGACCAGCAGGTAGTCGATGGGGCCCCACGAGGTCTCGCTCCAGAACTGCCTAATGGCGCCTGCGATGACCGGACCGCGCCAAAGGACGGGGTCGGTCTCGTTTTGGAGCAGAAGGTTGGAGCTCATGACCTTGACGCCGTGCTCGGAGATTTCGGGCAGCATGAGGTTGCCAAGGGCATGGACGTGGCGTCCGCTCATGCCGAACATCTTGGGGATAGAGGGACCGGTGATGTCGGCATCGAGGACGCCGACCTTGTGGCCGTGACGGGCAAGCTCGGTGGCGATGGCACCGGTGACAAACGACTTGCCGACACCGCCCTTGCCGGAAAGCACGGCGATGACGCGTTTGACCTCGGACAGCGTGTTCTCCTCAAATTGCGACGGCGACGTTTGTCCGCCGGCGGCCTGTGCGTGCTCGCAACCCATGTATGACTCCTTTGTATATGTTGGGGCCGGAGCCCCGTGATGTGACACGAGCGTCATTGTACCCTCGTTTGCGAGCGGGAGTCATTTGCGATGCATTTGGGCCGAGCGTGCTTGCAATACGATGGGCCCAAGCGAATGGGCGGGCTTACTGAACTTTGCTGGCGAACTCGAGGTATTGCATGCGCTGCAGCTTGTCGATCGTCGAGGTGTATGGGCTGTCTTCAGATTCCAAGTTGTAGCGCAGCCCGTCGGCACCGAGATAGCCGGCGACATTGATGGTGGGCACATCTGACCTTGTTGCAAGCAGGGCCTTTTGATAGTCGGTGAGCGGGGCGCCGATCTTATTAAGGGTAATGGCTGCAATCTCGTTTGCCCCGACGGTGTCGTAGACGTTGAGCTCGGTATTGCCGGCGATTTCATAGTTAGCCCAGACGAAATAGGTTGACTGATAGACACGGAAAGCGTGGCTTGCCGTATCTTCCTGAGGGTACAGCTCGTCGTTGAGAGTCGTTGCGGCGCTCGGCTGATGGTCGCCAAAAAAGACAAGGACAACCGGTCTGCCGATATTGCGGAGCTCGTTGATAAAGTACTCGAGGTCCCGGTCGGATGCGTTGATGCAGGTGAGATAGGTGTTGAGCGCGCTATTGGCGCCCTCGCTGGCTCCCTCGACCCAATAGTTTGTCAGCTCTTCGGCGGGAACGGTGCCATAGTCGTAGCCGCCGTGATTTTGCATCGTGACGTCAAAGATGAACTGCGGCGCTTCGTCGGTTCTAAGCAGGTCGAGTATCTTGTCGTAGGTGGCGTAGTCGCATACGCCGGCATGGTAACAGGGCGCACCTTCGAAATCGCCGATTGAAAGAAAGTCTCCAAAGCCCAGCTGCTGATAGATCTTATCTCGATGGTAGTTGACGGGGTTTTGCGGGTGCATAGCGGTAGCGGTATACCCAAGCTCTTTAAGGTCCTTTGCCAGGCTGTTGACGCCATTCATCTGATACAGCTGATAGGGGATCTTGCCTAATCCGACAAAGGCCGTTGTCGCTCCGGTCAAAAATTCGAATTCGGAGTTTGCCGTTCCGCCACCGGTGACCGAAGCGAGCATGGTGCCGCGAACAAGTGTGTCGGGAAGCGAGTTGTAGAATGCGGGGCCGGTGTACCCGGCCGCCTGGAGCTGCTCAAAGCACGAAAGGTCGCTAAAACTCTCGTTCATGACGGCAACAATCGTCGGCTTGATTTCATTGAACTGGGCAACGGCAGCCGCGCGCTGCTCGCTCGAGCCATACGTGCTGTCGTAGGCGGCGGCGAGCTCCTGCTCGATGCTCTGCGCCTCATCGGGCGTATAGCCTTCGGGCTTCTCAATGGGCAACTCGTTGACCATTTCGGTGAACGAAGTGATAAAACCCTGAGACGTATATGTGGTGATGGGCTGCCAACGGTCAAATCCAAAATCCAGCGCCTGCTCCAAGTCGATGCTGGAAAAGCCTGAGAGCCCCACAACGGTCACTAGCAGAAAAGCGCAGAGGTTAGCGGCGATTGCGGGGAAGACATGGGTGGGCGTACGGAGCTTTCGCGGTCGGATAAGCGAAAGAAGCCCCAGGGAAATCTCCAGCAGGGCGAGAGAGGTTACGATTCCGGCGGTAAAGGTAAACTCGTATCCCTCGCTCACTTCCATTGCGGTGCCAAGGGCCAAGATATCGCTTGGCAGGATGGCTTCGCCTTTAAACGTTATGACGAAGTGCTCGGCAATGCCAAGGATGCAACAGGCGACGGGCACGAGGGCCATGACGCCTCCATGACGCTGTCCCAGCAAATAAAGGGAGAGCAGAACCGTCGCGAGCAGCCCGACGGAAAACCCGAATGAGTTGGCGGGAATGCGATAGAACGTTTCGTTACAGGCAATTTCGAGTGAAACGAACGAGAGCGCTGAAACAGCGGCGATGACAAGGATGTCACGGCAAATACAGGCAACCGTTCCCGTCGCAAGATCGGTTTGGTCGATAAGTCCCGAAACCAAGGGTTCGACAAGAAGTATGACGGCGGCAGCACCGAGCGCCGAATAAGAAAGGACCCATAGGGAACTGTCCTCATTTACGAGCAATTGATTCGTAATCCATGCAGCTACCACGCCGAGCGGGATGAGGAGCGTCGCGCACCAAAAGACGCGGGCAATGGGCGGCTTTTCATTGTGTTTGATTGAAAAATACACGCGCACGACGACGGTGGCCACGATAAGGACGGCGATGAATATGGGCAGATTGGCCATGTCGCTCGAAGTGATTTCAAGGGGGATATCTTCGGTCATGGACGTTCCTCTGTTACAGCAAACTAAGTTCAGTATTAGATTACTGTAACCTCTCCACGGTATTTCGAGAAACAAAGCACCCGATACGCAAAGCTAAAGGTCTGCGAATCTTGTATTACGAACATCTGTGCGCGTCGAGTGCGCTAAACTCATCGGCAGTATGATTCGATGCAATAGGAGGCAAGGAGCTTCCATGTCTGATTCTTCTATCGTTATTCGCGGCGCTCGTGAGCACAACCTCCGCGATATCGATGTTTCCATTCCGCGTGACCAACTCGTGGTCATTACCGGTCTTTCTGGCTCGGGCAAGAGCTCGCTGGCATTTGACACTATCTATGCCGAGGGCCAGCGTCGATACGTCGAGAGCCTTTCGAGCTATGCGCGCCAGTTCTTGGGCCAGATGGACAAACCCGACTTGGATTCAATCGACGGCCTTTCGCCGGCGGTGTCGATCGACCAAAAGACGACGTCTAAAAACCCTCGCTCGACGGTTGGCACCGTAACCGAGATTTATGACTATCTGCGCCTGCTGTTCGCCCGTGTGGGCACCCCGCACTGTCCCGAATGCGGCCGCGTCATTGAGCGCCAGACGACCGACCAGGTTGCCGACAAGGTCTTGGCGGCGGGGGAGGGCCGCCGCGCGTTTGTGCTGGCACCGGTGGTGCGCGGGCGAAAAGGCGAGTACTCCAAACTGTTTGAGGACCTTCGCGCCGAGGGCTTTAGCCGCGTGCGTGTCGACGGTGAAGTGCGCTCGCTCGACGATCCGATCGATCTGGACAAGAAGTTCAAGCACGATATCGAGGTCGTGGTCGATCGCATCGTGATCCGTGAGAACTCTCTGGGCCGTATAGCCGAGTCTGTTGAGCAGGCGACCGCGCTGGCTCACGGCAATGTAAACGTGTACATGCTGCCCGATCGTGATGCTCCCGAGGGGACCGAGGGCGAGCTGCTGGAGTATTCGTTAGCCTTGGCGTGCCCGGAGCATGGTCACTCCATTGACGATCTTCAACCGCGTGATTTTTCGTTCAACGCTCCCTATGGCGCATGTCCTGAGTGCGACGGCCTGGGCTTTAAGAAAACCGTTGATGCCGAGGCGCTGATCGAGGACCCCTCGAAGTCCATTGCCGACGGAGTCTTTGGTAGTCTGTTCGGCAATTCGAACTACTATCCGCAGATTTTTGCTGCGGTCTGCAAACACTTTAAGGTGAGCGCCGATACGCCGTGGGAGGACTTGCCTCCTCGCGTGCGTCGTGCATTCTTGGATGGCCTGGGCGATACGAAGATCTCGGTCGACTACCAAAAGCTCGACGGACGTCGCAGCCAGTGGGATACCAAGTTTTCGGGCGTTCGCAACATCCTGTACGAACGCTATACCGAGACGACGAACGAGAACACCAAGGCGCGCCTGGAGAAGTACATTCGCGAGGAGCCGTGCTCGAGCTGCCACGGCGCTCGTTTGCGCCCCGAGATGCTCGCCGTCACCGTGGGCGGCAAGTCCATTTACGAGGTTTGTTGCCTGTCGTGCCGTGAATCGCTCGAGTTTTTTGAGGGCCTGGAACTCACCGAGCGCCAACAGTTTATCGGCGGCCGTATCGTCAAGGAAATCCTGGAGCGCTTGCGTTTTCTGGTCGATGTTGGACTCGACTATCTGACGCTCGATCGTGCCTCGGCGACGCTTTCCGGTGGCGAGGCGCAGCGTATTCGACTGGCAACGCAGATCGGCGCGGGTCTCATGGGCGTGCTCTATATTCTGGACGAGCCCTCGATCGGTCTTCATCAGCGTGACAACGAGCGCCTGATTAAGACGCTCGAGCGCCTGCGCGATATCGGCAATACCGTTATCGTCGTCGAACACGACGAGGATACAATCCGTGCCGCCGATTACGTGATCGACATGGGGCCCGGCGCCGGCGTCAACGGCGGACACGTAGTCGCGGCGGGAACGCCTGCCGATATCATGGCGTGTCCCGAGTCGATGACGGGCGCTTATCTGACCGGTAAACGAATGATCCGGGTGCCTGATGAACGGCGCAAGCCCGGTCGCGGCTGCCTTAAAATTACGGGCGCTCGAGCCAACAACCTCAAAAACGTTACTGCCAAAATCGAGTTTGGTACGCTTACGGTTGTTACCGGCGTGTCGGGATCGGGCAAGAGCTCCCTGGTTACCGACACCATTGCGCCTGCCCTTACGAATGCCATTCACCGCTCGACGCGCCCTGTGGGTCCGTATAAAAAAATCGAGGGCATCGAGTGCATCGATAAGGTTATCGATATCGACCAGTCGCCGATTGGCCGCACGCCGCGCTCCAACCCTGCTACCTATATCGGCCTGTGGGATGATCTTCGCGCGCTGTTTGCGAGTACGCCGGAGTCGAAGGCGCGCGGCTACTCGCCGGGTCGTTTCTCCTTTAATGTGAGTGGCGGGCGCTGTGAGGCGTGCAAGGGCGATGGGCAGATTAAGATCGAGATGCACTTCCTTCCCGATATCTACGTTCCCTGCGAAGTTTGCGGCGGTAAACGCTACAACCGCGAGACACTCGAGGTCACCTACCGTGGCAAGACCATCTCGGACGTGCTCGACATGAGCGTCACCGAGGCGCTGGCCTTCTTTGGGAATATCCCGCAGATCAAGCGAAAGCTCCAGACGCTGTACGATGTAGGCTTGGGCTACGTGAGCCTGGGCCAGCCCGCCACGACGCTCTCGGGCGGCGAGGCGCAGCGTGTGAAGCTCGCCAAGGAGCTTCATCGACGCCAGACGGGCAAGACGTTCTATATTTTGGACGAGCCGACGACCGGTCTTCATTTTGAGGACGTCCGCCAGCTGCTCGATGTGCTGCAGCGCTTGGTCGATGCGGGCAACACGGTGCTGGTGATTGAGCACAACCTTGATGTCATCAAGGTTGCCGACCGCCTGATTGATATGGGTCCCGAGGGCGGTAACGGCGGCGGAACCGTCGTGGTTTCGGGCACACCGGAGCAGGTTGCGGACTGTCCGCAGAGTTATACGGGCAAGTTTTTGGCGCCTTTGCTCAGGCGTGACCGGGAGCGTCAGGCTCAACTTGATGCTCAATAAATAGGCGATTCAGTTTATGGGCGCCATCGACTCCTTGTGATTCGATGGCGCTTGCTGTGTCGAAGTGACGTATGCAGCCGAATTGGACATATACTTAATCTTTGCGTCCGAATGCGAGGGAAAGGATATGTCATGGCAAAGGCTGTAAAGACGCCAAAAACCAATGCGATGCGCGAGCTGGAAAGCGCCGGCATTTCCTATGTTCTACATACGTACGAAGACGATGGTGATGAGTCGGTGGGCCTGGGGGTCGCGATTTCGGAGCAGCTTGGCGAGGAGCCCGGTCAAGGATTTAAGACCTTGGTCTGCGTGACGCCGTCCAACGACCATGTCGTGTGCTGCATCCCTGTTGCCGATGAGCTCGATCTAAAGTCCGCCGCGCGTGCCGCGGGGGAGAAGTCCTTGGTTATGATGCATGTGAAGGATTTGCTTGCGGCGACTGGCTACGTTCGCGGCGGCTGCAGCCCGGTCGGTATGAAAAAACGCTACCGGACGCTCATTGATGAGACGTGTGTCCTTTGGGATACCATTTTTATTTCGGGAGGCAAGCGTGGTTATCAGCTCGAGCTTGCACCCGATGATTTAATTGCATTTTGCGGGGCGACGGTTGCCGCGATTACGAGAGAGGACTGAGCGATGCCGCAGGAAGAATTGAAGCGCGGAGCTCATTTTGCAAAAGAATCTGCGCCTCAGACACCCTCATCCGAAGCTTCTTCGTCGCGAGATGACACTGACGACATGGGCTCGTCGGACTACTCCACGGTTGGTCGTTCCGCCGGGCTTATGACCATCCTGACTATCGTGTCTCGCGTCACCGGTTTTATCCGCACGTGGGCAATGGCGGCCGCTATCGGCATGTCGCTACTCTCGTCCTCCTATCAGGTCGCCAACAACCTGCCCAATATGCTCTACGAACTCGTGATGGGTGGCATGCTCGTGACGGCGTTTTTGCCCGTGTACATGGGCGTGAGGCGTGAGCAGGGTCGCGAGGCCTCGAACGAGTACGTGGGCAACCTGCTCGGCATTCTGCTTTTAGTGCTGGGTGGCATTTCGTTGCTGGGGACCGTGTTCGCCCCGGGCTTTATCTGGACGCAATCGTTCCTTTCGGGTGACGGTGGCAGCATGGATACCGCTGCGTTCATGTTCCGTTTCTTTGCCATCCAGATTCTGTTTTATGGTTTGGGCTCGGTGTTCTCGGGCGTTCTCAACGCACACCGCGACTACTTCTGGTCGACGTTTGCCCCGGTCCTCAACAATGTGATCGTCATTGCGAGCTTTATGGGTTTTGCGCCCGTGTCCGCACAGTTTGGCGAACGTGCCGGCATCATCTTGATTGCGGCCGGTACGACCCTCGGTGTCTTTGTTCAGATGGCATGTCAGATTCCCGCGCTTGGCAAGCACGGCGTGCATCCCCATATCCATATCGACTTTAAGGACCCCGCGCTGCGCCAGACGATTGCGCTCGGTATCCCGACGCTGCTCGCCACGGTGTGCATGTTTGTCTCGACTTCTATCACCAACGCTGCCGCGCTGGTGGTCCAGCCCGAGACGGGTCCTTCCGTCATCGCCTATGCGCGCCTGTGGTACACGCTGCCCTACGCGCTGATTGCCGCCTCGCTTTCGACGGCGCTCTATACCGAGCTCTCTCACGACGCGCAGGAGAAGGATTACGACAGCGTTCGCACGGGCATTTCGCGTGGCGTCGCCCAGATGCTGTTCTTCCTGATTCCGTTCGCACTGTACCTGATTGTCTTCGCACGTCCGCTCAATATGATCTACTGTGCTGGCAAGTTCGATGAATCCGGCGTGGCGCTGGTGTCCGAGTACCTTGTCTACCTGGCGCTCTCGCTGCCGCTCTACGGCGTGGTCGTGTTGATGCAGAAGAGCTTCTCTGCCTTGCTCGACATGAAGCCCTATAGCCGCTATTGCCTGTATTCCGCCATCGGCCAGGCCGGCTCGGTTCTGCTGTTTGGCGTTGTGCTGGGCTTCGGTATGCCGGCAATCGCGCTTTCGTATGTCGTCGACTACGTGATCTTGGTCGGCTGTTCGCTGTGGTGGCTGCGTCGTCGCCTGCGTGGCCTTCAGGTCAAATCTATCCTACATGGCGGTTTCTTTGGCCTTTTGCTCGGTGGCCTAGGTGCTGCCGCAGGCGCCGGCGTCATGTGGGCGCTTGAACACTTTGTCGGGGCACTTGGCGGCTCGATTCTGATTACTCTTGGCTACGTTTGCGTTGCGGGTGTCGCCTCGCTTGTTGTTACCTTTGGCCTTGCCGTCGTCCTTAAGATGCCCGAGGTCTCGGCGCTGCTTCGTCGCAAGTAGGTGCGCGTGGCCGGTCACGACAACATACCAACGCTTGCCGAGCAGGTTTCGCGCGTTCCCACACAGCCCGGATGCTACCTTTGGAAGGATGCCAAGGGCGATGTCATCTACGTGGGCAAGGCGAAAAACCTGCGCGCCCGCATGCGTCAATACGTGACACTGCAGGATGAGCGTCAAAAGATCCCGCTGATGATGCAGCTGGTGGCGAGCTTTGACTACATCGTTGTCGAAACCGAGCATGAGGCGCTTGTACTCGAGCGCAACCTGATCGGCCAGTACCATCCGTACTTTAACGTCGACCTCAAGGATGACAAGAGCTACCCCTTTATCGCCATTACAAAGGGCGACCTGTATCCCGCGATCAAATACACGCGTGAGCGTCATAAGCCGGGAACGCGCTATTTTGGACCCTATACCGATAGCCGTGCGGCACGTGAGACGATAGATACGCTGCGCAAGGTTATCCCCATCTGCTCTGCATCCTGTGCGGAGTGGCGTCGTTGTCGCCGTACCATCGAGTCCCACAAGGGCGAGGAAGACATCGTCAATATGATTTGCGCACAAAACGGGCGTCCCTGCTTTGACTACCATGTCGGGCGCGGCCCGGGTGCGTGTGTCGGCGCGATTTCCCCGGCAGACTATGCCAAGAACGTCAAGCGTGTCGAGCGCTTTTTGTCGGGCCATCGCAAGGATGTCGTCGATGAGCTGACCTCCGAGATGACGGATGCCGCCGAGGCGCTCGACTTTGAGCGCGCGGCACGCGTCAAACGTCGTTTGGAGGTCATCAGGGGTCTGGACGATCGTCAGCAAGTCGTTTTTCCCTCCAGTGTCGATATCGATGTCATCGGGTTCTATCGCGAGGAGACCATCTCCGCCGCTTGCGTCTTCGTCGTTCGCGAGGGCCGAACAGTTCGCACCTGCGAGTTCATTCTCGACAAGGGTCTTGATGTTGACGAGGAAGAGCTCCAGTCGGGCTTTCTTAAGCGCTATTACGACGAGACGGCTGATATTCCAGCTGAGGTCAACCTTTCCGTCGAGCTTGAGGATGCGGAGGCGCTGGGGGAGTGGCTTGCGGGCAAGCGTGAGCGTTCCTGCCATCTCCATAGGCCGCAGCGTGGCGAAAAGTACCGTCTGCTCGATATGGCATCCAAAAATGCGCGCCATGCCCTCATGCGCTACATGATGCGAACGGGGTACGCTGACGACCGCACCAATCAAGCGCTCCTGGAGCTCGAAAGTGCGTTGGCGCTGCCATCGCCGCCGTTGCGTATCGAGTGCTTCGATATCTCTACACTGCATGGCACCTTTACGGTCGCCTCGATGGTGGTGTTTACCAACGGGCGCGCCGACAAGAGCCAGTACCGTCGTTTTAAAATTCAGGCCGAATTGGACGAGGCAAACGACTTCGTGTCGATGTCCGAGGTTTTGGGACGACGCTATGCTCCCGAGCGCATGGCCGACGAGCGCTTTGGCTCGCGCCCCGATTTGCTCGTTGTCGATGGCGGTAAGCCGCAATTGACCGCTGCGATCAAGCAACTTGAGGCTCTTGGGCTCGATATACCAGTTTGTGGCTTGGCGAAGGCCGACGAGGAAGTTTTTGTGCCTTGGGACGAGACTCCTGTCGTGCTGCCGACCGGGTCTGCTTCGCTCTATCTAATTAAACAGGTACGCGATGAGTCCCACCGATTTGCCATCACGTTCCACCGTGAGTTGCGCGATAAAGCCATGACGGTTTCGGTACTCGATGACGTTCCGGGCGTGGGACCCACCAGAAAACGTGCCCTTATGCGCCATTTTGGCTCGATGAAGCGTTTGCGCGCGGCGAGCGAGCAAGAGATCGCGGAAGTTCGCGGCATACCTGCCGATGTTGCCAAGGCGGTCCACGAGGCGCTCGTTGCATGGAATGCCGAGCGCGCCGAGGCGGCGGCTGGCCATTCCGATAGCTAAACACGAGCCTAAACAACTGATATACATGATTGCGCGATTTTCAACCATTTATTTCGCCATGATTGCCTGCTGGTTTCGGGTTTTATTAACGCTAAAACGTTTGACTAACCCAAGCGAAAACCCTGCTATCCTGCGGGTTGACGAAGACTGATATCTCACCTCGCCGATACATACTGTCTGGCGAATCATTTGTCAATGAATTCGGTGAACGGTAGTAAATACCGTTCAAGCGTATGTATGTATCGGTCGCCGAGCGCGGCACCTCAGTTGGGTTCGTCGGTAGGTAAGGTATATATCGTCCGCAAGTTGCGCGGGGGCACGTCTAGGTGCTCCCGAGTAAGATTCTCTATTGATAGGAGAAGACATGGCCATCATCAACAAGGGTATGTCCAGGCGTTCGTTCCTCGGCCTCACCGGCAGCGTCGCTGCTGTCGCCGGCCTTGGTCTCACTGGCTGCGGTGGCAGCTCTAGCGACGAGGGTTCCGCTTCCGGCTCCACCGATTCCGCCAACCGTGGCGGCGGCGTGATCACCGCTGGTTCCGCTTACGCTCCGTCCAGCTTCGATCCCGCCAGCACTGGCTCCGCTGTGGGCCTGGGTGCTAACTGGCACGTCGTCGAGGGCCTCTACGGCATCGATTACCACGACTACAGCACCTTCAACGAGCTCGCCACCGACGATCCCAAGTCTGTGGACGACACCACTTTCGAGGTCACCATCCGCAAGGGCGCCAAGTTCTCCGATGGCACCGAGGTCACCGCTGACGATGTCGTTGCCTCCTACACCGCTTGCGCCGCTTCCGCTACCTATGCTCCGTTCTTCCAGCCCTTCGAGTCCATCGAGGCCAAGGACGCCAGCACCGTGACGGTCAAGACTAAGGTCCCCAACTTCTCCCTGCTCAAGGATCGTCTGGCCATCGTCCGCGTTACCCCGGCCACCCAGACCGAGGAGGATCGCGCCAAGCAGCCGATCGGTTCCGGCCCCTGGATGTACGACTCTATCTCCGATACCGAGATCACCTTGGTTCCCAACCCCGAGTACAACGGTGAGTATGCTGCCGAGGATAAGAAGATCCAGTACAGCATCCTGACCGACCCCACCGCTCGCGTTACCGCTCAGCAGGAGGGCTCCACGCTCGTTATGGAGCTCGTTACCGCTGACGCCGTCGACCAGCTCGAGAGCGCCGGCTGCAAGATCGATAACGTTCAGGGTTTCGGCACCCGCTTCATCATGTTCAACGTCGCCAAGGAGCCTTGGAACAACGTCAAGGTCCGTCAGGCTGTCATGTATGCGCTCGACACCGAGAAGATGGTCAGCAACACCTTCGCCGGCCTTGCCACCGCTGCCAGCTGCTACCTGCCCAAGAGCTTCACCAACTATCATGAGGCTTCCACGGTGTACAAGACCGACGCCAAGAAGGCTAAGAAGCTCATCGAGGAGTCTGGCATCACCCCGGGTGCCATCACCCTGCGCACCACCGACAACGAGCAGATTAAGGGCATGGCCGCCCAGGTCAAGAACGACCTCGACGCTCTCGGCTTCGATGTGACCATCCAGACCGATACCTCGCCGGCCACTTACGCTGCCATCGACGGCGGCGAGGCCTACGATATCCTCCTTGCCCCTGGCGATCCTTCCTGCTTCGGCGCCGACCCCGACCTGTTGCTCAACTGGTGGTACGGCGACAACGTCTGGATGCAGACCCGTTGCCCGTGGAAGGAGTCCGCTGAGTGGCAGAAGCTCCACGGCCTCATGGACGAGGCTCTTGCCGCCGAGGGCGACGAGCAGCAGAAGAAGTGGAACGAGTGCTTCGACATCATTGCCGACAACGCCGTTCTGTACCCCGTTGTCCACGTCAAGACCGTCTCCGCTTCCTGGGACGATCCGTCCACTGCACCCAACGGCGAGGCCCTCGATGGCTTCAAGGGCATCGGCACGACGAGCATGTCCTTCAGGGGCGTTGCGACCGTCAAGGCGTAAGACTCGCTTGAGTCTGTATGCAGGATGTCGGTCGTTGGGACCGTATCCTCATAGTTGAAACAAAGACCCGGGCGGCAACGATGTCGCTCGGGTCTTGTAATGAGTATCCGTACTCATATACCAGTTGGTCCTACCGACAAAAGAAAGGGGAGAGAACGTGAACAACTTGCTACGTTTGATTGGAAGGCGTCTTGTGGCGCTGCCGATCATGGCATTGGGCGTCACCGTCCTGGTGTTCTTCCTTATGTCGTTCTCCAAGACCGACCCCGCCTACACGGCGTTGGGTGACGGTGCCTCGCCCGAGGCGGTTGCCGAGTACCATGAGAAGTATGGTCTGGACGACCCCTGGCCCGTGCGCTACGTGCGCTATATGGGCGATCTGATCCATGGCGACATGGGCACCTATGGTGCTGCTCGCAACTCCGTTGCCAAGCGCATCTCCACGGCCCTGCCCGTCACGATGCAGCTGACCTTTATCGGTCTTGCTATCGGTGCGGTCGTTTCGTTTTTGCTCGGCGTCATCGCGGCACTGTATCGCGACAAATGGCCGGACCAAGTGATCCGCGTCTTTTCCATCGCCGGCTTGGCAACCCCGTCGTTCTGGCTTGCCGTTCTGTTGATCCTGCTGTTCTCTTCCTACCTTAAGGTGCTCCCGGCATCGGGTGCTCTGCCTCACTTCACCACGAATCCGGTTGGCTATCTGGGACGTATGATCATGCCCGCTATCGCCTTGGCATTTCCGCTGACGGGCCAGATGACTCGTATCGTGCGTACCGCCATGGTCGAGGAGCTCGACAAGGATTATGTCCGTATGGCTCGCGGCGCCGGCGTTCCCGAGAAGGTCGTCGTCGGCATCAACGTTCTTCGCAATGCGCTGATCACCCCGGTCACCACCCTCGGTCTTAAGATCGGTTACCTCATGGGCGGCGCCGTCGTCATCGAGGTTATCTTCAACCTCCCCGGCATGGGCACCGCGATTCTGCAGGGCGTTCAGGGCAACGAGGCGAACCTGGTTCAGGGCGTCGTCATCGTCGTTGCTCTTGCCTTCATCATCATCAACATCGTGGTTGACATGCTCTACCTGCTCATCAACCCGCGCATCAGGACGGTGTAGATTATGGTAAAGATTCGAGAGAAGCAAACCGAGCAGCTCGAGAAGGCTGCCTCCAAGGGGCTCAAGCTCGGTGGCTGGAAGAAGATGACGCTGTCTTCTAAGATTGCAGCCGTCGTGCTGGTGCTGGTCGCCCTGACTGCGATTCTGGCGCCCCTTCTTGCCCCCTATAGCCCGGTCGAGATTTTTACGGCTCGCCAGGCTCCCGGCAACGGATTTATTTTCGGTACCGACGATAAGGGTCGCGACATTCTGTCGCGTATGCTCTACGGTGGTCGTTACTCGCTGATTATCGGCTTTGGCGCCACTGCCATGGCTCTGGTCTGCGGCTCGGTCGTTGGCGCCCTTGCAGCGGTTTCGCGCAAGGCCGTCTCCGAGACGATCATGCGTATCTTGGACATCATCATGTCCATCCCAGGCATCGCCCTCGCGGCCGTCTTCGTCTCCATCCTGGGCAACTCCGTGCCGTCGATCATCTTCGCCATCGGCTTTATGTACACTCCGCAGATTGCCCGTATCGTGCGCGCCAACATCGTGTCCGAGTACGGCGAGGACTATGTCCGCGCGGTCATCGTTTCCGGCGCCAAGGCTCCGTGGATTTTGATCAAGCATGTTCTGCGTAACTGCATCGCCCCGATCATGGTCTTCACCGTTACCCTGGTCGCCGACGCTATCATCTTCGAGGCCTCGCTGACCTTCATCGGCGCTGGTATCCAGGAGCCCACCGCTACCTGGGGCAACATCCTCGCCGACGCCCGCGGCGGCGTGCTCGCCGGCCGTTGGTGGCAGGCGCTGTTCCCGGGCCTGGCCATCATGATCACCTGCCTGGCGCTCAACATCCTCTCCGAGGGCATTACCGACGCCATGGCCGCTGCTCCCTCTGCCGCCCTGGATCCGACCGATTCCTCCAAGCGTCGCGAGGCCGACCTGCTGGTCTCCGACCCCGTTCGCGCCTACAAGGAGCAGGCCCAGTCCCTCTCCGCTCGCCTTGGCGCCCTGCGCGATGTCGAGCTCAAGCGTGACGATCGCCATGTGCCCGACGAGTCTGTCGAACCGATTCTCTCGGTCCGTGACTTCTGCATTCAGTTTGAGCATCACGGTGATATCAACGTCGTCGACCATGTCAACTTTGACGTCCGTCCTGGTCAGACCATGGGCCTGGTGGGCGAGTCCGGTTGCGGTAAGTCCATCACCACGCTGGCCATCATGGGCCTGACCGATGAGGACGAGCATCTTTCCGGCGAGGTCCTCTGGGAGGGCCGTGACCTGCTCAAGATGAGCAAGAAGGAGTGGTTCGGCCTGCGCGGTACCGATATCGCTATGGTCTATCAGGACGCCCTGTCCTCGCTCAACCCCTCCATGCTCATCTCTGCCCAGATGAAGCAGCTCACCAAGCGCGGCGGAACCCGCAGCGCCGAGGAGCTCCTGGAGCTCGTCGGCCTCGATCCCAAGCGCACGCTCGAGAGCTATCCGCACGAGCTTTCCGGCGGCCAGCGTCAGCGTGTCCTGATCGCTATGGCCCTTACCCGCGACCCCAAGCTGGTCATCTGCGACGAGCCCACGACCGCTCTGGACGTTACCGTCCAGAAGCAGGTCATCAAGCTGCTCAACGATCTTCAGGCCAAGCTCGGCTTTGCCATGATCTTCGTTTCGCACGACCTGGCGCTGGTCGCCGAGGTCGCCCATAACATCACGGTTATGTACGCCGGTCAAGTTATCGAGCAGGCACCCACCAAGGAGCTGCTCACTAACCCGATCCACGAGTACACCCGCGGTCTTCTGGGTTCCGTTCTGTCCATCGAGAGCGGTTCGGGCCGTCTGCACCAGGTGCCCGGCGCCGTTCCGAGCCCGCGCGATTTCCCCAAGGGCGATCGCTTCGCGCCCCGCTCGAGCCACCCGCGTATTGGCCTGGACACCCGTCCGGTCTTCAAGCGCGTGCCCGGCACCGAGCACTTCTATTCCGAGCTCCCCGACGAGGTGCTCAAGGCAAATGGTTTGACCCCTCACGCGGAGGTGATGTAGATGAGCGAGACCGCAGTAAACGGCGTCGAGCCGATCATCTTCCTTGATGACGTCCACGTCACCTTTAGGACCCGTACCGGCTCGATTCTGCACCCCAACCTGGTTCACGCCGTCCAGGGTGTAACGATTAAGCTCATGCCCGGTCAGACGATTGGCATCGTCGGCGAGTCCGGTTGCGGTAAGTCCACCACCGCTAACGTCATGTGCGGCCTGCAGGCCCCCACGAGCGGCAAGGTCTACTTTAAGGGCAAGGACGTTACCAAACGTACCGCCGAGGACCGTCGCCACATGGGTCGCGTCATCTCGGTCGTGTTCCAGAACCCGGCCACGGCGCTCAACCCCCGCATGGTCGTTCGCGAGCAGCTGCTCGACCCCATGCGCGTCCACAACCTGGGTACCGAGGCCGAGCAGGAGAAGCGCGTCAAGGAACTCTTGGAGCTCACCGGTCTGCCCAGCTCCGCTGCCGAGGTTCTTCCCGGCCAGCTTTCGGGCGGCCAGCGTCAGCGCGTCGCAATTGCCCGTGCCCTGTCGCTGAACCCCGATGCCATCATCGCCGACGAGCCCACCTCGGCTCTGGACGTTTCGGTCCGCGCGCAGATTCTGAACCTGCTGACCGACCTTAAGAAGGAGCTCGGCCTGGCCATGGTGTTCATCAGCCATGACATCCAGACGGTCCGCTATATCTCTGACGACATCATCGTTATGAATGGCGGCAAGATCGTCGAGCAGGGCGAGGCCAAGCAGGTCTTCCAGCACCCCCAGGACCCCTACACCAAGATGCTGCTCGGCGCTGCGCCGTCGCTGCTGCATCCCAAGCTCGGCGAGTAGCCTCGCTTTCCCTCCCGTGCGCCCGGTTCCCTTGCCGGGCGCACCTCCGTTGCGATTTCGAAAGGTTGGGTTCACGAGCCATGCCAAGTGCTCAGGAGCTACAACATCAATTTGGTGAATATCGAGGCGCCATGCCCCGTCCATCAGATTTCGATCTCTTTTGGAAGGATCGCATGGCCGAGGCCGACGCCGTCGGGCTTGACTATGCGATCGAGGCGGCATCGGTCACCGACGCCGTGACCTGCCAGCTTTTCGACCTCTGGTATACCGGCATGTGTGGCGCTCGCCTTCATGCCAAGTACCTTAAACCCGTCTCGGACGAGCCCGTGCCATTGGTACTTCAGTTCCATGGGTATCCAGGTGCAAGCCGCAGCTGGTTTGAGCAGGCATCGTTTGCGGGCATGGGCATGGCACTCATCGCCCTCGACTGCCCCGGCCAAGGAGGTCCCTCCGAGGACATTGGCGGATTTGAGGGCACAACGGTTGCGGGCCATATCGTCGCCGGTATCGACGGCGACCCGGCCAACCTCTACTATGTCCGCTTGCACCAAGATATTCGCATCCTGTGCCGCATCGTTCGCGAGCTCGAGGGCATCGATCTTGCCCGTGTGTTTGTGAACGGCGCGTCGCAGGGTGGCGGTTTGGGCATTGCGACCTGCGCACTTAACAGCGAGCTTATCAATCGCGCCGCCATCCTCTATCCCTTCCTGTCAGATTTCCGCCTGGTCTGGGATTTGGATGCCGACGACATTGCCTACGAGGGCCTGCGCTATTGGTCTCGCTGGTTTGACGAGGACTCGACTCGTATTGACGAAGCCTATGCCAAGCTGGCGTACTTCGATTCCAAGAACTTTGCCCCCATGGTCAAATGCCCCGTGCTGTTTGGCACAGGCACAGCCGATATTGTCTGTCCGCCAGCGACGCAGTTTGCGGTCTATAACAACCTGACCTGTGAAAAGCGTCATGAGTTCTTTGAAGGCTTTGGCCACGAGGAGATTCAGGATTTTGACGATCTGATCATTCCGTTTTTCTGCAAGGGAGGGGAGGCTCATGTCTAAGTGCGAGAGCAATGTCAATGAGCTGATTGTCCCCGGGCTCGTGGGAATTCCTGGAACGGTTTCGTCAAGGCTCGCAGAATATCGGGACTGGCGCGGTGATGTCCAAGCAGATGTTTCTGATTTAGAGACATGCGCTTCGAATCTTGAGATTCAAGGCCTGGCCATTACGGCGATTGATTTTGTTAACCCCTGCGCCCGTTACTCGGAGGTCTCCTTTGAGCTCGGTGACGATGCGATTCACGCTCGTTTGATCGAGCCTGTCGGTCGTGCCCGAGTATCTGAGCGCGTGCCGCTGTGCCTGATGTTCCACGACATCGATCGGCCTGTGCGCGGCTGGCATCACATGACGAGATTTGCCGCCATGGGGTATGCCGTCCTCGCGCTGGATGACGATGTTGCTGGTGCGGACGACCTGCAGCGGGGGATTTCTTCGCCCGCTTTTGTCGAGCGCGTCCGTTGGGGTTGCGCGTTGGCGAAGGTGGCGCGCAATCTTGATGGCATGGACCCCGACCGCATCTTTGCATGGGGCGAGGGCCTTGGCGGTGGAGTCGCGCTGGCGGTTTCTGCTCTGGACGAGCGGGGCTTCGCCTGCACGGCGGTTGCCAATCCAATTCCCGGTGGCCTTGAGGCGCTGTCGTCTCGGGTGCGCGGATCGGTGCTCATGGGCACATCGCTCATGGATGCCGCGAGCGACCCCAAGGGCCAGTTTGCCGTATTCAACGGTCTTGAGTGTGACCGGAGGCATATCGTCTATGCCAAATACGCTCACGAGCGCATCAATGCGTTCGAAAACGAAGTCGTCGACTTCTTTAACCAAACGTTCTACCCGTGTTCTTTGGCCTAGGCGGCCTGGACACTGCCAACAAGAGTGGGCGGCATAGGGCTGCCCGCCAGACAACTAAGGAGATTCTTGTGGCAACTCAGAAATTCACCGGCGTTATCCCTCCCGTCGTTGTTCCCGATACCGAAGATCACCAGCTCGACGTTGCCTCCTTTGAGCGCAGCATCAACCGCATGATCGATGCCGGCGTCGATGGCTTGTTCTTCCTGGGCTCCTCGGGCGAGGTCGTCTTCTCCACCGACGAGCGTCGCCGTCAGATCATCGCCGAGGCCGTCCGTATCGTCGACCACCGCGTTCCCGTTCTGGTCGGCATCATCGACACCGAGACCGAGCGCATGATCGAGCACGGTAAGGTCGCTCAGGAGCTGGGCGCCGATGCTCTCGTCGCCACCTGCCCGTTCTATGCCCTGCAGGGCATGACCGAGGTCGAGGAGCACTTCCGCATCCTGCATGAGGAACTCGACCTGCCCATCTTCGCCTACGACATCCCCGTGTGTGTCCACACCAAGCTCCCCTGGAAGCTCCTTGCCAAGCTCGGTGCCGAGGGCGTTCTGGCCGGCGTCAAGGATTCCTCGGGTGATGACATCTCGTTCCGCTACCTCGTTCAGGAGAACGAGAAGAACGGCCATCCGATGAGCATCCTCACCGGTCACGAGGTTGTTGTCGACGGCGCTTACCTCGGTGGCGCCGACGGTTCCGTCCCGGGTCTCGCCAACGTTGAGCCCGAGGGCTACGTGCGTCAGTGGAAGGCCGCTCAGGCTGGTGACTGGGCTACCGTCAAGGCCGAGCAGGATCGCCTCAATGAGATTTCGCATATCTGGGATGTCACCTCGGGCGTCCAGGGCTATGCCGGTGGCGTCGGCGCCTTCAAGACCGCTATGAACCTCATGGGTATCTTCGACAGCCCGACCATGCCGCGCCCGGTGAAGGCCATGACCGGCGAGAACGTCGAGGCTATTAAGAAGGTCCTCCAGGACAACGGTCTCCTGTAAAGCTTCCCCGGGCACCCGATCTTGGGGCTCAAGCGGTCGAGCGTGACCCATTAGGTCAACGCCCGACCGCTTTCACCCCAACCTCGGGCACCCGGGAAACCTTTACCAAGCTGCGGCGATAACGCAGCCTTCATTTCCTGTAGTTGTTTTTATCTCCTAAGGAGAGCGACATGGAGAACAAGTACGTCTGCTCTGTCGATATCGGCGGAACTAAGATCGCGACTGCCATCATGGAGTACCCGGCTGACGGTAGTGTGCCCCGTCCCGTCTTTGAGGCCGAGGTTCCCACCGAGGCCCAAGAGGGCGGCGAGGCCGTCTTCCAGCGTATCGAGGCGTCCATCAAGGCCGCTCTCGAGGCGAATCCCGATGTCGAGGTCCTTGGCGTCGGTATCGGCGCCGCCGGCGTCGTCGATCCCAAGACGGGCGCCATCGCGTATGCCAATGAGATCATGCCCGGCTGGTCCGGCGTTCAGTTGGGGCCGCGTCTGCGCGAGGACCTCGGTCTTCCCGTTGCCGTTGTGGGCGACGTGCAGGCTCATGCTCTGGGCGAGGCCCACTGGGGCGTCGGCAAGGGCAAGTTCTCCGTCTTGTGTCTTGGCATCGGCACGGGCATCGGCGGCGCATATGTCGAGAGCGGCCGCGTGATGCAGGGCTTCCATGGTGCTGCCGGTCATATGGGCCACATTGAGTGTTCGGCTGCCGCCGGCATTCCCTGCGCCTGCGGGCGTTCCGGCCATCTGGAGTCGGTTGCTTCGGGCACTTCCATTGGTCGAATGTACGATGAGCGTTTTGGCCGCGTCGACCCCAGCCGTCCTTCGGTCGGTCGCGATGTGAACGATCTGTGCCGTGCGGGCGACGCAAAGGCGACCGAGGTCATCCATGACGCCGGCTTTGCGCTGGGGGCCAGCTTGGGCTCGCTCGCTAACATCCTGGACCCTGAGGTCATCGTGCTTTCGGGCGGCGTGATTCACCAAGGTCCCGATTGGCGTTCGCAGACGTGGAAGGATTCGGTGCACGAGGGCTATGCCAGCCAGGCGCTCGATCCGCTTCAGGACACGCCGATCCTCATCGGTTCTCTGGAGGGCGATGCTCCGCTCATCGGTGCCGCCGAGCATCTTCTTGCTTCGTTGAAGTAAACATAACTACCAAGTGTGCCTTCTGAGGTGCCGCAGATTGACGTGAAAGAGGAGCGAAGCGTACTTCGGTACGCGAGCGACGGTTTGAACGTCAAGGTGCGGCGTCTCAGAAGGCTGTTTTGAGAAAGGTTGAGTCGAACATGACCGTTGATCCTTTGATCCAGTCCCTGAAGGGCAAGCTCGTCGTGAGCGTTCAGGCGTATATGGGCGAGCCGCTTCGTACGCCCGAGACCATGGCGCAAATGTCTCGCGCTTGCGAGCTCGGCGGCGCCGCCGCCATTCGCTGCCAGGGCCTTGCCGACATTGCCGCCATTAAGGGTCGCTGTGAGGTTCCCGTCATCGGCCTGTGGAAGGATGGGCACGAGGGCGTTTACATCACGCCGACGCTGCGTCACGCTCGCGCCTGCGTTGCTGCCGGTGCCGATATCGTGGCGATCGACGCCACCGATCGTCCGCGCCCCGATGGCAAGACGGTCGAGGATACCTTCCGCCCGCTGCACGAGGAGGGTGTGCTCCTGATGGCGGATTGTGCCACCATCGAGGATATTCGCCGTGCTGTTGATATGGGCTTTGACCTGGTATCCACCACGCTTTCTCACGGCGTCGCCGCCATCGACTGCACCATGGCCGATGGCCCCGACCTGCCGCTCCTGCGTCAGGCGACTGAGGAATTCCCCGGCCTTCCTATCATTTGCGAGGGTCGCGTGCATACGCCCGAGGAGGCTCGCGCCGCGATCGATGCTGGCGCCTGGGCCGTTGTCGTCGGCACCGCCATCACGCACCCCACGAGTATTACGAGTTGGTTCAAGGCTGCACTTGAGGCGTAAGACAGGCCTCGTATCCGCTCGGGGCGGTATACTCAATATAGGCAATTGACCGCGCGGGATCCGGGTTGCTGGGTCCCGCGCTTGTTTTCGGGAGGCAGCACATGCAAAAGGGAGATGCCATGGATGCGGCGGAGCGCTCGGAGCGCATCCCCGATATCGTCATCATCACCGGAATGTCCGGATCGGGCCGCACACAGGCCATGCACGTGTTCGAGGACATGGGCTATTTTTGCATCGATAACCTGCCTCCGCGTCTCATCGCCCAGCTTGCCGAGCTCGTCGGCATCAATACGGGCGTGGGCAGGCATCTCGCCGTCACCTGTGACCTGCGCAGCCAGGGCTTGTTCGATGAGCTGCTCGATGCCGTTGCCGCACTCGAGGAGCGCGAGATGAGCTGTGACATCGTGTTTCTCGAGGCCTCTGACGAGGTGCTGATCCGTCGTTATAGCGAAAACCGCCGCCGCCATCCCATTGCCAAGCCGGGGGAGACTACGGCCGATGCGATTCAGCGCGAGCGCCTGCAGCTGCAGGGTGTGCGCGACCGAGCCGATATGATCATCGACACGAGCCGCCTGCGTACCTCTGCCCTGCGCAACAAATTGCGCATGGCGTTCTCCGAGTTGTCCGACCAGCAGCTCATGGACGTTCACGTGTTCTCGTTTGGCTTTAAGCACGGTATGCCCGTTGAGGCGGACATTATGATCGACGTTCGCTTCCTGCCCAATCCGTTCTACGATCCCGAGATGCGCACCATGACCGGTCTCGATAAGAAGGTCTCCGACTTTGTTCTGGACCATCCCAAGACCCAGGAGTTCTGGAAAGCTTGGACGCAGCTGCTCGATACGGTGATGCCGGGCTATATCGCGGAGGGCAAGCCACAGCTTTCTATTGCCATCGGCTGCACGGGCGGTCAACACCGCAGCGTTGCCATCGCCGAGGCCACGGCACGTTATTTGGAAGGCGCTCAATATCACGTGAGCATTTCCCACCGCGACCTGTCGCGCGCCAACACGAAAGCATAGGCCTGCATGTCGTTTACCGCCGAGGTGCGTGACGAACTCGCGCGCTGCGAACCCGAATGTGAATACTGCGATTTGTCGACGCTTGCCGCCCTGACGCGTGTGAGCGGTACACTTTCGCTGGCCGGCTCCGGGCGGTATCGTTTGACGGTCGCGACCGAGACGGGCGCCGTCGCGCGCACGATGATCACACTGACGCATCGCATCCTTAAGCTCAAAACGGAATTCACCGTTCGTAAATCTGTATTGCATAAGGTTCGAAACTACCTCATCACCTTGCCTGATCAGCCAGACCTGGATAAGGCTCTGGTGCTGCTGGGCATCCTCGACCGCAGGGGAGGACTTGTCGCCGGCGTGCCCCGACATATCGTTGCCCGTCCCTGCTGCAGGCTTGCCTATATCCGCGGCGCGCTCATCGCGGGCGGCTTCGTGGCCGATCCACGCGGCGATTTTCATTTGGAGATCGCGGTGCAGGGCGAGCAATATGCCAAGGGGCTTTGCGATCTGTTGGAGCAGATTGGGGTCCATGCTCGTGTTAATGCGCGGCGGGGGTCATATGCCGTGTACATTAAGAGCGCCGAGGAGATCGAGCAGCTCCTAAAGCTGGTCGGCGCCAAGCGCAGCGTTGCCGAGATCGAGGAAGCGCGCGCGGTCAAATTGGTTAAGAACGACGTAAACCGTCGCGTGAACGCCGAGCTCGCCAACCAGACCAGAAGCGCCGGTGCCGCCCAGCATCAGCTTGCGTTGATCGATGAGCTCGAGCAGCGTGGCCTTCGCGATGCGCTTCCGGATGCCTTGGCGGTCTTTTGCGACCTGCGCGAGCGCTACCCCGATCTGTCACTGCGTGATTTGGGGGAGATGGCTGACCCTCCCTTGTCGAAGTCGGCCCTCTACCATCGTGTTTTACGGCTTGAAAAGCTCATTGAAGCAAACAGGTAGTTTGAAGTATCGACTTATATATGGATTTAACTGCTATTTTAGTCTTTAAAACGTTTTAACGTAAATTTGATTTTCAATTTCGAGCATTCTCGTGAAATTCAAGTCAAAAAAAAGGTATATTAGGCGAGTGGTTAGTTTGTGGGCCTCAACGGCGGGCGCTGTAGCTCGCGGGGGCCTTACGAAAGGAGACACAATGGCAGTAAAGGTTGCTATTAACGGCTTCGGTCGCATCGGTCGTCTGGCTTTCCGTCAGATGTTCGGTCATGAGGGCTCCGAGATCGTCGCTATCAACGACCTCACCTCTCCCGATATGCTCGCTTACCTGCTGAAGTACGACTCCACGCAGGGCAACTACGCTCGCGATCACGAGGTCGTTGCTGGCGAGGATTCCATCACCGTTGACGGCAAGGAGATCAAGATCTACAAGGAGGCCGACGCCAACAACCTGCCTTGGGGCGACCTCGACGTTGACGTCGTTCTCGAGTGCACCGGCTTCTACACCAGCAAGGCTAAGGCTCAGGCCCACATCAACGCTGGCGCCAAGAAGGTCGTCATCTCCGCTCCGGCTGGCAGCGATCTGCCCACCATCGTGTACAACGTCAACCATGAGACGCTGACCGCTGAGGACAACATCATCTCCGCTGCTTCCTGCACCACCAACTGCCTCGCCCCGATGGCCAAGGGTCTGAACGACTTCGCTCCCATCGTGTCCGGCATCATGACCACCATTCACGCCTGGACTGGCGACCAGATGCCGCTCGACGGCCCGCAGCGCAAGGGCAACAAGCGTCGTAGCCGCGCCTGCGCCGTTAACATCGTCCCCAACACCACCGGTGCTGCCAAGGCTATCGGCCTGGTTCTCCCCGAGCTCAACGGTAAGCTCATCGGTGCCGCCCAGCGCGTCCCGACGCCGACCGGCTCCATCACCAACCTCTACGCTGTCGTTGACAAGAAGGTCACCGTCGACGAGGTCAACGCCGCTATGAAGGCCTACGCTGCCACCATCTCCGAGACTTTCGGCTACAACGAGGACGACATCGTCTCCACCGACATCATCGGCGAGACCCACGGCTCCATCTTCGACGCCACTCAGACCATGTGCTCTGACCTCGGCAACGGTCAGACCCTCGTTCAGGTCACCTCTTGGTACGACAACGAGAACTCCTACACCTCTCAGATGGTCCGCACCATCAAGTACTTCGAGAAGTTCGTTGCTTAATTTAGCTTTTAGCGAATAGCTCGTTGAGCGTCTAAAGAAGGGCGCGGCCTTATAGGGCTTACACCCTAGGGTCGCGCCCTTTTTATAAGAAATCGTCTGCCGTAATGGGAGGCAGACACGTACGAAAGGTAGAAGCAAACATGGCCTTTACCAAGAAGACCGTTCGCGACATCGATGTCGACGGCAAGCGCGTTCTCGTCCGCGTTGACTTCAACGTGCCTATCAAGGATGGCGTCGTTGGCGACACCACCCGTATCAAGGCTGCCCTGCCCACCATCAACTATCTCGTTGAGCACAACGCTCGCGTCATCCTCATGAGCCACCTCGGCCGTCCCGAGGGCACCGGCTTCCAGCCCGAGCTCTCCCTTGAGCCTGTCGCCAAGAAGCTCGCCGAGCTCTCTGGTCTCGACGTTGCCTTTGTCGCCGACACCTACGGCGAGAAGGCTGCTGAGGCTGTTGCCGCCGTCGAGCCGGGCAAGGTCCTCGTTCTCGAGAACGTCCGCTTCGATAAGCGTGAGAAGAAGAACGATCCCGAGATCGCCAAGAAGCTCGCTTCCTATGGTGATGTCTTCGTTCTCGATGCCTTCGGCACCGCTCACCGCGCCCAGGGTTCCGTCGTGGGCCCCGCCGCTTACCTGCCTGCCGTCGCCGGCTTCCTGCTCGAGAAGGAGGTCGACACGCTGACCGGCATCTTCGCCGAGCCCGAGCGCCCCTTCGTCGCCATCGTCGGCGGTTCCAAGGTTTCCTCCAAGATCGGCGTTCTCGATCACCTCATCGACTCTGCTGACACCCTGATCATCGGTGGCGGTATGGCCTACACCTTCTTCCTGGCTCAGGGCCTGTCCGTCGGTCAGTCCCTCAAGGAAGAGGACTGGGTCGAGCGCGCTGGCGAGATGCTCAAGAAGGCCGAGGAGAAGGGCGTCAAGATCCTGCTCCCCATCGACAACCGCGTTGCCGATCACTTTGGCGAGGACGCTGTCCCCGAGGTTGTCGCTTCCGACGCTATCCCCGACGATCGTGAGGGTATGGACATCGGCCCCAAGACCGAGGAGCTTTACGCCGAGGCCGTCAAGGGCGCCAAGACTGTGTTCTGGAATGGTCCCATGGGCGTCTTCGAGTTCGACAACTTCGCTCACGGCACCCAGGCTATCGCCGAGGCTGTCGCCGATGCCGACTGCACCTCGATCATCGGCGGTGGCGACTCTGTCGCAGCTGTCAACAAGTTCAACCTGGCCGACAAGATGAGCTGGATCTCCACCGGTGGTGGCGCTTCCATGGAGCTCGTCGAGGGTAAGGCCCTGCCCGGAGTGGAGGCGCTTCTCGATGCCTAATCGCACCCTTCTTATCGCTGGTAACTGGAAGATGAACAACGACGTCGCCGAGGCCGCCAAGCTCGCCGACGAGCTGGCTCAGGCTCTGCCCGAGGTTCCGGCCGGCGTCGAGGTGCTCGTCTGCCCTCCGACCATCGACATCGCCACGGTTCATGACCGTATTCAGGCTGCCCCCATTGCCCTCGGTGCACAGAACGTGTACTGGGAGGCCAAGGGTGCCTTCACCGGTGAGTCCTCTTGCGACATGCTCAAGTCCGCTGGCTGCACCTACTGCATCATCGGTCACTCCGAGCGTCGCGACTACTTCCACGAGACCGACGAGGACCAGAACAAGAAGGCTAAGGCTCTCGTTGCCGCCGGCCTTGTTCCCGTCTTCTGCTGCGGCGAGTCCCTCGAGGTCCGCGAGGCTGGCACCTATGTCGAGCACGTCGTGAACCAGGTCAAGGCTGGCCTTGCTGGTCTTGAGATCACCTGCCCCAAGCAGGTCGTCGTCGCCTACGAGCCCATCTGGGCCATCGGCACCGGCAAGACCGCTACCGCCGAGGACGCTCAGGAGGTCTGCGGTGCTATCCGTGAGACCCTCAAGGAGATGTTCGGCGAGGAGCTCGCTAACGGCATCCGCGTGCTGTATGGCGGTTCCGCCAAGCCCGGCAACATCGCCGAGCTCGTCGCCAAGCCCGACGTTGACGGCGCCCTCGTGGGCGGCGCTTCGCTCAAGGCTGCCGACTTCGCCTCTATGGTCGTCAAGGCAGGCGAGTAGGACATATGGCACAACGTCATCTTCCTGCACTCCTGATTATCATGGATGGCTGCGGCCTTGCTCCGGCCGATGGCGAGAACGCCGTCGCCGCTGCCAAGACGCCCTTCCTTGATGGCCTGTACGAGAAGTACCCCCACACCACGCTCGGTGCTTCGGGCGAGGACGTGGGCCTTCCCGACGGCCAGATGGGTAACTCCGAGGTGGGTCACCTCAACATCGGTGCCGGCCGCATCGTGTTCCAGGAGCTTTCGCGCATCAACAATGCCATCAAGGACGGTTCCATCGCCAAGAACGAGGTTTTCGTCAAGGCTATGGACGATGTCAAGGCTGACGGTAAGACTCTCCACCTCATGGGCCTTATGAGCCCTGGCGGTGTTCATTCTCACATGAACCACGTCGAGGCTCTGGTCAAGATGGCTGCCGAGCACGGTGTCAAGACCGTTCGCGTCCACGCCTTCATGGATGGTCGCGACGTTGACCCGCAGTCCGGTGCCGGTTACATGAGTGAGTTCTGCGCCTTCCTGGCTAAGATCTCCGAGGAGACCGGTTGCGACGCTCGCGTTGCCACCGTCTCGGGCCGTTATTGGGCCATGGACCGCGATAATCGTTGGGAGCGCATCCAGCGCGCCTACGACGTCATGGTCAACGCGTCCGATGCTGATACCGACCCCGTTGCCGGTATCAAGGCCTACTACGAGAAGGATCCGCGCGGCGACGAGTTCGTCGAGCCCTTCGCTGCCCACAACGAGGGCATTCACGAGGGCGACGCGGCCATCTTCTTCAACTTCCGTCCCGACCGTGCTCGTCAGATGACCCGCGTGTTCACGGACAAGGAGTTCGACGGCTTTGAGCGCGAGCAGATCAAGCTTTCGCACTTTGTGACGATGACCGAGTATGATCCGACGTTTGACGTCGAGGTCGCCTTCCCCAAGACGTTCCCCGAGAACGTCCTGGCCGACGTTATCGCCGCCAATGGCCTGAAGCAGCTGCACACTGCCGAGACCGAGAAGTACGCCCACGTGACGTTCTTCCTCAACGGTGGCATCGAGGAGCCCAAGGAGGGCGAGGAGCGCGTGCTCGTCGCTTCCCCCAAGGTTGCTACCTACGATCTGCAGCCCGAGATGAGCGCTCCCGAGGTTACCGAGAAGCTCGTCGCCGCCATCAACGAGGATCGCGCTGATTTCTACATCGTGAACTTCGCGAACTGCGACATGGTTGGTCACACCGGTGTCTTCGACGCTGCCGTTAAGGCCGTTGAGGCTGTTGACGATGCCCTGTGCAAGGTTGTCCCGGCGATTCTCGCCAAGGGCGGCTTTGCACTGATTACCGCCGACCACGGCAACGCCGATCACATGTTTGACGTTGCTTCCGACGGCTCCAAGCATCCGTTTACGGCTCACACCACCAACCGCGTGCCGTTCATCATCGTTGATGAGAAGGCCAAGCTCACCGGTATCGAGGACGGCCGTCTTTCCGATATCGCTCCGACCATGCTCACCATGGCTGGTATTGAGCCTTCCGCCGAGATGACGGGCCGCGTGCTCGCTACCGAGGCCTAATAGAAAACAAATACCGTTTTCTAGCAAGGGGGTTGTCCACAACCGGACAACCCCCTTTTTGGTATTTCTGCCATTTCCACCCCGTCCTTGAGTGGCAGGTAGGGGAGAGCGGGGGATTGTGGTACAGTACTGGAGTTTGAACTGTTCTATTAAGGAGCTTATCTATGGGTCCGTTCCAGATTCTTCTGTTTGTCGTTTGGGCTGTTTCTGCCGTGGCGCTGACGATTCTCGTCCTGATGCATTCCGGTAAGGGTACCGGCGTTTCGGATATGATTGCCAGCTCGCTGTATAACTCCAGCTCTGCCACGGGCGTTATGGAGCAGAACCTTGACCGCCTGACCGTCATCATGGCTGTCGTGTTTGCCGTGTGCGTCGTGCTGTGCATGTTCTTCTTCCCGCAGGGCATCGTGGGCTACTAATCACGAACCGCATAAATACTTGAAAAGGGTCCCGCAAGTGCGGGACCCTTTTTGTTCAAGACTTTAGTCTGCTGGCCGCGCAGCGGCCAGCTTTGAACCACCCGCTACGCGGGTGGAGACAAACG
>CALIOA010000031.1:0-66600 GCA_938045065.1 uncultured Collinsella sp.
AACGATATGGCACCGTGGGGACACATGTATGTCAATCCTGGTCTAACAGAGCCTTTTTAAATCCCCGTCCCAGAAAAATCATTATGCATAGAAAGTCATAATTATCATTTCGTAAACATTTCGATGAAATTAACGCCATGGCGCATACTTGCGGTTAAAATACCGCAAGGCCTAACTACCAACCTTTAAGCCGGTCCGGAGAGACCGGGAAGGAGAATTATGGCGAACAACCATACTGCGGGCACTGCTGTCCGCACCTTCGCGCCCAGCGAGCTTTGCCAGCGCATGCTGGCCAAAACCAGCAAGGGCACCTGCGGTCCCTGCATCCTGTACCTTGAGGATGGGACCATTTTTTATGGCCGTGCATGCGGTGCCGAGGGTACCGCGACCGGCGAGGTCTGCTTCAACACCTCGCTTGAGGGCTACTTTGAGGTCATGACCGACCCGAGCTATGCCGGCCAAATCGTAACCATGACCTATCCGCAGATCGGTAACTACGGCATCGACGAGACCGACGTCCAGTCGGCCTTCCCCGGTGATACCGCCCGCCCCGCGAGCGCTCCGGCTATGCGCGGCATGATCGTCCGCGACATGTGCGCCACGCCTTCCAACTGGCGCTCGGCCGTCAGCGTGCCGGAGTACCTGCGCGCCCACGGCATCGTCGCTATCGAGGGCGTCGACACCCGCGCTCTTGTGCGCCACCTGCGCGACAACGGCTCCAAGATGGGCATTATTTCGACGGAAATCTTTGACGTCGTCGAGCTTGCCGAGCGTCTGGCCGCAGCGCCGACGCTGGTGGGCGAGAACCTGGTCAAGACCGTGAGCTGCCCTGAGCCCCACGAGTTCGCAGCTGCCGACCTGCCCGCTACGCATGACTTTGCGCTTGCCCCTGCCGCCCCCGCCCGCCACAACGTGGTCGCCTACGACTGCGGCGTCAAGCGCGGTATTCTGGAGGGCCTCGTCCGCGCCGGCTGCGACCTTACTGTCGTGCCGTGGGATACGCCCGCGAGTGAGGTGCTCGACATGAATCCCGACGGCGTCTTTTTATCCAACGGCCCCGGCGACCCCGATGCCGTGGTGGAGACCTATGAGCAAGTGCAGCAACTGATCGGCAAGGTGCCGGTCTTTGGCATTTGCCTCGGTCACCAGATGATCAGCTTGGCGTGCGGCGCCCAAATGGAAAAGCTTAAATTCGGTCACCGTGGCGGTAACCAGCCGGTTATGAACCTGGTGAGCCGTCGCGTGGAGATCACCGCGCAAAACCACGGCTTTGGCCTGCTGTTCCCAAGTCTGGGCAAACTGATCCCGGAGCTTTCCGGCGGCGAGACCGAGCATGCGGCCGACGGCGACCTGCGCGCCTGGGTGCGTCGCGGCATCGCGCCGGTCGTGATGAACGAGCGCTTCGGTCGCATTCGCCTGACGCACGTGAACCTCAACGACGGCACCGCCGAGGGCATCCAGCTGCTCGATGCCCCGTGCTTCTCGGTCCAGTACCACCCCGAGGCCTCGCCCGGCCCCACCGATGCCCACTATCTCTTTACCGCCTTTACGCGACTCATGGACGACGAGGAGAACTACCTGGACATCGACACCGCGAAGGACCGCCTTGCCGGCTGGAATTTTGCTGACGATGGTTCCGCCGTTCTACCGAACGGCGGACCGGTCGACGCTGCGGCTGCATCTGGCACATCATCTTGCCGTTCTGCTTCGGACGCGCGGGCATAAGCCCAGCGCGCCCTCGCATCACGGCAACCTGATGCACCAGTTGCACCCTCGCTGACTTTTCCAAAACATTGAGTCAGCCTCTCTAGGAGGTTTTAAACATGCCGAAACGTACTGACATCAAGCGCATCCTCGTCATTGGTTCGGGCCCCATCGTTATTGGCCAGGCCTGTGAGTTCGACTACTCCGGCGCCCAGGCCTGCAAGGTGCTCAAGGAGGATGGCTTTGAGGTCATCCTGGTCAACTCCAACCCGGCGACCATCATGACCGACCCGGGTCTTGCCGACCGCACCTATGTCGAGCCCATCACCGCCGAGTTTATCGAGCGCGTAATCAAGAAAGAGCGCCCGGACGCGCTGCTGCCCACGCTGGGCGGCCAGACCGGTCTGAACGCCGCCGTCGAGCTGGCGAAAGACGGCACACTGGACAAGTACGGCGTCGAGATGATCGGCTGCGACCTGGCCGCTATCGAGCGCGGCGAGGACCGCAAACTCTTTAACGAGGCCATGGCCGAGATTGGCCTGGAGGTCGCGCGCTCGGGCTATGCCTACAGCGTGACCGACGCCGAGGCTATCGCCGAGCGCGTGGGCTATCCCTGCGTACTGCGCCCGAGCTTTACCCTCGGCGGCGCCGGCGGCGGCATCGCTCACACCCACGAGGAGCTCGTCTCCATCGTGAGCCAGGGCCTGGAGCTCTCGCCCGCTCATGAGGTGCTGGTCGAGGAGTCCATCGAGGGCTGGAAAGAGTATGAGATGGAGGTCATGCGCGACCACGCCGGCAACGGCATCATCGTGTGCTCCATCGAGAATCTCGACCCCATGGGCGTGCACACCGGCGACTCCATCACCGTGGCGCCGGCGCAGACGCTCTCCGACCTTGAGTATCAGCGCATGCGCGTGGCCTCGCTCGCCATTCTGGAGAAAATCGGCGTCGAGACCGGTGGCTCCAACGTGCAGTTTGCCGTGAACCCCAACACCGGTCGCTTGATCGTCATCGAGATGAACCCGCGCGTGAGCCGTTCGTCCGCGCTGGCCTCCAAGGCCACGGGTTTCCCCATCGCTAAGGCCGCCGCGCGCCTTGCCGTGGGCTATACGCTCGACGAGATCGTCAACGACATCACCAAGGCCACGCCCGCCTGCTTTGAGCCCACAATCGACTACTGCGTCGTTAAGGTGCCGCGCTTTGCCTTCGAGAAGTTCAAGGGTACCGACCCCACGCTCACCACGCGCATGAAGGCCGTGGGCGAGATCATGGCGATCGGCCGCACCTTTGAGGGGGCCTTCGGCAAGGCCATGCGTTCGCTGGAGGACGGGCATCAGGGCATTTGTGCCGGTGGCAAGGAAGGTGCCGACAAGCTGAGCGACGATGAGCTCGCTCAGGCCGTGGCCACGCCGACCGAGCACCGCATCTTCTTTGTGGTCGAGGCCCTGCGCCGTGGCTGGGACATCGCGCGTATCCACGCTATTTGCGGTATCGATCCGTGGTACCTCAACCGTATCAACGACATGGTGCAGGTTCAGGAGAGCATCCGCGGCCTGCGTGTGGAGGACATTGACGCCGACGCGATGCGCTTGCTCAAGCAGTACGGCACGAGCGACGCCGAGATCGCCGCGCTGACCGGCTCGGACGAGCGCTTTGTGCGCGCCTATCGCAAGGGTCTGGGCGTGGTTCCCAGCATGAAGACGGTCGATACCTGCGCTGCGGAGTTCTCGAGCGCCACGGAGTACCACTACAAGACGTACGAGAACATCTACCGCACGAGCCCGGATGCCAAGAAGTGCGTGGCTCCCGACGAGACCACGCCGGCGGACAAGCCCAAGGCGATGATCCTGGGCGCCGGCCCCAACCGCATTGGTCAGGGTATCGAGTTCGATTACTGCTGCGTGCACGCGAGCTACGCGCTGGCGGCCCGCGGCTTTGAGACCATCATGGTCAACTGCAACCCCGAGACCGTCTCGACTGACTACGATACCTCGGACCGCCTGTACTTTGAGCCGCTCACCTACGAGGACGTTATGGACGTCATCGATGTTGAGCGTCCCGACGGCGTCGTGGTGACGCTCGGCGGCCAGACCCCGCTTAAGCTGGCGCGCATGCTCGAGGAGAGCGGCGTGAACATTATGGGCACCAAGCCCGATGCCATCGACTTTGCCGAGGACCGCGAGCGCTTCGCCGCTCTGCTCGATAAGCTGGGCATCATGTACCCGCCGGCGGGCCAGGCCACCTCGTTTGAGGAGGCCGAGGCCGTGGCCGCGCACATCGGCTACCCGCTGCTGGTGCGTCCGAGCTACGTGCTGGGCGGCCGCGGCATGATGATCGCCTACGATGCCGAGCATCTGCGCGATTACATGGCCGAGGCTGCGCGCATTAGCCCCGACTACCCGGTGTACCTGGACCGCTTCCTGGAGGGTGCAATCGAGTCCGACGTCGACGCCCTGTGCGACGGCGAAGAGGTCTACATCGGCGGCATTCTGGAGCATATCGAGGAGGCCGGTATTCACTCCGGCGACTCCGCGACCTGCATCCCGCCGTTTAGCTTTAGCGAGAGCCTGCAGGCGAAGCTCCGCGAGACCACGCGCCGCATCGCGATGGCGCTGGGAGTCCGCGGCCTGGTCAACGTGCAGTACGCCATCAAGGGCGAGACCGTCTACGTGATCGAGGCCAACCCGCGCGCGAGCCGCACCGTGCCGTTTATCTCCAAGGCCACCGGCGTGCCGCTCGCCAAGTGCGCGGCGCGTATCATGGCAGGCGATTCCATCGCGAGCCTGGGCCTGCCGAGCGACGAGCGTCAGCTCGATTGGTTCTGCATGAAGGAAGCCGTTATGCCCTGGGGTCGTTTCCCCGGTGCCGACGTTATCCTGGGGCCCGAGATGAAGTCGACGGGCGAGGTCATGGGTATCGCCAAGAGCTATCCCGAGGCATACGCCAAGACGCAGCTGGCGATCGACTACAAGCTGCCCGATCCGAGCTGCGGCAAGGTGTTCATCAGCGTATGCGACCGCGACAAGCGTCATATCCTTTCGGTCGCGCGTATCCTGCGCTACCTGGGCTTTGACATCTGCTCCACCGAGGGTACGGCGCGCGTGCTGCGCGGCGGCAACGTGACGTGCGAAGTCGTGGAGAAGATCAGCGGCCCGCACGACGGCGAGCGTCCCAACATCGGCGACCTCATCGCCGATGGCAAGATTGCGGTAATCATCAACACGCCGTACGGTCCGGGCTCGCGTGGCGATGGCTACCTGCTACGTACCGAGGCCGTGCGTCGCGGCGTGACCTGCGTGACGGCGATGTCTGCCGCCAACACCTACGTGAGCGCCATCGAGGCGGTGCGCGAGGACCAGCAGGGTCACGGCAGCGCCAACGACATGGGCATGGACGTCATCGCTCTGCAGGACCTGCCACAGCACACGGTGTAGTTGACCTGGCCGGCCAGGGCGGGAGGGGCCGAGATTTCCCCCTTTCGCTCCGGCTGCAAGCAGAGTCGTTCAGGAGGAAACCCGGCCCCTCCCGCCCCGGCCTACGGTGACTCGGTTGCATCGTGTGCTGCCGAAGGGGCTTTGCGCGATGACTGGGGATGAATAAAAAGTGAGTGTGGGCTCTGTCGTTCATTCGGACGACAGAGCCCACATTTTGTATGGGGCCTTCAGGTGAATTGCAATCATATGAAGGCCTTTTACCAAGGGAGAGATATGTCTTTGGACAGTTAGTTCAGATTTGTATTTCTCAAAGAGCAGAAGTCGGTTAATTTAGGCTCAATTGAACTGTTTTCGCTTTCCTAATGAGGCAGGTATGCTTACTCAAGGGCGGAAAAGGCTTATCGCTGGGTCCCAGTGACTCAAAAACCGAGATGATTAAGCAAAAGCCACTGCCAAAAAAATACAAATCTGAACTAACTGCCCACCACCCTCTGTCAACCTTTCTATTCAAACCAAATCAGCCAACGTATGTCATAGCAATCCCCGGTAGGTCGCAGGGTGGCGGCTGAGCCTTTTCTTCGGGAAACTTCGCGAAGTCCAGTTCCCGAGGGAAAGGTATGGTCTGTGTAATACCAGATAAACAGTACATTTTTGCTTAATTGATATTTGGGAGAAGAACCAATTGGTGTGGCTTATTAAGCCCACTTTGCCATTGACGCTCATTTTAATACCACTGGGAGAATTCCGAACTTGGTTGCGCAACTGCTCCTGTATGCTGAATCAACCTAATAGGTGGATATCTGGTTACTACCAGTTGACCACTTGGTAACGGGTGGGCCCACTGCACGGAATGTACCGAACACCCCTCCCGTTTGATGCGTGCGCCATGCTGCAGGGCGTGCGTCCGCGACACTTCCGCATGTCGGAGGAAAGGAGTCCAGGTGTGTAGGAATTCCATTTTTACGAAACGGTGGGTGAAGGGAAGCGCGGTCCTCGTTGCCACTGCAGCGACGCTTATGTTTGCCAATCCCCAGCAGGCGATTGCCACGCCACTCAAGGGTGTCGACTCAGCGACCGTGTCTCAGTCTGCCTCGAACGTCGTCGACATCGATTTCGCTGACGGCATCAAGGGCCGTATTACGTTCCTCGAGGACGGTATTTTCCGTTATAACGTCGACCCCAAGGGTGAGTTTTCCGAGTACGCCACGCCGCGCAGTAAGTCCCACACGGCTAAGATCCAGGCTCAGCCCGATACCTCGGACACCTACAGCAAGCCGAGTGCGACGGTTGCCGACAAGGGCGACACTATCGAGATCACCGGCGGAAAGGCGACCGTGATCCTGGACAAGGCGACTGGCAAGATGAGTATCAAGTCAGGCGACCGTGGCGTGGTTTCTGAGTCTGCGCCCCTCGACCTTGATAAGAAGGGTACCGTCCAGACGCTCGCCAAGGAGAAGTCCGAGAACTTCTTTGGCGGCGGCACCCAGAACGGCCGCTTCCTGCACACCAACCAGACCATCGCCATCTCCAACACTAACAACTGGACCGATGGCGGCGTTGCCTCGCCCAACCCGTTCTATTGGACGAGCGACGGCTACGGCGTGCTCCGAAACACGTTTGCAGAGGGTTCCTACGACTTCGGTTCCACGGACTCATCGACGGTCACGACTTTGCACAGCGAGAATGAGTTTGATGCCTATTACTTCGTGGCGACCAACGAGGGCGCCTCGAACGTGGCAACCGAGATGCTGCAGGACTACTACAAGGTGACCGGCAATCCGGTGCTGCTGCCCGAGTACGGTTTCTACCTGGGTCATCTTAATGCCTATAACCGTGATGGCTGGTCAACGACCTCGGGTCAAAAGAAGTGGGAGACCAAGGGCAGCAAGTCCTCGAGTGAGAAGGGCGACGTTAAATACGAGTCCGGCATGTCGACGGGCTACAAGCTCGACGGCACGCTTGCGGCCGAGACGCTCAACGGTGAGGGCCCTACGGTTGATACCGAGAACATGAAGGCGACCGATTTCGACCGCCAGTTCTCCGCCCGGCAGGTTATCGATGACTACGAGGACAACGACATGCCGCTCGGTTGGTTCCTGCCGAACGACGGTTACGGTGCTGGCTACGGCCAGAACGGTTACTACAAGACCGGCGGCGTCAACTCCGACGGAACGAGTTCTGCCGAGCGCCTCAACGCCGTGCGCGCCAACGTCGACAATCTTAAGAAGTTCACCGAGTATGCCAACTCCAAGGGCGTGAGCACCGGTCTCTGGACCCAGTCGAACCTCGAGCCCGATAGCAACTCCGAGACCCCGTGGCATCTGCTGCGCGATTTCGATTCTGAGGTTAAGACTGGTGGCATCACCACGCTCAAGACCGACGTCGCTTGGGTCGGCTCCGGCTACTCCTTTGGCCTCAACGGCATCAAGACGGCCTATGACACCGTGACCACCGGCGCCAACAAGCGCCCCAACATCATCACGCTTGACGGCTGGGCCGGCACGCAGCGCTTTGGCGGCATCTGGACCGGCGACCAGTACGGCGGTAACTGGGAGTACATTCGCTTCCATATCCCCACGTATATCGGCCAGAGCCTCTCGGGCAACCCCAACATCGGCTCCGATATGGACGGCATCTTTGGTGGCGATCCCATCATCTCCGCTCGCGACTACCAGTGGAAGACATTCACGCCCTCTATGCTTGACATGGACGGTTGGGGCACCTACCGCAAGTCGCCCATGACGCACGGCGATCCATACACGGGCATCTCGCGCTTCTATCTCAAGCTCAAAGCACAACTCATGCCCTATATCTACACGAGCGCGGCCTCGGCGGCCAACATCGACACGGGCAACGGCGATACCGGCCTTCCCATGATCCGCGCCATGCTGCTTTCCGACAACTCCGAGTACGCCGCAAGCACCTCGACGCAGTACCAGTACATGTTCGGTGAGAACTTCCTGGTGGCACCGGTGTATCAGGATACCCAGGCAGATGAGAACGGCAACGATGTCCGCAACGGTATCTACCTGCCCAACTACGGTACCGACGAGAATCCCACCATCTGGATTGACTACTTCTCGGGCAAGCAGTACCGCGGCGGTCAGGTCCTCAACAACTACGAGGCTCCGCTTTGGAAGCTGCCACTCTTTGTTAAGGCCAACGCCATCGTGCCGATGTACGCCGAGAACAACAACCCCGAGGCTGTGACCGAGACCAACACCAAGGGCACCAATCGCAGCCAGCGTATCGTCGAGTTCTTCGCCACCGAGGGTGAGGGCAGCTTTACGCAGTACGAGGATGACGGCTCCTCCATCGAGAACAACACGACCGAGGACGATTCCTACGGCACAATCGACAATATTTCCTACGGTGAGCATGTGAGCACCGTCTATAAGTCGAGCGTGGTGGGCGGCACGGCGACCTTTACCGCCGAGGCATCGCAGGGCGGCTACAGCGGCTACGACTCCAACCGCACCACGACCTTTGTGGCCAACGTCTCCGCCAAGCCCACGAGCGTCTCCGCCAAGAACGGCGGATCCGCGCTCAACGTGGTTGAGGTCGACTCGCAGGAGGCCTTTGACGCCGCGACCCCCGAGGCCGGCCAGGCGGTCTACTTCTACAACGAGACCCCCAACCTCAACCACTACGGTAGCGACGCAGGCAGCACCGAGGCCGAGCAGGGCGAGAGCTTCAACAACACCAAGATCACCACGAATCCCAAGGTCTACGTCAAGTTCGCGAAGACCGATGTCGCCACGGCAGCGCAGACGCTCGAACTGGGCGATTTCGTGAACGCCGATGCCACGCTCGCGGCCGACCGCTTCAACGAGAACCTCTCCGCACCCGCGAACCTTGCTGCCCCCGAGGACGCCACGACCCCCACGAGCATTAAGCTCACCTGGGGGAAGGTCGATGGTGCTACCTCCTACGACCTTAAGGTAGACGGCACTGTGTTCGCCGTGGGCGATGGGGCAGAATTCACGCATACCGATCTTGCCTACAACAGCAAGCATACCTACCAGATTCGTTCGCGCAACGCCGATGGCTACTCCGCATGGAGCGACGTGCTTGAGGCGAACTCTGCGCTCGACCCGTGGCGGAACGTGCCTGAGGCCGAGGAAATCACTTGGGAGGGCTCGCTCTACGGTAGCCATAAGGCCGAACTCGCCTTCGACCATGAGTTCCAGTCGGGCGACGGCGGTTTCCACTCCGGTGGCAACGATCTGGGCAAGGCGCTTACCGTTGACTACGGTCGCGCTTACAAGCTCGACAAGCTCGAGTACTATCCGCGCGATGATGCCGGTAACGGCACTGTGACCAAGATGCGCATCGAGACGAGCCTCGACGGCGTGCATTGGACGACGCAGGAGGTCGACTGGGAGCGCTCCGCCGCTTGCAAGACGGTGGCGTTCGACGGCGCCGTGGCCGCGCGCTACGTGCGTATGACGCCGCTCGCGTCCGTGGGCAACTTCTTCTCCGCCTCCGAGATCGCCATCTACAAGACCGACGGCACGGACGGCTTCGCTGTGGGCTCCAACCTCAACAAGGCCACGGTCTCCGACGGCGACTACTCCAACATGAAGAATTACCTGGGTCTTGAGAACCGCGAGCCCGACACCTCGACGTTCGACTCCCAGATCCGCGCCCACTTCGCCGACCTCAACGGCAACGGCGTCTACGACGTGTACGACTACTCCTTCACCATGGCGGCGCTCGACGGCGGCACCAAGCAAAAGGGCAAGGCTGCTGGCACCCTCGCGGTGATCCCGAGCAAGATGGAGGTCGAGGCCGGCGACGAGATCACGGTCGACGTCTACGCCACCGACGCCGAGAACATCAACGCGCTCGGTGCGCTCGTCAACTTCAACAGCGACCAGTTCGAGTATGTCTCCGAGAGCATCGCGCAGGATGCGTCGACGGCGGGCATGGAGAACCTCTCGCGCGAGAAAGTGCAGTTCACGGATGGCCACCAGACCATCAACCTGGCCTTCGCCAACCGCGGCGACGCCAAGCTCTTCAACAGTACTGGTGTGGTCGCGAGCTTTAAACTCAAGGCTAAGACGGCCGGCAAGGTCGAGCTGCCCTCGACGTCTTGGCTCGTCGGCCCGGCGTGCGACGCGCTCGAGTTCGTGAGTGATGGCACCGTGACGATGCCCGGTGTCCCGCAGCCCACCAAGTCCGAGTACGGCCGCGACGCCTTTGACATCACGATGACCAACGACGAGCTCCCCACCGACGACGGCACCAACGTCGAGAAGCTCATCCAGCAGAAGAGCTATGACGGACTGTTCGACAACAATGAGGGCGGCAACGACTTCGAGTTCCTGTGGAACTATGGGCCCAACTGGATCGACGGCAAGATGCCGACCTACGTCAAGCTGCCCGCCACGATGACGTTCGCCTTCAAGACGCCGTCGAAACTCGATAGCGTCGAGGTCGTTAACCGCAACGGTGGCAACGGCACCGTGCAGAAGATTAAGTCCGTCGTGACGTTCGAGGACGGCTCGACCCAGGAGTTCTCGGGCGGAAGCTTTGATTCCTATCAGGCTCGCTACGCCTTTGGCCTCTCTGCCGAGAACAAGGGCAAGAAGGCGACCAAGGTCGAGATCACGCCGCTTGAGGCATCGGGTGACCAGATGCTCACGCTGCGCGAGATCAACTTCAACTACACACAGGGTGTCGAGGCCATCGAGGGTGTCGAACTGGGCAAGAACCAGACCGAGTTCTTCGAGGGCGATGTGACGCTCGTCGACGCCAAGGCCACGCCCGAGAGCGCCGGCTACCCCTATGTGACGGTCGAGAGCTCCGATCCTTCTGTGGTGAGCGTCTCCGCTGTCCAGGCCGGCGATAGCGTGAGCTACTACCTGCGCGCCAACAAGGCCGGCAAGGCAACGATCACGGTGGCGTCGGTGCTCGATCCCTCCAAGACCGCATCCTATGAGGTCGAGGTCAAGGCTGGTGTCGACACCTCTGCGCTCATGGCAGCGCTTTCCAAGGCCGCGGGCTACAGCGAGTCCGTCTACACCAAGGATTCCTATGCAGCCCTCACCGCTGCGGTCGAGGCGGCTCAGAAGCTCCTCGATGGCGGCCAGGGCAGCTATAGCAAGAAGGATGTCGCAGACGCCACGGCCAAGATCGAGAAGGCAATCGACGGCCTCAAGATGCGCCCCGTCGATGAGAAGAGCCTCATCAACACGCCCGAGAACCGCGAGAACGTCAAGGTGACCGGCTTCTCGAGCGAGGCCGACTATGAGGGCAGCAACGCCGTCAACGCTCTTGACGGCGATGAGCAGACGCTCTGGCACAGCGACTGGGCCTATAAGGCCGGTATGCCCCAGTACCTGACCGTCGACCTGGGCCGCGACTACGATCTCACCGACGTCACGTTCCTGCCGCGCCAGGACGGCGGCACGAACGGCGATATCTTTGAGGCCGAGGTGCTGGTTTCCGACACCGCCGACGGTTATGAGATGGGCACCGCCACGTCGATGGGTACGTTTACCTTCGACAACGACGGCCGCGTGCTCACCGACCGTGGCGACTGGAAGCAGATGAGCTTTGGTGCCGCGCGCGGTCGCTACGTGACCGTCAAGGTGCTCCACGCCGGCGGTGGCAGCGTTGACGCCTACTGCAGCATGGCGGAGCTCAAGTTCTACGGTACGGCCGTTCCCAATCCGGTGGCGAAGGACGACCTCACTGCCGCGATTGAAAAGGTTGATGCCGAGGTTGCAGCCGGCGACCTTAAGGCCAGCAACTACACCGAGGCTTCCTGGACCGCGTTCCAGAACGCCTTGGCGAGCGCCCGCGCCATCCTGAACGACGAGAACGCCACGCAGGACGAGGTCGACCAGGCACTCAAGGCACTCGAGAGTGCTCGCGACGCGCTTGAGAAGACTCCGGTGACCCCGGTCGAGAACCCGACCAAGAAGCAGCTCAAGGCCTTGGTCAAGCAGGCGAAGGAGACTGACACCAGGGGCAAGACGGACGAGTCTGTCAAGGCCCTGACGGATGCCATTACCTACGCCGAGGACGTCTTGGGTGATGAGAATGCTTCCGACATCCAGCTCCAGGCGGCCTATGACCAGCTCAAGCTGGCCATTGAGAGCCTCAAGGATGCCGATTCCGGCAACCAGGGCGGCTCGGGCAACCAGGGTTCCGGCAATGGCTCAAACGGCGGTAACCAGGCGGGCAAGCCCGCAGGCGACAAGGCCCAGGGCAGCAAGAAGAGCGGTTCGGCGATCCCCAATACCGGCGACCAGACGGCGGCGACCGTCGCGGCCGTCGGTGGTCTTGGCGCCATCATCGCCGCGATCGGCGCTTTCTTCCATCGTCGCAGCAAGGCTAAGTAGTCCCAGCGACAACTAAGCAAACGTGCCCGCCGCTCCGTCAAGGACGGCGGGCATTGCTTTTTTATTTCAGCCAACGTACGTCATGGCAATATCCGGTAGGTCGCAGGGCGCTTCGCGGGCGGGCCAGGCTCTATCTGAACGACTTTGCGAAGCAACCGGAGTGAAGATAAAGCCTGGCCCGCCCGCGAAGCGCCACAGAGACCGCAGGGACGGGAGAAGCTATACTACTCTCAGTAGTTAAGGGTCGCGGATTCGCCGCGTCACCGCTCTCAACAGGAGGTCTTTGTTTATGGCAGATCAGAAGCCGGTTGTCGGGATCATCATGGGCTCCAAGTCCGATCTGGGCGTTATGGAAGGTTGCACCGCCGAGCTCGAGGCACTGGGCGTGCCCTATGAGCTCGTGATTGCGAGCGCGCACCGCACGCCGGCGAAGGTCCATGAGTGGGCCTCGACTGCTGCCGACCGCGGCATCAAGGTGATTATCGCTGCTGCCGGCAAGGCTGCTCACCTGGGCGGCGTCGTGGCTGCGTTTACGCCGCTGCCGGTCATCGGCGTGCCTATGAAGACGAGCGATCTGGGTGGTATGGACTCGCTGCTGTCGATGGTGCAGATGCCTTCGGGCGTGCCCGTTGCCTGTGTGGCCATCAACGGTGCCAAGAACGCTGCCATTTACGCCACGCAGATCCTGGGCGCCTGCGACCCCGAGTATCGCAAGGTTATCGAGAAGATGAAGCAGGAGATGGCTGACGCCTAAGCGCTCTGCCAGTCCATTTGCAGCATAAGGAGAGCCATGTCCGACTATCAGGGAAAGCGTTTTTCGGCTTCTCGGGTTCCCGATCAAGTCAAGTCGGGAGCAGCCCGCGCGCCGCAGCGGGGTCGGACATCCTCTCCTCAGCAGCCGCGCGCGCCGCGCCCCGTGACGCCAGCGAAGCATCGCCGTCAGGATACACCTGCTGCATATCGCCCTTCGTCATACAGTACGGCCAAGAAGCCACCTCGCTCCTCGTCGCATGCCGCGCCATCGAGCTATACCGAGCCGCCGCGCAAAAAGCGCCGCTCCGTCATCCCCATTCTGCTCATCATCATCGGCATTGGCCTGATCGTTGCTGCTGCCGCCATCTTTATCAACGCGCAGATTGGCTACAAGCAGGCGAGCGAGTCGTATCAAAAAATCGAAAAGCAATATGTGAGCGACAAGGACGCCAGCGGCGTGCCGATTATTGACTTCAACGCGCTTGCCCAGACAAATCCCGAAGCCGTTGGCTGGATTTATGCACCCGGCACCAACATCAACTACCCCGTGGTGCAGACTAACAACAACTCCAAGTATCTCAACACGCTGTTTGACGGTACGGCCAATGCGTCGGGCGCCATCTTTTTGGATAGCGACGATACCGCGCCGGGCATGGTGGATCAGCAGACCACGATCTACGGCCACCACATGAACGACGGCTCAATGTTCAATGTGATTTCGGACACGACCGATCAGACGACATTCGACAGCATGGAATACGTGTACTACATTACACGCGATGCGACGTATAAGCTGCGTCCGCTGGCGACCAAGGTCGTTGAGGATACGTACGCCAAGGCGCGCACGCCCAACTTTGAAGGCGACGACGGACTGACGAACTATCTGTCCGAGATGCTCGACGGCGCCTCGGCCGTGGCGAGCGACGCCACCGACCGCACTGCTTCGGCAACCAAGATCGTTACGCTTGTGACCTGCCGTTCGCTGTCGCTGAGCAACACACGTGCCGTCATGGTGCTCACACCGGTCGAGGAATAAGTCGTTCGAGAGTAGCTAATTTGGGACGGTAAGGGAGAAATGATGCTTGAAAGTGGCAAATCGATGCCTTCGGTCGATGCGTGGCTTCGCGAGGCTAAGGCCGATGCTTCGGCGGCTGGCTGCGGCATGTACCTGACACACAATGGCGTGGTGCGCGCAACGCCCAAATCCGAAGCACGCGGCATCGAGACCGGTGGCGTGGCGCCTGGACACAGGGTGGGCGGTATGGTGTTTGGCTTCGATGCCGATAAGGTGCAGGCCGCTATCGAGGCGACGCGCGCGATGCCGGGCATCGGCTACGTGCGCGTGTGGTTGGCGAGCGGCGAGCTGGCCGTGGGCGACGACATCATGCTCGTGCTCATTGGCGGAGACATTCGTCCGCATGTGGTCGATGCGCTGCAGGCGCTCGTTGGCACCATCAAGAACGAATGCGTGAGTGAGGTCGAGCGCGAGGCGTAGGGGGCTTGCGTCGATAGAAGGCTCGGTTTATAAAAATGCCCGCCGGTACGTGTGATACCGGCGGGCATTTTGCGTTTTGGGCGCGGTGGCGCTACACGCGCGTCGTATCCTTGGGGCTCATGGTCATGCTCTGGAAGCGATTCTCCATAAAGTCATTATCGAAGTACTTGCCGTAGAACTGCGCGACGGGAATATCCGGCTCCGTGCCGTTGACGCGCTGGTACCAGTAGTCGAGCGACTGCAGTGTCATAACGCCATCGACCAGCATAATGATGGTGAAGATGACGGTAGCCGAGTAGCGGCTCTTCCACGGAATCATGTTGATGAGCTTGAGCAGCCTCGGCAGCAGCAGCTTGATCCAGATGAGGCCACCCAGGCCCCACAGACAGGCGAAGCCCGTGCAGGTGCGTCCGCCCGTGAGGACCACGAGCGGGTCGGGCATACCGAACAGCGTTATGTGCGAGTAGCTCCACGAGACCACGCCAAACGCGGTCTGCATAAACCAGCCCACGAACACCTCAAAGCTGGCGCCGAGCAGGGCGCTCACCAGGAAAATGATGATGGGGTTCTTTTTATAGAAGCGGTTGAGCACCATGGTCATGAGCACGGCACCAAAGCCGTAGATGGGGCTGAAGGGGCCAAACAGCATACCGGCGCGGTCCTGGTAGACACCCGGATCGTTGACGGTCATATGCCAGATATCCTCCAGGACCAGGCCGAGCACGCAGCAGACAAAGAACACCCAGAACAGGTTGAAGTAGTTGAGCTTGATGTAGCCCTCGCCGGTTTCATCGCGGCCGAGCATGCCCTCGGCCGCGGCGTCGCGGTCGAGCATCTCCCGCAGGCGGCGCTGCAGTTCGCGCTCCTGGCGCAGCGTGGGATCGACGGTGGCTGAAAGTGCGATGAGGATGCCGAGCTGAATAGCGGGACGAAGCAAGAAGAGCCCGATACCCTGGAGCATTACGTCGACCAAAAGCTCGACGACGGTGAATGCAATAAGGATGTAGGACAGGCGGGCGGCGTTGCGGCGCTGGTTTTTGATAAGGTCCAGGCCAAAGATGATCAGGATGACGGCACTTGCCGCAGAGAGCATGATGCCGGCGACGATGAGTCCAACCGCGACCAGCATATTGTCGCCGAGCTTTTCGGCGGCGTTACCGTTGATGAGTGCGGTGATGACCTGCCACATAAAGGCGGCGACCGACGGGAGCGTGCCCACGCCGGACAGGATGCACAGGACGGCGTATACCTTAATGATGAGGGGAATCTTCTTGACCTCCGTGGCGCTGGGGACGCTGGGGTCGAGTTCATTTCGATCCATACAGAACCTTTCTCGCTTTGTCCTAGGTTACAAGGATACGCCGCCGACCTGCCAAAAGACAGGACGAACGTCCCAATTGCAACAATGTAAGCCCTAGCGGTGGACGAGACGCGTCGCGACGGAAGCATGCGGGATCGTCGGCCCCGAGGCGGTTGCCCAATAAAATGTTTGGCTGCAAAACGGATTATAAGCTCGGTGGGCTTTTAAAAAGCGCTGCTCATGCGCGGGAGTGCTTGTCTTGCCGTGCGTATAATAGGGCAGGTAACGCCAAATAACGAGGCTCTGAGGGGATGCCATGTCTCAAGAAACCATCCGCGCGGCCGAGCGTGCCGCGGGACAGGTGAAGACCATGTCGACGTATGATCCGGACTCCGACCAGCTGCATGAGGAATGCGGCATTTTTGGTGTGTGGGCACCCGATCGCGATGTGGCTCGACTGACGTACTTTGGTCTGCGCGCGCTGCAGCATCGCGGCCAGGAATCGGCGGGAATCGCCGTGGGTGATGGCGGCACGGTTATGGTTCGCAAAGACCTGGGACTGCTCGATCGCGTGTTCTCCAACGCCGACTTGTCGACGCTCTCCGGCCAGCTGGCCGTGGGCCACGTGCGCTATGGCACCGCCGGCGCCAAGAGCTGGGAGGCCTCGCAGCCGCACCTCTCTACCATCAATAGCGTCATTATCGCGCTTGCGCACAACGGTACCCTCGTCAACACCGACGAGCTGCGCCGCCAGCTGATCGAGCTGGGCGTGCCGTTCCTCTCCAATTCGGATTCCGAGGTCGCGACCAAGCTTATCGGCTACTTTACCCAGCGTACGGGTCATCTGCGCGAGGGCATTCGTAAGACCATGGAGCTCGTGCGCGGCGGCTACGCCATGACGCTCATCAACGAGCAGGCGCTCTACGCATTCCGCGATCCGCACGGCATTCGCCCGCTCGTGCTGGGCAAGCTGGTGGACGAGGGTCTGGACCAGGCCGATGCCGCATCCGTTTCGCAGCTGCCGTCGCAGGACGGCGCCGCGACGGTCGACGCCACCACCCATGTCACGCGCGCCGGCGGCTGGGTCGTTGCCTCCGAGACGTGCGCGCTCGACATCGTGGGTGCCGAGTACGTCCGTGACGTCCGTCCCGGCGAGATCTTGCGCATCAGTGCCGAGGGCCTTGTGTCCGAGCAGGGTGTGCCTGCAGCCGAAGAGCCTGCCAACTGCATCTTTGAGCAGGTCTACTTTGCCCGCCCCGACTCCATCATGAACGGCAAGAGCGTCTATGCCTGCCGTTATGACATGGGTCGTCAGCTGGCACACGAGGAGCCCGTCGAGGCCGACCTGGTCATCGGCGTACCCGACTCCGGTCTGCCGCCCGCGGAGGGGTATTCGCACGAGAGCGGTATTCCCTTTGGCGAGGGCCTCATCAAGAACCGCTACGTGGGCCGTACGTTTATCGAGCCTACGCAGGAGTTGCGCGCCATGGGCGTGCGTATGAAACTCAACCCGCTGCGCGACAACATCGAGGGCAAGCGCCTGGTCGTCATCGACGACTCCATCGTGCGCGGCACCACCATGGTGCAGCTCGTCAAGATGCTGCGCAACGCCGGCGCCAAGGAGATTCACGTCCGCATCAACTCGCCCGAGGTCATCTGGCCGTGCTTCTACGGTATCGATACCGACGTGCAGTCGCAGCTTATCAGCGCCAACAAGACGGTCGACGAGATTTGCGAGTATATCGGCGCCGATTCGCTGGCCTTCCTTTCGGTCGAGGGCCTGCTTAAGGTCATGCCCAAGGGCGGTTACTGCGATGCGTGCTTTACCGGCCGCTACCCCGTGGCGATTCCCGAGAGCTTTGGCCGCGACAAGTTCATGGAGGGCTTTAAGCCCCGCAACCTGGACAAGCCGCTGCACTTTGATGACGACGCCGTGGTCGAGAAATACGACGATCGCAGCTGGGAAGAGGAACACGGCGAGGCCTAAAACCTGCCAAAAAGGGACAGGTTTATTTTGGTAGGTTTTACCTGCTGTTTTGTTGATATGACGGCGCGCGCTGTTATGGCGCGCGTCGAAATGAACGCAACTATGAGCACCGTTTGGCGCCCGGGCGGCGGACGGTAGTGGGAGAGGAAGGCTCAGATGAGCGACAGCAAGCATGTGACGTATGAGGATGCCGGCGTCGATACCGCCGAGGGCGGCCGCGCCGTCGACGCTATTAAGCAGATGGTTAAGGACACCAACCGTCCCGAGGTCATCGGCGGCATCGGTGGCTTTGGTGGCCTGTTCTCGGCTGCCGCGCTTAAGGATATGGAAGACCCGATTCTGATTAGCGGTACCGACGGCGTGGGCACCAAGCTCGTGCTCGCCCAGATCATGGACCGTCACGAGACGGTGGGCCAGGACCTGGTTGCTATGTGCGTCAACGACATTCTGGCTTCGGGCGCCGAGCCGCTGTTCTTCCTGGACTACGTTGCCATCGGCCACATCGAGGCCGAGCACATGGCAAAGATCATCAAAGGTGTAGCCGACGGCTGTAAGCTCGCGGGCTGCGCGCTCGTGGGCGGTGAGATGGCCGAGCACCCCGGCGTCATGGCTCCTGCCGATTACGACCTTGCCGGATTTACCGTGGGCGTTGTCGACCGTCCCAAGATGCTCGACCCCGCGAACGTCCGCCCCGGCGACGTGATCCTGGGCCTGCCTTCCACTGGCGTGCACTCCAACGGCTACTCGCTCGTGCGCAAAGTCATTGGCGTCGACGGCATTAAGCCGGGCACGCCCGAGGCCGCCGCTAAGGCCGAGGAGCTGAGCCGTCCGCTCGAGGAACTCGGCGGCGCATCGCTGGCAGACGCCCTGCTGGCTCCCACGCGCATCTACGTCAAGCCGATTCTGGAGCTGCTGCGCGGCGGCGCCAACGTGCACGCTATCGCCCACATCACTGGCGGCGGTATTACCGAGAACCTCAACCGCGCGCTCGCCGACGACGTCGACGCCGTGGTCACCCGCAACGGTGTCGAGATGGGTTGGGACGTTCCGCCCGTCATCACCTACGTGTCGCGCCAGGCCGAGCTCGCGCCCAACGAGGCATGCAAGACCTTCAACATGGGCGTTGGCCTGTGCCTGATCGTCGCCCCCGAGGACGAGGCTGCCGTGACCGAGGCCCTGGTCGCGCTGGGCGAGAAGCCGTTCCGCGTGGGCGAGTGCGTCGAGGGCTCCGGTAAGGTCGTGTACTCCGATGAGCGCTAACGAGCAGATGGCTGCTGCCGCGAGCCTAGGCTTTGTGCCCTACACCCGTCCGACCGGCACCGATACGGCCGAGCCGCTCAAGATCGGTGTGCTCATCAGCGGTTCGGGTACCAACCTGCAGGCGCTGATCGATCTGATCGCCGCCGGCAAGCTCAACGCTTCGATTGAGCTTGTGGTGTCGAGCCGTCCTTCGGCTAAGGGCTTGCAGCGCGCTGAGCGCGCGGGCATCCAGACGCTCACGCTGTCCAAGGATGTCTATGCCGACCCTATTGCCGCCGACGAGATCATCGCGCACGAGCTTCTCGAGCGCGGCTGCGAGTATGTGGTCATGGCCGGCTATATGCGCATGGTGCACACGCCTCTGCTGGCGGCGTTTCCCAACCGCGTGGTCAATCTGCATCCAGCGCTACTGCCGAGCTTTACCGGTGCGCATGCGATTGACGATGCCTTTGCGCGCGGCGTCAAGGTGACCGGCGTGACCGTGCACTTTGCCAACGAGATTTACGACAACGGCCCCATCATCGCCCAGCGCGCGCTGGCTGTCGAGGAGGGCTGGGATGTCGACACGCTCGAGGAGCACATCCATGCGATTGAGCACGTGCTGTATCCCGAGGTCGTGCAAATGCTCGCCGACGGCCGCGTCCACGTGCTGGAGAGCGGCAAGGTCGCAATTGACGCGCCTCGCGGCTAGCGGCGCACAGTACAATTTAGCCGAGTAGTCAGGGTGGTCATTGGCGCCAAGGCGCACGTGGCCACCCTTTGTTTTGGGTAGCCACCTGGGACGTTCTTTAACGACTAGTCATTCAAGAACGTCGCAGGTGACTAGGTGAGAGAGGTGAGCGCATGGCGGATAACGAAGCGCTGTTTATGCCTGAGCTGGTGTTTTTTGATTGGGAGTGTGCGACGCCGGATGAGGTGTTTGCGCGGCTCGAGGGCGAGCTTGCACCACGTGGCTACATTGCGTCCGGTTGGCTCGACGCCGTTCGCACGCGCGAGGATGCCTATCCCACGGGTCTTGCCATGCCGGCGGCAAACATTGCCATTCCGCATACCGATCCGGGATTTGTGGCCAAGCCCTATATCGCGGTGGTGAAGCCCGCCGCGCCCGTGACATTTAACGCTATGGCTGGCATGGGCGCTCCGGTGCCGGCGCAGATCGTCATCAATCTGGGCATCGCCGAGCCGGGCGGCCAGGTCGAGGCCCTGCAGGCGCTCATGAATATCTTTATGGACGCCGATGCCGCAGCCGACGTGCTCGGCCAGACCACGCCCCAGGGCATGGTCGACGCCATCCGCCGTCACTTCTAAGGTGGGGCTGAGCCGGCACTTGGGGACTGTCCCTAACTGCCGGCTGCCAGAGCTGTCCCCTTTGCACCAAAATGGTGCAGATTAACCTGTCCCCAATGCACCAAGCGTGTCGCGGGGGCCGCGTTGTGACACAATGGCGTTTGTTCGATTCGTTATGCGAAAGGCCAACTATGGCAAATAAGAAAAAGAACCCCGCACCCGAGCCGACGCCCGAGCAGCAGGCTCGTGCCGCCTCTAGCTCTCGTAAGAAGCAGCGCAAGACCCGCGTGTCCAAGACCGTTAAGGTCGTTCTGGTGGTCATCGGCGTGCTGGCGATGCTGCTTTCCGTCTCGGCGATGGCGTGCTCCGGCCTTATGTCGCAGGCCGAGGACACCTCGGGCTACAAGCTGACCGGCGGTGTCGCTGCTACTATCAACGGCACCAACCTCACCGAGGACACCGTGACCAAGCAGATCATGAGCATGCGCACGTCCTACGGCTACACCAAGGATGAGGATTGGGCGCAGTATCTGGTCGACAACGACCTCACGCCCAAGAAGTACCGCAAGCAGCTTATCGACTCCTACACGCAGCAAATTCTGCTTCAGCAGGCACAGAAGGAGAACGGCGTGACGGTGTCGGACGAGGAGGTCGAGAAGGCATGGAAGGACGCGTGCAAGAGCGCGGGTGGTGCCAAGACCTTTAAGAAGACCCTCAAGACCTACGGCTATACCGAGGACACCTACAAGGATTCGCTCAAGGAGAGCCTGGCGCAGCAGAAACTCAAGGATGCCGTGGCGCCCACCAGCAAGCCCAAGGACAGCGAGATCGTCGATTACATCAACGAGAATCTGTCTAACTACAACGATGCTCGCCGCTCGTCGAACATCCTGATCAAGGTTGATTCCGACGCCTCCGACGAGGACAAGGCTGCCGCCAAGGCCAAGGCGCAGGAGTGCCTGGACAAGATCAACTCCGGTGAGCTGAGCTTTGAGAACGCCGTTGAGCAGTACTCCGAGGACACCGGTTCCAAGGAGAAGAAGGGCGATGTGGGCTGGGATAAGCTCACCACCTTCGTCGACAGCTACCAGACGGCGCTCGAGGGGCTCAACAAGGGCGACGTGAGCGGAGTCGTCGAGTCGACCTATGGTTACCACATCATCAAGTGCACCGACTACTTCCATGTCGATAATCAGGTCGATGACATCAACCAGGTGCCCAAGGCCATCAAGAAGTACGTCTCCAATGTGGTGAAGACGCAAGCGGCCAGCACTGCGTACAGCGAGTGGCTGGAGCAGTACAAGAAGGATGCCGACATCACCGTCAACCCCATGCCCAAGGACGTGCCGTACAACGTCAGCCTGAAGGGCGTCACCAAGAGTTCGACCGACGATTCGTCGACGACTGAGTAATCATGGGGCGGCGCTCGTGCGAGTGCCGTCCGCACTATTGAGGAGGATTTGCAGATGACCAACGAAGAACTGCAGAAGGAAATGATTGCGGCCATGAAGGCCAAGGACAAGGTTCGCCTGTCCATCATTCGCCAGGTTAAGGCCGAGGTGAAGAACATCGAGGTCAACGAGCGCCGCGATGTGACCGAGGAAGACGTCAACAGCATGATCAAGCGTCTGATCAAGCAGACGAGCGAGACACTGGAGATGTCCATCAAGGCCGGCACTGACCAGGAGCGTACCGACAACCTGACCGAGCAGGTCAAGATTCTGGAAAGCCTGCTGCCCGCGCAGGTTTCGGGCGAGGAGCTCGAGGCCCTGATTGAGCAGGTCATCGCCGAGCTGGGCGCCACGTCCAAGAAGCAGATGGGCCAGGTCATGGGAGCACTCGGCAAGGCCACCGGCGGCAACTTCGATAAGCCTGCGGCTGCCAAGATCGTCGGAGCCAAACTCGCGTAGGGGCCGAGCGGTACATAGTTGATGTTTAGGGGGGGCGTGGCCGTCATGGTCGCGCCCCTTTTTGCTGGGCTGGGCACTCATTGGGGACAGGCTTAAATGAGTGCCCAATGAGCAGGTACTCATTTAAGCCTGTCCCCAATGAGTGGGTTAAAGGTTGCGGGTTCTTTACGGGAATGTAGTGTGGGCTGCGGAAACGCGGTTCTTTCCGTACAATAGTTCAACTCGTGTAAACGCAGGGAAGGGACATTCATGGCAGACATGATCGAGATCAAGCATCTCAACAAGTACTTTGGCGACCTGCATGTGCTCAAAGATATCAACCTCACCGTCAAACGCGGCGAGAAGCTCGTAATGATCGGGCCTTCCGGCTCGGGTAAATCGACGCTCATCCGTTGCGTCGATTATCTGGAGGAGCCCACGTCGGGCGAGGTTGTCATCGACGGTACGCCGCTCACCAAAAAGAATCACCTGGAGATGGCTCGCAAGTATAGTTCCATGGTGTTTCAGCAGTTCAACCTGTATCCCAACATGACGGTGCTGGGCAACCTGACGCTCGCGCCCATCAAACTGCAAAAGAAGAGCAAGGAGGAGGCGACCGAGATCGCTATCGCCGCGCTCAAGCGTGTCGGCATGGCGCATAAGGCCGGCGAGTATCCGCAGAATCTCTCGGGCGGTCAGCAGCAGCGCATCGCCATCGCCCGTGCCCTGTGCGCCAAGCAGCCCATCATCCTGTTTGACGAGCCGACCTCGGCACTCGACCCCGAGATGGTCCAGGAAGTTCTGGACGTCATGATCGAGCTCGCGCAGGAGGACATCACCATGATCTGCGTGACGCATGAGATGGGCTTTGCGCGCCAGGTGGCCGACCGCGTCATCTTTATGGAGGACGGCCGCATTCTGGAGGAGGGCACGCCCGAGCACTTCTTCGATAACCCCGAGAACCCGCGCTGTCGCGAGTTCCTGTCCAAGATTCTGCACTAGGCGCGGTGATGGACATGACGGATATGACGAGGGCGGCCGTGTCGCGCCGTCACTTTTTGCAGCTGGCTGGCGCCAGCATGCTTGCGCTGACGGCGACCGCGCTTACCGGTTGCGGCAACTCAACCAGCAGCGAGGGCTCCGACAAGGGGTCCAAGCTTGCGGCCATCAAATCGCGTGGCCATCTGAATGCCGGCGTTAAGAAGGACGTTCCCGGCTACGGCTATTACGACACCGCCAAGGGCCGCTTTGAGGGCATGGAAGTCGATTTGTGCTACCAGATCGCTGCTGCCGTCTTTGGCGTGAGCTACAAGGAGGCTCGCGCCCAGGAGCTTGTCGAGTTTACTGACGTAACGCCCAAGACGCGCGGCCCGCTGATCGATAACGGCCAACTTGACGTGGTCGCGGCGACCTACACCATCACCGACGAGCGCAAGAAGAGCTGGGATTTCTCGACGCCGTACCGCACCGACTACGTGGGACTCATGGTCAAGAAGCGTTCGGGCTTTACCTCGATTGAGGACCTGGACGGCAAGGTCATTGGCGTAAGCCAGGGTGCCACCACGCAGGGCCTGATCGAGCAGATGATCAAGGACAACGGCTTTAGCTGCAAGCCCGAGTTTAGGGCCTTTAGCGGCTACCCCATCATCAAGAGTTCGCTCGACGCCGGCAATATCGACGTCTTTGCCATGGACCGCTCCACGCTGGCCGGCTATATGAACGAGACCGTTGAGCTGCTGCAGCCCGAGGTCAAGTTTGGCGAGCAGGGCTACGGCGTGGCGACCAAGAAGGGCTGCGACCTTTCGGCCGTGGTCGATCAGGTGATTTGCGATCGCCTGGCCGATGGCTGGCTCGACCAAGAGGTCAAGACCTGGGGTCTTGTATAGGCGCATCGTCCAAGGAAGGAATCAAATGCTCGAAGGATTATTTGACGCCGACCGTTGGTCGACGACATTTCAAAATATGGGACCCTTCTGGGAGGGCTTTGGCGTGACGCTACAGGTGGTCGTTGCCGGTCTGCTGCTGTCGCTGGTGCTGGGCACGCTGCTGGGCGTGTTCTCTACCACTCGCTCGCGCGTGCTGCGCGCCATAAGCCGCGTGTACGTGGAGTTTTACCAGAACACCCCGTTGCCCGTACAGGTGCTCTTTATGTACATGGCCGGTCCGCAGTTTTTGCAGGCCATAACCGGTGCCGATCAGCCGGTGCGTATCGCGCCGTTCGTGCTGGGCTTCTTGGGCGTGGGTCTGTATCATGCGGCCTACATTTCGGAGGTCATCCGCACCGGTATCGAGGCAGTTCCGCGCGGTCAGATGGAGGCGGCCCAGAGCCAGGGCTTCACCCGTGCGCAGGCGTACTGGTACATCGTGCTGCCCCAGACATTCAAGATCATTCTGCCGCCGCTGTGTAACCAGGCGCTCAACCTGGTCAAGAACACGTCGGTGCTGGCGCTTGTGGCCGGCGGTGACCTTATGTACCGTTCCGACAACTTTGTGAGTCTGTACGGTTACCTGCAGGGATACATCGTCTGCTGCCTTATGTACTTCATCATCTGCTTTCCGCTCGCCATGCTGGTGCAGTGGCTCGAGCGCCGCTCCAAGGAGCGTCCGCGCGGCGTGAGCCTGGCCGAGCTGGGGCTCGACAACGTAGAGGAGGCCTAGCGCATGGAAATCTTCAACGCGACCAACCTGCTCTACATTTGGGGCGGCTTTGTTAAGACGATCGAGATCTCGGCGCTGTCGATCTTTTTCTCGCTCATCTTTGGCACGGTGCTGGCGCTCGTTAAGAGCTATGCGCCCCGCCCGTTCCGTATTTTGGTGAGCGCCTACATCGAGCTGTTCCGTTGCACGCCGAACCTGCTGTGGATTCTGTTTATCTACTTTACGGTGCAGGGTCTGGACATTGTGATTTCGACCATCGCCTTTACGCTGTTTACCAGCGCTGTTATGGCCGAGATTGTGCGCGGCGGCCTCAACTCGATTCCGCGCGGCCAGTTTGAGGCAGCGCAGAGCCAGGGCTTTGGCTTCTTTGCCACCATGCGCTACATCATTCTGCCGCAGACGTTTAAGACGATCATTCCGGCGCTGTTTAGCCAGTGCACGACCGTCATCAAGGACAGCTCGTATCTTTCGGGCATTAACGTGGCCGAGCTCATGTACACGGCAAACGTCGTGATGGCCCACGCGATCGATCTGTCGCAGGTTCTTATGCTCTACGGCCTGGTGTTTGCGATGTACTTTGTACTCAACTTTGGTATCTCGTTGCTGGTGAGGGCTTATCAGAGGCGAATGGTGGCAGCGTAGAATGTGGCAAAGGGACAGTCCCTTTGTCACATAGAGAAAGGAATCGCGATGAGCGATCTGGAGAATAAGAAGAGTCCTGTGGTCATTACCATCGCGCGCGACTTTGGCGCCGAGGGCCACGAGATTGGCCGTATCCTCGCCGATGAGCTGGGGATTCCGCTGTACGATAACGAGCTGCTGGTGCGTGCTTCGCTGCGCGCGGGCGAGTCGCTCGACAAGATGGCCGCCTACGACGAGCGCCTGGCCGTGGAGAACATGGCGTTTCTGCCCGACCGCTACGATGCGCGTTCGTACTCGGACAAGTTGTTCCAAAAGATGAGCCAGGTGATTTTGGATCTGGGCGAGACCGAGAGCTGCATTATCGAAGGTCGTCTGTCCGATTACCTGTTGCGTAACAACCCCAACCACATTGCCGTGTTGGTGACCGCTCCCTTTGAGGACCGCGTCGAGATCGTGCGCAAAAAGCGCGGCCTCAACAAAAAGAAGGGCGCCAAGTTGGTTAAACAGCAGCAGAAGGCGCGCGAGGCGTTCTATAAGCGCTACAGTGCCGGTAAGTGGAAGATGACGAGCGGCAAGGACATCGTCGTCAACCGCGCCAAGCTGGGCCGCGAGGGCTGCAAGGACGTCATCGCCGCAGCCTACCGCTATAAGCTGGCGCAGCTCGAAGGCTAGACTCCAAAACCACCACAAAGGGGACAGGCACCTTTGTGGTGGTTTTTGTTTTAGGCCGAGGGGAAGGCTTTGGTGAGGCCGGCGCGCGTTTGCGTGTCGGTCTTTTGGTAGATGGAGCTCAGGTGACGCTGCACCATGCGCATCGAGATGCCGAGCTCCTCGGCGATCTGCTTGAGCGGGCGTTCGTCCTGGGTTACGGCCACGAGCACGTCGACTTCGCGCGGGGTGAGAGCGTGATCGGTGATGAAGGCCTGGCGCTGCTCCTCGATGGTGGGGGCGGCGAGTGCCTCCTCGGCAAGCTGTTGATGTTTGCGCTCCTGCTCGGTTTGGGGTAGGCGGAACAGGCCGGCTGCCACGAATGCCGCGCAGGCGGCGACGAGCAAAACGAGCGCACCAATCATAATGAGGGCAACGTTGCCCGAGGTCACAAGGGCAAGCGAGATGCCCGATGTAGTGAATGCGCATGCATTGTTGGCGGCGCGTCCCATGCCGGCCCAAAGAGCGGGCGCGTGCATACGCGGTGCCAGCTGTGTAAAGGTGGCGGTAAAGAACGTGACAAAAAAGCCCGAGCTCAGGTAAAAGACGACAAGGCCCAGGTTGGGATCGGCGCCGGCCTCCACGGCCAGGATGGAAATGGTCGAGAGCACGGCGATGCCGAGCATGACAAGTCCCATGTAGCGGCGCTCGGCGAGATCAAAGACGACGCCGGCGGCATAGGTTGCTCCCGCTCCAGTGGCGAGTTTGGGGCCATCTTGGAATGCCAACGAAAAGGCGTGGTGCGTTGCGGCGCCTAACAGTCCGAGCCCAAAGAATGCGATGCGGCCCAGAATCTCGAGGGTAAGCGGACCCGTGGGGAACTGGATCTGGGCCAATCCCGGGATGACGATAGGGACGGCGGCGGCGTTGACGGCTGCCAGTGAGTGGCCTTTGCGCTGTGCGAGCCCGAGCAGCGGCGCGTATCCGATAAAGCCGAGCACGCTCGCACCCAGAATAAAGCCCTGTGCGAGCACAACGCGCTCGGCGCCGGCGAGTAGCCCGATATTGATATCGAAGTGAAACTCGGCAGCAAGGAAGGCGAAGGTAAACAGTGCGAGTGCCAGAAGCGCGTTGATTTTAGTCTTACTCAGGTTCAAGAACGGTCCTTTGGGTGGACGGAATAACCGTTTCCTCGGTTGTAGACCAGGATGGTATGTGCGGGCCTTTGGAAAGCGAAGACCCCCCTCGGCGATTGCGCGCTTGTCGCCTTTTGCGCTGGCAGATGCGCCACTTGAGAATTTGTGCCCCGGGATCCGGCTATCTTCCCGTAACATGGTGTTACAGAAGCACCCCTTACGACAAGGAGGCTCACATGCGAAAGCAAATCCATGACAACCCAATCGACCACGACCGCGCGTGCTCGCTCTCTCACGGAACGTGGCGCCGCGTGGGGGCAAAACTTGCTTGCGCGGGGGCCTGTGTGCTCATGGTCGGCCAGCTGCTGCTGCCGAGCGTGGCGCTCGCCGCCGAGTGGGTCAACGTCGGCGGCACGCAGTACGACGCGGGCACCGCTGCCGGCGACGAGGCGGGAACCTGGTCCTGGGATGGCGCTAACGACATGAAGCTCAACGGCTACGACGGAGGCTCCATCGGCGCCAAGGGCAACCTCACCATCGGCGTGACGGGCATCAACACCGTAACGGCCGATGCCGGGCAGAGCGCCATTGCTGTTAAGAACGGTAACCTTGCCATTACCGGCGACGGCACCCTGAATGCGACGGCCCAGACCGATGTGATTACGGCGATAGGCGACGGCAATGCCGGTGGCGATGTGACCATTGATGGCGCTGACGTTAACGTGACAGCCACGGGCGGAGCATATGAATCCATTGGTATCCATGCGGCAGCGGGCGACATAGCCATAAAGAATGGTGCTGACGTCCATGTCGAGGCAAAGTCGAACGCCGATGTCTTTGCAGTCCTTGCCGAAAATGTTCCTCCCAGGCATTCTGCCATCGAGGGTGCACAGGCCGAAGAGGCGGACTACAGCGCCAAACATGGTGGCTGTATCATGGTGGACAACGCTAAATTAAATGCGACGGCGGGTAATGCAGGGGGCATGTCGGTCGCTCTGTATTCGTTTGGTATTAAGACGGAAACATATTTGAAGATTGCCAACGGGGCGGATGTTTCGCTCGCGACAGGGAGCGCGGGAAAAATCTCGGCTGGTGTTTGGATACGCGTGCAAGACGGGGCGTCATGGATACGCGTCAATCGCTCGAACCTCACGGCTCAAGGTGATGCCGGGGCTGATGAGCTTGTAGGGGCAAATCGCAAAGATGTCTATGGAATTTTTTCACAGTCTGGCTCCCCGTCGGCTACCCCTCGAATTAGCTTCTTTCAATCAAATGTTGTGGCGTCGGGCTCGACGGCGGCAGTCTATGCCGTCAATATGGGGTCCTTCAGGGCCCCCTATATCAAACTTGAGGGAGGGTTAAAGATTGCGATTCCCGACGGAGGTACCGTGCGCGACACCGTTGGAAGTGGGCGTGTCATCGGCGTTCCCGGGTCGTCTGTCATCCAGGACATTAGAACTTCCGACGAGGTCGCCCGTAACGTGGTAATCAGCTCTGGAGATGCGGCCGAACCCGAGCCCGCCCCGCAGCCTGAACCCACCCCGGCTCCCACGCCGCAGCCGGGCGGCGGCAGCGGGACCGACGTGCCGTCCGTGACGTCGACCCAGGCGAGCTCCACGGCCGCTGCCCCCAAGCCGGCTGCGCAGGTCGCCGCGGTCCAGAAGTCCGCGGGCGCTCTTGCCGCCACGGGTGACAACGCCGCGACGGCGGCGGCCGCCCTCGGAATCGCCGGTGCGTCCGTCATCGGCGCCGGCTTCGTCGCGTCCAAGCGTCGCAGCCGCTAGCAGTAGCTTTCACAGCCATTTTCAGCCGCTGTGTGGGCATAAGTGTCTTCGCGGTAGCTTTTTGTATTTCCGTAGGTAGCAGCCTGGGCTCGCATGTACGAACCTAGGCGTACAGGGCCATTTGGCGCATCTTGGTTGTACAGGACCACCGCAAAGGGACAAGCGCCTTTGTAGTGGCGTTAATCCTTCGATTAGGGAGGCCGTTATGAACGGAAGCCACTTTGATAATCAAACCCAGCGCGAGCGCGCTTGCTCGCTGGTTCACGGTACTTGGCGTTGCGCGGGCGTGAAGATTGCCAGCGTCGGTGCGTGCGCACTCATGATCGGCCAGCTGCTGCTGCCGAACGTGGCGCTCGCGACCGAGTGCGCGGATTCCGCCGCCGCGACGGGCGAGGTTGCCGCGGCTCTGGTGACGCCGGCAGTTGCGGAGGATGCGGCTCCGGCGACCACGCCTGCAACCGACGCTGCTCCGGCGGCACAAACTGTCGCCGAACCTCAGCAGACGACTCCGGCTGACGCCGCCGATGAGTCTAACAATGCGGCACCCGCTGAACAAAACATTCCCAGCGACAACGCCGCCGCGCCGGCAAACGACGCCATTACGTCGCATGGTGTGACCGACGTGACAGATAAGACCGTCGATGGCGTGTTTGCGCCCAATGCGGCCAATATGCTGTGCGAGCAGCCGGTTGATGATTGGCAAACTATCGACGTTATCGAGATTGACGACGCCACCACCATCTTTAGGGCGGGCGATAAACCGGACTTTACGGCAGACACTCCGGCGGGCTCGAACTCCATTCTTCAGTGTGAGTTCTGGACGGGCAGCGATGGCAGTGAAGTGAACTCCGATATATTCTGGGATCGGCAAATCACCAACCACATCGACGCTTTTAAATCTGGGGTGACCTATCGCTATGGCCTGTACTTTAAGCCGGCGTGGGATTTCTTCTTTACGCCTAACATTAAACTGATGGTCAATGGCGTGGAGTGCAGTTATCGGGTGGATAAGGCAAGCGAGCATGCGCCTGTTCCCGGCTTGTTCCGTACGCTATGGCTAATCACCGACCTGACGTTTACGCCCGAGGCTAAGCCGGTCCCGGTCGACCCGGAGATGCCGGCGCCGCAGCCCGAGGCTAAGCCCGAGGTGAAGCCCGAGGTGAAGCCCGATACCAAGCTCGAGCAGAAACCGGAGATCAAGCCGGAGACCAAGCCTGCCGCAACCACCACGGTGACCAAGACGGTTGAGAAAACCACGCCGGCCAAGAAGTCCCACGCCGTCCTGGCTGCCACGGGCGATGCCACCGCGATGACGGTCGCCGCCCTGGGTATCGCCGGCGCAACCGTAGCCGCCGCCGCCCTCGCCGCGACCAAGCGCCGCAAGCGTTAGGTTTTGGTGACAGTGTCCATCCTCGGCTTCAGCAAAATCTCAATCTGTAACACCTAGTCAGCCAAAACGGCCCTAGATGTTACAGGTTTAGATGAATCGTCTGACCGCCGGCGCAATGTCTCGATCTGTAACACGTAGCAAGGAATTTTGCCTCTTACTGTTACAGATTGAGATGAACAGGCGGATGTTCGCACAATGTCTCAATCTGTAACAACTACGGGACTCAACGTGGCCTACCTGTTACAGATCGAGACACACCGACCAGCCAGGCTCCAAAGCACCACAAAGGCGCCTGTCCCCATCGTGGTGGTCGGGCGGCCGGTATAAAAAAGTCCCCGCCGGGCGCGTGCTCGACGGGGACTTTGCCGTTTAATGGCTAGCGCTGAGGGTGATTACTCGCCCAGCAGGCTCTTGGTGATGGAAGCGGCGGCCTTCTTGCCGGCGCCCATCGCCAGAATGACCGTAGCGGCACCGGTGACGATGTCGCCGCCGGCCCAGATGCGGGGATCGGTGGTTTGGCCGGTCTCCTCGTCGGCAACGATGTAGCCCCACTTGTTGAGCTCCATCTTGCCGCCGATCTTCTTTGCGAAGGGGTTGGCGTTGGTGCCGATAGCCGAGATTGCGACGTCGCAGGGGATTTCCTCGATGGCGCCCTCGATGGGCACCGGACGACGACGGCCGGACTCGTCGGGCTCGCCGAGCTCCATCTTCTGGACCTTGACGGCGCACACGGAGCCGTCCTCGCCAGCGACAAACTCGAGCGGGGAGACGAGCGGCAGAACCTCGACGCCCTCGGCCTTAGCATGGTGCAGCTCGGCGCGACGGCAGGGCATCTCGTCCTCGGTACGACGGTAGGCGATGATGGCGTGCTCGGCGCCCAGACGCTTGGCGGTACGGACGGCGTCCATAGCCACGTTGCCGCCACCAAAGACGACGACGTTCTTGCCGTGCTTGGTGGGGGTGTCGTACTCGGGGAACTTGTTGGCCTTCATCAGGTTCACGCGGGTGAGGTACTCGTTAGCGAAGAAGACGTTGGGCAGGTTCTCGCCGGGGACGTTGAGGAACTTGGGCAGGCCAGCGCCGGTCGCCACGTAGATGGCGTCGAAGCCCTGCTCGAACAGCTCCTCGGCCGTGGCCATGTTGCCCACGACGGAGTTGTACTCAAACTTGACGCCCATATCCTCCAGGCCGTCAATCTCGCGCTTGACGACTGCCTTGGGCAGACGGAACTCGGGGATGCCGTAGACCAGCACGCCGCCGCCGGTGAAGAAGGCCTCAAAGACGGTGACGTCAAAGCCGTTGCGGGCGAGCTCGCCGGCGCAGGTGATGCCGGACGGGCCGGAGCCGACGACGGCGACCTTCTTGCCGTTCTTGGGGGCCATCTTGGGCGTGGAGGCGAGCTCGGGGCGGTCACCCAGGAAGCGCTCGAGCTGGCCGATGGCCACGGGCTCGGACTTCTTACCGCGGATGCACTTGCCCTCGCACTGGTTCTCCTGCGGGCAGACGCGGCCGCAGATGGCGGGAAGCATGGAGTCCTCGCGGATGGTATCGAGGGCGCCGCCGAAGTCCTTCTCGCGGATCTGCTCGATAAAGCGGGGGATGTTGATGTTGACGGGGCAGCCCTCAACACAGAACGGCTTCTTGCAGTTGAGACAGCGCTCGGCCTCGGCCAGCGCCATCTCCTCGGTGAAGCCCTTGTCGACGGGGCGGAAGTCGCAGGCGCGCTCGGCAGCCGGCTCCTCGTTATCGGGGGTGCGGGGCGACTTCATATCGGCAACGAAACGACCGTTAACTAGTGGCATGCGCAGCTCTTTTCCTCATAGGCCTTGAGGGACTCGCCCTCTTCGGAACGGTAAGCGGCCTGGCGGGCACGAAGGTCATCCCAGTCGACCAGGGTGGCATCGAAGTCGGGGCCGTCGACGCAAGCGAACTTGGTCACGCCGCCCACCTCGACGCGGCAGCAGCCGCACATGCCGGTGCCGTCAACCATGATGGGGTTGAGAGACGCGGTGATGGGGGTGTCGTACTTCTGGGCGGTGAGGGTCGAGAACTTCATCATCGGAACGGGGCCGACGCAGAAGACCTGGCTCACGGCCTTGTCCTGCAGCAGGCGCTCCAGCGGAGCGGTGACAACGCCCTGCTCGCCGTAGGAACCGTCGTCAGTGGTGATGTGGATGTGGTCCTCGTCGAGGAGCTCGCGGAACTGGTCCTCCATGAGCAGGAGGTCCTTGGTGCGGGCGCCCATGATGGCGTGCACCTCGTGGCCGGTCTCGACCAGGTGCTTGGCGACCGGGAAGGCAATTGCCAGGCCGACGCCGCCGCCAATGACGGCGCAGGGGCCCTCAGCCATCTCGGTGGGAACGCCCAGCGGGCCCACGACGTCGCGCAGCGACTCGCCGGCCTCGTAGGTGGAAAGCATCTCGGTGGTCTTGCCGATCACCATGAAGATGAACTCGACCCAGCCCTCGTCACCGTTCCAGCCAGCTAGGGTAAACGGGACACGCTCGCCCGTCTCGTTGGCGCGAACCATGAGGAACTGTCCAGCGTGCGCATGCTTGGCGATTGCGGGTGCCTCGATGCGGAACTTGAACACCTTCTCCGAGAACTGCGTCTTCTCCAGGATCTTATACATAGAACCCCTCTCTTGTTAGGGCCGCCGAACCGTGCCTCCACGGAAATGGACGGTAGCCCGAGTAAAACCGTACGCGCACAGGCGTTGTGCAGACATACGGTACAAATTATACCCTCATGGACATGTCACTTACGTGTGTCTTCGGCGGTTGGGAGCAGGGTTTATCCACTTCGGCCTACCAAAAAGGGACAGGTTTATTTTGGTCGGTTTTATCAGGCAAAACGGCAAAGGGGGCCGGCTTCGGGTTGTGATGAGGCCGGCCCCCTTTGGGGCGTTATGCATGTATGGTGGCAGCGTGTTTATTGCGATGTGCCGACTGCGGCGTTTCCGCATATAAAACCTGCCAAAATAAACATCCCTAAATGGTAGGTTTTAGTGCTTGCCGTTGGCGGAAGCGGCGCCGTTGACATGGTCGCGGGCATAAATCACGCCGTGGACGATGGCCAAACCAGCGGCATCTGCGGCGCGGGCGCAGGTGTCCTGGAAGTCCTCGGCCTCGCGGGCGCGCAGCTGCTTGAGCACGTAGTCGGCGACAGCCATCTTGCCGGGAGGGTTGCCGATGCCGGTGCGGATGCGGCTAAAGTCGCGGCTACCCATCTTGTCGATGATGGAGCGCAGACCGTTGTGACCGGCATGGCCACCGCCCACCTTGACGCGCACATCACCGGCGGGAATGTCGAGCTCGTCGTGGATGACGAGCAGCTCCTCGGCCTTGATCTTGTACTCGCGGCAGAGTTTGGAGATGGGGCCACCCGAGGTATTCATATACGACTGCGGCTTGACCAGTACAATCTGGCGCTTGCCGCCCTCTTCCTCGGGATCGTTGATGTTGATGAGCGCGACCTCGGCGCCGGCCTGGTTTTTCCAGTACGTGACACCGGCCTGACGGGCCAGCTCGTCGATCGCTTTGAAGCCAGCGTTGTGACGGGTCTCGGCATATTCCTCGCCAGGGTTGCCAAGTCCGGCAACCATGCGAATCTTAAGCGGCTGTGCAGCTGCCATGTTCATCCTTTCGTTGATTTGTCGCCTGCTATGGTGAGCGACCCTGTTGCCGCTGTCAAATGGAGGGCAATTGAGGTTATTTGAGGGCGTTTGGACGGCCGTCGAAATCGAGGTGGACAGTTAGTTCGGATACGTATAAGTTCTGAGAACTCGAATTGCTCGATTCAATGCCGATACGTTGTTTTGGAGCTTTAGTTAGTCCATATGACGCTGTTTTGAAGTCTACCCTGCCTTCAAATCGGGCGAATGGTATAGAGATAACTGCAAAACAGCCTAATTCAATGTGTCCATTTATACGTATTTGAACTAACTGTCCAGCCCTGCTCGACGGTGCACGGGTGATTCGCCGTTTAGACCGGCGCAAGGCCGATTCCGGCCCGCAGGGCGTTGAGCCAAGCGGCCTGACGCTTGCGATAGCCCTTGATACGGTATCGGAATCGGACTCCCGCGAGTCGATGCATCGTTTGGGCGAAGGCTTCGAGTGCAACAAGGTCTTTCATTTGGTCGCGATTGATAACCAGGACGTGGATGCCCATTGCCTTGAGGCCATTATTTCGATTGCCATCGTGGATGCGAGCGTTTTGAAGCTCATGCCCAATTCCGTTGTATTCGTTGTCGACTCCGGCGGCCGGGCAATATAGGTCGCAGATGGCGTAAGGGATGCCGGAGGACATGTTGACCGCAAGAGTGTCGAAGTCGATTCGATAGTTGAGTAGCAGGCCTCCCATGGGCAGGCTGCAACATCCGAATCCGCCAAAGCGCATGGGCGCTCCGAGAACGGCAAACATTAGGGATTCGGCTGGGGATACAGATCCGGGTCGGGCGAGATTGGCTGCCGTGCGAAACGAGGTGTATGAGCTACTTTTGGCGAAGCGTGCGACCGCCTCGAGCTCTTCGATAGTTGTGGCGGGCTCGCATTTGTAGTGTGCCTGTTCGTAGCGGGTCTCGTTCTGTTGTTCGGTCGCCGACTGGTCGCCCAAGCAATCAAGATCGCCCGTCGCTGCGCAGTCATCGCCCTTGGGCCAGATGGCATCATAGGCAATGGGGTATGTTGCCCCGGGGGGAAGGGAGTAGGTTCCGAGCAGTTCCATGAGTAGCATCAAGGTTTTGGCGACTGATTCATTCTTGGAACAAAGCATGGCTGTCATGGCAGGAGACGTTGCGTAGATGTCGGCCTCGACGTGCATAATTGCACCTTCAGGAAGCGAAGCGGAGAGAATATGCTGAAGAAGTCGCTTGTCGGGGCGTCTGTTGTCTTCGTTTGAAACGAGAAGATCGAGCAGTTCGGAATCATCTTCATTCCAGGCGTCGAGTATCGAAAGTGCGCCAAAGTCTATCGCGTCATTGTTGGGAATGCAGCCAGCCAAGGCCTGTGCTTGCTGTTCGCTATCAACGGAGTCCCAGGGTAGGGCAGAGTACGCCCGTCGTGCGCGACGAATTGCGCGGAGGGCGGAGAAATGTGAAATCACGGTCGTCATAGCTATAACGTACTAAGTTGGCGGCAGAATGCGACCGCCATGCCGTTCTTTTCGCTCAGCGGGGCGCTGCGCACCACGAACGGCTGGGTGTTATGAAATCGGTGGAATCGGTTGAGGGGATTGCGGGAAATTGAGCTCTGCCGCGAAGGTTGACGATAGCTACTGGACAGTTAGTTCAGATACGTATAAGGCGGCGGGCGTTCGAGACGTTTCTAAGGGCCTTCGAGGGCGATTTGAGGGTAAAGATGCGGCGGTTGTACTCGAAAAAGATGAGCTTTGGGCGGCATGGCATCCGCCGGGGAGCTCAGAAGGCTCCGAACGGCCCTTTGGAGCTTTAAAAAATACGTATCTGAACTAATTGTCCAGGGAAGGTTGGCGAGGGATAGAAAAAGGGTCGGAAGCGAGTTTCCGACCCTTTAAAAGCATCAAAGATGATGCGATGTGCGGCAGGCTACAGCGCGAAGTCGCCGCCGACGAGCGTGGAGACGGGCTCCTCGTGGTAAACGGCGGAGATGGCCTGAGCGAACTCCTCGGCGACCGAGATGGTCTTGATCTTGCCGCCGACCTCGACGGGAATGGCGTCGGTGACGAGGCACTCGACGATCGGGGCGTCGTTCAGACGCTCGATGGCCGGACCGGAGAAGATGCCGTGGGTGGCGCATACGTAGATGTCGCCGGCGCCCATAGCCTTGAGCTCCTTGACGTTGGCGCACAGGGTGCCTGCGGTGTCGATCATGTCGTCGTTGATGATGCAGGTCTTGCCCTTGATGTCACCGATGATGCCCATGACCTCGGCGGCGTTGTGGCGCGGACGGCCCTTGTGGGCGATGGCCAGGTCGCAGCCGAGCATGTCGGACAGCTTCTTGGCGGCCTTGGCGCGGCCCACATCGGGGGAGACGACAACCAGGTTGTCGGTGTCGAAGTGCATGTCGTTGTAGTACTGGCCAAACAGCGGCAGCGCGGACAGGTGGTTAACCGGGATATCGAAGAAGCCCTGAATCTGGCCCTGGTGCAGGTCGAGGGTGATGATGCGGTTGACGCCGGCGCGCTCGAGCAGGTTGGCGACGAGGCGGGCGGTGATGGGCTCGCGCGGGCCGGCCTTGCGGTCCTGGCGGGCATAGCCGTAGTGGGTGATAACGGCGGTGATGGAGCGGGCGGATGCGCGCTTGGCAGCGTCGGTGGCGATGAGCAGCTCCATGAGCATGTCGTTGACGTTGCCGCCGGCCACGGACTGAATCAGGAAGACGTCGGCGCCGCGGACGGTCTCGTCGTAGCGGGCGTAAATCTCACCGTTGGCGAACTGCTTTAGCGTAAGGCCCGAAAGCTCGACCCCAAGGTACTCAGCGATCTTCTGAGCGAGGGGACGGTTGGAGGAACCGGAATACACGCGGATGGACTTGCGCATATTCTCCGACTTCTCGGGATCATTAATCGGCATTACCCTTCTCCTTTATATCGAATGCCATATAGATGCCTTGTTGCATTGTAACCGCGCGGCGGGGTTAATCGGGTCTTGATAACGTCTTTACCGTCAACGGACACGAACCGACCACTCATCCGGTTGCGCAGGTCACGATAGAAAAAGGAGCCGCCCCCATGGGAACAGCTCCTTAGATGCTTGGTAAAACGTTATACCTCGTCGTCCTCGTGCAGACGGCGGCGATAATCGGCGGCCCAGCCCTCAATATTTATCTGGCGGGCACGACCCAGGCCAAGTGCGTCTGCCGGGACCGGCTCGGTGATGACGGAGCCGGCGGCCACGAGCGCGCCGTCGCCAATCTGGGCGGGCGCGACCATCATGGTGTCGGAGCCGATGAAGGCATCCTTGCCGATGACGGTCTTGTGCTTGTGCACGCCGTCGTAGTTGCAGGTGATGGAGCCCGCGCCCACGTTGACGCCGGAGCCCATGGTGGTGTCGCCGATGTAGGACAGGTGCGGCACCTTAGAGCCCTCGCCGATCGTGGACTTCTTGATCTCCACGTGCGTGCCGGCCTTGGAGCCGTCGAGCATATGGGTGCCCGGGCGCAGGTAGGCGCGCGGGCCGCAGTCGACGCCGTTCTCGATGACGGCCTCGACGGCGATGGTTTCATCGATGGTGCAGCCGCTGCCGACGGTGGTGTCGGTGAGGCGGCTGTTGGGGCCGAGCTGGCACTCCTCGCCCACGGTGACGTGGCCGATCAGGTGCGTCTGCGGCCACACGACGGTGTCGCGGCCGATGACGGCATCGGGACCGATCCAAGCCTGCGTGGGATCGATGAACGTGACGCCCTCGGCCATCCAGTGCTCGTTGATGCGGTCGCGCGCGATGGCGGTGAGCTGCGCGAGCTGAATGCGGCTGTTGACGCCCAGGCCGTCGCGGTAGTCGTCGCAGTGGAAGATGGAGACCACCTGGCCGTGACCCTTGAGGATTTCGAGCATGTCGGGCAGGTAGTACTCGGACTGCGCGTTGTCGTTGCCGATCTCGTTAATGTGGGCGGCGAGCTGCGCGCCGTCAAAGGCGTAGCAGCCGGCGTTGCACTCCAGCAGCGTGGCGGCCTGCTCGGGCGTGCAGTCCTTCTGCTCGATGATGCGCTCGATCTGGCCGTCGGCGCCCAGCTTGATGCGGCCGTAGCCAAAGGGGTCGGGCGGGGTCATGGTCATGACGGTGCAGGCGAGCTCGCCGGTGGCGACGGTCTGCGCGAACTTGGCGACGGTGTCGGCGGTGATGAGCGGCAAGTCGCCGTTGAGCACGACGACGGGGCCTTGCGTGATGCCGCAGGCCTCGAGCGCGACCTTCACGGCGTGGCCGGTGCCCAGGCGCTCGGTCTGCTCGACGCACTCGACCTTGGTGGCGCTGTTGGCGTAGGCGCCGTCGATGAGGGCGCGCATCTCGTCGGCGTGGCTGCCGATGACGACCACGACGCGGCTGCAGCCGGCCTTGATGGTGGCGTCGACGATCCACTGAACCATGGGCTTGCCCAGGATCTTGTGCGAAACCTTGCAGTGGTTCGACTTCATGCGGGTGCCCTCGCCGGCGGCGAGGATAATTGCGGTTGCGTCCATGTGATCTCCTGTTACGTTATAGAGACGTGTGCTTGGAAACGATACACGGCGCAATATGATACCGCAGGCATATGTTGAGCGCGTAACGATTGGATTGCGGCGGTTGAGGCTTGCGCCGCCGGCGTGGCGTTTGCGCTGGCCGTGCATGGCGGCGGTGCTGCGGAGCTGTCGTTTGAGCGAGGGGACGGGGGTGCCCGTGGACAACATGCGAGAGGAGTTTGGCGGCGAGCCCGTCGCGGCGTTCTCGATGTCGCATCCGGCTGTGCCGGCCCTCTACATGGCGCTGACGCTGGGGCTCACCATGTTCTCGATGCAACCGGTGCTGATCGCGCTGTCGCTTGCGGGTGGGCTGGCGTACGGGCTTGCGACGCGCGGTGCTGCGCGCACGTTGGGGGCGCTTCGCTGGCAGCTGCCGGTGATTTTGATTATCGCGGTGCTCAATCCGCTGTTTAGCGCCTCGGGCTCGACGGAGCTGTTTCGTATTGGCATGCGCGCGGTGTATCTGGAGAGCATGGTATATGGCCTGTGCATGGGTGGGCTGTTTGTGGCGAGCGTGCTGTGGTTTGAGGCCGCGGCGTCGATGCTCGAATACGACAAGGTGCTCGCGCTTTTGGGTAACTCCGCACCGGTGATCGCGCTCATGATCTCGATGTGCATGAGGCTTATCCCGCAGTTTTTGCGCCGCGGCCGCACGGTGCTGGCGGTGCAAGATGCGATTGACGTGCCGGGGCGCGCGCCGGCCGACCCCGTGCGCTCGCGCCTGCGGGCATCGAGTGTGTTGATGGGCTGGGGCATGGAAGATTCGCTGGAGCGCGCGGACGCGATGCGCTCGCGCGGGTGGGGTGCCGCGACGCGTCGTACGACGTATGCGCGGTATCGACTGGGGCGCGGCGATGTTGCTGCGCTGGTTGGGCTTGCACTGCTTGGCGTGGTCACGGTGACAGTGGCGTGGACCGCGACGACGCAGTATTCGTTTTATCCGCAGCTCTCGGTGCCGGCGCCGTGGCCGGGCTATGTCGTGTACGCTGCCTGGATGGTGCTGCCTAGCGCGTTGCACGCGATTGATGAGAAGAGGTTTGGCTGATGGCTCGGTTTGATAGGAGCTCGGCGGCGGGTGTGGCATATGGCTCGGCCGCGCCGGCGATTGAGGTGCGGAGCCTGAGCTTTGCCTACCCCGATGCTGATGCTGCGGTGCTCGAGGGGCTCGACTGGTCTGTTCCCCAAGGTGCGTTTGCACTGCTTGTTGGCGGTACCGGTTCGGGCAAGTCGACGCTGCTGTCGCTGCTCAAGCCCGAGATCGCGCCTGCTGGTACGCGCTCCGGCGAGCTGCGCGTGCTGGGCGAGCCCGTCGCCGACATGGATGTGCGGGCATCGGCGGAGCGCGTGGGTTATGTGTTCCAGGATCCCGAGAACCAGATCGTGTGCGAAACCGTGTGGCACGAGATGGCGTTTGGCCTGGAAAACTTGGGGCTAGCGCGTGATGAGATGCGCCGTCGCGTAGCTGAGACCAGCTATTTCTTTGGGCTGGAAGATTGGCTTCACCGCGATACTGACACGCTTTCGGGCGGTCGCAAGCAGCTGCTGTCGCTTGCGGCCGTCCTGGCGCTGCGTCCGCGTGTGCTGCTACTCGACGAGCCCACGTCTCAGCTTGATCCGGTTGCGGAGAAGAATTTCCTGCACGCGCTGTTTCGTGTGAATCGCGAGCTGGGCTGCACGGTTGTTGTGGCGACGCATCAGCCACGCCCAATGCTCGAATACGCGACGTGTGCGTACCGGATTGAGGACGGTCGCGTGCGCGAGGTGGCGGATATGGCTTCTTTGGGACGCCGAGAATCGCTGTTTTCCGATGACATGTTGGGGTGGGGTGCCATCCGATGTGCAAATAAAGGAGTATTCAGCAGGCGTGAGGACAATTTGGGCTCTCTGGAGCCGCCCGGGGACGTATCGAGCGCGAAAAAAAGTTCAGAATTGGACAAATCGTCCGAATTTGTGGCGCAAACGTCGCTCGAGAACGGCTCGGAAGCCTTCCCGCGCACGGATGGAAGCAGAATACTCCAAAAAATGCACGGCGGGTCGGCTACCACCCTGTCGGAAGGCTGGTTTCGCTACGATCGAGCGTCCGGTTGGGTGCTGCGCGGGCTCGATGTGACGTTTTCAGCCGGCGCGGTGCATGCGATCGTGGGCGGAAACGGCTGCGGCAAGTCGACGATGCTCTCGGTGCTGGCCAAGACGGCTAAGCTGCAGCGTGGGCGCATGGTGCGCGGGGCGGCTTCGGCGGCGCTGCTGCCGCAGAACCCCAAGGCCCTGCTGGTTGCCGAGACGGTGCGCGACGAGCTGATGGAATGGGCTTCGACCTGCGGATATGACGAGAACTTGGCGCGGGAGCGTGCGGCGCAACTGGGATTGGACGGCCTGGAGACGCGCCACCCTTACGACCTCTCGGGCGGACAGCGCCAGCTGCTTGCACTGGCAAAGCTGCTGCTGATCGGCCCCGAGCTGCTGCTGCTTGACGAGCCCACGAAGGGCTTGGACCTGGAGAGTCGCCGCATCATCGCCCGCGCCCTGCGTGACCATGCGAAGGCTGGCGGCGCCGTCATCATGGCTACGCACGATCTGGATTTTGCTGAGCAGGTTGCCGATGACATTGCCATGATGTTTGACGGTGAGATTGCCTGCATGGAGCCGCCGGCCGACTTCTTTGCCGACAACGTGTTCTATAGGGCGTGATGGGATGACGGACTGTCGTTTCTCGCGCTTGCTTGCAAAACTGGAGATCCCGCTGCTGCTGGCGGTGCCAGCCGTGATGGCTGCGGCGTTGCTGGCGGGCGTTGAGCAAGCGGCACTTGCCATGCTTGTCGTGGTGGCGCTGGTGCTCGCGCTGTTCTTTGCGGGTTATGAGGCATCTCGTCCGGGTTTGCGCCAGATTATGCCCACGCTGGTGCTGGCGGCGCTGGCGGCGGCGGGGCGCATCCTGTTTGGGCCCATTCCCGACTTTAAACCGGTGAGCGCTATCGCCATTATCGCGGGGGCGACGCTTGGTCGCCGCAATGGTTTTATGGTTGGCGCGCTGGCAGCGCTGACCAGCAATTTCTTTTTTGGACAGGGCATGTGGACGCCGTGGCAGATGTATGCCTGGGGGCTCGTGGGATACGTTGGCGGTGTGCTGGCGTATGCGGGTGCGTTCGACCGTGCGGATGGAACCGTGCGCATGCCGGCGCTGATGGCGTACGGCTTTGCTTCGGGTCTGCTGTACGGTGTGGTGATCAACGCGTACGACATTATCGGTTTTGTACAACCGCTCACGTGGGCGGGCGTCGTGGCGCGTCTTGCCACCGCCGTACCGTTCGATATCACGCACGGACTCGCGACCTGCGTGTTTTTGGCCGTCCTGTACAAGCCCTGGTGTCGCCACATCAACCGAGTCGTCGTGAAGTACGGGCTGTAGGGCATTTCGCGTTCCCTCACGAACTTGCGGTGGAATAGTTCTCGTTTTTGGCTATTTGCTGCCCAAACAGGAACTATTCCACCGCAACTTATAGGGGGAGAGGGGTCACATGATCTGTTTTCCTCTGTCCCCCAGGAATTACTTGGGGTTAGAGTTCTAGCGTGAGGGTGACGGGGCAGTGGTCGCTGCCGAAGATGTCGCCACGGATACCGGTGTCGCGTACGTTGTCGGCGATTGCGTCGCTTACCAGGAAGTAATCGATGCGCCAGCCTGCGTTGTTCTTGCGGGCATTAAAGCGGTAGCTCCACCAGCTGTAGACGCCCTCGACGTCGGGGTTTGCCGCGCGCCAGGTATCGGTAAACCCGGCGTTGAGCAGCTCGGTAAACTTGCCGCGTTCTTCGTCCGAAAAGCCGGCGTTGCCACGGTTGGACTTGGGGTTCTTAAGGTCGATCTCCTCATGCGCCACGTTAAAGTCGCCGCAGGTTACGACGGGTTTGTCGGTCTCGCGCTCGAGTCCCGTCAAAAAGCCGCGATAGGCATCATCCCAGGCCATGCGCACATCGATGCGCGCGAGCTCATTTTGGGCGTTGGGCGTGTAGACGTCGACAAACCAAAACTTGTCGAACTCGAGCGCGCAGACGCGGCCCTCGGTTACGGCTTGGGCGACGAGTACGGCCGCCTCGCCCTCGCCGGCGTAGGGCAGCAGCGCGTCGGCGCGCAGCACGCGCAGCGGCTCCTGGCGGCTAAAGACCGCGGTGCCCGAGTAGCCCTTGCGCTCGGCGTAGCTCCAGGTTTGGTAATAACCGGGCAGGTCAATATCGACCTGGCCCCCTTGCAGCTTGGTCTCCTGCAGCGCCAAGATGTCGACGTCGAGTTCTTGCGCGATCTGGATAAAGCTCGGGTCCTTTTTGAGCACGGCGCGCAGGCCGTTAACGTTCCACGAGGCAAAGGTGTAAGTCTGAGGCATGGTGTCCTTTCGACGGGGTTGGCAGGCTTAAGATTAGCGCAACAGGGGCGGGGTGGGCTCCGCGCATGCTGACTTAAAGGCCGCATGCTGGGACGTCGCCCAACGCTGCCCGACCAACAAGGACGGAGGACTCATATGACGCAGGCAATAACGGATCCCAAGCAGGCCTCCGCCGCGCTGGCGGAGCTGTTCGGCACCCATAAGCGCGTGGTCTTCTTTGGCGGCGCGGGTGTTTCCACGGCAAGTGGCATCCCCGATTTCCGCAGCGTGGACGGCCTGTATCACCAGCAGTTTGCCTATCCGCCCGAGACCATGCTGTCGCATAGCTTTTACGAGGCGCATCCGGCGGAGTTCTTCGACTTTTACCGCACCAAGATGATCGCGCTTAACGCTAAACCCAACCGCTGCCACACCAAGCTGGCCGAGCTGGAGCGCGCCGGCAAGCTCGACGCCGTGGTGACGCAAAACATCGACGGCCTGCATCAGATGACCGGCTCACAGCGCGTGTTCGAGCTGCACGGATCGGTCCATCGCAACATTTGCCAGTCGTGCGGCGCGGTCTATAGCGCCGAGTGGATTTGCTCGCGCGAGCACGAGGACGCCGCGGGCGTGCCTGCGTGCCCCGCGTGCGGCGGCCGCATCAAGCCCGATGTAGTGCTCTACGAGGAGCCGCTCGACGAGCACGTGCTGACCGGTGCCGTTGCCGCCATCGCCGCGGCCGATGCCCTCATTGTGGGCGGGACCTCGCTCGTGGTGTATCCGGCGGCAGGCCTTACGCGTTACTTTACCGGCGATACGCTGGCTATATGCAACCTTGCTCCCACCGATCAGGATGCAAATGCCGACCTGCTGATTTCTTGCGACATCGCGGCCGCGTTTGCGTTCTAGCCCGCGCGCGCGGATACAATAGAAAGACTGAGTGCAAAGCGACCCCGCCGCCAGCTCCCCAAGCTCGGCGGCGTGGGCATTTTAGGAGGATGTTCATGGCGAACGACAGCAAGACATGGCGGTGCGGAAAGTACGAGCTCAGCTTTGACCGTCCGCGCATCATGGGCGTCCTCAACGTGACGCCCGATTCGTTTAGCGATGGCGGGGAGCACTTCGACCCGGACGCCGCCATCGAGTACGGCCTAGCGATGCTCGACGCCGGCGCCGACATCATCGACGTGGGCGGCGAGTCCACGCGCCCTGGTTTTACCCCGGTCAACCCCGACGAGGAGGCTCGCCGCGTGCTGCCCGTGGTGCGCGCGCTGGCCAAGGAGGGCGCCATCGTCTCGATCGACACGCGTCATGTGGCGGTTGCCAAGGCGGCCGTGCGCTGCGGCGCCTCGATCGTTAACGACGTGACCGGCTTCACCGATCCCAAGATGGTCGAGTTTGTTAAGACGAGCACCTGCGGCGTCATCGTGATGCATGCCGGCGAGGTCGCCGCGCCCGCCCGCACGCACGCAACGGTGCAGCTCGATACCTCGGCTGCGGCGTTTGTTGCCGAGAAGGCACGCGAAGCGGCTGCCGAGGCCGCGCGCGAGGCCGAGAAGCCGGCCCGTCGCCGTCGCGGCAAGTTGCTGGGCGATCCTAAGCCGGAGGCCAAGCTTCCGGGCGGCGTGGTGCAGCCCTCGTTGCCGTTTGGCGAACCGGAGCCCACGTCCGAGCCTGCAAGCGAGCAGGAGACGCCGGCCGCCGAGCAGGCTGCTGCCGCCGAGACCGTCGCGCTCGCGCCCGAGGCCGCGCCCGCAGCCACCGAGGCCGCATCGGAGCCCAATGACCGCCTGGCCGCCATGATGCGCCGCAGCGCCCGCCGCGAGGAGGCCTACGTGCCCACCTCTCAGCTCCGCCGCTTTACCCTGCCCGATTCGGCGCCCATCATGCGCCGCGTTATGGGCTTTCTGTCCGACCAGGCCCGCACGCTCATCCATGCCGGCGTGTCGCGCGACCGCATCTGCATCGATCCTGGCCCGGGCTTTGGTAAGTCGGCTAACGAGGACATCGTCATCCAGCGCGAGACTGCCAAGATGGCGTCACTGGGCTATCCGCTCATGTGCGCCGTGTCGCGCAAGCGCTTTGTGGGTGCCGTCTCGGGCGTGACCGAGGCCGCCGAGCGCGATGCCGCTACGTTTGGCGTGTGCCTGGGCGCCATCCAGGCCGGTGCCAACATCGTGCGCGTGCACGACGCCGCGGGTTTTGCGCAGTTCCTGAACGGCTACTGGGCGGTTGCCAAGCCGCAGCCGCGCCGCGCGTTTGTGGCCGTGGGCTCCAACCTGGGGCATCGCTGCGACAACATTCGCGCCGCACGCGAGATGATCGCCGAGATTCCACTCACCTGCGTGTCCAACTCCTCCAAGATTTACGAGAGCGAGCCGGCCTACGAGACGCGCCAGGACGCGTTTGCCAACGCCGTCATCGAGATCAAGACCGAGCTGGCGCCGTTGGTGCTGCTCGACGAGCTCATGAAGATCGAGGCCGAGCTGGGACGCGACCGCTCCAAGAAGGCCAAGGTCAACGGCCCGCGCACCATCGACCTGGACCTGCTGTGGATGGATGGCGAGACCCACGGCGGCAAAAAGCTGCGCCTGCCGCATCCTCTCATTGGCGAGCGCGACTTTGTGCTGGTGCCGCTCGAGGACCTGATGCACGACCCGGCGCGGTTCTTCCGCTACAACGGTGTCGAGGTCAAGGAGCCCGAGGACCGCGTGGGCCATATCGTTGGCGAATTGGGGCGTATGTAGATGATCGAGATGAATGCTGTTGCCGCCGGCACCGAGCTCGACGCGGCGCGTAACGCGGGCCGCGAGGGCGTGTCCGCGGGCTGGTGCGCGTGGAGCGCGGGCGATGCTTCGCTGACGTTTTCGCTGGTCGTGCGTCCGGATGTGAATATGCACGCCTTCCACGGCCTGCCGTTTGTGGCCGCGATGGGCATGATGGATGCGCTTGTGGGCACAGTGTCGACGCCGGGCCTGGGCCTTGCCGGCAAGGTGGGTATCCGGTGGCCGAGTGACATCGTGTGCGGTGCGCCCGCGTTTGAGACGTCGCTCGCGCGTGTTGCCGTGAACGGCGGTGCTGGTGCCGCGGGCATGTTCGGTGCCGTGACGGTGGATATTGAGCGTTCGGCGTTGAGCGAGCTTGGTGTGGACGTGGCTGACGAAGCGCTGGTCGAGGCGCTGGCCGCCGCCGTGCTGGCCCGCGTGGACGCCTGGGCGGTTGTTGCCAACACGCCGCAAGGCGCCGCAGGGCCGTTGGCCCCCGTGTTGGGCGAGTACTTCGATATGGTGCCGCTGCTCGGTCGCCAAGTTGCGGCGGTGTCGCCCAACGGCTTGCCGCTTGCGGTCGGTGTGTTTGCGGGCCTGGACATCTGGGGTCGCGCGACCATCAAGACCGATGCCGGCGAGCAGGAGTTTCCGCCTGAGGCCGTACGGATTCGCGGACTGTAACGCGAGGCGCCCGCGCTCAAAGACAACGATGACAACGAAGCCCTCTTCGGCCTGTGCTGGGGAGGGCTTTGCGTGACTGCGGGATAGCACCTCGGACCTATTCCTCAAAACTGAAAATTTTTCGATTTTGAGGAATAGAATTAAGCCAGCTCGGGCTTTTGCGAGGTATATTCGTTGCAGAGCCTATTCCTCGAAACTGAAAAATTTTCGTTTTTGAGGAATAGCGATAAAAGACCGCAGGGAGGCGCCAATGAAACTCATCAATAGAACGTCATACATGGACATGTTGACGAGCCTTATTGGCGTGCCGGACATCAAGGTCATAACGGGCATTCGCCGTGGCGGTAAGTCAAAATTGCTCGAGGCCCTCCGCGATTACGTGGAGGCAAATCTGTCCAATTCGAATGTCATCCATATCAATTACAACCTCGACGAGTTCGAGGACCTGCTCGAATATCATGCCCTGCTCGCCTATGTAAAAGAGCATCGAGCGTCCGACAAGCAAAACTTCCTGCTTATCGATGAGGTTCAGATGTGCGACGGCTTTGAACGCGCGATCAACAGCCTCCATGCATCCGAGCAGTACGACATTTTCATTACCGGATCGAACGCCTTTTTGCTGTCGAGCGATCTGTCGACGCTCTTTACGGGGCGTACGTTCGAGATCGAGGTTTTCCCATTCTCGTTTGAGGAGTATCGTCTCTATGGCGACGAGGGCGATGTCGACCGCGACTTCGATGAGTACGCGAGAACCGGCGGTATGTCCGGCTCTTACCCTTATCCACTGCAGGAGCAGCGCTATCAATATCTCTCCAATGTCTTTAAAACGCTCATCGTGAGGGATATCGTGCAGCGGCATAACGTGAGAAACGAATCGGCGCTGCTGCGCATTGCCGATTACATGATGGACAACGTTTCCAACATTACGTCGGCACGCAACATTACTGATGCATTAAATGCGGATGGGCTAAAGATTACGAACAAGACGGTCGGCACGTACATGGGGTACCTGTGCGATGCGTTTGCCTTCTATAAAGTTCGTCGGTACGACATTCGCGGCAAAAAATACCTTAAGAGCGGCGAGAAATATTACCTGGCAGACCACGCGTTCAAATACGCACTGCTCGGTACACGTGATATGGATTGGGGACGCGTATACGAGAACATGGTGGCCATCGAGCTGCTGCGCCGCGGATACGAGGTATACGTCGGTGTGCTCTATAAAAAGGAAATTGACTTTATAGCAATCAAGCGAAGCGAGAAGCTCTACATTCAGGTGAGCGACGACATCAGCTCGGATAAGACATTTGAACGCGAGATTTCGCCACTGCTGAGCATTGGCGACGCGTACCCCAAGATGATTCTCGCCCGAACGCATCACGAGGCCACGGACCGCAATGGGGTGCAGATCGTGGACCTGGCGAGGTGGCTATGCGGCGAGGCGTAGCAGAAAGCCTATTCCTCAAAACTGATAAATTTTCGATTTTGAGGAATAGGACCGATGCGTTGCCTAGTTCGCCGCTCGCGTTCGTGCTCGACTTAAGCCCCTGCTCTATCCCAGCTCCTGCATGCGGCGGTAGATTTCGCAGATACCCTTGATGGTGAGCTGTCCGTCGACCACGTCGAAGGCATCGGTCGAATCGGCGACGATGCCGGCGAGACCGCCCGTGGCGATAACGGTGGCATCCTCGCGGCCCAGCTCGCGCTTCATGCGCGCGACCAGGCCCTCGGCCATGGCGGCGGCGCCCATCACGGCGCCGACCTTGATGCACTCCTCGGTATCGCGGCCGATGGCGTGCTCGGGCGCCTCGAGCGGCACGCTGGCGAGCTTGGCGGCACGGGCGGCAAGCGCGTCCATGGAGATGCGAATGCCCGGCGCGATCGCTCCGCCAATGTAATAACCGTCCTCATCGATGACGTCGATATTGGTCGCGGTGCCAAAGTCCACCACGATTGCCGGCGCGCCGTAGAAGGTCTCGGCCGCAACGGCGTTAGCGACGCGATCGGCGCCTACGGCCTGGGGACGCGCCGCGCGCAGCTTGGTCACCGCGGCCGTCTGCGGCCCGATAACGATGGCGTCCGCGGCAATGCGGTCGGCCACAGTGTGCCACTCGCGCGAGAGCTGCGGCACCACGCCGGCGAAGGCGACCGCGTCGACCGCGTCGAGCGAGAGGCCGTACATCTTAAAGAAGCCCATCAGGCGCACATGGATCTCGTCGGCGGTATAGGAGCGGTCGGTGGGCATGCGCCACGACTGCACCAGCTCGTCTCCGTCAAACAGGCCCATGGCCGTCTGCGTGTTTCCCATATCGATAGCGAGCAGCATGTCTACTCCCGGTGTTGGCATAAAAGGACGCGCACCATTGTATACGCGCCGTCGACGGCGCTCGGCCGCGATTCGTTTACAGTGATAGGGGCTGAGGGGTTTTAAATATGAAGGAATTATGCTCTACGAGATTTTCCTTGCCGTTTACCGAACTCCCGCGTAATATTCTTTTTTGCGCACATGAGGTGCCCAGACATTGCGGGGTGGAGCAGTTTGGTAGCTCGCCGGGCTCATAACCCGGAGGTCGTAGGTTCAAATCCTGCCCCCGCGACCAAGAACTTTTAGCAGCTCAAAGGCATTGTTCCTCTGGGCTGCTTTCTTTTATATCTTATATTTGTAGCAGCGTTATAGCAGACTTTGTAGCAAATGACACTGCAAACTAAACTCAATTCGAGCCACGCTAATAGTTCGCTAGTTTGCTACTGGGGTATCCCCCCCCATATTCAAGTAGGGCTATAGCCATAGGGCACCAATGACGGGAGATAAATTACTGCGTGTTAGGGTTTTTCAGACGGGGGTGGTCTTCTTTTAGAAGAATAAGACCGATATATTTAGAAACTTTAACCTTTACGCCGAGTTGGGGGTATTTCGCCCGTCTTTTAATTAAAAGCGCCAACTTGGTTAAAGCCCGCCGCCCGCTATTGCTGTTTTGCGGCTCTGTGGTGGCATTGCAAGCGGCTTTCTTGCCCCTGCCTCTTATTGGGTACGTGCGAATTGGTCAAAGCGGCAAATATCGCCATACAACAACGAAAAAGAGCGCCCGCCAACTGAATGGCAAGCGTTCTTTTTCGTTAGCCTGTTCGGCTATGGGCGAATTGATTGTAGCAGCGTTGTAGCAGGCGGTACTATCGCTCAATGCCCTTTTTCTTGAGTTCCCTATAAAGCGGAGCGCGGCTTACGCCTGTGCGCTCGCATATCTCCTTAACGGAAATGCCGCCGTCTTTGTATAGCCTTATAGCGGTATCCATCTTGTCGGGGTCTGTGGCGGGTCTGCCAAACTGCCGCCCGCGTGCTTTTGCCGCCGCGATGCCCTCTGCTTGTCTTTCCTTAATCAGTTCGCGTTCAAACTGTGCCATAGCCGCGCACATTGCAAAGAAGAAACGCCCTTGTGGGGTGCTGGTATCGGTGCCCTCTTTGATGGATACAAGCGAAACGCCGTTTTCCTCAAAGCGCTCGGCAAGACTGAATAGCTGCTTACTGCTTCGCGCCAAGCGGTCATAACTGCAAACTACAACAGTATCGCCGCTCCTTAACTGTCCAAGCATTTTGTCGAGTTCGGGGCGACTTTCTTTAACGCCGCTGATTTTGTCGCTAAAAATCTTATCAACGCCACGTTTAGCCAACTGGTCTAGTTGTCGGTCTAGGTTCTGCTCTTTGGTGCTAACGCGTGCATATCCAAATATCATTACTTGCCCCCTTTGTAGGTGTATCTAAAAGTCTAAAGCATTTCGGGACAATAATAAAGAGACAGTTAAAGAGACAGTTAAAGCGTCTGTTTTCTGCTTCGTTCTCGGTTGCTTATCGCCGTCTCTTAACGTGTGCTTTTGGGACACGCTCAAATGCCAACATCTTTGTTGCTATATTGCTAAATTGCCGCTGATACGCTGATAAACTCGAACGGTGCTTGCGGTCGCATAGGGCTATAACAAATCGCACGCCGCCCGCCGCGCCCGTGTTTCCCGTCACGGTCTATTGCTTTCGCGCTTCAACTAAAACACTGAAAGAATCAAGCAGCTGTTCCTTGGCGTGGTTGAGCGATGCAATGCAAGCGTTAATCTGCTCTATAGCTGGTTCGCCTGTTGGCGTGTCCTCAAGTGCTATCGCCGCCGCTTCTTTAATCGCCCGTTCGAGACTTGGCGCATATAGCAGACCGAATCGCTCGCGGTCGTTGAGCTTCCCGACAATTCCAATGAGATAGCTTTTCAACTCAAACTCTTGCGCCTGCTTATAGAACTGATACGGCGTATTGAAGTTCTCACGCGTCCACGCTGCTAACGCTTCGCCTACAGATTCACCGTTCCTGTATTCGGTACTCCAAACATCAAGAAAGGGTGAATTTGAATCGTCAAGCCCTTGCAATATGAGGGCGCGTTCCTTTCCATTGCATAGCAAGGGATTGTTATAAACGCGTTTGCAAATCCCTATGTCGATGCTTAAAGCGTCTGCAAGCTCTGCCGCGTTGCCTATGTCGAGCGCTTCGAGGATTTGGCAAAACTGGACATTTGCGTCCTGTACGCGTCTTTCGTCTCGATGCAACGGTTCGCACAAATCTAAATCACTTGGCAAGCGTGCCAAATCGCTAAAGGCTTGATTTGCAAGGCTCATTTCTTCACGAAAGCACGTCTCGCAAGTGCTGAAAGCGTCAAAGCATGATTCGCGCTCATCGTTTCGGTTGTTGATTGAACATTGCATGATTGAATCGTCAAGTAGGCTTCTATTCATTTCGAATCGCTCCATTTGTCCGTTTTAACGTTGGCGGTTACGTGCTGCCGTCCTGCCGCCTTTGCTACCGTTTAGTCGGGCTTTTCCTATCGCAAGCGCCGATTCATCAACAAGTGGCATACCACGCCGCCCGCTGCTGCCGACAGTTACAAGTTCAAGGTCTATTAGCGTTGCTATAAAGGCTTCGTATTCCTCGGGGCAGTTGAAGTGCAAACCGAGCTGAAAGCCCCTATAGCCCTGTTCACCCTCGCGCGGTATGGCGTGTGTGGTCGTATTCGAAAGCAGTTCAACAAGCCGCCAATAACGCCCGTAAGATTCCATTCCACCGACTGAAATAAGTTGATTAAGATAGGGGTTCCCAGCGTTAGCGGCTTCGTGCTTAACCCATGATATGGGGCAGTTGGAAAGTGCCCGCGCCGCACATGCTTCACCTGCTTTGTTAAGTTCATCGCCCATAGCCGCCGCCCGTTATAAACCGAAATATCGGCACACTTGGTCGCGGTTAAGACGAATCATATTTCCGCGAATCCTTACCGCCGACAGCTGCCCATCTTTAACAAGGTTGTAAACAGTGCCCTTTGAGATTTGCAAGCAGTCTGCAACCTGCTTAACGGTTACAAGCTCTTGAAGGTCTTTTAAGTTGCGCGGTGCTTCTTGCCGCTCGGTGCTTTTCATTAGTGCCCCTTTCAACGTGCCGAGTTGGACGAATCGCGATTCGATGGGGCTATATAAACATGAAAGCGTTCTATGGGCTTCTAGCAAACGAATACGCCAATAGGAAATTTAATAAGCGAAAAGATTGAATCAGCAGCGGGCGTGATTAAAAGAGACTCGCCAAAACGTAATATGTGACCTCGGGTAATTACTAAAGCGATGGTTTTAGGTTGGGTTAACCCTTAAAGGTATGTTTACCAGCGCTTTTTATTAACGCTAAGTGTGTAAATGAGTTTTTGATTAACATATAGACTTCATAACTCGGTGCGTTAAAACAAGTTTTCAACAGGTTTTCAACCAGTTTTCAACAGTGCCTGCCGTCTTCTTTTCTTCTAATAAAGTTGCACGCCCGCCGCGCTCGCGCTTGCCCCTAAAGGCGCAAGCGTGGCGGGCTGCTGTTATCTAGTCTTATCTGTTCTTATCTGTATTGGCACCCTATAGGGTCGCTATACAAAGAGTAAAGCCACCCTATAGAGTTGCCGTATAGGGCGTATAGGGTGGCTGGGCGTTGATTGTGTGGATGGGGCGCTTATTTGTCGCTGCTGAAAACTGTCTCTCCTAGTTTGTGCGTTGCGGCTTCGATAACAGCGCCCAGCGTATAGTAAGCATCGCCAACGTGATTGTTTGGGCATATGCCCGCATCGGCTGCGCCTGCAAGCATTTTCAGCAGGCACGCCGCGCCATTTAGGGCTGAAATAGCACCCTCTGGTTCATCGTTGAACGTTATCAGTGCTTTGCTCTGTTTATCCATGTTGCTATGTTCTTTCTAGGTATAGAAACGTACTTACCTGTTCGTTGACTGGTCGCACCTCATTAGGCACTCTACGATGCCCGCCGCCCGCCGCTTCGCGTCTGGGTCTGCACTTGCGTATACGTTCAGCGTCATTGCTGCGTTGGCGTGTCCTAGGTTGCTTGAGACGGTCTTAACGTCCATGCCGTGGGCAAGCGCCAATGTTGCCCACGTATGGCGCAAATCGTGGAAAGACAAACGCCGCCCCTCGGTGCCACGCGTGCCGAGCATCTTTGTTAAAGATGCCCAGTCTTTAGATAGCCTGTCTGGGTGGTAGTACCCGATTGCATCGCCAAGAATGAAAGAATTGGGGTTAAGCGATGCCATATTATCGGCGAATGTCTGCCGCTGCTTTTCCTGCCATTGCTCAAGCACTTCTAGCAAAGTGTCGGGTAGAACAACGTCTCTTGCATTGTCGGTCTTTGGCTGCTTGATATATGCACCTCCTTTGCCGAGTCCAATTGAGCGCCTAATCCATATAACGCGATTGTCCGCGTCAATGTCTCGCCATTGCAGCCCGCATACCTCCCCGCGCCGTATTCCTGTGTTTAGTGCTATGTATGCCGCGACAGTAACGGGGGACAGCTCAAGCAGACTTAGCTTGTCGAGAAGTTCGGCAAGCGCCGTTTCGTCTAGCGCGTTGATACCCTGCTTTTTGTTGACACGCTTGGGCGGCTTAACAAGGGATAGCGGGTTCTTGTCAATAACGCCCGTAGCGATAGCGTTATTAAGAACCATCTTTAGCAGCCTGAAAGCCTTTCCTATAGTGGAGGGTGAACGGTCTTCCTTAACAAGCTCGGCTATCCATTTTTCAGCATCAATAGGCTGTAAATCTTTTATTCGTGTTTCGCTAAAAGTTGCGGCTATATACCGCAGCGAATCGCGATAGCTGCTTATGGTTGACGGTTCAATAGCTTTAGTCCGCTCCTTTGCGTCTATGTATTGGGACACATAATCGGATATGGGCGTATCTGCCGCGAGTAACGATATGCCGCCGTTGCGGTCAAGGCTTTCGCTATGTTCCCGTTCTTTTTCTTGCCGCCATGCTGCTAGCTCTGCGTTAGCAGCCCGCTTGCCCGTGGCGTTTAGCGTGCGCGTTATATATCGGCGTTTGTTGTTGGTGTCACGGTATGACAGCCGCCCGCGAAACTTGCCGCGTTTTTTATCCTCTAGCAACTCTTGCCCTGTGTAGTAAAGCGTGCCCATAGCCAAACCCTTCAAGAACATTTCATATTCGTATTTGTAGCAGCGTTGTAGCAATCATGTAGCAAACAGCTGATTCTAAAAAACTAACTGAATGATTAAACATTACGCAACCATATGAACTGTATAAACAAAACAGCAGCTCAAATACCATATTATCACATGAAAGAAGAGCTATTAGATTTGCAGGACAGAATAATATAAAGCACTCTCATAACCCGGAGGTCGTAGGTTCAAATCCTGCCCCCGCGACCAAGAACTTGCAGCTCGTCGGCCTAGCCGGCGAGCTTTTTTGTTATTTCGGGACCGTGTTTTCGGTCCAATTCTCGGCCTCTCAAACAAAATCTCGATCTGTAACATCTAGACCCGATTTGGGCGGCTAGGTGTTACAGATCGAGATATACCGGTGGGTTGGGTCGTGTTTGTCTAAATCTGTAACACGAGGGACGGATTTTGCCGAGTTGTTGTTATAGATTGAGATTTTCTAGCAGGCGGGTTTGGTTTGTCTCGATCTGTAACAGTAAGACCCAGTTTTACCGCGTAACTGTTACAGATTGAGACAAACCGACGGGCCGCCCCGCCCACCCCCATCCACCTGCTGCCACCTGATATTCGCCGATTTCCGTTGTGCCGCTGTGCCCCCATGCCATATCCTCTAGACAACTACGCGGCATCATCGCCGCCGCGCCTACAAGAGAGGAATGTCCATGACCGCACCTGCATCCAAGCTGCTCCAGCCCATTACGGTTGGCCCCCTTGAGCTCAAAAACCGCATTATGTTCCCGCCGCTGACCACCGGCTACGAGGAGCGTGACGGTTCCATCGGCGAGCGCAGCCTGGCTTTTTATGAGCGCTTGGCCCGTGGCGGCGTGAGCTACATCGTCATCGGCGACGTTGCTCCCGTCATGACCGCAAGCCCCACGCCCAAGCTGGCGACCGACGCCCAAATCCCCACGTTTAAGGCCCTGGCCGATGCCGTCCACAAGCACGGCGCCAAGGTCGCGCTGCAGCTGTTCCACCCCGAGTACGACGTGCCCGGTGTCGGCCGCATGGTCATGGGTTCCATGGCCGCCGCCAAGGCCGCGCAGGAGGCCAAGGCCGCCGGCGACGAGGAGGCCTTTGCCGCCAAGATGGCCGAGTCCAACGAGATCCGCAATCAGGCATACGCCAAGCTGCACCACGACATGCAGCACTTTGTGAACGAGGCGAGCGTAGAGCAGCTCACCCAGATCAAGGAGGCCATCGCCGCCTCGGCCGCCCGCGCGCAGCAGGCCGGCATCGACGCCATCGAGGTCCACGGCGACCGCCTGGTGGGTTCGCTGTGCTCGGCCATCCTCAACCAGCGCACCGACGAGTACGGTGGTTCGTTCGAGAACCGCGTTCGCTACGCGCTGGAGGTCGTCGCTGCCATTAAGGAAGCCGCGCCGCAGCTGATGGTGGAGTACAAGCTCCCCGTGATCATGGAGAACCCCGATGGCACGCCGCGCGGCAAGGGTGGCTTGCAGCCCGACGAGGCATGCGAGTTCGCCAAGCTGCTCGAGGGTGCGGGCATCGACATGATCCAGGTCGCACAGGCAAACCACACCGGCAACATGGGCGACACCATTCCGCCCATGGGCGCCATGCCCTACAACTGGACGCTGCCCGTGGCCGAGCGCGTCAAGGCCCTGGTCTCCGTGCCGGTGGCAACCGTCGGCCGCGTGGTCTCGGTCGAGGCCGGCGAGAAGATTCTGGAAGACGGCGCTGCCGACATCATCGCCTACGGCCGCTCGCTCATGTGCGACCCCGACATTGCGCTGAAGGCCGCCACGGGCGAGCCCATCCGCGAGTGCCTCAACTGCAACAAGGGTTGCGTCGACGCGATCCAAAACCGCAAGTACATCTCGTGCGTGCTCAACGCCGAGAACGGTGACGAGGCGACCATCGCCATCAAGCCGGGCGAGGGCGACAAGAAGATCGCCGTGGTGGGCGGCGGTATTGCCGGCCTGGAGGCCGCGCGCGTGGCGGCCAAGCGCGGCTACGACGTGACCGTCTACGAGGCGAGCGATCATCTGGGCGGCCAGATTGTGCTGGCGGCTGCGCCTCCGCGCAAGGACGAGATTATGCGCTCGGTCGAGTACTACGAGAAGATTCTGCCTGGCCTGGGCGTGAAGGTGGAGCTCAGTCATGCCGCTACCGCTGAGGACCTCAACGCCGCCGACGCCGCGATTGTGGCCGTGGGCGCGCACGACGTGGTCATCCCCGTTCCGGGCGCCGACTCGGAGAAGGTCGTCTCGAGCTGGGACGTGCTGGCCGGCAAGGTGGAGCTCAGCGGCCGCGTCGCCGTCATTGGCGGCGGCCTGGTGGGCACCGAGACTGCCGAGTACCTGCTGCAGCACGGCTGCGAGGTGGCGGTCGTGGAGATGCTCGACAAGATTGCCGCGGGCGAGTCCGAGACCATTCTGCCGCTGATTATGAGCGACTTTGCAGAGCACAACGTGGAGCAGCATGTTAAGACCCGCCTGACCGCCATTACCGACGAGGGCGTGGAGGCTGTTCGCACCACCGAGGACGGCGCCGAGGAGCCGGTGAAGATCGCCTGCGATTACGTGGTGATGGCCGTGGGCTCCAAGGCCAACGCGTTTGACCTGGATGGCGTGACGGTGCCCGTGACCTGCGTGGGCGACTGCTCGGGTGAGCGCACCGCCGACATTGCGAGCGCCATTCGCACGGCGTATCACGCGGCCAACGAGCTGTAGTTGAACATCGCGGCCAGGCGGGGCGGTAGCACGGATCCGTCTCGCCCGGCTGTGTCCCGTCGGGTGTCAACCGGTGCGGGGCCTGCAAGCGCAGCAGGTCCCGCCCTTTTTGTTTTGCTCCGATGAATGGCAATGCGCGGTAATCATGAGGAGTGAGGACGTCTACTGCCTTGCAGATCACTCAAAAATATTGGGGGAGGGGTTAATAACTATATCCTCTATACCAAAGGACATAAAGAGATGCCAATTTTGTTGACAAGCGAATGACGATTAGCTGCGAGTCAGCTACCAGCGTAAATAATCGATAAAGAAATGTCGTAATTTGGTGCCAAATGCCCAGATAACGCCGCGTCTATTTTAATTAACTGCTTTGAGCAAACGGTAAAATGCTACTATCTAACTTGCACGTAAGAAAGCAGATTAACGGTTAAGGCTAAGAAGTGGCAGGTATGTCGGAAGCAACTAGGACTCGCACGCATGCGCCCGAGGTTAGGCAGCGCGCCGTCGAGGCCCTCCAAGAGGGGGTCGGTCATCGCGCCCTCGCCGCGGAGCTTGGCATTCCCCAGGCCACGGCTCGTCAGTGGGCCCGCGCGTATGCCGTGGGCGGTGCCGACGCCGTTCTCAACGCCGGTTCGCATCATCACACCTATTCGTACGAAGTTAAGCTCGCCGTGGTCAAGGACCGCTTGGAAAACGGCTTAACGGTTCGCGAGGCCATGATCAAACACAAGATTCCAAGCGAGTCTTCGGTTAAGGCCTGGTGCCGCCAGTATCGCGAGAGCGGTGAGTCCGCACTGGTCGATAAGCCGCGAGGTCGCAAGCCGCGCGTTAAAAAGGCGGAATAGCAAACGGGATGGTGCGCCCATAGGGGCGCATTTTTCTTGCCGCGCCAACTTTTTGGACCGGCGCGAGCCTGTCGGGACATCCTCCAAAGTGGCCAATAAACCGCGCGCAGTGGCCCGCGCGCCTGTCGCTGCGATAGGGGAGCGTCGCCCCACTGCTCCAAAGCGGACGTGCCCTTACCCCGTACGCCTAAAACTCCCCAGTTGACCGAAAACCTGCCGCCGCTGCTCCTCAATTGAGCTATAACGTTAAATAATTGCAGCGTTTTTGCATGGGGGAGTGATGGTATGACGCTACTGTATTTCCTTACCCTGTTTCCGCTGGTACCGGCGCTGAGCATGCTGCTCGCGCGCGGTGACCGCGCCCGCGATGCGGTGGGGCTCATAGGTTCCGGCATTATTATGGCGGTGACGGTTGTAGTCGCCGTCATGTTTTTTGGCACGGGTCCGCAGAGCTTTGAGGTTGCCCCCGGTACCTCGCATGTGCTCTCGATCATCAGCTCCGTCATCGACGTCATCCTGTGCGCCGTCATCCTATACAACGCGTACAAATATAGGAACGCGCTCACCACGGTGCTCGGCATAGTCCAACTGGTGGGCTCGCTCGCCTTTGCAGCCATGACGCTGCCCGCGACCGAAGCCGTCACCGCAACCCCGCTCTACCTGGACTACATGAGTGTGATCATGGTGCTCGCCGTTGGCATTGTCGGCAGCCTTATCTGCGTGTATGCCCTGGGCTACATGAAGGACTTCCAGGCCCATGACGAGCACGAGGCCGCGCTGCGCGGGCAGACCGCGCCCGACCGTCGCCCGCAGTTCCTGGCGCTCATGTTCCTGTTCCTCTCGGCCATGTTCGTCATCGTGACGAGCGACAACCTTGAGTGGCTGTTCTGCGGCTGGGAAATCACCACCGTGTGCTCGTTCCTCATGATTGGCTACACGCGCACGCCCGAGGCCATCAAAAACGCCTTCACCCAGATCATCCTCAACATGCTGGGCGGCATCGCGTTTTTGGCGGGCCTTATGTTTCTGCACGTCAACGGCATGCCGCTGACCATCTCGGGCATGATCGAGCTTTCCGGCGCCGGTACCGCGCAGTCCGCACTGCTGGTGATGCCGGTCGTCCTGCTATCGCTCGCCGCCCTTACCAAGGCCGCACAGATGCCGTTCCACACTTGGCTGCTGGGCGCCATGGTTGCCCCCACGCCCACGAGCGCCCTGCTGCACTCGTCAACCATGGTCAAAGCCGGCGTGTTCCTGATGGTCAAGCTGAGCCCGCTCTATGCCATCTATCCCGTGACCGGCTTTATGGTCACGAGTGTGGGTGCCATCACGTTTTTGCTCGCTGCCCTCATGGCCATCTCGCAGAGCAACGCCAAGCGTGTGCTCGCGTACTCCACCATTTCCAACTTGGGCCTCATCAGTGCCTGCTTGGGTGTCGGCGCGCCCGAGGCCGTATGGGCGGCCATCTTCCTGATCCTGTTCCACACGGTGGCAAAGTCGTTGCTGTTCCTGTGCGTGGGCACGGCCGAGCATCATATCGGCAGCCGCAATATCGAGGACATGGACGGTATGTTCAGCCGCATGCCGCACCTGACGCGCCTGATGATGCTGGGCATCATGGGCATGTTTGTGGCGCCGTTTGGCATGCTCGTGTCCAAGTGGGGCGCCCTGGTGGCGTTTGCCCAGACCGGCAACGTGCTCATGATCATGGTTCTGGCCTTTGGCTCGGCCGCGACGTTTTACTTCTGGGGCAAGTGGCTTGCCAAGCTTTCGGGCGTCGACCCCACGGCTCAAAACGTTGAGGTCAATGTTCATAAGACCGAATGGATGGCCCTCAACACCATCGCCGCGCTGCTGATTCTGTGCTGCGTGGCGTTCCCGGTTATCTCGAGCGGTCTGGTGTCGCCTTACTTGGCCATGGTGTTTGGCCGCGTGCCGTACGTTATCGGCAAGGACGCCATGTATCTGATGGTGGTTATCGTGGCGTTTATCGCCGTGGTGCTGCTGACTTCATTCCGCGTGAGCAATAAGCCGCACGTCAACGTGTACCTTTCGGGCGTGGGAACCGATAAATATCGCCATTTCCGCGGCTCGATGGGACACGAGGTAAAGGCTGAAAAGCGCAATTGGTACTCGGAGGACGCCCTTGGCGAGAAGCGTATTGGTCCCGCGGGTAGCGTCGTGTGCTGCAGTATTATCTTGTTTGCGCTGCTGTGTTGCGCGTGGATTGGGCCCGAGCGGCTTGCCATGAGTGCGCCCTCGGTGCTGCGCGGCAAGTATTTTGAAGGCTCGGGCGTCGTGGGCATATTTATTGGTACCGTGGTGTTTGCCCTGCTGGCGCCTTTGGTTGGTGGCCTGATCGACGGCGTTGACCGCAAACTTTCGGCCCGTATGCAGGGCCGCGTGGGCCCGCGCCTGCTCCAGCCTTTCTACGACGTTGCCAAGCTGCTGCGCAAAGCCCCTGCCAGCGTAAACACCATGGACGATACCTATATGGCGTGCGCGCTCATCTTTACCGTCGTGGGCGGCGGCATCTTTGTGTCGGGCTCTAACACGCTACTGTGCGCTTTTATGGTGACGCTCGCCGCGATCTTTGTGGTGTTGGCGTCCGCCTCGACGCAAAGCCCGTTTGCCCAGGTTGGCGCCGATCGTGAGTTACTGCAGGTTATGAGTTACGAGCCCGCCGTTTTGCTGATGAGCGTGGGCCTGTACCTTGCCACCGACAGCTTTGATTCCATCGCCGTGACGGGGCAGTCGGCCCCCATCATCGTGTACAGCGCGCCCATTTTCCTGGCGCTGCTCGCGGTGCTTACCATCAAGCTGCGCAAGTCGCCGTTTGACCTTTCGTACTCGCATCACGCGCATCAGGAGATCGTCCAGGGCGTCGCCACCGAGATGAGCGGCGGCACGCTGGCCAAGATGACCCTTATGCACTGGTGCGAGACCGTGCTGTTTTTGATGTGGGTGGGCATGTTCTTTGTTTGGGACAACCCCGTGAGCTGGGTTGTAGCCCTGGTCGTGATGGCCGCGACGTATTTTGTCGAGGTCCTGATCGACAACACCTTCGCACGCAGCACCTGGCGCAGCTGCTTTAGGCTCGGATGGGGCGTGGCGCTGGTGTTTGGCCTGCTCAACCTTATGCCCATCCTCGTTGACGTGTTTATTTAGGAGGCGGCATCCATGGATCATAAAATGTCGCGCTCGCCGTGGGTCATTCATTACGACGGCTCGAGCTGCAACGGATGCGATATCGAGGTGCTGGCCTCGCTCACGCCGCTGTTCGATGCGGAGCGCTTTGGCGTGGTCAACACCGGCAACCCCAAGCATGCGGACATCTTTTTGGTGACGGGGTCGGTCAATGCCCAGAACCTGCCCGTCGTGCGCCAGATCTACAGCCAGATGCTCGAGCCCAAGTGCGTGGTGGCGTGCGGCATTTGCGCGTGTTCGGGCGGCGTATTCCGCGATGCCTATAACGTGATCGGCGGCGTGGACCGCGCGATTCCCGTGGACGTGTATGCGCCCGGGTGCGCCATTCGTCCCGAGACCGTGATCGATGCCATCGTGGAGGCGTGCGGCATCCTTGATCAGAAGGAGGCCGTGATGCGCGCCGGCGGTGACCCGCTTACCGTGGGCGGCGCTGCTACCTGGGATGGCGGCGTTGAGCTAGGCGAGGACGGGTTTGTAGCTGCTGCGGGGGCCGGGGCCGGTGTCGACGCAGGCGCGGCTGACGGTGCGCCCGCCGCTGCAAAGGAGGCCAAGTAATGCAAAAGGCTATCTATACCACCGTCGGGATCGACGAGCTCCTGCCGCATGTTCAGGTGCTCAAGGGCGTCGGCGCGCGCTTTGTGCAAATGCACGCCGAGCGCAACGTCGACGACGGCACGTATCGCTTGGTCTATACGTTTATCAACGTTCGTGCTGCTCAGGAGCAGACCGCGCGGGACGGAAACTATGCGATTGAGAATCTGGTGGTCGAGGGTATCGACCAGTACCAGGAGATTCCGTCCATCAGCTCGTACTATCCGGCGGTATTCCCGTTTGAAAACGAGGCGCACGACCTGTTTGGTCTTGCCATCACCGACATGCAGATCGACTTTAAGGGCTTTTTCTACCAGGTCTCGACTGCCGAACCCATGAGCGTTATCACGCCCGAGGTGAAGGCCGCGCGCGAGAAGGCCATGAAGGTGCGTGCCGCCGCCGAGGCCAAGGCGCGCAAGGCCGCGGCTGAGAAGGCCGCCGCTGCCACGGCCGCTGCGGGGGAGGGCGCTGGCGATACTGCGGGCGCTGCCGTCGCTCAGCCCGCTGCGGCTGCCGGCTCTGATGCTCAGCATGATGATGCCGCTGCCAAGGCCGCGCTCAAAGCCGCCGAGCTGGAAGCAAAGCTCGCCGCCATGGATCCCGAGAAAGCGGCCAAGGTCCGCGCGGCGCTTGCCGCCAAGGCCACCCGCGACAAGCAGAACAAGGAGGCGTAAGGTCCATGGCACATCGCTCCGTTATTCCGTTTGGCCCGCAGCACCCGGTGCTGCCCGAGCCGCTGCATCTGGACCTGGTGATCGAGGACGACCGCGTTATCGAGGCGATTCCGCAGATTGGCTTTGTGCACCGCGGACTTGAGAAGCTCACCGAAAAGCGCGATATGCATCAGTTTGGGTACATCGCCGAGCGCATCTGCGGCATCTGCGCCGTGGGCCATAGCTGCGGCTATGCCAGCGCCTGCGAGCGCATGCTCGACATCGAGGTGCCCGGCCGCGTGCAGTATATCCGCACCATTTTGCACGAGCTTTCGCGCATTCACTCGCACCTGCTGTGGCTGGGCCTGCTCGCCGATGCCTTTGGCTTTGAGGCGCTGTTCTATCGTTCGTGGACCCTACGCGAGCAGATTCTCAAGATCTTCGAGAGCACCTGCGGCGGCCGCGTGATCCTTTCAATTAACGAGATCGGCGGCCTTAAGCACGACATCGAGGACTCCGAGCTGGCGGGCATTGTCCAGACGCTCGATGCCATGCGTCCCGACTACGAGGCCCTGGTGCATACGTTTTTGGACGACGACAGCTGCGGCGAGCGCCTGCACGGCGTGGGCGTGATCAGCAAGAAGGACGCGCTTGATCTGTCGATGGTCGGCCCGTTCGGTCGCGCCTCGGGCGTGGACTACGACGTGCGCATGTTCGGCGACGGTGCCTATGCGGACTTGGTTGCGTTTGAGCCCATCGTTGCTACCGATGGCGACTGCTATGCCCGCTGCCAGGTGCGTTGTGCCGAGGTCACGCAGGCCATGGACATCATCAAAGAGCTTGTGGGCAAGATTCCGCACGACGGCATCGGCGGGCGCACCAAGCTCACGCCGGCCGACGGCGCGCGCGGCGAGGTTGTGATTGAGCAGCCGCGCGGCGAGGCGTATTACTATGTGCGCGGCAACGGCACCAAGAACCTGGACCGCTTCCGCGTGCGCACGCCGACGTCGCAGAACCTGGCGGGTTTGACGCATGCGCTGCAGGGCGTGCTCCTTGCCAACGTGCCCATGATTATCCTGACCATCGACCCCTGCATTAGCTGTACGGAAAGGTAGGCGCGGCATGAGTTTACTGACATTTGCCAAGACGGCCTTGGGCTCTATGGTCAAGCAGCCGGTCACGGTGTGCTATCCGCAGGAGAAGCTCGCGGCACCCGAGCGACTGCGCGGGCACATCGTTAACGACATGGACGTGTGCATTTGCTGCGGCATGTGCGCGCGGCGTTGCCCGGCGGGCGCGCTCGCGGTCGATCGCAAAGGCGGTACCTGGTCGATTGACCCGTACGCCTGCGTGGTGTGCGGCGAGTGCATCGAAAGCTGCCCCAAACACTGCCTGAGCATGGACACCGCCCGTACCCCGGTTGCGGCGGACAAGACTCCCACGGTAGAAACCAAGCCGGAATAGCGCTGGAACAGGGGCCGGCGGGGCAAAAATGCCCCACCGGCCCCGCGCGTGAACGCGCGGTTGGGCTGCCACGAACAAAACTATGCCGGATTACGGGGCTGGATAGCGAACCTCCGACCATACAGAAAATCGCAAAAACAAAACCGCAGGTAGACAGCCTGCCGTTTTTCAAAAAATGAAGGTATGGATGAGGGTCCCGACTTTAGCCCCGTAATTCGGCATAGTTTTGAAATGGCACCATATCCGTAACAGCCCTTGATCTCCTGCGGACGGAGGAAAACGGACCATTTTGGCCTTGCGATGGCTGCCGCGTGACCCGTCTGCCACGAAATGGGCCCATCTACTACGTTTAAGCCGCTGCCCTTAACCATGGCGAACAACGCAAAAACAAAACAGCAGGTAGAACGCCTGCGGTTTTTAGTAAAACGTGGGTATGGTCAGGGGTATCGGGTCAAACGTAGTAGATGGGCCAGTTTCGTGGCGGGCATCGCCAGCTGATTCCCCGGGGACGGAGGAAAACGGATCATTTTGCTCCCGCAAGGCCCCACATAGCGCCGTTTGCCGCTGTGCGCGCTCACGACTTTTGAGTCGCACCCGTTTTCCAGCGAAAACGCCGTGTCTCAACTTTGGTGAGACATTTGTCTCACGCCCAAAACAGAATCTGGAACATGTGTCACCTGCCCAAATTGTGTCTCATTTCGTAACTTTAGGCTGTTGCAAGGTCTGAGACCGCGAGAAGGGAGACGCGATGAGTAAGTACACGAGGGGTCTCTTGGCGGTGATACTGGCCGTAGTGCTGGTGTTGCCGGCTGCGGCATTTGCCATGCTGCCCGAGGCCAACGCCAGGTCCAGCACCGGAATGGACGGACCGACGGTGAGCGGAAAGATAGTCGACCCTGACACCACCGGCCGCTGGCAGTACTGGGCGTCGGGCGGCGAGCAGGACCTGACGACACGTTATGTAGGCCGAATCTGGACGGACAAGACGGTCGAGCCAGCGCAGGACGAAAAGTCCGACTTTGTGACGACGCTCTCCACGATGTCTTCGACTTCTGACACAACGTCGCTGGTCACTAAACCGCTCGATATCGTGATGGTGCTTGATGCCTCCGGGTCGATGGATAATGACATGGGTGACAGCGATTCGACCAAACGCATCGACGCACTCAAGGCAGCTGCCAGTTCCTTTATCGACACCATCGCCGAGCAAAACAAGAGCATTAAAGATACGAATAAGCGGCATCAGGTTGCCATCGTTAAGTTTTCGGGTGCAAAGAAAAACGAGATCGGCAACGATACGTATCGCGATCGTCAGGGATACACGCACAACTACTCGCAGACCATGAAGAGCCTGACGCCGTGTGTTGATAGCGCTGCGACGGAACTTAAGAATACGGTCGGCTACATCGAACCTGCCGGTGCCACGCGGGCTGATTACGGCCTTGAACTTGCTCGCGACATGTCGGGCCGCGAGGATGCCCAGAAGGTAGTTGTGTTCTTTACGGACGGCACGCCCACAGACGTCAGGAACTTTAACCCTACGGTTGCCAATAATGCCATAGTCGCCGCCAAGAAAATGAAGGGGAAAGGCGCTACGGTCTACACCATCGGCATTTTTGATGATGCGAATCCCGCTGACGAGCCTACGAACTACTGGACGAGCGACGAAAACAAGTTCATGCACGCCGTGTCGAGCAACTATCCAAACGCCACGTCCTACACAACCAATGAGCTTGGTAAGCGCACCGAGAATTCCGATTTCTACAAGGCTGCGTCGAATGCCGATGAGCTCAAGAAGGTGTTTGATGATATCTCGAGCTCTATCACCTCGGGCAAGGGCTCTCCCACTCAGATCGAGGATGGTTACGACGAGAGCAAGTCCGGCTACATCACCTTCAGTGATGAGCTGGGCGACTTTATGCAGGTCGATACGTTTGTCAGCGCTCAGATTAATGGCGTCCCCTTTGATGAAGTGACCAAGACAACCAAGGGCAATACGGACACGTACGAGTTTTCGGGCGTGGCCAAGGACCTGGTCATCACCGTCGAGCGCTCTGCCAATGCGCAGCAGGGCGATATCGTGACGGTTAAGATCCCCGCATCGCTGATTCCGCTGATCCGCTATCACGTGGACATGGAAAACGGGATCTTTGAGCGCACGTCGCTCAATGACATCAAGCCTATTCAGATTAAATACACCTCGAGCGTCAAGGACGAAGCACGCAACAACCTGTTTACGCCCGATAAGGTGCTCAAGAAGTATATCGATGACCACAAGGACGCCGACAACCAGACGGTCTACTTCCTGGCCAACAAGTGGTCGGGCGGCGAGCTGGGCGATGTTGTCGCCGAGTTTGAGCCCGCCGATACCAACAGCTACTATTACTTCCAAAAAATCACGCCTATCTACACGGACAAGGAATGCACCCAGCGCGCGACGGTAAAGCCGCAGGGCAACGACGTCTATTACTACAAGGACGAGTTTGTGGCGATGGGCGCAAACGGCAAGCCGAAGGACGACTATGCCGTTGTGGAGTTTGAGGGGCACGAGATCGCCAACTACGACGGCGCTCTGGTCAAAGATGACGGCTATTGGTCCTTTAATAAGGGAACCGCGCGCTTGGCCTATATCGACCAGCTGCATACCACCAAGGACGATGTGGAGGCGAACGGCAACAAGACCGAGACCGCGCGCGACGTGCTTAACCCCAGGTGGAATGACCTTTCCTCCGTTGCGACTTCCACGCACGTGCATTCGCACCTGGGCAACAACGGCAAGATTATCTTTGGCTCTGTTAGACCAGGATTGACATACATGTGTCCCCACGGTGCCATATCGTTGACCCCATAGACCGCGATGATGGGGGCAGCATGAACGCCGAAGACCTGGTCCTCAACTTCAAGAAGGGCATGG
>CALIOA010000032.1:0-66084 GCA_938045065.1 uncultured Collinsella sp.
TCCATCCGGTTCGACCGGGCCGCGCGGCAAGGAGATATATTGCCAGACCGGAGGGCCCCCGCGGGCGGGAATCCCGTACTCCATATTTTGTTCACAAATGAATAGGTCCCTCAGTCGCATCACTGGGGTTAAAACTGAAGCATTGGCTTCTGATATTGGCGATGACCAGCTGTTTTATGAGTATTGAGACATCGGTCATCTCTGGAGCGCTACTTTACTCCAAAGGCATCAGCTATTTGTTTCCCATCGGTAAAAGGCGGGTTTTGTTCGCCAAGCGTTCTTATATATAGATAGATACGGGTTCGAACCCATGAAAGGGCGACAAAAAAAGACGGCCAACCGAAGTTGACCGCTTTCTATTCTATGCTGGAGCATCCAGAGGGTGCTTCCGAACTCGTTTTCTCGCTGCCATTCATGCTTTCGAAGCATCTTTCGACCTTCGCAGTCTCATGTTTTGAGGATCTGCCGTGTTTATCACTGTTATCAATGAGTGTGTGGAAGTGATCCTCATACAGATTCATGCGATCCGCCAGAGAACTGAGAAGTATCTTTCTGCAGCCCTCGTTGTCTATCCTCGTATCTCTCAGGTCTTCCGGAAATTCACAAGCAGTCTTAGGGTCAATTTGTTTCTGCTTTCAGAGACTTGTTTGAGAGTTTTTAAAGACAGTTCAAAACAATAAGCGAGACACCATAAAGCAGAGCAAGATGTGCCGGATAGAAAATGTAGAAGAAATATTTCAGCTTCAGCCCTCGCTTGCAATTATAAAGATTGATAAGCAACAACGAAATTATCGCGGCAGCAACATCAGGATTAAAAATATTAGCTGTAGTGAACTCAAATCCCCCGCGAATTATATGGCATGACGAAAGGAGCACTGCACATACTGCAGCAAAGAACATCTTAGCTTTGCTGTCGTGGAATAAATAGAATGCAGCCACAAGCAGAATGCCATACGCACCGCCATCCAGCTTAGTGTATTCAGCTGCCAGTGCTGTCAAAACAATCAGAGCAATTTCTGCAATGTGCCTCTTCCATTTTGAAAGACTTTGTATCTTTTCCAGAATAATCAAAAAGACCAAGGAAAGCAGGAGCTCATACATAACATTCTGTTGCCGAAGGTCAAATAGCTGCCCGGTTTGAACGAAATCGTATATGGGCTCCGCAATGATTGCGAAGACAAGCATATTTCGCAGGTACTTCTTTATGTCATGAGTATGCAAAAATCCCTCAACTATCAAAAAGCAAAATAAGGGAAATGCAATTCTGCCAAGAACATGAAGCACATCCGAAGCCTCGCTTAGAATCGCCCACTGCTCGTCTGATATCTGATTGTACGATGCGTGAGTCATGATTCCATTGGTCAGGACGATCCTGCTTACATTATCGAGAACCATCGAAATGGCCGCTATTATCTTTAATGTGCTGCCGCTAATTCCGTATCTATCTGTTTTCATTTTGTTTTCCTTTCGTTGGGTGGGCCGTCGGGGGTTCAGCCTGCTCCGCAGGCGGCCGCTGCGGCGCTCCGCGCCCCGACGGGTTCGAACCCGTGTCGCGGCAACAAAAAAGCGACCAACCGGAGTCGATCGCTTTCTTTTCTATGGTGGGCCGTCAGGGGTTCGAACCCTGGACCTTGGGATTAAAAGTCCCCTGCTCTGCCAGCTGAGCTAACGGCCCGCGGGTGGCATTGTACCACGGTCTGGGACTATTCCCAACTCCATTGGCCGTTCTGGAAAATCACAACTTCACGTCCATCAGGCGTAATGCCCGTAATATCGATGTCGTCCGTGCCGATCATAAAATCGACGTGCGTGCTCGAGACGTTAACACCATGCTCCAGGAGCTCCTCCTTGGACATGTCGTACCCACCCTCGATGCATTCGGGGAAACCGACACCTAGCGCGAGATGGCAGCTAGCGTTCTCGTCATAGAGCGTATCGTAGAACAGAACACCACTTTCGCGGATCGGCGTGTTCTTGGAAATGAGCGCGACTTCTCCCAGGTGAGCAGCGCCCTCGTCCGTATCGATGATACTTGCAAGCGTTGCCTTGCCCACGCGGGCGTCGTAGTCCACCACGCGGCCGCCCTCGAACTTAATCCAAAAATCTTCGACCTTATTGCCGTGATGGATGAGCGGCATGGCCGAGTACACGATACCGTCGGCGCGCATGCGATCGGGCGAAGTGAAGACTTCCTCGGTGGGAATGTTGGGGAAGAAGGGGTGCCCATCGGGCGTCTTGCCCTTGCCGCCGGCCCACTCGTGACCTTTCGTCATGCCAATCGTCAGATCGGTTCCATTTGCCGCGTTGTAATGCAGGTAGTCGAAACGATTGTCGTTCAGGAAACGCAGGTTCTTTTCGAATGCGGCGTCATGGAGTTCCCAGTCGCTCTCTGGGTCCTGGCCATCGGCGCGCGCGGTGTGCAGAATCGCATTCCACAGCTTATAGATTGCAACCTCATCGGCGTCTCCCGGGAACGCCTCGTGCGCCCAAGCCACGACCGGAGCGCCGGCGATGCACCACGGATTGATGTTGTAATCCAGTCCACGGCGGAAAACTTTGCACTGCGTATTCCTCGCCTTTGATGCCGCGGCCGGCTTGGCTGGATCGATGCCCTTGAGGGCCGCAGGATCCGCACCCTCGATAAAGACAAAGCAGGCACCATCCTGGGCCAAGGAATCCAGCTGCATGCGCTTCCACTCGGGCGTCTGCTCAAAATAGCTTTTCTCGACATGCTCGTACGTGAGCCTCGTCACGGCATCATCGGCCCAAATGACCGTCACGTGGCCGGCGCCGGCAGCATAGGCCTCCGCGACCACCACGCGCGCAAACGGCGCGCACTCGACCGGAGACTGAACGACGACCTCCTGGCCGGGCTTGACGTTTACGCCCTTGCGGACGACCAGGCGCGCGTAGTTTTTAATCTTGGGCTCCAGGGCCTTCATGCCCTCCAGAGCCTCTTCGACCGTCAGGGCAGCTCGAATCATGTGCCACTCCATCTATCTATAGAACAGTAAAAAGGCGCGCCGCAAAAACGACGCGCCTTATATCTTAGCGATAAGTATGTATGCAAACGCTACTTCTTCTTGGAGTCCTTCTTGTCCTCCTCGGCAGCCGCGCGCTCAATAAGAGCGTTGAGCTTGTTCTCGGACATGCCCTCGGCCTGCGCGCGGTACATGTTGCGCAAGGGACGAATACGAGCGAAGTCATAGATAAAGTCGCCCAAAATGATGACGTAGGACAAAACAATGCCGACCATCTGGACAGGGCTGGACACCATGCCAGCGGGAGCGAAGTACAGCGAGGCCCAAATTGCCACGACGAGCACCATGCCAATGGCGAGCACAATCCACCAGATGCGACGGCGCTTGGTGTAGTCCTCGTCCTGCTTGAGGAGGATATTCGACACCGTATAGATGCGGTCCTCCTTGGCGCGCTGCTTAGCCTTGCGGGCGCGCTTCTCCTCTTTAGAGAGGCCCTCGAGGTTCTCGCCCTTCTCGAGCTCTTTGCGGCGTGCCTTAGACGAAGCCGGCACGACGCGAACGGAGCTCGCTGCTTGGCGGGCGGGCTTAGCAGATGCGGCAGACTTGCGCGCAACCCCGGTAACTTCGTGGGATTGCGTGCGCTTGTTCGTGGCGCTACGGGTACTCACTTATGCGTTCTCCTTCATGCTTGTGAACTGGGAGCCCGTGATGATCTGGAAGGCCTCGCGATAGCGCTCGGACGTGCCATCGATGACCTCGGCGGGCAGGTGCGGGGTCTCCCCCGTCATATCCCAGTTGGCTTTGAGCCAATTGCGGACGAATTGTTTGTCGTAGCTGGGCTGAATCTTGCCCTCCTCGTAGCTGGCGGCGGGCCAGAAACGGCTGGAGTCGGGCGTTAGGCACTCGTCGATCAGCGTAACCTTGCCATCGATGACACCGAACTCGAACTTGGTGTCGGCAATGATGATGCCACGGGTCGCGGCGTACTCGGCAGCGGCCTTGTAGATCTTGAGGGACAGGTCGCGAATCTGCGTGGCGATGTCCTCACCCACGATCTCGCAGCAACGCTCGAACGAAATGTTCTCGTCGTGGTCGCCGATCTCGGCCTTCGTGGACGGCGTGAACAGCGGCTCGGGGAGCTTGGAAGCCTCGGTCAGGCCCTCGGGCAGCTGAATGCCGCAGACGGTGCCGTTCTCGTCATAGGTCTTTTTGCCCGAACCGGTCAGATAACCGCGGACGATGCACTCGATAGGAATCGTCTGGGCCTTCTTGACCAGCATGGCGCGGCCTGCGAGGTAGTCACGATACTCGGCAAACTCCTCGGGGAAATCCGCCGGGTCGATGGAAACGAGGTGGTTGGGAACGATGTCGGCAAACTTATCGAACCAGAATGCCGAGATGCGGTTGAGCACCTCTCCCTTAAACGGAATCTCGTCGGGGAGAATAAAGTCGAACGCAGAAATGCGGTCGGTGGCGACCATCAGCAGGTTTTCGCCGGCATCATAGATATCACGAACCTTGCCACGGGAATCCGGACGACGCTCCATCGTTGTCACGTGAGTCACTCCTTACCTAAATACGACAGTAATGCGGGTTCTTCCCCGCACGTTCTCGCAAACTCGGAGCGGCAGGGACGAAACCCCTCCTTCACCGAATAGCGAAAAGCTAGTGCTCCATTGTAGTAGATGCCGCGTCCGCCGTGTGCTCGCGAGGCAGATGAATCGTAAAAGTCGTACCCTTTCCAAGCTCCGACTCCACGGATATGTAGCCGTGATGACGCTCGACAATCTGCTTGGTCACGGCGAGGCCCACGCCCAGGCCACCCGCCTCGCGGGCGCGACTGGCGTCGGCACGCCAAAAACGACCGAAGATGCGCGACAAATCATCCTTGGCGATACCGATGCCCGTGTCCGAAACCGCGATATCGACGTGCTTGCGGTCGCTGAGCACCGACACCACGACCCAACCCCCCTCGGGGGTATAGCGCATGGCGTTACTCAAGAGGTTGATGACGCATTGCGTGATCATGTCGGGATCTGCCTCGACAACGTCATCGTGACCCTGCGTCTCATCTGCAAAGCGCAAACGCAGGTCACGGTCGGCAAACAGGCGCTCCTGGCCGTTCACAATCGATCGCACGAACGGAACCATGTCCACCGGCTCCAGGTTGAGCGGCGCGGTGCTGTTTTCCATGCGCGACAGATCGAGCATCTGCTGCACCAGACGGGCCAGACGACGCGTTTCGGATGCGACTGTCTCCAGGTGTTCGTCGTCGGTGGGATACACACCGTCTTGCATGGCCTCGACCGTCGCAAGCATGGCCATGAGCGGCGTGCGCAGCTCGTGGGCAACATCAGAGGTCAGGCGCTTCTCGTGCTTCATATCCTTTTCGAGTGAGGTGGCCATCTCGTCGAAGGTCTCGCCCAGCTGATCGATCTCATCATCGCCGCGCAAGCCCGTACGAGCGGACAGATCGCCGTCGCGAATTTGCTTGGCCGTGCTCGTAATTCGATGAATCGGCTTGGTAAGCATGCGCGACACAAGCGCTCCGATAACGACCGAGATGCAGACGGCCACAACCGCGGCAAGGGCCATGGCGTTAAAGGTCTTCTCTCTGAATGCCGAGTCTGCCCTGGTGAGCAGGGCATCGGAGCCAACCGCCCACAATTTGACCTGACCCACGTGCTCGCCGGAGGACGTCACGATCTCAACGTTGGCAACACTATTGGAATCGGTGGGAGCAGACGAGACTGGGCTGTGCGATGCCCTCTTTCCGCTCACATCGTCGGTCGTCGCCTGATTTTCGCGTACATCGGCAGTAGCGCTTGCCGAGGGCCACGAGTCGTCGTAGACGATGACGCCCTTTTTATTGACGACCTGCATACCAAGATCGTCGGACACCAAGCTCGATGTCGCGACCGTACGCAGCTCCCCCGCGGTCCAAGAACCGTTTTCCTCATATGACGTTGCCAACTTTTCGGCAGCGGAATTGGCGATTTCGACAATATTGGAGCGCGTGTAATCCGTAAAAACCGTGCCCCATACAACGGAGACTACGCCCACCAATACCAATACCGTCATGAGCGATGTCAGGGCAAAAGCCAGGGCCATGCGCGAGGGATAGCTCATCGTCGGCCGTGAATCGGAACGAGGCGTGTTCCAACTAGCCTTGGAACCCGCCTCGTTCTCCTGCTTATGCTTTTGCCCGATTTCAAAGCGCGCAGGTGTCATATGTGATTTCCTTTATTTCTCGTCCGACTTATCGATCTTGGTCGGAGCCTCGAAGCGGTAGCCGACACCGTGGACGGTGTAGAGCCACTTGGGCTTCTTGGGGTCGTCGCCCAGCTTGGCGCGAAGGTTCTTCACGTGGCTGTCGATGGTGCGCTCGTAACCCTCAAAGTCGTAGCCGAGCACCTTCTCGACCAGCTCCATGCGGTTGTAGACGCGGCCGGGGTGACGGGCAAGCGTGGTGAGCAGCTTGAACTCGGAAGCCGTCAGGTCGACTTCCTTGCCCTCGACCAAAATCTTGTGGCCCGAGATGTCGATGACCAGATCGCCAAAGTCGAGCACCTCGACGGCCGGCTCATCGGCCTGGTGGGCACGGCGGAACAAGGCGCGCACGCGCGCGACAAGCTCGCGCGGCGAGAACGGCTTGATCAGGTAGTCGTCGGCACCGAGCTCGAGGCCGATAATGCGGTCCTCGATCTCGCCCTTGGCTGTCAGCATAATGATGGGGACATCCGAGGTGTCGCGAATGGTGCGGCAAACGCGCTCGCCCGGAATCTTGGGGAGCATGAGGTCGAGCACGACCAGGTCGAACTGATGCTTCTCGAACTCCTCGATAGCGGACTGGCCGTCGCCCACGCCCACAACCCAATAGCCCTCGCGCTCGAGATAGGCAGCGACGGCGTCACGGATTGCCTTCTCATCCTCGACCAGCAGAATCTTTTTTGCATCTGAAGCCATAACACGGCCCCCCTGTCTCAATTAGCTAAGAACAAGCTCATTTTAACGCACCTGAGCCCACCGGGTATCGCATGGGTGCGATAGCTCGGCGGGCGGTACTCATAGTCACAACGCGCTTATTCCCCTGTCGACGCCTTTTTAACCCCTCGGAGACTAAAGAGAGAACAAGCGAGCGGTAACCGTCTCGGGAATCCCCTGACTGTTACGCACCGTTGCGTACGTTAAGAACGAGTTCGATTTACCCGCCGTAGCAGGATAATCGCCATACTCCAAGGCTCGGTCGGGCGACAGAAGCGAGCCGTAGGTCTTAGCCGAAGTGTCAATCAAAAAATGCGACGCCTGAACTTTAACCAGGTATTTGTTTTTCCTTCCCGCAGCGCACGCGAGCGGCTCACGCGAAAGGAAGAGGTACGGCCCGCCCTCGTTACCGATATAGGTGCCCATATTGCCCAGGCTGCCCACACCGCTATACGTCGCCTCAATGGAGAACACGAAGGTGTCGCCCATATACACGGCCTCGAAAGGCGAAACCGACGAAGGCAGCACCAGCTGAGCTCGCTTCGTGTTGTTGCCGTCAGTCAGGTCAATCGCCGTCATACCGTAATAGACGCCCTCATCATTGTGCACGCGGGGCGAGATGGTCAGGATGCCGTCGCTCACACGCGGGGCGGATGCGAAACGGCCCGTTGACTTCCAAATAGTCTCAGGCTTGGACTCGCTGGGCGACTGACGGTAGCAGTACGAATCGTTACTCGTCTTGGTGCCGCCGGACGAAGGCATCTTATACCAGATGACCGACGACCCATACGCTGTGAAGAGCGGCGGATCGTAGTTTTCGCCACCGCGGTCGAGCTCGACAGCGTTGCCGGTAAGGGAGGAGCCTGCAAGGTTTTGCGCATAGAGTTTCCAGGACGCATTGGCAAAGTTCATCTCGACCCACGCGAACACGCCATCACCCGCGCGAACGTCGTAAAACGCATAACCGGTTCCCTCAATGGGATCCTCGATAAGTGTGGTAAGCGAGCCATCGCCTAGGTTGAGCACACCAAGCGTATTGGCATGCAGGGCAGAAGCAGGCGCCATCATCGCGGCAGCGTAGTCGCCATCGCAGTAGTACAGCAGCGTGCCCAGCGGCAGCGTCCACGAGGCCGCGGGCTCAAGATCGATATCGACAGCCTCGTACTCATCAGTGATCGAGACAATCTTCGAATCGTCCTTGATAATCTGCGGCTCGCCAGCGGCGTCATCACTCGCGCCCGTTTTTTTCGAGCAACCGGCCAGTACGGCAGCAGCACCGGTAGCGGCGCCACCCAGCACAAAACCTCGACGCGTTATTCCATTCTTAAAGCGATCAGCGATGCTCATTAGGCGATCTCTGCGCGAGCGGCCTCGATAGCGCGCGTAAGCTGATCGGCGCATGAGGTCTTTTTCATACCGCAGGTATTACCGGCGAGAACCTCGATTACGCGATCGGCGGGAGCGCCCTCGACCAGCCTGGAGATGGCCTTGAGGTTGCCATCGCAGCCGCCAGTAAACTCGACGCCCAGCACCTTGCTGCCATCGTCAGAGAGATTGAGGTGAATATTGCGAGAGCATACACCCTGAGGCTTGTAGTCAAAACTAATCATTGAGATCCCCTCTCAGAAAGAAATTTCAGACGTCTATTATCCCCGCCTGGACCGACTTATTATCGCAAGCACCGATTCAACATCCTACGATGCTTGGACTGGCGGGGGCAAGATTAGCAGTCCGCACCCTGTACGTGGACCATGCGCTTCTCCCGATACATATTGTGGTCGGCGACGCGATATACATCGGCCAGCGTATTTCCAGCCGTCTCGACGGTCGCCACGCCAATCGATGCGCTGACCGTCAGGGTCTCATCGCTTACCGCGGCAAGACCGAGACGAAGATCCTGTTCCAGCCCGAGCGCAGACTCGTTGTCAGTATGGGGGCAAACCAGCAAAAACTCGTCGCCGCCAACGCGCATCGGCAGGTAATCCGCACCAGCCACCCGCCGCAGCACGGACGCCGTCCGTCGCAGCAGTTCATCCCCCATCTCGTGACCATAAATGTCGTTGGTCCGCTTGAGATAATTACAGTCCACCATAATCACGCTCACTGGCAAGTCCTCGTTTACCAGGCTATCTCCACGCGATTCAAGATAGTTGCGGTTGCGAAGCCCCGTCAGTTTATCTTGGTATGACAGCTCCTCGGCATGCTTGGCCATCGAGATGTTGAGCGTCGCCACGACAACCGATTCCAGCCGCCCTTGCTCATCACGGTGTTGGGGAACAACCTGCAGCGAGTACCAAGCACCCCGGCAATCTCGCACCTCCGCAGTCAAGTACGGCACGCCCTCCATACGTTCTCGAAGCGTACTTATATCTACGAGTCCCACAACCGCTTCGCGGCTTTCGGGGCTCACGATATCCCGGCAGACCGTGTCCATAAAGTCATATGCCTCGTTGTGCTCGGCAAATATCTTCGCTATCGCCGGCGACATATTGATTCCCTCGATCTCGAGGGTGTCGAGATGCAAAAGGAAGGTCGAATCGTAGACGGCGCTTATGGCATTGATAATGCCGAGCTGTTTATCCTTTTCGACCAAATTGCGGTGGTCAACGATATTTCGAGCCAACAGTACCACGACCCAAAACGCAAGGCATGCCAAGACGCCGACGGCGACAAATGAAATCCTGTCAGACATGACCTCGGATTTGGGATACAGCGCAAACAGGCGGTAGTCCTTATATGCCGCACGCACGGCATATAAGGTAGTCCCCCGATATTCGATACGCGTTATGCCCTCGTCTTTCCAGTCAATTCCGCTATCGGCAAGAAGCCGGGCAAGGGTTATATCGACGGTCGAATCGTTTGAGGAAATGATTTGCGCATCGCGCATCACAAGCACCGTTGGACTCTGATGGAACGTGTTGTTCACAAGGACGTCGGCGATCGTGTACGAATAGTCATCGGCGGGCTCAGCTGCAAGGGATCGATATCCCAACGCCACCCCATCACCGTATGGAACGGCACTCACGGCAAAGTCGACACCGCGACGCTCAACGACAGTCGAGTAGGACACTTTGGAGCCTCGATACATGGATGCGACCGACGAACAGGCCAGCTCCTCTCGCCACAGCATGAGTGGATCGCGGCCGTCGATATCGTAATGGGCGACCATATGACCATCGGCGTCCATGACCAACATTCCCGAAAGGCTCTCGGTATGGACATATTCCTCGACCAGATCGTCGTTGACTTCAAATCGATCAGGCGGCAAGAACGTCGCAAACGACTCGAGCGCCGCATCCAAATTGTGCGTCGCCTCGGTTTTTCTTCCCTGTTCATATCGGTCATATTTTTCGCAGGCATTTTTTAAAAACACCATGGTTTCCTGGCCGAACCCAAGCGTTTTATCAAGGCAGCGATGCGTGCCGACTATATAGAGCAGACTCAGTAGGGCAACGCTGGCCACGATGCCGATGACCACTGCGGCTAAACTCTTTCGGCGAAAGCGGCGCTCGTCATTTGTCATGATTCCGCTCCTTGCCCGCCTGTCGTCGCTCCTGCCTTGTAATTATCCACAATGCGCTCTATCGTGCCGTCTCGATCCATATCGAACAGCGCGGTATTGAGGTTTTTGACGTACTCCCCCTCATAGCTATCATCAAACGCGACGCCCAGGTCAACCGTCATAACGTTGTCGGCGAACACACGATAAACGCCAGGATACTGGGCAACGAGTCGATCAAGCGACTGAACGTCCGCCATCCAACAGTCGACATACCCTTTGGCGAGGGCGGCTTTGCAGAGTTCGGCAGAACCATACGATTTGATTTGCACGTCCGGCGAGATATCCAGATCCCCTGCGAGCAATCGGCGTTCGCTCACCGAGCCCGTAATCACCGCAATGGTCTTGCTTCCATCGAGATGCGCCAAGGACTTGATGCCACTCGTTTTCTTGGCGGCGACCGAAACCGTCAGGGTCAAATACGGCTCAGTCCAGTAATACTTATCCTCGCGATAACAGGGAGAATAGTCGCACCACAGGCAATCGATATCGCCGTTTTTGAGTAGGCGATCACGGTCATTCCAAGATATGTCGATAAATTGCGGCTTGATCCCCGCGCGCTTGCAGGCCTCGCGGGCGATGTCGATATCGATACCGGCGTAATCGCCCGTGGTATCGACATACACATAGGGGTCGTTATCCGTAACGCCGATTTTGAGTACCGGGAGGTCTTTGCCGGCTTCATTCGGGGAGGAAGAACTGCTTCGAACGGTATACGTCAGGACGCCCGCACAGACGGCAACAAGGAGTATGAGCGTGAACGAGACGATGGTGGCCCGCTTGATGCGTCTGGGCACGTGCTCCCTTTCATCGAAACAGCAGTCGGAGTTCATTTTATTACCCGGGCGCATATGCGACAGTAAAAAAGCGCCTCGCCCAAGACGGGCAAGGCGCCAAAGGTTGAAATGCATCCGCAAGCGGTCGAATTAGGTTAACCCTACTCGAAGCCCAGCTGCTCCAGGCGATCGAAGACCGTGTCGATACGGGTGACGAGCGGGGTACCCTAACGCTCGAAACGTTTACGCATAAGAGCGAAAGCGATCAGCGCAACGCCTGCGACAGTAGCAATAAAGGCAACCGCAAGGGCCTGGTCGCCCGTATTGGCGAGCGCGCCCTTAGTAGCCTTAACAGACTTTTTGGTCACCTTAGTCGTCGTCTGCTGACTAGGCTGGGACGGCGTCACGGGCTGCGTAGGCTGAACCGGCTCACCATTGGCCTCCTCGCCCGTCACCGCGTACGTCGAGAAGTGGCTCGTGCGGAAGCAAAGGTAGTCGCCCTCGGTCCACGTATCCATAGCCTGAGTGGAACCATCCTCGGCAACGTAAAGCACCTTGAGATTGGTGAGCGCCTTCATGGCTGCGGTCATCTTGACACGAACGATGAAGGACATGCCATCGAAGTCCTCGATAACCTCGCCATTCTTGAGAAGCTTGATATCGAGCTTCTCGGCAACCTTGGTAGCCCCCTGTTCAAGGCCGGAAATCGTAGCATGGGCGGCGTCGGTAAGATTTGTCGGTTCCTCGACCACAAGAGAGATGCTGTTGTTCTGGGCAATGCCGGCAGCGACATTGTTCTCGGCGCTTACGCTAACGTCCGTTCCGTTGCTACCCGCAACGCCCGCAATGGTCTTTGCCGCTACGGTAACGGCGCAGGTCGCGGTTTTGTCGCCACAGGTGGCGGTAATCGTGACGGTGCCGGCCTTAAGCGGCGTCACGACGCCGTCTTTAACCGTAGCGATCGACGAATCGCTGGAGGTCCAGCTCACGGTCGCATCGTCTGCATCTGCAGGAGTCACCGTTGCGGAGAGCTTTGCGGAGGCGTCGCCTACGGTAAAGGAAAGGTTCGTCTTGTTGAGCTCAACCTTCTGGGCGGGATTGGTCACGCTCACCGAAACGGTCTGGGAGAGCGACCCCGCGGTGATGACGAATGAACCGGAACCAGTCTTGAGGGCAGTGACGGTGTAGGAGCCATCGCCGTTGTCGACAACCTTAAATGCCTTCGAGGCACCCGTGTCATCCAGAGCGAGCTTGGTCTCGTCGACCTCACCTGCCAGGGCTCCGACAAGAGAGGCTTTTACGGTACCTTCTTCACCCTTCGCAAGGTTGAGGGAGGACTGATCGACTGTAAGACTCGTTGCGGGATTAGAGACGGTCACCGCGCAATCCTGAGAATAGGTGCCATCTTCGGTCGAAGCAGTGATGGTCGCGGCGCCCTTGGAAACAGACGTCACTTTGCCGGTTTGATCGACCGTAGCGACGCTCTCGTTACTGGACTTCCAGACAACCGTCTGGTCAGCCTCCGCGGGAACGACCGTTGCCTTAAGCTGCTCGGTTGCAGCGCCCACAAGCGTGACCTTCTGCTTATCGAGTGTGATACCCGTTGCAGGTTGAATAACCGTCACCTTGCACGTGGCGCTATACTCGCCGTCCTCAGTGGTAACGGTGATCGTGGCAGCACCGGCCTTGACCGGGGTCACGACGCCGTCCGCAACCGTGGCGACCTCCGGGTCGCTCGAAGACCAGGACACATTCTTATTCGTTGCATTGTTGGGCTCAATCGTTGCGGTCAACGTCGAGGGCTCACCGCCCACAGCAAGCTTAAGATTCGACGCGCTGAGGCTGACGCCCGAGACCTTTACGACCGGAGTGGTTACCGTAATTGTATCCGTGGTTGCAGAGACCCCATCAACCGTTGTCGTGATCGTGGCATCACCGTCACCGACAGCGGTAACAAGACCGTTGCCATCGACGGTAAGGACGCTCTCGTTAGAAGAGGACCAGACAACCTTACTGGCCTTATCGTCAGGGGAAACCTTTGCCTTCAACTGCTGAGTCGTGCCCTTGTCCATAGATGTTGAGTAACCATCCGCAATGGAAACCGTCGTTTTTGCAGGTTCCTCGCCAGGCTTGACGATATGAACGGTCATCGTGTCACAGAGACGACCACCCAAGTACATTGAAACCGTTGCATCGCCGTAACTATGAGGCACTAAATACCCCAAGTAACTGCCACCATTAAACATCGGTCCTTTTACCTCGAGGACATCCGGATTATCTGAAGTGAAAGAATACTTTGCGCCGGCATAGGAGTCCATCAATTCCTCAGCGCTTTTGCTCAGCACGCCCTTTGGATATTCAAACCCCCTGTCACATTCCAGCCAAAGCCAATCTTTGGATATACTATCTGAACTGACCTCACAGGGAAATGTATAATCGCTCGACACAAACTTAGCCTTCGAAAGGCTCACTTCCGCAGGGTCGACAACCTCTATCTCAAAGGGATGGTCATTGCCAAGGCCATCACGAGCATGAGCCTTAACGGTGCCAGGCTTTATTGCCTTAAACGAGTTTTCACCATCGATAAGCTCAACGACATCGTTGCTTTCCAGAGAATAGGTTACAGCGCCAAAGTCCGCACCCCAATGTGCGCGCTGGCATGCCTTCAGTACTTCATTTGGAGAAACGTTGAGAATGGCAGTCAGATAATAGCTGTCCCCAACCAGCATCTTTTGCTTTTTGTTCCCACGCTCATTGAATCCGGGCTCCTGATTCTCGGTTACAACATCACATAGCTTCTTCGTCTCAACTTCACCGTTGCAATAGTCGACAAGAACCATGGCCTCTTTAGCATCTTTCGACAACGCCTCGAGTTGCAAAGAAGCGCTTAGCTCGGAAGTTCCATATGATGAATAATTCGAATTCACCCTTGCCTGGACTTTGGAATCCTTTGAGGGGTCTTCCTTAATTACAAAATATGTGGCCGCACGGCTCTCGTCCACGGGACGAACGTCAACTCTCCCCTCTAGTAATGCATAATGCGTGTTCCCGCATTTTTGCGGACAATCATCCGTGTAACCCAGCGTTGCGGTGTTTGTCGTCGCACCAGATTGGTCGTAAGAAACGAAACTGACCTTAATTGGATTGACTTTAGCCACACTTTTAATCTTAAGAGAACCGTTTAAACTCTCGTCGGTCTTGCTCTTCATGGTTATAGTCGTTGTGCCAACTTTGGTGGGGCTAATTGTCAATACCCAACTATGTGACTCATAACTTACCTTAGCGATATCCTCGTCAGACGATGTGATATCGATATCGCTAGGGTCAATGTGCGCCCATTCGTGATTTTTATTAAAAAAGGAAAGCCTTCCTTTCACCGTCTGTCCAACAGCGACATCAAATTCTGACCACACATCGCCTGTAGACGAATCGTATGGGAGAAACGATGCACCCATGGAACCGTCCTGCGACTCCAGCATGACAGCATCCGCATGCGGGGCGGCCACCGTCAGCCCAAACGTTGCCGCCGTTAAAGCAACACAGATGCCTGTGGCCATCCTCCAAAGCCCTTTTCTCATTCCCCTAAGTCCAATCTCTCGTGAAAATGCAGTATTCTCCCACACATTAAAATTGACTTAAGGATACCCCCCCCCCGACTGAGACTGGCAAGCTAGTGTTTGTCGGAAGAGTCAAATTATCGGCAAGCGACATTCCCGCATTAAAAATCGCCCGTTGTAATGTAGCTTTTCCAAGCACTCTCGCGCAAAAGCCCCGTTGGCAAAACGAGTTACCAACGGGGCTTGAGCTGGAAAGCTGTACTTCAGGGGGGGTCAAAAGGAAACCGAAAGGTTTACCTTCGTCCCCAATCGATCAGTTAGAGCTCGAGCTGCTCCAGGCGGTCGAAGACCGTGTCGATGCGGGTGAGGAAGTCCCACGGATCAAAGATCTCGTCGAGCTTCTCCTGGCTGACGGTGCAGCGCGGATCGGCCTCGAGACGCTCCTTAAAGGTGGGGCCGGAGACACAATCCTGCACCTCGTGCCAGGTGGCCATGGCGTTTTCCTGCACGATAGCGTAGGCGTCCTCGCGGGTGATGCCCGTGTCGACGAGGGCGAGCAGCACCTTGGAGGAGAAGATGAGGCCGCGGGTCTTATTGAGGTTGGCCATCATGCGGGCAGGGTACAGCTGCAGGCCGTCGATAACGCGGATGAGGCACTGGAACATGTGGTCGAGTGCGATGAAGCTATCGGCCTGGGCGACACGCTCGGCAGAGGAGTGCGAAATGTCACGCTCGTGCCACAGGGCGACGTTATCGAAGGCAACCTGGGCGTTTGACTTCACGACGCGCGACAGGCCGCAGACCTTCTCCATGGTGATGGGGTTGCGCTTGTGCGGCATGGCGGAGCTGCCCTTTTGGCCCTTGCGGAAAGGCTCCTCGGCCTCGAGCGTATCGGTCTTCTGTAGGTTGCGGACCTCGGTCGCGATGCGCTCGCAGGTGGCCGCCGTAGTAGCAAGCACGCCGGCAAGGAAGGCGTGGTGATCGCGGCTGATGACCTGCGTGGACAGCGGATCGTGGACCAGGCCCAGATGTTCGCAGACGTACTCCTCGACGAACGGCTCGATGGAGCTGTAGGTGCCGACGGCACCGGAGATGGCACCGAAGGCAACGTTCTTGCGTGCGTCCTCAAGACGATCGAGATCGCGCTTGAGCTCCCATGCCCAAGAGCCAAACTTCATGCCGAAGGTCATCGGCTCGGCATGGATACCATGGGTGCGGCCGGCGCAGAGCGTATTGCGCTCCTCGAAGGCGCGACGCTTGCAGATCTCGCCAAGCTTCTTAACGTCCTCGATAATCAGGTCACACGCCTGAGTAAGCTGATAGCACAGAGCCGTATCACCCAGGTCGGAGCTGGTCATACCGTAGTGAACCCAGCGGCTAGGTTTGGGCTCGCCCTCGGGAACATCGGCGTCGATATATTCCTTCATGTTGGTCAGGAAGGCGATGACATCGTGGCGCGTGACCTCCTCGATCTCGTCAACCTTCGCCTTCTCAAAGTTGGCGTGGTCGCGAATCCACTGGGCCTCTTCTTTGGAAATACCGATCTTGCCGAGCTCCGCCTGAGCCTCGCAGGCCAGGACCTCAATCTCCTGCCAAATGGCGTACTTGTTCTCGAGGGAGAAGATATGTCCCATCTCCGGGCGGGTATAGCGATCGATCATAGCGGCTCCTTTTTGGTTATTGGCACGTTGGTCGTAACCCAACCATTGTACCGTGCGCAGGTGCAAGTATGGGCAGCAGGCATTAACCTAACATTTTGGAATTGGAGCGAGCATGGGGACGTCCGCGCATTTGCTTCGCAAATACGCACCGGCTTCAGTGGCATACCGAGATCCGGGGAAGTGTGGGAGCAAAGCGGGCTGAATCTACCATTCCCGAAATCTTCCTTGCTCCATGGAGCGGGCAACGGGACATCCGCGTATTTGCTTCGCAAATACGCACCGGCTGCGGTCGCCTATCGGCGACCTTGCCTGCTCGCTATAAACGCTTCGCGTTTATTTAACGCTCGCACCCTGTCGGGTTCGAGTCCCGGCGCTTGGTAGTAAAAAGCACGGTAACGTAACGCTGCCGTGCTTGTGCTTTTTACTGGAGCGGGCAACGGGACTCGAACCCGCGAGTGTCAGCTTGGGAAGCTGATGCCTTACCACTTGGCGATGCCCGCTTGTGTGTTGGCTAGTATAACGCGGTTGTCTTGTTCGATACAAGGGTGGTGATGCTTGTTTTAGCTGTGGAGATTCGTTTGAAAATCACGTCAATTGTGGAGACGAGGACCTTTGACTTCCTGTTCTCCCTATCTTCTACCTGCACTTTTGCTTGATTGTTGTATTTGAGCTCAATTTGTCAGGAATTGGGCAAGCTTTTGGTCAGGCTCCGGTACTTACCCGCATGAACCTCGGGGGTAGCCTCATCCTACGCGTCGCAGCCTCCCCGTGCGGCGCACGAGGGATAAGGAGCAGCCATGTCCAACGCACCCACGCACTCTGTCCACAGCGCAATCGCAACAGGTCCGCTGCTCCTGCTCCTCTTCCTGCTTTTCGGCTGCCTGGCACCGGGAGCCGCATTTGCCGTCGATGGCTACGACCAGCTCGGCTTCCGCACTATTAGCGATGATTGTGGGCCCTTCCTCATCGGCAAGTATGAAGCTCAAGACGCCTCGATTGCCTACTGCATGAACCAGGAGCGCCCCGGCCCCACCAAGCCGGGCGGCCCATGGCTCAACTTTGATCAAGGCTGGGTGTGGCTCGACGACGAGTTCGCGGCAATCGTTTGTCACGGATATCCTACCGCCACGTCGTTTGGCGGTTACCATCTTTCACCCGATCGCGCCCGCGCCGCAACCCAGCTTGCCGTATGGATGCTCAACGGCACTACCCATGTCGACGGTACTTACTCTTACACGACCGCTCAGGGCAAAACCAAGAGTGGGCACTTTGCCACTGACAATGAAGTCGTGGCGGCGGCGCGGTGGCTCCACGACAGCGCAAAATCAGGAAGCATCAAAGCCGCTCCGCACCGCGCGCGACGCTATCTAGGAGCCGTATCGGGCGGCAGCAAACGTCAGGACATGCTCTATGTACTGCCGGCGGTCTCTGTTTCCTTCCAAAAGCAGTCTGCAAACGCTGCCATTACCAGCGGAAACAATACTTATCAGTTTGACGGGGCAACATTCGATATTTTTGAGAGCGCCAGCGGCGCGCGTGTCGGCACCATCCAGATGGACAGCAACGGTCGGGCGCAAGCAACTCTTCTGCCCAACACTGCATACTACCTAGTTGAAACGAAGGCGCCGGCCGGCTATGTCCCCCGCCACGATCGCATCGCCTTTACCACGGGGAATGACGGTGGACAGGTCGCCATTGATGAACAGCCCGGCACCATCAACCTGCGTATCGTAAAACTCGATACCGCGACGAATGCCGGCCCCCAGGTAGGTTCTTCACTCGCAGGAGCAGAGTTCACGTGTGTGTCGCAATCAACCCCTGGATGGGCGCAAATCCTCACGACCGACGAAAGCGGTCAGGCCACCCTCGCCGATGTCCCCTTAGGAACCTTTACCATCTACGAATCAAAAGCCCCCGAGGGCTACCTGCCATCCAACGACAGCTGGACCTATACCGTTGGAGCCGACCAGCTCGGCGATTCAGGCGTGGTCGAGATCGAATCTCGCATTTCCGATATCCCCATTGCGTTTGACCTTGAGATTTCCAAATTCAAGGATTACGGCAATAGCGACCAATCCGGCCTGGAGCAGCCGGCGGGTGGTGTTGTCTTTGAGGTTGTCAGCAACAGCTCTCAGCAGGTTGTTGGCACACTGACCACAAACATCTATGGCTTTGCCTCCACCAAAGATCAGCCCGAAGCATGGTTCGGCACAGGCAAGCGACCCGCCGGTGTCCACGGAGCCGTCCCATACGACCGTGCCGGCTACACGATTCGCGAGGTTCCGGAAACCGTCCCCGAGGGTTTTAAACGTGCAGGGGAATGGACCGTCGGGGCCAATCAGATTTCCGACGGCGCCGAGCTTCAATATATCGTGGACAACCACGCTCTGTCGACGCATCTCCAGATTGTAAAACGCGATGCCCAAACAGGCGCTTCTGTTCCCCTAGCCGGATTCTCCTTCCAACTCCTCGACAGCAATCACGAACCTGTCTCACAAACTTGCTGGTATCCAGCACATAACGTAATGGACACCTTTACGACTGACGCGACCGGGACCGTCACACTGCCCGAATCGCTCGTGCCGGGCACCTATTATGTACGCGAAACCTCGGCCAAAGAGCCCTATCTTGTCGGCGAAGAAATCGAGGTAAACATACCCGCCGACATGAACCTAACGCCCGTTGCAATCGCCTCGTATTATGACCACGCCGCGACCGGAAATATCAGGATCGTTAAAACCGATGCCGTAGACGGCAGCAGCCTCGCGGGCGCCATCTTTGAGATCCGTGCCTCGGGTGATATCGTGCGCCCCGACGGTAGCATTGCCGCACTCGACGGTGAGACTGTCGCTACCGTCACGACGGATGAAACTGGAGAAGCACGCGCGGACAACCTCCCACTGGGATCTGGCACCGCACGCTACGAGGTTGTCGAGACTCAAGCGCCGGCAGGCTTCTTGCTCGATCAGACAACCCATATTGTCGACCTTACTTATGCCGACCAGAAAACACCCGTTGTAGAAGCACGGCTTAACGTATCCGACGATTACACCAAGGTTGATATCTCCAAGGTCGATGCAAGCGGTGAGCAGGAAGTAGAAGGCGCACGGCTCACCTTATATGGTCCCGATAAAACCGAAATAGACTCCTGGACCTCATCCGACAAGCCACACCGCGTCGAACATCTTGCACCCGGCACCTACTCGTTGCGCGAAATGATGTCTCCGCGGACCTATGACCTTGCCGAGGAGATAACGTTTGAAATAAAGGATACGGGAGAAGTCCAATCCGTCGCGATGAAGGATGCGCCCATCGAGATCAAGGGACAGGTCGACAAGCGTCAGGAACTTGTCCAACCTATCGAAAAGGGCCTGTTGGCTAACGGCGATGGTAAAAACCGCGCCACGACGCAAACCAATAGTGATGGGCTTTTCTCCTATACCATCGATGCTCGAAACGATTCCGCTACTTGGGTTGATGAGTTTACGATTACCGATGATCTTGAGTGCGCCAAAGACGGCACGGCGAGATTCATCTCAATCGAAACCCCCGTCGCCATCGGCGACCTCAACGGTCTGTGCAACGTGTGGTATCGCACGACGCCGTTGGACTCGACAGACGTCGATGAACCGGCGAACGCGACACTTGACGATGGGCACGAAAATCCTTGGCTTGAGTCCGACGAAGTAAAAGAGAGCCTTGGTGAGGACTGTCGCCTCGTCGATTACGACGGCTGGCGTCTCTGGAAGGCGGATGTCTCGACCATGGAATCCACCACACTCGAGGCGGAAGAGCTCGACCTTGCATCCAATACCGTCGTAACGGGCATTCGAATTGAATACGGTGCGGTAGCCGCCGACTTTACGACTCGAAGCGATGCGGATTCTTGGACCCGCGATGATCTCAAAGATGAGCACGACGACCTTGACGATGCCAAAGCAATCCTTGGCACAGACGCTCGGGGCGCAGTCGTACACATGCAGGCGACGTCGGCTTATACGCCCCAAACCGCACTCACCAACAGCGCACGCGTCGATCTTTGCCGCAACGGCGGCGGCGATAAACTTGAGTCACATGACGAGGACCGTGTCATTCAACGCTGTACCCTACTGCAGGACCTACCGGCAACAGGATCAGTTCCCATCGCCGCTTGCATCACCGCGCTCCTGACCTCGGGTGCCGCAGCCCTATGGTTCGCTCGCCTTAGGTCGACCCCAAAGAAGCGCTAGCGCGATGAAAAAGCGGGCGAGCCAGTCCCCTGGCTCGCCCGCTTTCAATCATGTAAATCGCCGTATCTACTCTGCAGACGAAGATCCACCATCAACGATTGCCTGCTCGGACTCAGGAATCCCATCGGCACCCGTACTCTGTTCTTGCTCCACCTCTTCGCTGATTGCGGAGGCGGGGGTCGAGCCCTTTGCACCCACGATGTAGGCAGCCCCAAATCCTAACGCAATGGCAATCAAGGTCAAAATCACGTAGACAGGCCAATGGCGCTTAATATACGAAAACACGTTGACTCCTTAGAGCTCCGTCTACGAACGGCGGATAACCTCGGTCACGACCTCGGATACCGTGGCAATGTTCGTCGGGTTGACATTGTGGGGCAGGTCGTCCTCGGTACGAGCGCAAGCCAGACGCGTGCCGTCCACGCCGGCGATGGTGAGGGCTCGGCGGCTCGCCTCGAGCGCGGCATAGGCATCGGTCTTGGCATAGGGCATCTCGAGCGCGCCACAATCGACATGGAACGACTTGCACACCTTGCTGACCAGGTTCATGATGCGGCGATCGCCCTTGAGCAGCTGCTGTTCGCCCTCGACCGTCACCACCGAAAGCCTACCGGCGCCGACGGATTCAAGATTGATGAAGAATACGCCGCGGAGCTTATCGCGATGCGAAGCCAAGAAGGCCTTCATGCCGGCGCCATCACAATCCGAGGCGCCCGTTGCCACAAACCAGATATCGTGACCGAGCAGCTCATCATCGCCCATAGAGGCGACAGCCGAGAGCATATCTTCGGAAGAAGCGCCATCGGAAGACGTAGCGCCGCCCTTCCAGCCATCGTTATCGTCCTCGAAGTTATCCCACGAACCGATACCGCGACCGGACTTCTTGGCATCGTAATCGTCTTCGACGCCCAGCCAATCACTCATGCTGTCCTGCTCGTTTTTCCTTTTACGACCGAACAGGCCACCCAGGCCGCGTTTGCGAGACTTGGGTGCCGCCGGGGCGGGAGCCGAAATGGTCTCGATCGGCTGCGCGCCCGACGCAACGGGCATGGGAGGCACAACGGGTGCCGATGTGGGTTCGGGACCCTGGGCGGTAGCAAAGGGGTCGTTGACCTGCGCGGAGGGGTCGGGAAGGTCGAACAGCGACGTGCGAGACGCAACGTTTGCCTGCTTCATCGACGGTAGCGACGGATCGGGAACCGAAGCCAGCGGAGACGAGGAAGGTGCGGGCGACGGAGCCGACGCCGGATCGGGAACATTCATCTGCGGACGCGGTGATGCCTGGGAGGAAATCTGGGCCATAAGGGAATCGACCGTTTCGTCCTGGGTGGGAGCAGTATCGGCAACCGTGGCACCGGAACCACTCGGGGTCGGCATGGTGAAAATCTGCGTGGAGTAAGGCCTCGACTCATCCGTCTCGGGAGTCTCGGAAACCGCAGACACTTCCTCCTGCTCGACCTCGGTCGAATCATCTTCCTCGGCTGCCGCGTACTGCTCTTCGTCAGAGTTGGCCTCGACGGGCTCGTCCTCAGCAGCATCCTGAATTTCGGCAGCATCAATGGGCTCGTCATCGTCTGCCACGTCGTCCTGCTCATCGGAAGCAGGAAGGGGCTCGGCAATCGCGGTGCCTTGCTTTTCAAACGTTATCGTGGAATCGAACTGCGCGGCATCAAACGACATGGTGCTATCGACGTGCTGCTGGGCCTCGAAAGACGTTGTAGCTTCGGCAGCATCGACGGGCACGGACTGCATAGCCTCGTTCTGCTCGAACTCTTGCGCCGCGAGCTCACGTGCCGCCTCGGCTGCCTGCTGCTGAGCGATAGCCTCCTGCTCGGCAGCCTCGCGTGCGGCAGCGCGCTTCTCCTCGAAATCGTCGACAAATTTCTTGCCCTTTGCAAGCGCGCCCTTAAAGAAGTTGGAAGCGCTGGCGCCAATCGAAGAGAACGCGGATGCAATATCGGCATGGGGCGTTGCCGCGGGAATCTCGGCCGAGAAATCAGTATCGCTCTCGTAAGACACGCGCCTCGGCTGTTCAACGTAATCGTCGTCAGACTCGTCCGCAACGTCTTGCGCCGGCGCGGCGGGAGCCAAAATGTCCAGTCCTGCCGCGGGATCGATCGCGGACACCGCCTCGGGCTCGGCAACGGCAGCGGTAACCGCGGCAGACTCATCATCCGCAGCGACAACGGGCGCAGGCGCAGCCACGACGGGGGCAGGCTCGGGCTCAAACGTCGGCTCCTCGCCCTCCTCGTAATCGAGCGTGCAGGACTCGGGAAGCATTCCGAGCGCACGGATGGCATCCGAACCAAAGCGGATGTTGCCGGCGGCATTGCGATAGAGCTTGGGCTCGGGCTCAGCCGCGGCAGGCTCCTCCGCCGGCTCGGCAGCGGGAACCTCGTCATTGAACTCTTCGGCCTGGACAGCCTGATTCTGATCCTCGGGCACGATGGCGCCAATCAGCGTCTCGTCGGCAGACGCACCCTCAAAGCCCTCGATCTGCTCGTCGAAAGCCTCACCCTGTTCGGGCTCGGTCTGAGCGTCGGGAGCAATCGGCTGACCGAACTCGTCCTCGACGTAGGTAGGCTCTTCGTACTCGATGGTGTTGCCGTAGTCGTTTTGCTGCTGGGCCGCGGCATACTCCGCCGCTGCGCGCGCCATTTCCTCGGCACGACGTTTCTGCTCCCCAAAATAGGTATCGAACGGAACATCGTCGGGAAACTCGTTTTCGCCCTGGAAGGGAGCAACGTTGTCCATAACGCCGAGCATAGCGGCGACAGAAGACTTGTTGCACACCGCGCCGGACGTATAGGGAAGAATATGGCGGTTAGAGATGATGTTTGCCGCGTTGGCAAGTGCAACGAGGGAAGCGAGGATCGCGACAATCCACAGCAGAACCTTGAGCGCGCCGGGGAGCGGCAGGATACGCAGGATGGCAACGGCAGCGGGGGCAACCGTGGCAACGGGCAACAGCTTGGCGATGAGCGCACGATACGAAGCATAGGGCTCGCGGGCGAGCAGCTCAGCACGGGGAGAGTCGTAGTGTGCGACAACGACCACCGGGCGGTTGCGCGGAGACGCGAGCGGGCCCGAGGCCTTGTGGTAGGCGATGACATTTTGGCTCACGCCCGTCTTGCCCAGGCGCGAAACCACGGGGTGGCCCGTGCGCTCGAGCACGTAAAGAACGGCGCCGACAATGGCCAGCAAGGTGCCGACCAAGCCGATACCGCCGCCGATGCCCATCAACAGGGCGCCGGCAAACGCAAGAATACCGGTAACGGCAAATGCCAACCTACTGGGCGCCGGGGCATTGAACTCCTGAACCTCGGGATCAAAGCCGTGGTTGCGGAAGATCTGAGCGATATCCTCGGCAGCCAAGCGCTCTTCTTCGCTGCATGCCGGCGTAATGCCGGTGTTTTGCAGCAGGTGGTTAATATAGTTCTGGGTGTTCGCCATGTGCGCTCCACATCCATAATCCGACAAATAGGCCCAATGCATGCACATTAGAACCGTATATAGTCGAAAGTATACCCCGAGCGAGCGCAAACGACCGAATTCGGGCCATCTTAACGCCCCGAGCGGACAAGGATATAGCCTAATCTCCATATCGGACTAAAATCATGGCAGCAAACCACCTTCTTATGCGAGGACTCTATGACGGCAAGCGACGCGACCGCGACAATTAAAAAGGGAAGTTCGGAGCCCAGTTTCGATAAAACGGCTCAGCGCATCCTCAACCTTTTCTTTGTGCTCAACAGCTCCCCCGAACCGCTGACGACCGAGCAGATCGTCTTGGATTCTGACCTGGGATATGGCTCGGGCAACATCGACTCGGATAAGCGCAAGTTTCGGCGCGATCGTGACAAACTGCTCGAGCGTGGCATCTTAATCAAGGAGGTTCGCCCCGCCGGTGCGCAGGAGACCGAGGAAAGCTCGTGGACAATCGACCGCGAGCACACGTTTGCTGCAGGCGGCCTCATCACCGCAGACGACGCCGACATCCTACTCAACGCCATCGACCAGACGCTAGCGGCCGGCTCTTCCACCTTTGCCGCGCCGCTTGCCGATATTCGCTCCAAAATTGCCTACCTCACCGGCATGTCGGCGGTGGACGAAGTACCGATCCGCCGCTCTCCCACCGTCGATGCGGTATGGAGCGCCTTTGCCGAGCGATGCGCGCTGCGATTTTTATATCAGAACGGACGCGGCGAGCAGAAAGAACGTACCGTCTGTGTCTACGGCATGTTCGAACGCGAGGGCGTGGCGTACTTCTGCGGCCTCGACAATGTCACCGACGACATCAGGACATTCCGCTGCGACCGTATCGTTCGCGCTTGGCGTCCTTCGAAGGCCTACGCCATCCCTACGGACTTCAATCTCAACGACTATCTGTTCTTTGAATTCGATTTCGCCGACCGACCGCCCGTTGCAGCCACGTTCTCGTTCGCCCCTCAGACGCAGATCGATATGATCAACGGCCTCACGCGCGGGCGAGGTGAGCTCGCACACACCGATGCGGGATGGATCTGGACCGTTGACGTGCGCAACCTTGAAGCCGCCGCCTCATTTTGCATGGCCCACGCCATGGACGGCATGAGGCCCATGGCCCCCAAATCGCTCAAGCAGGCGTGGAACCACCTCATTGAAAGGACGGTGCACGAGCATGCCCGTGCGTAAACTCACCAGCGAGCAGAGACTCTCGCGCGCCATCGACATCATGGAGGCCCTCTACGCCGCCGGCGAGAGCGGCATGACACGAACCGAGATTTGCAGTCGCTTTGACATCACAGGGGTATCGCTCGACGAGATTCTCGAGATCGTCTCGACGCTCGCTGATCGAGAATCGGGCGCGCGCATCATCTGCGAATGCCGCGGCGAGCGTGTGGTCCTCACCGGTGACGCCGGGCGTGTGCTACCGCTGCGCTTGAGTGCCGCCGAGGGCGCTGTGCTCAACCATGAACTTGAATCGTTGGGGATCGAGCCGCATACGGCAGCTCGGATTCGACATGCCCTTCTACCCGAAGAGCTCGGCTATAACCAGCGCGTCTTTGACACCGTCAACCACGGGTCGCACTGGCAGCAGCTGAGCTGCGCCATTCAGGACGGCGTTCGCTGCCGCATCTCGTATCGCTCGATGGACGATGCACGGCCACGCGAGCGTCTGGTCGACCCCTTGCGCATTACGGCAAACGGCGACCAAACATACTTGATTGCCTGGGACATCGCAGTCGATGAGCAGCGCACCTATCGCATGGATAAAATCGAGGGACTCACCTTGACGGAAGACTCCGTCGTGTCTCACGCACCGGACGTCGCATCCCTCCACGATTCCCTTGCCCGGACGCAGCATAGCGCAAAGCTCCTGATGCCATTCGATATGGCGGAGCATCTGGACTGGGCCGGCATCACCCTAATCGAGCGCAGCGGGGCAGACACGGCAACGGTAACCGTGCATTACGGCTCCGAGCGTTGGCTACTGAGTCAGATAATCGCAGCGGGCGGAGCCATCCGCATCTTGGATGACCCCGCCCTGTCAAAGCGTCTGTGCGATATGGCAAAAACCCTCGTCTGTCCGCTTTAGCGCCGCCGCTCGTGGCGTGCGCGCCACAGTTGCAGATAGTGCCCGATCTGCGCCGATTCGATGCACTGGTAGGAGCTCGTGGGCAGCGACGTTAAGAACTTCTTTCCGTAGCCCTTCGTCACTAGGCGCGGGTCGGCCAGAATCAGCACGCCGCAATCGGTCGACGAGCGGATAAGGCGGCCGGCCGCCTGCTTGACCTCGAGCACCGCCTCGGGCAGCGAATAGCGCGCCCAAGCGCGGTCTTCGCGCAGGTTGCGCTCGCACGAGAGCGGGTCCGTGGGGCTCGAGAACGGCAGCTTGGGAATGATGACGCAGCGCAGCGTCTCGCCGCTGGCGTCGAATCCCTCCCAGAAGGCCTTAAGAGCAAAAAGCGACGAGGTCGGCTCGTTGATAAACCGGTCGCGCAGGCGACGAGGAGATGAGTTGCGCTGCTGGCAGTTGAGCTCCAGACCCGCACGGGCCATCTTGGGCTCAACGCGGGCATACAGGTCTTCCATGTCGCGCCGATTGGTGAACAGTGTGAGCACCGATCCGCCCATGGCAAGATGGGCGTCGACCAGCACGCGCTCGAGCGCCGTAAGATAGCTCTCATGATCGCGCGGATCGGGGATATCGCCCGCAACGACTACAGCCATGTTCGAATCGAAGTCGTAGCTCGAATCCAAGTGCAACGATGAGGATGTTGAAGCACCGATGCGATCGAGGCCGACCGCGTGGTTAAAGTGTTCAAAGCTTTTGGACACCGTCATGGTCGCCGAGGCAAAGATAGCCGTGTGAACCTCGGGCAGCCATTCGGTTGCCAAGGCCTCGCCAATGTCGATGCGCTCTGCGGTCATTGACTCTCCGCCGGCACGCAGCCTGCGATTGACCTGCAGCGAATACACGTAGTGTTCATCGGTGCCATCAATGATGAGTTTGAGGTTCTCGGCCAGCTCGTGCAGGCGGCGCGAGATATCACCCAGGTCGACAACAACCTCGGGCTTGTCGGCGGCGACGGCTTGCACCAGCGCGTCGACGCTCTTGTCAGCCTGTTCCAATGCGTCGATGGCAGCGTAGGCCGACTGTAAGAAATCATGCCAGTCGTCAGATTCGCGCAGCTCGGGGCCAATCCATAGATTGGCATTGTCATAACCCCCACGGGCACGGCGACCGAGCTCGCGAACGCCATCGAACACGTCGGCGATTGCCATGCTCGCGCGCGCAACCGTCGACGTTGCCTTGGCAGTAAGGCCCAGATAGAGCGTAGAGCCCTCGGAGGTTGCCAAATCACGGGAAACCTGGCTTAGCGCGCCGGTGCTCGAGCCACCCAGGCGCTCAAACAGAACGCGTGATTCGTCCGCCGACACCACGCGCGCCCACTGACGGCGCGCCTCGCGCTCGATGGAATGGGCCTCGTCGATTACCCAATGACGAATCGGAGGCAAAATCCTGCCCTCGGCCGCGACATTGCGGAACAGCAGGGAATGGTTGGTGACCACCACATCGGCATGCGCCGCACGGCGACGAGCGCCGTGGACCAAACATTTATCAGGGAAAAACGGGCAGAGGCGACGAGCACACTCGCGCGAGGCCGTCGTAAAGTCGGGGCGGTTGACGCTGCGCCACCGAATGCCAAGTGAGTCGAGGTCGCCATCGGCTGATTGGCAGACGTACGCCATAATGACCGCGACCGCCGTGAGCGTGTCCGCCGGATCGCGCTTGGTGGTAATCTCGACCTGGCCGCGACTCATGCGCTCAAGCTTGCGCAGGCACGGATAGTGGTCATAGCCCTTGAGAGCGCAAAATGACAGGCCACCGTCCAGTTGCTCGGCAAGTTTTGGCAGCTCATGGTACATGAGCTGGTCGGCAAGATTGTTCGATTTGGTCGCAATACCAACCGTAATGTTGTTACGGCGTGCTGCCTCGGCAAAAGGCACCAGATAGGCCATCGATTTACCGACGCCTGTGCCCGCCTCAATTACACGATGAGTGCCCGTGACCAGCGCATCACGGACCTCGAGCGCCATCGCGATCTGCTCATCACGCGGCTCGTAGGTGGGGTACATGCGATTGACCAGGCCACCTGGCGCATAGTCTGCCTCAATCTCCTCACGACTCGGCATCTTGAGTACCGGCAGTTCGTCGGCGTCCACCCGATCGTCGGCGCGATCGGCCTTGAGAACGTCAGCACGAGCGGCGCTGAGAGAGAAGATATAACCAGGGTTCTGCCCCGCCAAGAATGAGAAGATTGGACGATAGGACCAAGGCACGTCCGGATGCATGTCGGCTAGGCGCGCCATGAGGCCCTGGGGCAAGTCGGTGAGTGCCACGAGCAACACGCGCCATACGCCACACAGGGCGTCGACGTCGGCATTGGCACGGTGTGATACCGAGTCACAGCCAAACAGATCGGCCATAAAAGACAGCTTGTGCGAGGCCAGGCGCGGAAGCGCGATGCGCGACAGCGCCAGCGAATCGATCCAAATATCGCTCACGTTGACGCCGCCTTTGACCGACTCGATAAACGAGCGGTCGAACGTGGCGTTATGTGCGATTACCGGGCAACCACCGACAAAATCGGCGAGAGCGGCTACGGCCTCAACGGCCGACGGGGCATCTGCCACATCGGCATTTGTAATGCTCGTGAGCTCGGTAATCTCGGCGGGAATCAGCTGTTTGGGATGCACGAAGGTATCGAAGCGGTCGACGATCTCGCGGCCCGAAAGACGGGCCGCCGAGATCTCGATCAGCTCATTGTCCTGCACCGAAAGACCTGTGGTCTCGGTATCGAGGACGATCACATCTTCCTCGATAAGGCCGAAGGACTGCGTTTTGGCGCGTTCGGCAAGCGTGGCATAGGAGTCGATGACAAACTGCGGCGTTCCTGACGAAACCGCGTCCTCGATTAGCATGCAATGCCCGCTCGACGAAGGCCCATACGGATCAGGCTGTCACAGACCTGCGGGAACGTCATGTCGTCGGTGTGGCGGATCTCATCCGGATACAGCGACGTATCGGTCATGCCGGGAATGGTATTGGTCTCGAGGATGACGGGGCCGTCCTCACTCACAATAAAGTCGCTGCGCGAGATACCCAGGCAACCGAGGGCCTTGTGAGCAGCGCAGGCAAGCTCCTGAGCGCGAGTGTAATTCTCGGGTGAAATCTGCGCCGGAATGCGATGGATGTCCGTAGGGTCGACATATTTCACGTCCAGATCGTAGAACTCGCAGTCCTCGGGTTTGCGAATCTCGACAATCGGCAGAGCGCGCACGTCGTCCTCGCCGTACACACCGACGGTGATCTCGGTACCCTCGATGCACTTCTCGACCAGCACTTTGTCGCCGTACGCAAACGCCTTGGCGATTGCCGCGGGCAGCTCGGAGGGCTCATGGACCAGGGAAATGCCATAGCTGGAACCGTTGACGGCCGGCTTCACAAAGCAGCGCTCGCCACAAACCTCGACGATATGATCGATATCGACTTCATCGCCCACCTCGAGCGCGAGGCCGGGGGCAATGGGAATGCCCGCCTTGGCGTACAGGAGCTTAGAGACCTCCTTGTCGGCACCGCAGGCGCTGGCAAGCACGCCCGAGGCCGTGTAGGGGATACCCAGGGTCTCCATGGCGCCCTGCATGGCGCCATCCTCGCCGCCGGCACCGTGCATGGCGATAAACGCCACGTCAAAGCCGCCGGTCGCCATGGTTACCATAAAATCATCGGCAGCCGTGTCGAGCAGCTCCACCGAAGTGTAGCCGGCCTCCTTCAAGGCAACCACGACGTTCTTTCCCGAATTGAGCGAGATCTCGCGCTCAGCGGAATGACCGCCCGCCAAGACCGCTACGTGCATGTTCTCTAGGCTTTTACCCGGCATGGGCAGACTCCTCCTCTATAATTTCTGCAGCTGATACCATATTGTAGCGATACCCTCTACGTTTCCCCAAAATCGAAAGGCTTCCATGAATCCCAGGACTAAATCTCAGGACATTCGCGACTTGAGCCAAAACGATATTCGCGAGCTCGTGGCCGAGCTTGGCCAGCCCGCCTTCCGCGCGAAGCAGCTCATCGAATGGGTCTTTGAGAAGAACGTTTGTTCGTTTGACGATATGACCAACCTTCCCAAGGCTTTCCGCGAGCAGCTTAAAGAGGCTTTTGCCTTTGACACGCCGACTGAACTCACCAAGCAGGTTTCCAAAGATGGCTCTCGCAAGTATCTGCTCGAGTACCACGACGGCGTTTCCGTCGAGACCGTCGGCATGCCCCGTCGTAACAAGCTTTCCGTCTGCGTTTCCACCCAGGCAGGCTGTGGCATGGGCTGTGCCTTTTGCGCTACCGGTCTCAACGGCCTCAAGCGCTCTCTGACCGCTCAAGAGATCGTCGACCAGGTACTTCATGTATCCAACGACTTTGGCGAGCGCGCCACGAGCGTTGTCTTCATGGGCCAGGGTGAGCCGTTTGCCAACTACGACGAGGTTCTCAAGGCGTTGCGAATCCTCAACGACCCCGATGGCATCGGTATCGGTGCTCGTCACCTCACCGTCTCTACCAGCGGCGTTATTCCCGGTATTCGCAAATTTGCCGACATCCCTGAACAGTTCACGCTTGCCGTTTCCCTGCATTCCGCCATCCAGTCGACACGCAATAAGCTTATGCCCGGTGTTAAGAAGTACACGCTACTTCGCCTTCACGAGGCGCTTCAACTCTACACCGAGAAGACTGGCCGCCGCCCGACCTATGAGTATGCCATGATCGAAGGCGTCAACGATACGAATCCCGAGATGCAGGCGCTCTGCGACTTCTGCGAGGGAACGTTGTGCCACGTTAACCTGATTCAGCTTAACGACATCGAGGGCAGCCCGCTCAAGCCTTCGCCGATTCATAAGGTTGAGGATCTTCAGCGTCGTCTTGAGTCCCGTGGCATCGAGACCACGATTCGTAACTCCCGTGGTAACGATATTGACGCTGCTTGCGGACAGCTTAAGCAGCGCTTCAAAGTTCAGAAGAACGCATAGGGGAGCTGCACCCCAAAACGTTTCATGTGAAACATCGAACGACCCCGGTTGCAGAATATGCAACCGGGGTCGTTTCAATTATTGACATTAATTTTGAATCAGCTGCTACCTGTCCCATTTTTTACGGCCAAAATAAGGGGTCCTTGTCTCGTGAATCAGACAAGGACCCCTCAAAATATGCTGAGTAATTGTTAGGTACCTAATAACCTACATTTTCCCATTGGTTGCTAACCCAACTTTGGTTAATCTTGGGATTCTTCGTTACCTGAGCAGTACGCATGGCAACATCTTCGGTCATAACATCCATTTTCTTTTTGGAAGTATCGACGATATCTTGCGCGCCACGAAGCAAACGACCTCGCAGTTTATCGTCTGTCGCGATCTTATAGCCAGCAAAGGCACCAGCCACGACAGTCGTAGCCAATGCAATCGCTGTTAAAATCTTATTCCTCATCTTGGCCTCCTTGATCAAACTGAATCATTTCGCCAAGAATACGAGAGAGCTCTTCCTCGTCTTTAAACTCAATCTCAATCTTATTCTTTCCACGCGAGCTCTTCACACGCACGTTGGTATTAAATACCTGACGAAGTACACGGGCAGCCTTTTTAAAAGACTGAGGCGTTGCAGGTCTCGGCGTCTTAGGTGTCTCTCCGGCAGAAAACAACGGAGCAAGATTTTCTGTCGCTCTTACGGAAAGGCCCTCTGCAACAACTTTCTCTGCAAGTCGAATACGCGCGTCTTCATAGGGAACCGCAAGAATCGCACGTGCATGACCAGCAGTAAGTTTGCCCTCAAAAATCATCTGCTGAACTACTTCGGGGAGATCGAGAAGACGCAGTGAGTTTGTAATTGCAGAGCGTGACTTGCTTACTGCCTTCGACAATGCCTCTTGGGTCATACCGCTGGCATCGATAAGCTGACGATAGCCCTTGGCCTCTTCGACGGGATTCAGATCAGAACGCTGAAGGTTTTCGATAAGAGCAAGAGCAAGCATCTCTTCATCATTTACCTCTTTAATGATGACTGGCAATTCTTCAAGGCCAGCAAGCTTTGACGCCTGGTAACGACGCTCACCAGCGATAATCTCATAGCCGTTTCCATGCTTGCGAACCAAAAGCGGCTGCAAAACGCCATGTTCTTGGATTGACTCGCTCAACTCGCGAAGTTCGGTTTCGTTAAAGTGAATTCGCGGCTGGTTAGGGTTGGGAACAATATCCTCAATAGGTAGTTTCGTTTCAGATGCAGCCTTTGACGCGGATGCAGCCGAACCACCGGTCTCATACTCGGCCTCTGAGACCAAAGCATTGAGTCCACGTCCCAATCCACCACGTTTCTTTACACTAGGCACGCTTGATCACCTCTTTTGCAAGGTTCATATACGCTTTTGCACCCTTATTTTGAGGTGCATAGGTAATTACCGGTTCTCCAAAAGACGGTGCTTCGGAGATTTTAACCGTACGGGGGATCAGCGTCTTAAACGCCTTGTCACCAAAGTACGATTGAACCTCCTCAACAACCTGATTCGATAGAGAAGTACGCGAGTCATACATGGTCATAAGCACACCATAGGTGTCTAAGCCCTTGTTCAGACGTGATTTAACCATCTTCATTGACTCAAGCAGCTTCGTAACGCCCTCGAGTGCATAATACTCGCACTGGATCGGAATCAAAACGCTGTCTGCCGCGGTCAAGGCGTTGATAGTAAGCAGGCCGAGCGAAGGGGGACAGTCAATGAAAATAAAATCGAACTCGTCCTGAATCGGCTCAAGCAAATCTTTGAGGCGGGTTTCACGAGCGATTGCGCTTACGAGCTCAATTTCCGCGCCTGCAAGCTGAATTGTAGCCGGAATTACGAATACCTTTTTGCAATTTGTATCAAGAACAAGCGATTCTGCCGGCACATCATTCAACAATGCATCATAGATGCAGTGATCAAGGTCTTCTTTTTCAATTCCGAATCCACTGGTGCTGTTTCCCTGCGGATCAAAATCGACAATCAGTGTCTTACGACCCTGCTCGCCCAGTGCCGCCGCAAGGTTTACAGCCGTCGTTGACTTACCAACGCCGCCTTTTTGATTGATAATTGCAATGATACGCGTGTCTTTTGCGCTCTTAGAACGCTTAACGTCGCGAAATCCCACGGTCCCTCCTGGTGTGTATTGAAGCTGTCAAACGGAGGATGTTTCACGTGAAACATTCCGATTCAATATCAACCGCCATGTTTCACGTGAAACACTGCAAGTTGTTAATATCTATTATGTTTCACGTGAAACATCTAGGCAAGCGGATTCTTCTTTGCCATGCCATTTGCACGAGGCAATGAAACAGATGCTGAATGACTCTTCTTAAGAACAATGAACTCCCTGTGACCCAAGCCTTCAGGCAAATCAATTGCGTCATTCAGAAGCAAAGTGAAGCCGCAAATCTTAGCTGCTGACATACCGGAAGCAAGCTCCTCATCCGAAGGATTGCCCTTGGTGATAACAAATAGCCCTCCATCCTTCAGGTACGGAGCCGCATACTCAACAAGAATCGGTAGAGGGGCCAGTGCGCGGGCGGTTACAACGGAGAACTGCTTCTTATGGCTTCGAGCATATTCTTCAAGACGATCATGAACCGCATGAGCATGTTTCAATCCAAGAGCATGGACAAAGGAATTAACCGCATCAACCTTCTTGCAAACAGAGTCAATATAAGTAGCTTTACGATGCGTGGTTATGGTTAATGGAATACCAGGGAAGCCCGCACCTGTTCCCATATCGAACAAAGCTCCCTCAGGAGCCTTGTTGATATAGGGGAGCAAAACAAGTGAGTCGAGGATATGAAGTACTGCAGCATCTTCTACGTTAAGAATACGGGTGAGATTGGTTGTCTTATTTGTTTCTAGAACCAAATCCAAATGCTGAATACATTTCCTCAGCTTAACATCAGTTACGCTCAAGGAATACTCTTTGCAATAGGAAGTTAGACGACTCAACATCTCGTCAGCCTGCTGATCAGTAAGTACTAACAACGAAAGCTCCTTTCTGACAAAAATCAGTGTATCGAGAACTTTTGACAAAAAAAGGGGACGTGGAAACCACGTCCCCTTAGCATAAGCTCGAGAAGATTATCGAGCAACAATCACCACATGGCGATCAGGGTCAGAACCCTCAGAATGAGTATCGACGGCATCATTGCCACGAAGTGCAATGTGAACCAGTCGACGCTCGTAGGCATTCATGGGCGGAAGTGAAACACTCTTATGAGTGCGGATGGCACGCTCGGCAGCAGACTGGGCCATGGAAGCAACCTTGTCCTGACGGCGACTCTTGTATCCCTCGACGTCCACTACAACCGGATACCTAAAGCCAAGTTTGCGGCTCACCAGCAAAGAGAACATAACCTGAAGGGCATCAAGGGTGCGACCATGACGGCCAATGAGAACAGCAAGGTCGGGAGCCGTTACATCCAAAATCAGCTCACCTTCGTCGCCCTCATACTCATCGATAGGAGAGTTGGCGGCATCGAAGTGCGAAAGGATGGAACGCAGGATGGAAATAGCAACATCGGCAATGGTGTCGAGCTCCTCATCGGTCAGCTCTTCACCAGCCTTGTAGCGCTGTGCAATCTCGGGATAATCGCCCGCGACCTGCGGGGCAACCTCCTCAAGCATATCCTCGATGATCTCTTCAGACATAACGTACTCCAAAAGTTAGGTACCTAAATAAGATTGATATCCCACTACTTCTTCTTGTGCGGGCGCGGCTTCTTCTCTCGACGAGTGACCTCAACCTGCAGCGGAGCGTTCTTAAGACGCTCCTCCTCATCGGCCTTCGCCTTGTCGATGACCTTCTGCGTCACAAAAATCTGCTGGATAACCTGCCAAGCAGACGAGACGTCGTAGTACAGCAGAACACCAACGGGAAGGCTCCAGCCCATCCAAAGCATCATGACCGTCATGACAACGGCCATCATACGCATGCTCTGAGCCTGCTGGCCGGTCTGGTTGCGCGACATATAGAGCTGCGGAATCAGGGTCAGGACGGCGAACAGGATCAGGCAAACCAGCGCAGGCAGTGCAACCATAAAGCCATCGGCAAAGGAAGCACTCGGCGTGGTGGTCAGGTCGGGCAGGATGTTGAAGAACGAGAACGTGCCGTCGTTAAAGTACTGCGGCAGGTTGCGCAGCAATGTAAACAGGGCGAACAGGATAGGCATCTGAATCAGCAGCGGCAGACAGCCAGCCATGGGGTTGAACTTGTTCTCGCTGTAGAACTTCTGCATCTCCTCGGCCTGACGCTGGGGATCGTCGGCATAGCGCTCCTGGATCTCGAGCATCTTGGGCTGCAGCACCTGCATGCGAGCCGTCGACTTGGTCGACTTGAGCATGAGCGGCGTCAGCAGCAGACGGATGATGACCACCAGGATGATGATGGACAGGCCCCAGTCGACCGCAAAGGTCTGGATGAGCTTGAGCAGCTCGAAAAGGATGTTAACGATCCAATCCCACATGTAAGTTTTCCTCCGATAGCGAGTGCCCGCTAGGGCACAGGGTCATAACCGCCGACGTGCAGGGGATTGCAGCGAGCGATGCGCCTCACGGCAAGCCAGCAGCCTCTCAAAACACCGTGCTTCTCAATCGCCTGGATGGCGTATTGCGAGCACGTTGGGTAATAAATGCAGGCGTCAGGCAATAAGGGCGAAATAACCTGTTGATATATGCGAATAGGAGCGATGGCAACACGTCGCAAAACGTGATTGCTCATCGCTCCTCCCCGGCAACGCCGGCGCGCTTCATAAGCGAACGCAACGCCTTGTCCATCTCCTGCGGCGAGGAAACCCTCGACTTGGGAGTTGCAAACAAGATGATGTCATAACCCGCAACGGGAAATCCGCAGCTGCGGGCGGCCTCGCGCATCACACGCTTAGATCGGTTGCGCACGACGGCACAACCGAGTCGCTTAGCACCAACGAAGGCGACCCTTCCGGAGTCGCCTTCGCCAACCGATTCACATATGGTCATTCGAATCAGAGGGTGATTGAAACGACGCCCCTGACTGAACACATGCTCGAAATCTTGCCGAGACTTAATAGTCTTCATGCGAGATGTGTGTATCGCTGCTAGACAGTGAGACGCTTGCGGCCCTTGGCGCGACGACGGGCGAGCACGGCACGACCACCCTTAGTGGCCATACGGGCACGGAAGCCATGGGTCTTGGCACGCTTACGCTTATTAGGCTGATACGTACGCTTCATCTTAAGTTCCTCCTGCTGCATTTCGAGTGTCCGCGGGGACGCGGACGCAGATATAGACACGTGAGCTTGAAGATTGTAGGGAAATCAATGTTCAAATGTCAAGAAATCAAAGGTAAAAGGTTGCGCAGTTCACACGGTTCCCCCATAAGCACAACCGAAATTTGCGCCTCATGGCAACCTTTCACGATATTTCATCGAGTTTTCAACAGGTCATGTTGGCAATGTTGAGAACTTTTCGCCCATTTTCCAAAGTTTTCAACAAGTTTTGAAAAGTTGTCGAAAGATGAGAAACGTTGCACGGTGAGCTACTATTTGTTCGAAACCTTTTGAAAGATTGCGAGCGGCATGTCTGACGACTTTTACACCATGGTCGATTCCGGAGACCCGGCACCCGACAACGAGCACATCACCGGCGTGCGCGAAGAGCGTGCGGAAGGCGAGCAGACGACCACGCAGGCGCCAAAAGCCATGTACGCCGCGCGCATCGCCGTCTATGACGACATGCTGTCGACACCGCGGGTGATCGTCATTGATCCGCAAGATGTCCGCACGTATTTGGAAGAGACGACCAACACCGTCTACCAGTGCATGAAAGAACAAGGTGGCCATATCTCGCTCATGGTCATCCGCGAGATTGTCGAAAACTTTATCCACGCACACTTTGCCGAGCCCATCATCTCGATTCTGGACGGCGGAGACACCATCCGCTTTGCTGACCAAGGACCCGGCATCGACGACAAGGAACGTGCTTTCGACTTTGGCGTTACCAGCGCAAACAGCAAGATGAAGCGCTATATCCGTGGAACCGGAGCAGGGTTTCCCATGGTGCAGGAGTATTTGGAAAACGCCGGCGGTGCCGTATCCATCGAGGACAACATGGGCAACGGCACCGTGGTTACGGTAAGCCTGAACCCTAAACGCGTGCAGGAAATCGAGCGTGCCGGCGGACGCGGCGCTGCCGTGCGGCCCGAGACGGAGCAGCCCACATATCCCCTGCCGGGAGCTTTTGCGCAGCAGCCCATGGCAACGCAGCAGATGCAGCCCACCGTGGGACAGATGCAGCAGCCCGGAATGCCTCCTACACAAGAACCCCAAGCGGCATCGATGTCGATGCCGCCAAGCATGCCAGAGGCCGTGCCGCTGGCGGATCAGGATGCAGCAGCAATGCAGCAGGCGACGGGGGCGCCGGGTGGCCAGCAAATGGGCTATCAGCCGTACCAACAGGGATATCCATATCAGCAGATGCCGCCACTGGGGTATGGCCAGCAGTTCCCGCAGCAGTACCAGCAGGGATATCAGCAGCCGTACCAGCAGATGCCGCAGCAGCAGTACAACCCTTGGACCCAGCAGATGCCTCCACAGCCTTACCAACAGTGGCCTCAAAGTTTTCAACAGCAAATGCCGCCGATGCAGAGTTCTCAACAACCAGCAGCTCAAATGATGTATCCTAATGCAGCAAATCAGTATGCGCAGCCACAACCGGACGTGTTCGTAAGCGATCGCGGCAACGCCGCGCTGGGCTATCTGGCGCAAAATCAAGCGTGCGGTGCAACCGATCTGGCGAGGACGTTTGGAAACTCGGCCCCCACTTGGTCACGCACGCTCAATGACTTGGCGCAGGCCGGCTTGGTCATCAAGCATGGCCAGAAATACCATCTGACCGAACTCGGCGCCGCTCGCGTGCGAGCTCAGAGCTAAAGAACGGGAGAGACAGTGGACGAGGAAGCAAGCATCATCCTGGGGGATGCCATCGCCTTTTGTCAGCGCGACGGCCAAGATGCACGCCTCATCAACATGCTGGGGCAATCGCGCGCCATAAGCCTGACCGAAGATACGCTCACGATCGAGGCCCCCTCGCGCTTTGCCATCGCGCAGCTCAAAAAGCATCAGCCGACTATTGAGGCCTATCTGGAAGAAATCGCCTTTGCGCCGATTGCGCTCGACATCGTGGCACCGCAAGGCGCCGCGACGGAATCCGCTGCCGCGACGGCGCCCGCCACGGCTCCCGCTGCTTCCCCGGCGGTGCCGGCCTCCGCAGGCGACGTGCCGACAATCGAGCACCAGCACAGCGATGTTTCCCGTGAAACCATGGCGCCGTTGCCGACCGCGGTAGCGACGTCAACGAACGCACCCGTCACGCACATGCCCATCGCTCACGACGCAGCGGCGGGCGCGGATTCGGGCATTGCAATCAAGAACACGCTCTCGGCCGACGATTTTCGTCGCATGATGAACCAGATGAAGGGCGGAGCGCCGACTAAATCCACGCAAGCTGCGACCCCCGCTTCACCCATGCCAGCACCGACCGTGCCGGCCGAGCAGAATACGGATGGAGCCCCGCTCGCCGCGAACTCAAAATTTACCTTTGAGAACTTTGTCTACGGCCCCGAGAACAGCCATGCCTATCGCTCGGCACTCAAGTTTGCCGCCCTCGCGGACGAGCGCGGCACATGCACATCACTGTTTATCTACGGCAAATCGGGCCTGGGCAAGACGCACCTGCTGCTTGCCATCAAAAACGAGCTCGCCGAGAAGTCGCCCGAGATCAAGGTCAAGTATGCCAACTCCCAGGCATATCTGGACGACCTGATGACCGAGTTCGACCGCCAAAAGAAGAGCAACGCCCCCATCATGCAGGCGTACCACGGCGTGGACGTGCTCATCATCGATGACATCCAAAACATCATCGGCAAGCGCGCGAGCGTGGACTACTTTTTCCAGCTCATGGACGAGTTCATCCGCAACAACAAGAAGGTCGTCATCGCGGCAGACCGCGCCCCCAAGGACCTGAGCATGGACGAGCGCCTGACCAGCCGCTTCAACGCCGGCATGCTCTGCCTGGTCGCAGAGCCCAGCTACGAGATGAAATACAAGATCTTGCAGCGCTATTACGAGAACACCATCGTCGCCGCTCCCGAGGCAGGCGACGACTCACTGTTGGCGGCCTACGGGGGCGACGGCGGGCACCTGACCGATGAGCACTTTAAGCACATGGCAGAGGTGTCGGGCACCAACATCCGCGAACTCGAGAGCTTCTGCGAGCGCTGCGCCGGCGAGGCGGGCGACCGCGAGCGCGAGGGCGGGGAGCTCACCTTTGACGATATCGACGCCATCGCCAGCCAGTACTTCGACACATCGGCCAAAAAGATCAACGTGCAAACGGTTCAGTCCGTCATCGAAGAGCAGTACGGCGTGACGCACGAGGAGCTCATCGGCCCGCGTCGCAACGCCAATATCGCCAAAGCACGCCATATCGCTATCTACCTGGCCATCGAAATGTGCGAGATGACGACCACGGCGGTAGGCGCCGAATTTGGCAACCGCAACCACTCGACCGTCAGCACGAGTTACAAAAAGGTCCAGAAGATGATCCAGGAAGACCGCACCGTCACCGAAGACCTCAAGTCGCTGCGCGATAAAATTACACTACGCTCGTAGGGAAATAGAGACACCTGTTGAAAACTTGTTGAAACCACGGGCATAAGGTGTCTAAAACCCAATCCGCGGTGATGAAAAGTTTTGCGCAGGTTTTGAACGTGGAAAACCACCCCTGTTGCACACAGGTTGCTGTCGATTCTCTTTCTGGGTCTGACCTGCGTCTTTGTGAGTAATCAACAGTTTCGTCAGTGCTATTACTATTATTAAGATATTTATATCTATAGAAAGGTATTAAAAGATGAAGTTCACCGTCAGCCAGAGCTCGCTTACACAAGCCATCGGCGTCGTTATGAAGGGTGTCGCTTCGGCATCCACCCTTCCCATCCTGTCGGGCGTGCTCGTCAAGGCGCAAGACGGCATCTTGGAATTCCAGACCTCTAACTACACCATCTCGATCCGTCATCGCATCGCGGCGCATGTCGAAGAAGAGGGCGAGATGGTTATCCCCTGTAAGATGCTCTCCAATATCACCAAGACTCTCCCCGATGCCCCGGTCACCTTTGAGCTGTCCGAGCGCCAGGTGCTGATCAGTTGCGAGAAGAGCTCGTTCCGCCTGAACACGCTCGATGCCAATGACTTCCCTGAGTTTCCGGCCTATGCCATCGAGAGTGCCGTGGAGCTGCCGACCGATATCTTGTCCGAGATGGTCGGCCGCGTGTGGCGCGTCACCTCGACCGACAAGGCTCGCCCCATCCTGGGCGGCGTGCACATGAAGGTCGAGAACAACACCGTGCGCCTGGTGGCGACCGATTCCTTCCGCTTGGCCGTGTGCGATACGCAGGTCGAGACCTCGACCCTCGAGGGCTCCTTTGAGCTCAACGTTCCGGCTGACGCCTTTAACGACGCACTGAACATCATGGCCAGCCAGGCGACCATCATGATCGGGGCTACCGACACCCAGGTCGTCTTTGAGGCCGGCAACACCACCTACGTGTCGCGTCGTATCGAGGGCGTGTACCCCAACTACAAGCAGCTCATCCCCGATTCGTGCGTGACGAGCGTCAAGATTGACGTCGCCGCCTTTAACGCCGCCCTCAAGCGCGTGGCCGTTATCGCGAGCGCCAACCCCGCCGTCAAGTTCGAGATCGATGTCGAGAACGGGCAGATGGGCCTGTCCTCCATTTCCAATGACCAGGACCTTGCGCAGGAGACGATCGATGTCGAGGCCGAGGGCGAGTCGGGCACCATCGCCTTCAACTACCACTACATCTTCGGCTGCCTCAATGCCCTGTCCAAGGAGAAGGAGATCACGCTGGAGCTCAAGAGCTACTCGCAGGCGGGCATCTTCAAGTCCTACGACAAGATCAACTACCTGTACCTGGTCATGCCGGTCCGCATCTAGCGTTGCGCCATGACCATGTTCGCCCGCGATCTTTCCGTCGCGCACTACCGCAGCTTCGATAGCTATCGCCTTGCCCTGGACGAGGGCGTGACGATACTTGCGGGACCCAACGCGGCGGGAAAGACCAATCTCATAGAGGCGCTGCAGCTGCTGACGAGCGGCGCCTCGTTTAGGCATCCGACCGCCGCCGAGCTCGTCCATGACGGCGCGGGCTCGTGCAAGGTTGAGCTGAGGCTCGAGGGCGACGGCCGCGTGCTTGATATGGGATTGAGCGCGGAGGACGGTAAGCGCTCGTTTAGCCGCAACGGCAAGAGATGCTCTGCCGCCGGTGTGCGCGGGGTCCTGCCGAGCGTGCTGTTTTGCCCCGACCATCTGGACATGGTTAAGCGAGGCGCCAGTGTGCGCCGCGCCGCCCTCGATGACTTTGGCATGCAACTGAGCGCACGCTATGCCGATCTTGCGAATACCTATGGGCGTTGCGTGACCCAGCGTAATGCCTTGCTCAAGGAGACCTGGTGCTGCCGCGAGATGCTCGGCGCGTGGAACGATTCGATTGCCCGCGCGGGCTCGGCCCTGCTCGTGCACCGGTTGGCCCTACTCGACCGGCTGGCGGGCCATGTGCGCGCTGCCTACGGGCAAGTGGCGTCCGGTGAGGCCGCCAACGTGTCCTATGCGTCCACGCTGGGGGATTTGCCCCAGGTCGAGGATCGCGAAGAGCTGAAGGGCTGGGCGTACGAGCGCATGCTGGCTGCCCTCGATGAGCACGCCGACGAGGAAATTCGCCGCGGCGTGACGCTGGTGGGACCGCATCGCGACGAGATTGAGTTTACCGTGGCGGGTCGCTCCGCCCGTTCGTTTGCCAGCCAAGGACAGCAGCGAACGTTGGTGCTGTCCTGGAAGGTGGCGGAGGTGGCCGTGGCTCGCGATGTCCTGGGCACCGCCCCACTGCTGCTTTTGGACGACGTGATGAGCGAACTCGACGGCGAGCGCCGCGGTGCTTTTCTGCGGCTGATCGGCGATGATATCCAGACGGTCATAACCACGACCAACCTTGGGTACTTTACCGATGACCTGCTTGATCGAGCCAAGGTGGTGAGCATGGGTGAGACGTGCTAATTACGAGCGCGAGAGCGAAACGGTCGCCTTCAGTGGCTTTTTGAACGCAGAGCGTCAACGCATCCTGGCGGCCGCGACACCTGAGCGCCGTGCGCAGATGGAGGCTGCCGAGGAGTCGCGCGCGGTCTATCGCGCGTGGAACGCGGTGTGCTCGGGCACGCGCGAGGGGCGGCATGTGACGGGCCTGCGCTACCTGCCCGAGTCCAATGAGCTGCTGGTATATCTCGACTCGCCCTCGTGGACGCAGGAAATGACGCTGTTGCGCGAGATCATCCGCGCGCGCATGGAGCGCGCCGGTGCGCATGTGGATGGCCTGGTGTTCAAAACCACCGCGCCCGGTCACACGCCGCCCGCCGCCAAGCAGCGCCTGCGCCCGGCGACGACCGAGCGCCCGCCGGCCCCGCACGCCGACCTCAGTGAGGCCGAGCGCACCGAGATTGAGCGCCAAGTGGCGCCCATCGAAGACCAAAAACTGCGCGAGGCCCTCGAGAACGCCATGAGAGCCAGCGCCGAGTGGGCCAAGGGCGTGCAAAGCAAAAAAGAGCCTTAAATCGCATCTGGTGGCCCTGTAGAGCCAAATACCCTCGTTCCCGAGGGTATTTTTTTACGATAAACTAGTAAGGCTGTACACATTTTCTTGACTGAAGGAGGACGTGTGGCAAACGAAAACGATTACGATGGCGGCGAGATTAAGATTCTCGAAGGTCTCGAGGCCGTTCGTAAGCGCCCGGGCATGTATATCGGCTCGACGAGCGCCAGCGGTCTGCATCACCTGGTGTGGGAGATCGTTGACAACTCCGTCGACGAGGCCATGGCCGGTTTCTGCACCGAGATCCAGGTGACGGTCCACGCCGACAACTCCATCACGGTCGTCGACAACGGTCGCGGCATCCCCGTCGACGAGCACCCTGTTAAAAAGATCCCGACGCTCGAGGTCGTCATGACGATCTTGCACGCCGGCGGTAAGTTCGATAACTCGGCCTATAAGGTCTCGGGCGGCCTGCACGGCGTTGGCATCTCCGTCGTCAACGCACTGTCCAAGCGCGTGGTCGTTCAGGTTCGTCGCGACGGCAACACCTACGAGATGGAGTTCTCGCGCGGCAAGACCGTCAAGAAGATGGAGGTCGTGGGCACCTCGGATTCAACGGGCACCACCGTCACCTTCTGGCCCGACGACGAGATCTTCGAGACTTGCATTTACGATTTCGATACGCTGCACAACCGTCTGCAGGAGACGGCGTTCCTCAATAAGAACCTCAAAATCGTGCTGACCGACGAGCGCGAGGCGACTCCCCACGTGGAGGAGTTTTGCTACGAGGGCGGCATCATCGACTTCGTCAAGTTCCTCAACGAGGGCAAGGACGTCCCCGAGGCCTTTAAGGAGCCCATCTATATCGAGGGTAAATCGGACCCGGACGCACCTGTGGCCAAGATGGGCGAGGTCGAGGTTTCCCTGCAGTGGAATAGCGGCTACGGCGAGAACGTCATGTCGTTTGCCAACGACATCTACACCCCCGAGGGCGGCATGCACCTTGAGGGCTTCCGCACCGCGCTCACCCGCGTGATCAACGACTATGCGCGCAAGCAGAACCTGCTCAAGGAAAAAGACGCCAACCTGACCGGCGACGATGTGCGCGAGGGCCTTTCGGCCGTTATCTCGGTCAAGCTGCCCGACCCGCAGTTTGAGGGCCAGACCAAGGCCAAGCTCGGCAGCTCCTATATGCGAGCGCTCACGCTCAAGATTGTGACCGACGGCCTTGTCGATTACCTCGAGGAGCATCCCAAGCCCGCTCGCGAGATCGTCAAGAAGGCGCAGCAGGCCTGCAAGGCGCGCAATGCCGCCCGCAAGGCGCGCGAGGCGACCCGCCGCAAGAGCCTGCTCGAGACGGCGTCCCTGCCCGGTAAGCTCGCTGACTGCTCGGTGCGCGATGCCGAGCTGACCGAGCTCTTCATCGTAGAGGGCGACTCGGCAGGCGGTTCGGCCAAGGACGGCCGTCGCCGAGACATCCAGGCGATTCTGCCCCTGCGCGGCAAGATTTTGAACGTCGAACGCGTTGGTGACCATCGCGCGTTCTCGAGTGACACCATTCAGTCGCTGATTACCGCGATCGGCTGCGGCGTCACGACGAGTGCCGGCGACGGCGGCGACTTCGATATCACCAAGGCGCGCTACCACAAGATCATCATCATGACCGATGCAGACGTCGACGGTGCGCATATCCGCATCCTGCTGCTGACGTTCTTCTACAAGTACATGCGTCCGCTGATCGATGCCGGCTACGTCTATGTTGCCTGCCCGCCCATCTTTGGCATTAAGGTGCGCAACAAGATCCACTACGTGTATCCCAACGGCCGCCAGCCCGAAGACGAGATCCTGCGCGACACCATCCAGAGTCTGGGCCTGAACCCCGACGATAACGACGAGGACGGCAAGGCCAAGGACGGCAAGATCACCAAAAAGCGCAAGGGCTATACCGTCCAGCGCTACAAGGGCCTGGGCGAGATGGACCCCAAGCAGCTTGCCTCGACGACGATGGACCCCAAGACCCGCATTCTGCAGCGCGTGTCGATCGAGGACGCCGTGGTGGCGGACCGCGCCGTGCGCGAGCTGATGGGTTCCGAGGTCGGCTATCGTCGCGAGTACATTGAAAAACATGCGCATGACGCGCGTTTCCTTGACGCTTAAGAGGAGGTAACGTGGCAGACGATATCAACAATAACGGGGGTATGGACGAGGCCGGCGATGCCGGTATGCCCGATGATCTGAAGCGCCTGCTTGCCCGTGCTGAGCAGGGCGAGGACGGCGACCCGGACGCCTATAACCCCGATGCCGATGATGATGAGGAAGAAGACGACGCCGAGCTCGAGGAGAGCTTTGGCGAAGTCGACCGTGGTGCCTCGGCCGGCGAGGATATCAACGGCGGCCAGCTCCAGATTTCGGAGTTCGGTCGCGAGATGAAGCAGTCGTTCATCGAGTATTCGATGTCGGTTATCACGGCGCGCGCCCTGCCGGACGTGCGTGACGGCTTAAAGCCGGTGCACCGCCGCATCCTGTACGCGATGAACGAGAGCGGCATCTACCCCAACCGCCCGCACAAGAAGTCGGCCTGGACGGTCGGCGAAGTTATCGGTAAGTACCACCCGCACGGTGACTCTGCGGTCTACGAGGCCATGGTCCGCCTGGCGCAGTGGTTCTCCATGCGCACGCCGCTCATCGACGGTCACGGTAACTTCGGCAACATCGACGGCGACGGCGCGGCGGCCATGCGTTACACCGAGAGCCGCCTGGCCAAGCCCGCCATGGAACTGCTGCGTGACTTGCAGAAGGATACCGTCGACTGGCAGCCCAACTACGACGAATCGCTCGCCGAGCCCGTGGCGCTGCCTGCGCGCTTCCCCAACCTGTTGGTCAACGGCAGCCAGGGCATCGCCGTCGGCATGGCCACCAACATCGCCCCGCATAACCTCACCGAGGCGATCGAGGCCACCTGCTACCTGATCGACAACCCCGACGCCACCGTCGACGAACTCATGCAGATCATGCCCGGTCCGGACTTCCCCACCGGCGCCATCATCATGGGCAGCGCCGGCATTAAGCAGAGCTACGAGACCGGCCGCGGCTCCATTACCGTGCGTGCCAAGGCACATGTGGAGTCCACCAAGACCGGCCGCAGCCGCCTGGTCTTTACCGAGATTCCCTACATGGTCAACAAGGGCACCCTGCAGGAGAAGATCGCCCAGCTCGTCAACGACAAGCGCATCGAGGGCATCTCGGATATGCGCGATGAGTCCAACCAGAAGGGCATCCGTCTGGTCATCGAGCTCAAGAAGGGCGTCATTCCGCAGGTCGTGCTCAACAACCTGTATAAGTACACCTCGCTGCAGACGACCTTTGGCGCCAACAACCTGGCGCTCGTCAACGGCGTTCCCAAATGCCTGAGCCTGCGCGAAATGCTGCAGCACTACATCGACCACCAGGTCGACGTCGTCACTCGCCGCACCCGCTTCGACCTTAAGAAGGCCCAGGCCCGCGCGCATATCCTCGAGGGCTATCTGATGGCCCTCGACCATATCGACGAGGTCATTAGCATCATACGCTCCTCGCAGACCGACTCCGAGGCCAGCAGCCGCCTGATCGAGCGCTTTGGCTTTACGCCCGAGCAGACCACGGCCATCCTCGAGATGAAGTTGCGCCGCCTGACCGGTCTGGAGCGCGACAAGATCCAGGAAGAGCTGGACGGCCTGCGCCGCGCCATCGCCTACTACGAGGACCTGCTGGCGCACGAGGAGAAGATTCTGGGCGTCATCAAGGAAGAGATGCGCGAGATCTCCAAGAAGTTTGGCGACAAGCGCCGTACCGAGATCAGCCAGGTTGAGAAGGACCTGGATGTCGAGGACCTCATCGCCGACGAGGATATGGTCGTGACCATCACCCACACCGGCTACGTTAAGCGTATCCCGGTGGCTGCCTACCGTGCCCAGAAGCGCGGTGGCAAGGGCGTGTCGGGCGTCAACCTCAAAGAGGACGATGTTATCGACGAGATGTTCATCGCGTCCACGCACGAGTATGTGCTGTTCTTCTCGAGCAAGGGCAAGGTCTATCGCCTGAAGGTGCACGAGCTGCCGGTGGGTACGCGCCAGGCGCGCGGTACCGCGATCGTCAACCTGCTGCCCTTTGAGGACGGCGAGAAGATCGCGAGCGTCATCAGCTGCCGCGAGTTCCCGGCCGACGAGTACCTGATGTTTGCCACCAAGAGCGGCATGGTCAAAAAGACCGTGATGAGCGCATATGACCGCAGCCGTCGCGACGGCCTGATCGCTATCAACCTGCGTGACGACGACGCGCTGCTGAACGTGCGCCGCGTGCGCGAGGGCGACAAGATTATCCTGGCCACCACCGCGGGCAAGGCGATCATGTTCTCCGAGGAGCAGGTGCGCGCCACCGGCCGCGATACCAGCGGCGTTCGCGGTATCGGTCTGAAGGACGGCGTGAGCGTTCTGGGCATGGAAGTCACTAACGGCAACGGCGATCTATTCGTCATCACCGAGCGCGGCTACGGCAAGCGCACGCCGGTCGCGGACTACCCGGAGCAGAATCGCGGCGGTCAGGGCGTCTACACCATTCAAATGACCGAGCGTAAGGGTAACCTCGCGGCCATGAAGACGGTGGGCCCGCAGCACGAGCTGTTCATCGTGACGGAGGGCGCGACGGTCATTCGCGTCAAGACCGACGAGATCAGCCAGACCGGCCGCGCCACCCAGGGTGTCAAGATGATGACCGTCGACGACAACGACCGCGTATGCGCTGTCGCCCGCATGACGGCAGCCAAGGAAAAGCCCGACGGCGAAGCCACAGAAAACGGCTCTGCTTCCGAAGAAACCCCTGTCGATCTAGGCGACGGCAACGACATGCCAGAAGATCTCCTCGACGAGTAAGAGGCCCTGGCTGGTAGAAAATATCAGACCCCATATATCGGCGGTCGGCGCACTGCGCGCCGACCGCTTTTTTGAAAACCTTGGGACTCGTGTTCGCCCCGGTCGCACGGCGACATGTGAAGTCGATCGCGAGTTCCGCACGAGCCAGAGAGCACTTAATGTGCTCTCTGTGCGAGTCAGGACTGTCCGAGTAGGCGACTTCACATGCCGCCGTGCGACCGGGGCGAACACCCTTCAAAGATTTTCAAAAAAAGTTGTTGACGCGCGCGTAACGACTCGTCTAATATATCCCTTGCGCGATGGACCTGTAGCTCAGTTGGTTAGAGCGTCCGGCTGATAACCGGGAGGTCACAAGTTCGAATCTTGTCAGGTCCACCACTTTCTTTCGCAATAAACACCCCAGCGAGAGCCGAGTCGCCGCTGGGGTGTTTATTACTTTCTCCGTGGGGGTTTAGCTCAGCTGGGAGAGCGCGGGCTTTGCAAGCCTGAGGTCAGGGGTTCGATCCCCCTAACCTCCACCATGATGGACCTGTAGCTCAGTTGGTTAGAGCGTCCGGCTGATAACCGGGAGGTCACAAGTTCGAATCTTGTCAGGTCCACCATCAAAACGTGAAGAGCCCTGGGGCATTGCCTCAGGGCTTTTTTCTTACCCAACTAAAAGTAGTCAAAATAGCCCCGTCCCAAATTAACTACTTTGATTTTGTGTGCTGGGCGAAAGATTGGGTAGTATAGCTATTCAATGCGGCGACCCTGCCGTGTGTTAACCGCTACGTACCGGAGGTGTTCCATGGTTCGTGTCGACATAGAGACCATCGTCATGGCCGCCGGTCCCGTGCCATCGCTTATCGTGCTTCGTGAGCGCTGCGGCAAGTCGGATTCGACGGCACCCCTGCGTTCGCTTTCCATTCAGACCGGCTCGTTTGAGGCCGCGGCCATTAGCCGTGGCATCGATAGCGGTCGCGCCGAGCGCCCGATAACGCATGACCTGCTGCTTGACACCGTCGATGCCCTGGGCGCCAAGCTCGAGCGCATCGAGATCGTTCGTGCCGAGCCGCCGGTGTTCTATGCGACGATTGTCGTGCTGGTCGATGGTGACGAGCGCAAGATTGACGCCCGCCCCAGTGACGCCATTGCCCTTGCCGTGCGCAGTAATGCCCCCATGTTCGTGGAGGACGACATCATGAATCGTCTGGGTACCGTTTCTGCCCATGCCGAGGAAGTTGACGACGAGCAGGAGTTCGAGAAGTTCGACGAGTTCGTCCATACGCTCTCCCCCGATGATTTCTAAATGTCTGACACGCGAGCGGAGAGGTCGCTGATGGGTACCCGCGTATCGGCTGAAGCGGCCGCCATCGCGCGTGAGGCCCAGATGCGCTCGGAGGCATCCGAGGCGGCTCGCATCGCCTATGTGACGCAGGCCCGCACGCTTCGCGAGCGCCGCGGCTCCTATATCAAGATGGTTATCATCTCCGCCCTTGTCGCGGTAATCTGTTCTCGTCTTCGTGGTACAGTTGGTGCGCTTGGGTTTTCGATTTCAACAGGCTTGGTAATCTGGGGTGTGGTCGATGCAGTAATGCTGACCAACCAGATCAAGGTACTCGACAAGCGTGCGATGGATATGGTGCGCGCCCGCGACGCTGCCGCCAAGATTGCTGCCGAGGCACAAGAACTGTAACGACGCCGGATTCGATGGGAAGGTCTAGAGATGGCACAGGATATGCAGGACGCCGGTAACGTCTCCGCCGAGCTCGACGCCATGGTGTGTGACCTGATTGGCGCGTTCTTGGACGACCTTGCCGCCGGCGAGAATCCGGGCGTAGTTGTGGCGATCGAGGACGCTGCTTCCAACCGCTATCTGGCGGCGCTCGACGAGGACGGCGAGGAGGCGTGCCTGGAGGCTGCCACCAACTTTATTTCCGAGCACAAGATGGGCCTTAAGGACGAGGGCCTGGGCCGTATCGCCCGCTATGCCATCGGCTACACCGGCTGCGTCGAGATTGACGGCGGCTACCATGACGCTCTACTCGTGAGCTTCTTTGAGACGACGCTCGAGAGCGGCTTTTCGGCATATGTGCTGTATGAGGGCATGGGCGCCGGCGATGGTTTTATGTGGAGCGACCCTGAACCTGCAGGTGAGGAAACCCCTCTCATCTAAAATCGCTAAAATAAACGAGTTTTCGGTAAAAGGCTCAATATTCCCGCTGAGCGTTGTGTTGCTGGGCGGGTCGCATACGCGTGCCGTTTGTATATGGATAGAAGATAGGGGAACTACATGCGCGTAGACAATCTGAGGAACATCGCCATCATCGCCCACGTCGACCACGGCAAGACGACGATGGTCGACAAGCTCCTGCGTGCCACGGACGCCTTCCGTGCCAACCAGCAGGTCGAGGACCGCGTCCTGGACTCTAACGACCAGGAGCGCGAGCGCGGCATCACGATTCTCGCCAAGAACATCTCTATCGAGTACAAGGACGTCAAGATCAACGTCATCGACACCCCGGGCCACGCCGACTTTGGCGGCGAGGTCGAGCGCGTGCTGCGTATGGCCGACGGCGCCCTGCTGCTGGTCGACGCCTTTGAGGGCCCCATGCCCCAGACCCGCTTCGTGCTGCGTCACGCTATCGACACCGGCCTCAAGATCATGATCGTCATCAACAAGATCGATCGTCCGGGCGCCAACCCCGAGAAGGCCTACAACGACTGCCTCGATCTTATGGCCGACCTGGGCGCCACCGACGACCAGCTTGAGTTCGCCATGGAGCACGTGGTCTACGCCAGCGCCATGAATGGCTTTGCCCGCCTTGACCCCAACGACGGCAACATGGACATGTATCCGCTGCTCGATATGATCATCGACGACATGCCCGCGCCCGAGGTTGACGAGACCGCCCCGCTGGCCATGCAGTGCGTGACCATCGACCACTCCAACTTCGTTGGCCGCATCGGTATTGGTCGCGTGTACTCCGGCTCCATTCACCAGGGCGATCAGATCCTGGTCGTCAAGAACGACGGTTCTAGCGCCACCGCTACCGTCAAGCAGCTCTTTACCTTCGACTACCTGGGTCGCACCGAGTGCCAGGAAGTCGGCGCCGGCGATATCGCCGCCGTCGTGGGTATTGACCGCACCGATATCGGCGATGTCTACACCGACCCCGAGAACCCCGTCGAGCTCGAGCCCATCGAGATCGACCCGCCGACCTTGTCCATCGTCTTTGAGGCTTCGACCTCCCCGCTCGTCGGCCGTGACGGCGACATCGTGGGCGCCCGTCAGCTTAAGGAGCGCCTGTTCAACGAGGCCGAGAACAACGTGACCATGAAGATCGAGGAGCGTGAGGACAAGAGCGGCGTCGAGGTCTCTGGCCGCGGCATTCTGCACCTGTCCGTCCTGATGGAGTCCATGCGCCGCGAGGGCTTTGAGTTCCAGGTCGGTCGTCCCCGCGTTCTGTTTAAGAAGGACGAGAACGGTAACAAGCTGGAGCCTGTCGAGCAGGCCGTCGTCGAGTGCCCGGACGAGTACTCGGGCAAGGTCGTTGAGGTCTTCGGTACCTCCGGTGGCATCATGACGAGCATGGACACCTCGGGCATCGTGACCCATCTTGAGTTCAAGATCCCGACGCGCGGCATCATGGGTCTTAAGAACCGCATCATGAACGTCACTCACGGCGAGGGCGTGTTCTACCACACCTTCCTGGAGTATGGCCCCTACGCCGGCGAGATCGGCAACCGCCAGAACGGCGCCATGATCTCCATGACCACCGAGAAGGCCGTTGCCTACGCTCTGGGTACGCTGCAGGAGCGCGGCCAGCTGTTCGTTGAGCCGGGCACCGAGTGCTACGAGGGCATGATCGTGGGCGAGCGCAGCAAGGCCGGCGACATGGTCGTCAACATCGCCCGTACCAAGAACCTGGGCAACCAGCGTTCCTCGACCTCCGATATCTCCGTCCAGCTGGTGCCGCCCCGCACCTTCTCGCTCGAGGAGGCGCTGGAGTACATCGCCGACGACGAGCTGGTCGAGATTACTCCCAAGAACATCCGCCTGCGCAAGCGTCTGCTCAACGCCACCGACCGCAAGAAGGCTGCCGTCCGCGCCGGCCAGGTCAACAAATAAGCGCTGAGCTTTATAGCGATTAACAAGAAAGGGCGCCGACCGCAATGGTCGGCGCCCTTTTTGGTGCAATGGGGTCAGGTTGCTTTGCACCACCACAAAGGTGCCTGGCCCTTTTGTGGTGGTTGCCTTTGTGGTGGTTAGCGGCTAGGCGGAGGGAAGGCCCGGGGTGTTGGCGGCCTGCTGCGGCTTGAGGTGGGCGTTGCGCCAGATGATCTGGATGACGTAGCCGAGCATAAAGACAAAGGCCACGCCGCTGATGAAGCCACCGATGAGGGGAAGTCCTGTGAGGGCGCCTGCGGCCACACCGCCGACGGCTGCCATGGCGTAGCGGTTCTGGTTGTGTCCGATCATGCGAGCGATCGCGCAGCCCGCAAAAGCGGTGGAGACCAGCGCGACGCCGATCACGGCGCACATGAGGGCTCCGGCAAGCGACAGGCCGGCGATAGAGATAATCAGCAACAATACGGCAGGGACAATGGCTACCGTACCCAGAAGACCGCTCACCCACAGGGGCGTGGGGCGCTGGTGAAGCATGCCGGCGGCGCTGGCGGTCGCTCGCGGAAAGACGAGCTCGAGCAACAGGGCGATAAAGCAGGTCGAGAGTGCCGCGGCCACGATGCCGCCGACGATATCGTTAACCGTCGTGGCGGCGCTTTCGTTTTCGGTACGGTCGATCTTGAGCGCGCCGACCTCGGCTCCTGCGGCGCGCTCGGGGTCCTCGGAAACATGGGCGTTCACCGTGCCGGTGATGTGAGCGTTTTTGCCCAGGATGAGTTTGTCGGCCCAGACCTCGACATCGCCGTCGACGATGCCGTCGATGGTTACCGTACTGCCCGCGAGTGCTGCCGACTTGGCAGAGCCGCGCAGGGCAACCGTCTCGCCCATCGCGTAAAAACAGTTGGCGGCGCTACCGGTGTTGAGCACGACATGCTGACCGGCTACCGTCACGCTGCCATCGATTGCGGTTTTGGAGATATCGATGGTACGCGCCGCCAGGCGAACGGCTCCGCCTACAGTGCAGTCGCGAATCGACAAGCTCTCGCCTGCCGCGATAATATCGCGGCCGATGGAAGCGTCGTCTAGGTTAAGGCTTTGGCCGGCCCAGTACAGGTCGCTTTCGACGCCAGACGGATTTGAGTCAACTTCGGTTGCGAGCACGTTGCCCGCGGTGTCTGTACCGGCGAACGACGTCGTGGGAAGCGCGGTCAGCGCAAGTGAAATCAGTGCGAATAGGAGGGCGATGCGGCCACGCGTTTTGCGGCATCGGGACGACGGTTTTAGGTTGCAAGGCATAGTGAATCCTTCGTTAGATACTCGACATGTATCTAACAGGGTACCCAACGCGCGGGCGCTCTAAAAGAACCTCTCAGTTGCATTTCGGGGACGAGTCCGCGCTAGCTATTTTTTGCGATGCAAGAAGCGCGCGATGTCTTCTTCGGTGGGGCTTTTGATGTCAAAGCGCAGCGAGAGCCAGCGCAGACCCATGGTCACCGCGACACATACGACCAGTGCGGCGACATTGCTGACCAAGCCACTCATGACGAGGCTTACATAGCTTGCCGATCCGGCGATGGCCGCGATGGCATAAAAGTTAGTGCGTTGGAAAATGCCTGGGACCACGCCCATAAAGCCGTCGCGCAACATGCCGCCACCCACCGCGGTGAAAAAGCCCATCATGATGCATACGGCCGGCGCAAAGCCATAAACCAGTGCTTTGTCCGCTCCGGTGGCGGCGTAGATGCCGACCGAGATGATGTCGAGCAATGGGATGAGTTTCTCGGGTTTATCGACGATTGCCGGGAAGATGTAGATGATGGCCGCCGTGGCAATGGAAAGCGGGAGTGCCATCGGCTGGTTGAGGATGTAGACGTTGCCGACCTGGAGTGTCATATCGCGCAAAAGACCGCCGCCCAGACCGCAGACCACGGCGAGTGCGACCGCGCCCACCAGGTCAAGCTTGTGCTCGCGCGCGACCAGCACGCCCGAGATCGATGCCGCGACAACAGCGAACATCTCGAGCCAAAAGGGAATAGCGACCATGGCATCCGAGGCATGTGAGGTAACGGTTATAGCGGCGACGACGGGCAAGATGGGTTCCTTTGAGTTACGGGTTTGGACAATGCCCGTACATAGTACATGTTCGGCGCCGATTGCGACCCCATTGCTCGGCAAACGGTCGGGACTGGGTACGGTCATAGGTTCCAAGCATGTACATCAGCCTCCAAAGATGTCGAAAAATGTCGGTTTTGGAGGGTGGTGTACATGTTTGGGGAAAGCGCGGGGTGAGTGGGTTCGTCGTTACTCAGAAGGCGACTCTTCGGCTTGATTGCTCTTCCAGTTGCGGATAAGCACCTTGCGCAGTTCGTTTTGCTTTCGCTGATACTCGGCATCTACGCAACGAGGCATGCTGAGTGCTTCGCGGATATTGTTCATGGCACGGTGGAAAGCGAGTTGGCTGGCAAATTGCGTTGAGGTGAGCGTGACGATGCGATAGCCCATTTGGGCGAGTACGGCCTCTCGCTCCGCATCTGCTCCCTTGCGTTCGGCCTCGTCGTGAAAGCCGCCCTTATATTCGATGCCGAGCTCTCTGCGCTTATAGGTAACAAGAGCGTCGATTTTGAGCGTTCGAGCTTTGGTGCAATGCCAAAGTCGTTTAGGGATTTCGAGCGGCTTGTTGAGTTCGACACCTCGGATGCCAACGCCGCCTTCGCTCGTCGGAAGTGAAAGGGCGATAGCGGATGCGGTCTCCATGGGTGAGGCTGAGTGGTCGTAGATATGCCTGAGCGCGAGTCGGGCGCGTGTGGCACCGGGTTTGCCGGGGTGCCGATCGAGCAGATCGACAATTTCGTTCTTGGAAGCGGTAGCTGGTTGATCGGTGTAGGGGCCATCGGGATTGAGCCCCATGCGATAATCACCGCAAACTTCGTAGCCGTATTCGAGGTATTCGATTCTGTCCATCCACTCGGCAGCGAATACGAAGGTAAGGGCTTCGTCGGTGATAAAAATACCAGGGGACAGCTCGTCAATATGGTCGTAGGGTAGATTTTGGCCAAGAACGTGGCAATTTACACCGTTGGCGCGGATTCGCTCGAAGGCAAATACAACGGAGATATCGATAGTCTCAAGCATGCTAGTGGGAATACCGCAGTCGGTAAGAGCCTGTCGAATGCGCGTGATGCGTTGCTGGGTGGAGAGGCCTCTTGCGCCTATCTGGTAGTCGTGTTGCGCGATCGCTTGAACCAGGTCTTGTGGCGCATGATGGACGAGCCATGCGGTTTTATGCGTAATGAGAACAGGAGTATCCATTGGGGACCTCTCGCTTTATGCCGATATGCAGTCCTTATGTCCGTTGAAGTGAGGAAATATACCGAATGCTGGCAAAACGGCCGATCGTGCGCCGAGTGCGATATGCAAACATGTACATCAGCCTTCAAAGATGTCGAAAAATGTCGGTTTTGGAGGGTGACGTACATGTCTTGAGGGAGGGGCGGGTTCGAATCCCTCCTCCTGCGCCGTATTTGCTTGTTAGGGACTCAAAACAAAAAAGCTCCCATTCCCGGGAGCTTTCTCAACCAAAATGGCGGAGGAGGAGGGATTCGAACCCTCGTGACCTTATACAGGCCAAACGGTTTTCGAGACCGCCGCATTCAACCACTCTGCCACCCCTCCGCGTGGGGTAAAAACAAAGCAGGCTCGAAGGCCTGCTTTGGAATTAACTGGCGGAGAGTCAGGGATTTGAACCCTGGAGACGCTTTTGACGCCTACACGATTTCCAATCGTGCTCCTTCGGCCACTCGGACAACTCTCCGTTAAATGCGAAAGTCAGTATACACGAGGAATCGCAAAGTGCAAACAGAAAAGTTGGCATTTTTTGAAACGCTTGGCTTCGTGATGGGGTCCAGGAGGCCAAAAACGGGCTCTGACCAGCATGGCTGCATGCGGCAAATTGTTCAAAATGAGTATTTATAAACGACGTGGCAGCAATTTTAAAAATCTTTGAACGGTGTTGTGAACCACTGGTATGCATTTCGCGACCACAGCCATGCGCTCGCTGACCTGCGGCTTGGCTCAGTTTGTCCCCGCAGCGCCGTATCTTGTCCACAGATCCGTCAAGCATTTGGTCAGCATTTGGTTGGAAGACGCATGAAGTGCCGTGTGAGTATGGACATATGTGGAGGTCATGAGGTTGTAGCTGCATATTCTTGCAGCCTGGGAGGTTGAAAGATATTATTACCAAGTCTTTTCCTGCTTCAGGCGCACCTTCACGACCTGAAGCCACATTTGCCCAGAGGAGGTGACAATATGAAGGCTTATGAACTGCTGTTCTTTGTTGACCCGTCGCTCGACCCCGAGACTCGTCTCGCTGTTATGAAGCGTATCGATACCACGATCGCTGAGGGCGCTGGCAAGGTCGACTCCGTTGACGAGTGGGGCAAGCGCAAGCTCGCCTACGAGATCAACGACCTCACCGATGGTGACTACACCCTCATCAACTTCCACGCAGATCCTACCCAGATCGCCGAGCTTGATCGCGTCCTGCGCATCACCGACGCTGTGGTCCGCCACATGATCGTCCGTCGCGACGACCAGGAGTAAGACTGTCGTTTTGGACTGGGCTTGTGCCCCAAGAGGAAGTAGTGAGTTATGAGCATCAATCGAGTGAACATCACCGGTAACCTCACGCGTGATCCCGAGCTGCGCGCCACCGCTGGCGGAACCCAGGTTCTGTCCTTTGGCGTCGCCGTGAACGATCGTCGCCGCAACCCGCAGACTGGCGAGTGGGAGGACTATCCCAACTTTGTCGACTGCACTATGTTCGGCACGCGCGCCGAGGCCGTGAGCCGTTTCCTGGCAAAGGGAAACAAGGTTGCGATCGAGGGCAAGCTGCGCTACAGCTCTTGGGAGCGCGACGGCCAGCGCCGGAGCAAGCTTGAGGTCATCGTCGATGAGATCGAGTTTATGAGCTCCCGCGGTGGCCAGGGTGGCTACGATCAGGGCGGTTACGCCCCCGCAGCTCCTGCAGCGCCCGCACCGCGTCCTGCCGCACCGGTGGCTACGCCGCCCGCGGTCGACGTCTACGATGAGGACATCCCGTTTTAAGGGCTGTTCACCTATTTTTGAGTGAGAGGCGGCTTCGGTTCGCCGAAGTTGCCAAACGAAAGGTATTTTGACATGGCTAATGATTTTTCTGCACGTCAGCCGCGTCGTAAGTACTGCCAGTTCTGCAAGGAGAACACTGAGTTCATCGACTATAAGGACACTCAGCTTCTCCGTAAGTACATGACCGACCGTGGCAAGATCAAGCCCCGTCGCGTCACTGGCGCTTGCACGCAGCATCAGCATGACATCGCCAACGCCATCAAGCGCGCCCGCGAGATGGCTCTCCTGCCGTACACCGTCCCCGTGGTTTCCTCTCGTGGCAACCGCGACCGCGGCTAAGAAGGGAGACGCATCATGAAGGTTATTCTTCTCGATGAGATCAAGGGCAAGGGCGGCGAGGGTGACGTCGTAGAGGTCGCTCAGGGTTACGCTGAGAACTTCCTGTTCCCCAAGAAGCTCGCTGTTGCCGCCACCAAGGGCAACCTCAAGCAGCTTGACGAGCGTCGCAACAACATCGCCAAGCGCGAGGCCGTCCGTCTGGCTACCGCCAACGAGACCAAGGCTGCCTTCGAGGGCAAGACGGTCACCGTTGACGTCAAGGTCGGCGACGAGGGCATCCTCTTTGGCTCCGTTACCGCCGCTATGATCGCTGACGCCATCAAGGCTCAGCTCGGTATGGACATCGACCGCAAGCGCGTCGAGCTCGGTAAGCCCATCAAGGTTGCCGGTGCCCACACCGTTGCCATCTCGCTGTACCGCGAGATCAAGGCCGAGGTTGTCGTTCTCGTTGGCGTTACCGCCGAGGAGCTCGCTGCCGAGGCTGAGGCTGAGGAGACCGCTGAGGTCGCCGAGGCCGAGACCGCCGAGGTCGAGACTGAGGCTGCTGCCGAGTAGCATTTGCTGCAACGCAACAATCTTGTTCTAAGAAGGGCGCTCTGGGAGACCAGGGCGCCCTTTTGTTTTTTGCGCTGAGTGAGTGTCATGGTGAACGTTGCGTAGAAGTCCTATATACAGGACCGTTCATCCGTTTCGTTCGGTGATGATTGCCGGGGCGCGGCCCGTTTTGGGACCGTGGCTGATACTATGGATGCTCGCAAGCGATATGAATGAGGATGCTCATGGCATATGACGAAAGGGAGATGGGGCTGACGGTCGAGGACCGTGGCTCCAAGTTGGGTCTCCCTCAAAACCAAGATGCAGAGGCCAATGTACTGGCCGCCATGCTGCTGTCGCCCGAGGTGGTCGAGGAGGCCCAGGTCGAGCTGCAGCCCGATGACTTCTACCGGCCCATTCATAAGACCATCTACACCGCGATGGTCGATATGTACAACAGCCGCATTCCCATCGACTCTATCTCGCTGATCGATTACCTGCGCAGTATCAACAAGCTTGATGCCGTGGGCGGCGAGGCCTACATTTTGGAGCTGATGGGTCAGACCCTGTCGCTCGTGAACTGGCAGCACCATGCCGCCATCGTCCGTCGCGACTCGATGCTGCGCGAGCTGATCGGTGCCACCAACGAGATCAACGCACTGGCCTATAACGCCCCTACCGACACCAAAGAGGTCGTGGAGCTGGCCGAGAGCAAACTGCTCAAGGTCACGGCGCGCGAGGTCAAGTCGAGCTATAAGACACTGACCGAGTTTATGGTCGAGGCCTATAACGAGGCCGAGGAAGTGTGTAAGGCCGGCGGACAGGCCGCGGGCGTGCCCACCGGCTTCCCGTCGCTCGACCGCATGCTTATGGGTTTCCGCGAGGGCCAGCTCATCATTATCGGCGCCCGCCCTGCCGTGGGTAAGACGTCGTTCGCTCTGAACTTGGCGCTGAATGCCGCCGCTGCGGGCTATACCGTCGGCTTCTTTTCGCTGGAGATGTCGGGCAAGGAAATTGCCCAGCGCCTGATTTGCGCCTACGCCATGATCTCGATCAGCGACTTCCGTACGGGCCGCATTAGCCCCGAGCAGTGGGCCAATATCAACGAGGCCACGCAGACCTTGTCTAAGCTCGACATTCTGATTGACGATACGCCCGGCACCACGGTGACCGAGATCCGCGCCAAGAGCCGCCGCATGCTCCACAACAAGGAGAAGGCCATCATTATCCTGGACTACCTGCAGCTGGTGAGTCCTCCGCCGGGACGTCGCTCCGAGAGCCGTACCGTCGAGGTCTCCGAGATGTCGCGTGGTTTAAAGATCATGGCCAAGGAGCTTAAGATCCCGCTCATTGCGCTGTCGCAGCTGTCGCGTCAGGTCGAGTCCCGTACCGGCAAGCGCCCGCAGCTGTCCGACCTGCGTGAATCGGGCTCCATCGAGCAGGACGCCGACATCGTTATGTTCTTGGACCGCTCCGCCGATGAGGCCGAGGCCTCGCGTGACGATCGACCCGACGAGGGCGTTACGCGTATCGTCGTGGCCAAGAACCGTTCGGGCCCGATCGGTGACGTCGACCTGATGTTCCTGCCGGCATCCACCAAGTTCTATGAGCTTGATGGGGCGCATACCGAGGAGTAGGACAGGCGCCCGTTGCACGGGTATACTGGGAATGTTTTGTGCTTCTGCGTGCCGGCGTGGCGCGTAGACAGTCCATGAATGTAAGGAGTAAACATGCCGTCAACCGTTTTGGTCGGTGCCCAGTGGGGCGATGAGGGCAAGGGTAAGATCTGCGACCTGGTCGCCGGCGACTTCGATGCCGTCGTGCGCTATTCGGGCGGTAATAACGCCGGCCACACCATCGTCGTCAACGGCAAGAAGTACGGCCTGCACCAGGTGCCCTCCGGCATCATGTATTCCGACCATGTGTCGGTGATCGGTAACGGCTGCGTCGTCAACCCCAAGGTTGTTCTTGAGGAGATTGACATGTTCGAGGCCGACGGCATCACCACCAAGAACCTCAAGATCAGTGGCAACGCGCACATCATCATGCCGTACCACATCGATCTGGATGGTGCTTTTGAGCAGAAGCTCGGCAAGAAGAACATTGGTACCACCAAGCGCGGCATCGGTCCGTGCTACCAGGACAAGATGGCCCGCATTGGCCTGCGCATGCAGGACATGCTGGACGAGGCGCTGTTCCGCGACAAGCTGGAGACCGCTCTTGCCCGCGTGAATCCCGAGCTGGAGCTCATCTACCACCTGCCTACCTACACCGTGGACCAGATCTGCGACGAGTACCTGCCCATGGCCGAGCGCCTGCGCCCCTACATCACCGAGACGAGCCTGCTGCTCAACAACATGATCGACGAGGGCAAGGACCTGCTGTTCGAGGGCGCCCAGGCAACGCTGCTCGACATTGACCACGGCACCTATCCGTACGTGACGTCTTCCAACTGCACCGCCGGCGGCGCCATCACCGGCTCTGGCGTCGGTATGAAGAATGTCGACCGCGTGCTGGGCGTCATGAAGGCCTATATCACCCGCGTCGGTTCGGGCCCCATGCCCACCGAGCTTTCCTATGAGTCCGAGGCCGGCCATACGCTGACCGAGGAGGGCTATGAGTACGGCGTGACCACCGGCCGTCGCCGTCGCTGCGGTTGGTTCGATGGCCCCATCGCCAACTACGCCTCGCGTGTCAACGGCCTCACCGATATCGCCATGACCAAGCTCGACGTGCTTTCGGCCTTCGATACCATCAAGGTGTGCGTTGCCTACGACGTCGACGGCGAGCGTTACACGAGCGTGCCCGAGCATCAGGTTCGTTTTGAGCACGCCAAGCCCATCTACGAGGAGCTCCCGGGCTGGAAGTGCGACATCACCGGTTGCCGCAGCTTTGAGGAGCTGCCGCAGGAGGCTCAGGACTACGTGGCATTTATCGAGGATCTGGCACACACCCGCGTGACGTTCATTGGCGTCGGCGCCGGTCGCGAGCAGGTCATCAACCGATTCTGGAAGTAATCGGCACTATTCGGTTATTGCGATATACCCCTTTGCAGCCCGGACGGGCGGCCGAGGGGTATATTTGCTTTGTAATGGGTCCGCATGGTTGGCGGACCGTTCATCCATAGAGGAGGCACCCTTGAAGGCGGACACTCAAACCATCGACATCCTGTTGTTGGGCAGCGGCGGCCGCGAGCATGCTTTGGCAGCTAAGCTCGCAGCATCACCGCGCGCCGGCAAGCTCTACATTGCGCCGGGTAACGGCGGCACCGCGAGCTGCGGCGAGAACGTGGTTCTCGACGATTGCGATCCTGCGGCCGTGGCGGCGTTTGCCCAGAGCCACGGATGCGGACTCGTGGTGATTGGCCCCGAGGCTCCGCTCGTGGCGGGCGTAGCCGATGCCGTGCGCGCGGCGGGTATTCCCTGCTTTGGCCCGGGTGCCGAGGGCGCTCAGATGGAGGGCTCCAAGCTATTCTCCAAGCAGCTCATGGAGCGTGCCGGCATTCCGACGGCCGCCTACGGCTCGTTTACTGACGAGGCTTCGGCTCTCGCCTATGTGCGCGAGCAGGGCGCCCCGCTGGTCGTGAAGGCTGATGGCCTTGCCGCGGGCAAGGGCGTTATCGTGGCGACTGAGCTCGAGCAGGCCGAGGAGGCCGTGCGCGAGTGCTTTGGCGGCACCTTTGGCGATGCCGGCAACACCGTTGTCATTGAGGAGATGCTGGTTGGTCCCGAGTGCTCGCTGCTGGCCTTTACCGACGGCAAGACCGTGCGCCCCATGGCCACTTCGCAGGACCACAAGCGTGCGCTCGAGGGCGACAAGGGCCCCAACACCGGTGGCATGGGCGTCTACAGCCCGGTACCCATCGTGACCGACGAAGAGCACGCCACGATGGTGAAGGTCATGGAACAGACCGTGGCCGAGCTTGCTGCCGAGGGCATCGACTACCGCGGCTGCCTGTATGGCGGCTTTATGCTCACCCCCGCCGGCCCCAAGGTGCTGGAGTTCAACGCCCGCTTTGGCGACCCTGAGACGCAGGTCGTGCTGCCGCGCCTCAAGAACGACCTGGTCGAGGTCATGCTGGCTTGTGCCAACTGTGAGCTCGATCAGATTGAACTCGACTGGCGTGACGAGTGGGCTGTGGCTGTTGTCCTGACGAGCGCGGGCTACCCCGGCAGCTACGAGAAGGGCAAAGTCATCACCGGCATCGCCGACGCCGAGGCCATGGAGAACGTGACCGTGTACCATGCCGGCACCGCCGTGGTGGACGGTCAGCTCGTGACCAACGGTGGCCGAGTGCTTGCCGTGACCGCGCTGGGCGACACGTTCGAGAACGCTCGCAACCTTGCCTACGAGGCCTGTGAAAAGATTGATTTTGAGGGCAAGACCCTGCGTCATGACATCGGTCTGCGCGCGCTGCGTGGCCGCGACGCCTGGGATGCCTAAAGTCCGAGAGGGATGAGACGGATGGACGAGAAGAACGAAGAGCTCGTGGATGCGCAGATCGTCGAAGAGGACAGCCGCATGTATGGGCACGCCGAGGGCGAGCCTGGTGGCGAGGTCGCTGACGAGCCGGCGCTGGTGCTGGGCGACGACGACCCGCACGATACCGAGCTGCACGAGAAGATTCTTTCGGAGGAGTGCGCCTGGAAGGGCAAGATCCTCGACGTCCACCGTCTTGAGGTCGAGCTGCCCAACGGTCACCGCAGCGCCCGCGATATCGTTCGCCATCCGGGTGCGGCGGCCGTTGTGGCACTGACCGAGAGCGGCAAGATCGTACTGGTGCGTCAGTACCGCACCGCCATCGACCGCGTGACGGTCGAGATTCCCGCCGGCAAGCTCGATCCAGGCGAGGACCCGCTCGATTGCGCCAAGCGCGAGCTGCACGAGGAGACGGGCTTTAGGGCTGGTCGCATTCGCTTTTTGACGTCGATTGTCACGTCCTGCGGCTTCTGTGATGAGATCATTCACATCTACCTGGCCACCAAGCTCGAGTTTGATGCGCCCAACCCCGATGATGACGAGTTTGTCAACGTGGATCTGGTGCCGCTGCACGAGCTGATCGACGCCGTGCTCGACGGCAAGATCGAAGATGCCAAGACCGTCGTGGGCGCCTTGGCCTGCGATAGCATCGCGCATCGCCTTGGGGGCGCGGAGCTCTAACGAGTGGGGATAGCCCTGGGACAAGTACTGATGATTGCTTTGTCTCAGGGCCTTACGTTGCTGATATTTCTTTGAGGATCACATGCTGAAGAGGTTTCTTTCGTATTACAAGCCCCAGATGGGGCTTTTTGTTGCCGATACTGTTTGCGCCCTGGTGCTCGCCGCCATTGACTTGGCGTTTCCCATTATTCTGCGCAATCTGACCGGCGGGCTCTTTACCCAGGGTCAGGCTGCTATTATGCAGGCGCTCGGTATGATTGCGGTCGGCTTGGTACTGATGTATGCCATCCGTTGCGCCTGTCGCTACTTTGTGAGTTACTGGGGCCACGTGATGGGCGCGCGCATGGAGTCCAAGATGCGCGAGGACCTGTTCGATCAGTACGAGCGCTTTAGCTTTGCGTACTTCGATCGCAACAGCTCGGGTGACATGATGAGCCGCGTGGTCAACGACCTGTTCGATATCTGCGAGGCGGCGCACCATGTGCCCGAGTGGATTATCATCTGCGGCATCGAGATCGTCGGCTCGTTTGTGATTCTCTTTGCTATCGCCCCGGTGCTGGCGCTTGCCATGGCCGTGGTGACGGCGGCCTTTGCGGTCATCATGTTTTGGCAGAACATGCGCATGCGCGAGGTCTTTAGCGACAACCGCAAAAAAATCAGCGGCATTAATGCGCAGCTGCAGGATTCGCTGGCGGGCATGCGCGTGGTCAAGAGCTTTGCCAACGAGGAGACCGAACGCTCTAAGTTTCGCGCCTCGAACGACCGCTATCTTTCGTCCAAGGAGAATATGTATCACGCCATGGGCATCTACACTGCGACGTATGGCCTGCTCTCGGGCGTGTTTTACGTGATCGTGGTGCTGCTGGGCGGTTGGCTGGTCGCCCAGGGACAGCTGCAGGCGGTCGATATGGCGACCTTCGCGCTCTATATTTCGCTGTTCTGCACGCCGCTCGAGACGCTCGTCAATTCGGCCGAAACGTATCAGAAGGCCATCGCCGGCTTTAAGCGCATGGACGAGGTGCTTTCGACCGCTCCGGATATCCAGGATAAGCCGGATGCCGCGGACCTGCAGGTGACGGCAGGCGCGGTTGAATATCGCGACGTGTGCTTTAGCTACGAGGATGTTGAGTTGGGCGAGGGCGGCGCCGACGGACGCCCTGTTATCGACCATATGAATCTGTCCATCAAGCCCGGACAGACCATTGCCCTGGTTGGCCCCTCGGGCGGCGGCAAGTCTACGACTTGTTCGCTGCTGCCGCGCTTTTACGACGTGGCGGACGGATCCATCAGCATCGACGGCCAGGACGTGCGCGACGTGACGCAACAGAGTCTGCGCCGCGCCATTGGCCTGGTGCAGCAGGATGTCTATCTGTTTGACGGTACGATTGGCGAGAACATCGCCTACGGCAAGCCTGGCGCCACGGCAGAAGAGGTCGCCGAGGCTGCCCACCGCGCCAATATCGATGCCTTCATTGAGTCGCTGCCGCAGGGCTACGACACGGTCGTGGGCGAGCGCGGCAGCCGTCTTTCGGGCGGCCAGAAGCAGCGCGTAGCCATTGCGCGCGTGTTTCTCAAGAACCCCAAGATCTTGATCCTGGACGAGGCGACGAGCGCCTTGGATAACGAGAGCGAGGAGGCGGTGCAGGGGTCGCTCGAGCGCCTGGCGCGCGGTCGCACCACGATCATCATCGCCCACCGTCTCTCGACCATTAAGCATGCCGACGAGATTGCGACCGTCGAGCATGGTCGCGTTGTGGAACGTGGTACGCACGAGCAGCTTCTCGCCCGTGGCGGCACCTATGCCCGTTACTATCGAATGCAGTTCGAAGGTGCGCGTGCGCACGAGCTCGACTGATTGATATGACAGGAAGTTTATGGCTGACAAGAACCCTTTGACTCCGGAAGAAGTGACGGAGTTATTCTCCGAAATCGATGCATCCGGCGTCTTGGATCCTACGCTCGCCAAAAAGCGTACCGAGCGCATGCGCGAGAAAGAGGCTGCCGTCAAGCGCGGTGACAAGGCGACGCTGGCGCGGCTGCGCAGCGAGGATCGCGCGAGCCAGGCAAAACATATCGACCCACTGTCCGAGGACGATCCTTCGGGCTCGCAGGTGAGCCATACCATTACGAAGACTGCCATGGTCGTGGTTATCGGCATCTTGGTGCTGATCGTGGGCATGCAGATTGGCTACGGCGTGATGCGCCGTCTGAATACCGCCAATCTGTCCGAGAGCGTTTCGGTCGATACCGTTTCTACAGCACTCAAGGGTGGACTCGAGTGGGGCAACGGCTTTACGCAGTTCCCGCTCGACTTTACCGTCGATGAAGCCGATGAACGTACGGGCACGGTCGAGGTAACGGTGTTGGACACATCATCTGCCAACGAGCTCGAGCTGCTGTCCAACGGGCAGATTCAGGCTGCGGCGCTTGCGACCAACGCGTTGCTCAACGATAAGATCGACCGCGTGGTGTATAACGTGCACGCCTATATCGACGAGGACAGCAAGATCCAGCATGACTCTTTCTTTGGCATGTTTCCCGCACGGGGCCATCAGAGCGCCATTCTGACGTTCGTGTGGACCAAGAGCTCATCGACCGCTACGAACATCGACTGGAAGATGCATATCGTGAGTATGGACGACACGATTTCCGAGCGCATTCAAAAGCAGGTGAACTCGGTGTCGTCGCTGATTGAGGACCCGTCGGTGAGCCAGACCAAGATTGACGAGGAAAAGGCCGAACGTGACCTGGAGCATCGCCTGCACGGTCGCGAGATCTTCCGCGGTGGCAAGCCCGATCGCACGCCGTCCGATCTGCTGGAGCAGGACAAATAAGACGCCATCATCCCGCGTGAGCCAAATGCCCGCGCGGGATGATTTTTCTGGGACGGGGATTAAATAAGGCTCTGTTAGACCAGGATTGACATTCCGCCCCGTCATCTTCTTGCGATTGCACA
>CALIOA010000033.1:0-1172 GCA_938045065.1 uncultured Collinsella sp.
ACGGTCCTAAGGTAGCGAAATTCCTTGTCAGGTAAGTTCTGACCCGCACGAAAGGCGTAACGATTTGGGCGCTGTCTCAGCTGTAGACTCGGTGAAGTCTTAGTACCTGTGAAGATGCAGGTTACCCGCGACTAGACGGAAAGACCCCATGGAGCTTCACTGCAGGTTGATATTGGGATTTGATGCAGCATGTACAGGATAGGTAGGAGGCAAAGAGATGGATACGCCAGTATTCAAGGAGCCGCTGTTGGGATACTACCCCTGTTGTATTGGATTTCTAACCGGACGACGTAAAGCCGTTGACGGGACAGTGTCAGTCGGGCAGTTTGACTGGGGCGGTCGCCTCCCAAAGAGTAACGGAGGCGCCCAAAGATACCCTCAGCTTGGATGGAAACCAAGCGCAGAGTGCAAAGGCAAAAGGGTGTTTGACTGCGAGACCTACAAGTCGAGCAGGGACGAAAGTCGGGCTTAGTGATCCGGCGGTGCTGAATGGAAAGGCCGTCGCTCAACGGATAAAAGCTACCCTGGGGATAACAGGCTGATCTCCCCCAAGAGTTCACATCGACGGGGAGGTTTGGCACCTCGATGTCGGCTCATCGCATCCTGGAGCTGAAGTCGGTTCCAAGGGTTGGGCTGTTCGCCCATTAAAGCGGTACGCGAGCTGGGTTCAGAACGTCGTGAGACAGTTCGGTCCCTATCTGTCGTGGGCGCAGGAAATTTGAGAAGAGCTGTCCTCAGTACGAGAGGACCGGGATGGACGCATCAATGGTGGACCAGTTGTCACGCCAGTGGCATAGCTGGGTAGCTAAATGCGGAAGGGATAAACGCTGAAGGCATCTAAGTGTGAAACCCACTTCAAGATGAGATTTCCCATTGCGCAAGCAAGTAAGACCCCTTAAAGACGATAAGGTAGATAGGTCAGGAGTGTAAGCATGGTGACATGTTAAGCGGACTGATACTAATAGGTCGAGGGCTTGACCGAAAAGGCAAGCGAGCTTGAAAGAAAGAGACTACTATCTGGTTTTGAGTGTCCTGAAGGATACTTGAAGAGAAGATCTGGTAATGATAGCATGATGGACACACCTGTTCCCATTCCGAACACAGAAGTTAAGCATCATCACGGCGAAGATAGTACTTCGGTGCGAAAATAGCTCGTTGCCAGTTCTTTTTTT
>CALIOA010000034.1:0-7143 GCA_938045065.1 uncultured Collinsella sp.
GGGTCAGCCCGTGGGAGGCCAGGGCGCCGCTGACCGGTGGACGGCACCGAGCCGTACGCTTGAACTTAGAAGGGGGAGGCCTCGCGGCCTCCCCCTTTTTTGCGTTTACGGGCTTTTGTCTCACATAGTAGCTGTGTTTTATAACCCTCGTTTGTCGCATCTTCTGCGAACGGGCTACAATAACTTAGTCTGTGCGATATGGAGGTGAACATGGCTGAAGCTGGTATCGGCGTTGATATCGTCGAGATTTCCCGCATGAAATCAATTCTTGAAAAGACGCCGTCGTTTGCTCGGCGTGTGTTTACCGAAGAAGAGCGTGCGTATTGCGATGCATCATCGCGTCCCGCTGCTCACTATGCGAGCCGCTTTGCTTCGCGCGAGGCGGTACTTAAAGCTCTCGGCACGGGTTTTAGTCAAGGCGTGGGTCGCAAGGATGTTTCGGTTACGCGTGATAAACTCGGCAAACCGAAGGCGCTGCTTTCGGGCCGTGCTCTCGAGATCGCTCAAGAACTGGGTGTTGTTGAGGTCGCTCTTTCCATTACGCTTACAGGAGACTTGGCCGTTGCGAATGCCATCGCGATTACCGAAGATGCTCGGCCTAAGCCAAAAGAGGAAAAGGTGAGCACCAAGAAACGCGTAGCGCAGACATTTAAAGAGGCTCGCTCTGTTTTAGATGAGCTTGAGCAGCTGCAGAATTCAGCATTGACGGAGCACCTGGGCGATGCTTCGCAAGATACGCTAGGAGCATAGATGAAACCGGTTTTGAGTACCGAAGAAGTCGTTCGTCTCGAGGATATCATCGAACGCGAAGGGACTTCGAAGGCCGAGCTTATGGAGCTAGCGGGTGAGTTTGCCGCCAACGAGGTCTTGAAGCTCAATCCCGATCGGGTTCTCGTTCTGGTCGGTTTTGGTAATAATGGCGGCGACGGTTGGGTTGCCGCCGATATCCTGAGCCATAAGGGTGTGGACGTGGATATCGTTTCTCCGGTTGAGCCGGATGAGATTCCTGCTGCTCTGGCACGTCATGTTGCTCGTCGTACTGCCGGCCGCGATGTGCACGTTTGCGTCGGCCCCTCGCGTGACGAACTCGAGGTTTTGATCGATAAGGCCGATGTTGTTGTCGATGCCATTTTTGGTACCGGTTTCCACGGAAATCTGCGTGCGCCGTTCTCCATCTGGATTCCTACGGTCAATGAATGCGCCGATTGTGTCGTATCCATTGATGTTCCCTCGGGCCTGAATGCCGAGACGGGCGTTGTTGATGACGACTGCATTCGTGCCGAGCATACGGTGACGATGATTGCGCCCAAGATTGGTCTGTATAGCGCTGATGGTCCTGAGTATGCTGGCGATTTGATCTGCGGCAATCTTTACGACCGTCTTGACGAGGTCATCGATGATGTCGACCACGCCGCCGAGATTGTCGAGCCCGGTGACTTAGTTGATTACTTTGCCCCACTACCTACGAATATCGATAAGTATTCCCGTGGCTCTGTGCTTATTGTCGCCGGATCTGCGCAATATCCTGGTGCTGCCATTATGGCGGCCAAGTCTGCAGCTCGCGCGGGTGCTGGTTACGTGGCAGTCGCGGCTCCTGACGCCTGCGCCAATCTTATTCGCATGGCACTTCCTTCGATTCCCGTCTTTGCTATTCCGTCTGATTCCCGCGGCTCCTTTGGCGCCGCTGCGCGCATGACGGTGTGCGAGATTGCAAAGAAGTACAGCTGTGTACTGTGCGGTCCCGGTATGACGACATCTGCCGGCGCTATGCAGGTGGTTTCGGGCTTGCTCGAGCTTGATGTACCGCTTATTTTGGATGCCGATGCACTCAACTGCCTTGCTAAGATTGCCATTGACGGTATTGATAGTAACCCCGAGATGTATCGTCGCGAGCAGCCGTTGGTTATGACGCCGCACTATCGTGAGCTTTCGCGTCTGGTTGCCGGTGACGAGGTGAACGACCTTGGTACCGCGATTGCGGCCGCGCAGAAGGTTGTCTGGGCTGCAGGCTCCGACAACCTGGTTGTCATTGCCAAGGGGCCGACGACGGCTATCTGTGGCGTTGAGCGTGTGCTGCTGCCGCTCTCGGGTCCGGCTTCTCTGGCAACTGCCGGTTCGGGTGATGTTCTCGCGGGTATTTTGGCCGGCACGCTTGCCACCATGCGCGACGAGATGGATCGTTGGGAGTTGCTGTATTCGTACGCCGTCGCACTTCACAGCTACGCCGGTTTTGCCGCGGTGACGGAGTATGGTGAGAAGAGCGTCATCGCGACCGATCTTATCGACTTGATCGGTCCTGCCATGGAACTGGCGGCAAAGGATGCGCTCGAAGATCTGGGAATCATGGACGAAGGGTCGGATGACTAATCATGAATAAAGCCGATTTGACGCGCTGGTCCTGGGTCGAGATCGACCGCGGGGCGCTCCGTCGCAACACGAGGGCCTATAAGAATTTGCTGAATCCACGTCAGCGCCTGTGCTGCGTGGTTAAGGCCGATGCTTATGGTCATGGAGCTGTTGAGTGCGCCAAGATCATGTATTCGGCCGGTGCCGACATGTTTGCCGTGGCGACGGTTAACGAGGGCGTTGAGCTCCGACAGGGCGGGATTACGAAACCCATCCTCATCCTAAGCGAGCCGCCTATCGAGGCCATTCCGACGTTGCTCGAGTTTGATATCATGCCTTCGGTCTATACGTCTGACTTTGCTCTTGCGTATGGCGAATGTGCCGTCGCGGCGGGCAAAGTGGGCAAGTATCATCTCGCCATCGAGACGGGCATGAATCGTATCGGCGTTCACTACACGCAGGTGCTCGACTTTGTCCGCGGTATAAATTTCCATCGCGGTATTCAGTGCGACGGCGTATTTACGCACTTCGCCACGGCCGATGAACCTTCGGGCTGGGACTACAAACTGCAGTGCCAGCGCTTTACCGAGGCCGTTCAAGCCATTAAGGATGCGGGTTTTGAGTGCGGTATCGTGCACTGCGCCAACACGCCGTCCTCGATGCTCGACCCCTCGATGCATTTTGATATGATTCGCGCCGGCGTTGGCTTGTATGGCATGCAGCCGTGCGAGCTGAGTGGCCGCGTGATGCAGCTTGATCCCGTTATGAGCGTCCATGCGCGCGTGACGCGCGTGGCACACCCTGCGATGGGTGAGGGCGTGGGCTACGGTTTTACCTACCGCGTACCGCGCACGCGCGTTCAGATCTGCACGCTGCCGATCGGTTATGCCGACGGCCTATCGCGTACGCTTTCCAATCGTATGGATGTGCTGTATCGCGGCGAGCGCGTGCATCAGGTTGGCAATATCTGCATGGACCAGTTTATGGTCGCCATTCAGTCCAACCCGGCACACGAGATTCCCGAGGCCGAGTATGGTGACGAGATGATTATTGTCGGCCGCGATGGCGATGCCGAGATCACTATGGACGAGATGGCCCGACTGCGCGGAACGATTAACTACGAGGTCGCCTGCGGCTTTGGCATGCGCCTCGACAAGGTCTACGTGTAGGAGTCGCCATGGGCGTCATGCACATCCCCGGCCATACCCATCAGGCACCACGTGAGGTCGCACTCGAGGAAATTGAGGCCGTTCTGGGCGATTGTCACCTCTGCCAGCTCTACCAGTCGCGTCACAATATCGTGTTTGGCGTGGGAAACCCCCGCGCTCGTGTGATGTTTATTGGCGAGGCGCCGGGCCGCAATGAGGATTTGCAGGGCGAGCCCTTTGTGGGGGCGGCAGGCGAGGACCTCAACGGCATTTTGTCGCTGGCGGGGCTCAAACGCGAAGACGTCTACATTGCCAACGTGCTTAAGTGCCGCCCGCCGGGAAACCGCAATCCACGTCCCGAGGAAGTGCTGGCTTGCTCGCCGTTTTTGCGTGAGCAGATTCGAAGCATCTGGCCCGATATTATAGTGACGCTCGGCAACCCCGCGACGCACTTTGTGCTTAAGACCGAGATTGGCATTACTAAGCTGCGCGGCAGGTTCCACCAGATGGGGCATTTTGTAGTAATGCCTACGTTCCATCCGGCAGCAGCGCTACGCAATCCGGCGTGGCAGGAACTGCTGGAGGAAGACTTTAAGATGCTGGGCGACTATCTGGAGCGACATCCCGCACCAGAGGACGCCTCGGAATAATAAGGAGCATATATGTCCCTGGAGCGCCTGGGGGTAGGTACTTACAAAACGACTTGCGCTGCCGATACGGAGTACTTTGGCGAGCTAATTGCACCGTGCCTTGAGGACGGCGATGTGCTCATCCTGACCGGTGGCCTGGGAGTGGGCAAAACTCACTTTACCAAGGGCGTCTCGCGCGGGCTGGGCGATGGGCATATGGTTACGAGCCCTACGTTTGCGCTCATGGCCGTTCACGATCAAGGCCGTATTCCGCTGTTTCACTTTGATCTATACCGCCTGGAGCATGCCTACGAGCTCGAGGATACGGGCATTTTCGATGTGCTGGGCTATGAGGGTGCTTGCCTACTGGAATGGGGCGAACAATTCCAAGACGAGCTGACGGATGAGTATCTTTCGGTGACGCTCAAGCGTGATGAGGGCGACAGCGATGTGCGAACGATAACGCTCGAGGCGCACGGTGACCGCGCAATGGAGCTTTCCCATTTGATTGATAAGGCTGTACAAGATGAGCTTGCATAACGACAACGCGCTGGTGGTGGCGCTCGATACTTCGACCGACATGCTTGCCTGCGCGGCAAGCTGGATTGATGGGCAGACGGGCGAGACGAAGCTCGTGAGTGGCGACCACATGTGTCGCCGTCACGCCAACGTTGAGCTCGTGAATACCGTTGATGGCGTGCTGGCTCAAGCCGGTCTGGATTGCAGCGATGTTGGTTACTACGTGGTCGGCCGCGGCCCGGGGTCGTTTACGGGTGTGCGCATCGGCATCTCCACTGCCAAGGGCCTCGCGCGCGGTGCCAATGTTCCGCTGCTGGGCGTGTCGACGCTCGACGCTTGCGCTTGGACGGCGTGGAAGGCTGGCGTGCGCGGCAAGCTTGGTATCTTGGCCGATGCTATGCGCGGTGAGGTATATCCGGCGCTGTATATGCTGGTCGATGAGGGTCCCGAGCGTCAATTTGAGCGCGAACACGTGGTCAAGGCCGCCGTGGCGCTCGATGAGTGGCGCCAAGCAGCGGACTGGGACCAGGTTCAGCTGACCGGTGACGGTCTCGTGCGCTATGGCAAGCTGCTGGGTGAGGACGAGACCGCCCGCTGCGTGGAGCGCGACCTGTGGTGGCCTTCGGGCGAGGGCTTGCTGCTCGCGCACGCTGCGGGTGACGGCGATCCGGCTCGCGTCCTGCCGATTTACACACGCCTTTCGGATGCCGAGGAAAACGAGCGCAAGCGTCTTGGTCTTGCCGAGAGTGCGCAGAGCGAAATTACGGGCGTTGCCGATGAGCTCGCCGGTCGTCATCTGCAGTTCCGTCCCATGGGCGCGGCGGATGCCGAGGGCGCGAGCGCGCTGGAGGCTGCCTGCTTTGAAGGTGCCGGACACGAGGCGTGGACGCCGGGCATGTTCTTGTCCGAACTGGGCGAGGACGTCGCTGCGCCGCGTAGTTGGTGGGTAGCACACGACGACGGCAAGCTGTTGGGCCTTGCCGGCGGTATGGTCGTGGACGGTGATGTGCAGATTCTGGATGTCGCCGTCGACCCGGCACATCGCCGTGAGGGCATTGCCCGCAAGCTGCTGTCGCATGTGAGCTATGATGCCCAGATGCTCGGCTGCACCACGGCTTCGCTCGAGGTTGAGGACGGCAACGAGGGAGCGATCGCGCTTTATAACGCTCTGGGCTTTACCGAGGCAGGACGGCGCCGCGGCTACTATGGTGCCGGCAAGGATGCCATCGTCATGACGGCTCCGCTGCCCCTGGTGCTTCCGGTCGACAATGCTTCGCCCGAGCCGACGGCGGCAGAGCAGCGCGTATGGCCGCTGCCTGCGCCTGGGCGCTCCGAGGGGGAGCGTGCCGAAATTGAGCGCCGCCGCCTAGTGCTCGCTATCGAGAGTTCCTGCGATGAGACGGCCGTGGCGATTATCGATTCGAATGGCAATATGCTGGCCAACCAGGTGTCGACACAGATTGATTTTCATGCCCGCTTTGGCGGCGTGGTGCCCGAGATCGCCTCGCGCAAACACGTTGAGGTGATTGTGAGTGTCGTGGATGCGGCGCTCGAGGATGCCGCGGCATCGCTTGGTCTTGAGGGTGGAGCCATTGCCCCCAGCGAGCTTGCTGCCGTGGGCGTGACACAGGGTCCGGGCCTGGTGGGCGCCCTCGTGGTGGGCGTTGCCTTTGCCAAAGGCTTTGCGTATGCTGCCGGCAAGCCGCTCGTATGCGTCAACCATCTGGAGGGGCACCTGTTTGCCAACTTGCTGGCGCAGCCCGACCTCAAGCCGCCGTTCATCTTCACGCTTGTCTCGGGCGGGCACACCATGCTCGTGCACGTAAAGGCATGGGGCGACTACGAGGTGCTCGGTGAGACGCTCGACGACGCCGTGGGCGAGGCCTTCGACAAGGTGGCCAAGGCGTTGGGCCTGGGCTATCCTGGTGGCCCCATCATTTCCAAGCTGGCCGAGACGGGCAATCCCCGCGCGATTGACTTCCCCCGTGCGCTCAATAGTAGGGGAGACTATCGATTCTCGCTTTCGGGCCTTAAGACGGCGGTGACGCTCTACATCGAGCAAGAGACCAAGGCCGGGCGCACGATTCACCTGCCCGATCTGGCAGCTTCGTTTGAGGCGGCGGTCTTTGACGTGCAGTACAAGAAGGCCAAAAACGCATTGCACGCTACCGGATGCAAGGAATACTGCATCGGTGGCGGCGTCTCGGCTAACCCGCATCTGCGCGAGATGATGATCAAGAAGCTTGGGCGTCAGGGGATTCGCGTAACGGTGCCGCCCTTGTCTGCCTGTACCGATAACGCAGCCATGATCGCGGAGGTCGCTCGCCGTAAATTCGACCGAGGTGAAATCTCGCCGTTCGACGTCGACGCCGATCCAAACATGACGCTGTAGCTGGTACGGCGCGGTCCCCGGACGGAGGGGCCGGATATAAGGTTTCCTGCTCTACAGTCCTGCGCAAGACGAAGGCCACATTAAGTGGCCTTCTTTGCGTGCGGAACTC
>CALIOA010000035.1:0-86773 GCA_938045065.1 uncultured Collinsella sp.
GGCACTTCAACATCATTGTCGCAGCCCCGACCCGCGGTCACGAGCGGGGGCTCCTATCTTTTTAGTGCCCTCGGATTGGGTCATAGTGTCTGTTGGTGACGGCATTATTGGCGTTTCCGTTCTTGTCGGCGAGGACAACGGTTCTGTCTTTGCCGTATTATTGAGGCTGTTTGTTGCTTTGCTTGTTGTTGAGGGGCTTTGTTGGACAGCTATTTTACTCTGCAATCGAATATTGAGGCTTCGGGCGAGTTTGTGGACCGCAAGAGCCGTTTTATTGCCCAACTGGTCCATATTGAGTCCGAGGATGAGGCGAATGCCTTTATCGAGATGGTTCGCAAGCGTCATTACGACGCTCGACACAATGTTCCCGCGTGGATTTTAGTCGATGGACGCGAGCGCCAGAGCGATGATGGTGAGCCGAGCCGCACGAGCGGTATGCCGACGCTCGAGGTGTTGCGCGGCGCAGAGCTCAAAAATGTTTGCTGCGTGGTGACGCGCTATTTTGGTGGCACGCTGTTGGGACCTGGTGGCTTGGTGCGCGCCTATACTGCGGCGACGCAGGCGGCGGTGGCAGCTGCTCGGGAGGCCGGGCAGATTGTCGAGATGACGAGCGTCGTGCCTGTTGACGTGCATGTGGCCTATCCGCAGTATGAGCAGGTGCTTCGTTTGGCGCAGGATTCGGGTGCCAAGGTTTCGGATACCGATTACGCGGATGCCGTGACACTTCACCTGGTATTCAAAGCGGGGGAGCAGGAGCAATTTTGCGCCAAGATGCGCGAGCTTATGGCGGGGCGCGAAGAGATCGAGGTCGGCGCTCCCAAATTTGCCGAGTTCTAACGGCGACGGCCGGCGTTCTTTTGGATGGATCCCAAACGCGCCGGCCGTCGTTTTATGTTGCTGCCGTTTACTCGGCGAGCTGCTTTAGCACATCGCAGGCGATCTCGACGGCATCGTCGATGCAGCCGGGGCAGCTGCGGAGCGGACCTTTATCCGATCCGATGCCCTTGAGCGTGCCGCAGACGGTCGTCGTGTTCTTCTCGCCAAATCGCTTGGCAATCTCGCGCGACAGCTTGTAGGTCTGGCCTTTGGTCTTGGGGTTCTCCATGCCGTCGCTCATTACAAAGCCCATGATGGCAACAGCGCCCGAGATGGCGCCGCAGGTCTCGGTCATGCCACCCATGCCGGCGCCAAAGCCCTCGGTGAGGGTAAAGGCGGTCTGGGGGTCGAGCCCGACGGCAGGTGCGAGCGTGCAGGCAACGGCCTGTGCGCAGTTAAAGCCGCGGGCGTGGTATTCGGCAGCCTGAGCCTGGCAGGCGGCGGTGTCGAGCTGGGTGGTATCGATCTGCTTCATCGTTCTCTCCTTGGTCACGGTGTATCCGCCTATGGTACCCGTGACGGGGCATGTAATCATCGAGAGCTTTATGGATGCCTCATTTTTATCTATCGAGCAAATGCCCAAGGCTTGAGATAAATACCCCTAATCAATTTGTCCCATAACCTACCTTGGGGATGGGTTGAGAGGGGTGCAGGGTAGCGGTATCGTGAACCGAATAAAACGTAACCCAGGCAAGGGAGCTAGATATGAGCGAGCAGACTATCGGTACTACATGTGTTCAGGGCGGCTATCACCCGGGAGATGCGGAGCCGCGCCAGGTGCCCATCTACCAGTCCACCACGTGGAAGTACGACACGTCGGAGCACATGGGCAAGCTGTTTGACCTGGAGGAGTCTGGCTACTTCTACAGCCGTCTGCAGAACCCCACGTGCGATTTGGTTGCCGCCAAGATCTGCGAGATGGAGGGCGGCACCGCAGCGATGCTCACGAGTTCGGGCATGGCTGCGAACTTCCTCGCGATCTTTAACGTTGCCGGTGCCGGCGATCACGTGGTCGCAAGCTCTGCCATTTACGGCGGTACGTATAACCTGCTCGCCCACACCATGGGCCGCATGAGCGTGACCTGCACGTTCGTCGCCCCCGACTGCACCGATGAGGAGCTGGAGGCTGCCTTTCAGCCCAACACAAAGCTCGTCTTTGGCGAGACGATCGCAAACCCCGCCCTTGCCGTGCTCGATATTGAGCGCTTTGCCAAGGCCGCACATGACCACGGCGTGCCGCTGATGGTCGACAACACCTTCCCGACGCCCGTGATGTGCCGTCCCTTTGAGTGGGGCGCCGACATCGTTACGCACTCCACCACCAAGTACATGGATGGACATGCTGCCTACCTGGGCGGCGTGATCGTCGACCACGGCCAGTTTGACTGGATGGCCCATGCGGACAAGTTCCCGGGTCTCACCACGCCTGACGAGAGCTACCATGGCGTGACCTATGCCGAGAAGTTCGGTCGCGAGGGCGCCTTCATTACCAAGGCCACCGCGCAGCTCATGCGCGATCTTGGCCCCATGCAGAACCCGCAGGCGGCGTTCTTCTTGAACAGCTCGCTCGAGAGCCTGCATGTGCGCATGCCGCGTCATTGCGAGAACGGCCTGGCCGTTGCCAAGTTCCTGCAGAGCCATCCCAAGGTGCGCTTCGTGAGCTATCCAGGCCTGGAGGGCGACAAGTACTATGACCTCGCTCAGAAGTACATGCCAAACGGTACCTGCGGCGTTGTGAGCTTTGGCTTTAACGGTGGTCGCGCGGCGGCCGAGACCTTTATGAAGAGCCTCAAGCTCGCCCAGATCGCCACGCATGTGGCCGACGCCCGCACCTGCTGCCTGCATCCCGCTAACGCTACGCACCGTCAGATGAACGATGAGGAGCTCATCGCCTGCGGTATCTCCGCCGACATGGTGCGCCTGTCGTGCGGCCTCGAGGACACGGCCGATCTGATTGCCGACCTTGAGCAGGCGCTCGAGCAGTGCTAGGCTAGCGTTCGCACAAGGCGCCGATGCTGGCAGAAAGCTTCGGTGGCCTTTCGTTCCGATTCCGTAGGCGGGACCCCAATTGCGACTGTTTACAGGCGATTGGGGCCCCGTTTTTGCGTTGCGCCACTCGAAAGGATGGATATGGAGAAAACTGCAGAGCAGCTGCGCCGCGAGCATATTGCCCTAGAGGGCGACACCCATGGCAAGAACAAATGGGCGATTCTATTTACCGTGCTCATCATGACGTTTATGGTGTGTTTGGATTCGACCGTCGTGACCGTGGCGCTGCCCGTGATGCAAAAGGAGCTGGGCGTGGGCCTCGATCGCATTCAGCTGGTGAGCTCGGTGTACCTGCTTGCGACATGCGTGGCTATGTTGCCGTTTGGCCGTCTGGGTGACGTGCGCGGCAAGGTGAATGTGTTCCAGCTGGGTGTCATCGTCTTTTCGGTCGGTTCGCTGCTGTGCGGCCTTTCGGCCTCGCTCGAGGTTCTTATCCTGGCACGCATTGTTCAGGGCGTCGGTTGCGCGGCGGCCATGGCTAACAACATGGGTATCATCACCGAGTCGTTTCCGGCGCGCGAACGAGGCCGTGCTATGGGTATTCTCGCGACCTTTGTGGCCCTCGGCATGATGTGTGGCCCCGTGCTCGGCGGCATGCTGGTGGCAAGCTTTCCTTGGGAGAGCATCTTCCTCATCAACCTGCCCATTGGCGTCATCTCGTTTATCGTGGGGCTCTACACGCTGCCGCATGTAAAGCCGGAGGCCGGCGAGCGCCCCATGTCGCTGGCGGAGGCCGCGCGTCGCTGCTTTGCAAATTCGGCCTTCACCATCAACCTTGCCTGCATGCTCATCGTGTTCGTTGGCATTGGCGCATCCGAGTTTATTCTGCCGTTCTATTTTCAGGACGCCCACGGCTTTGGTTCCGACATTTCCGGATTACTCTTTTTGGCGCTGCCGATGGTGAATGCCTTTATCGGCCCGCTTTCGGGAACGGTTTCGGACCGTGTTGGCTGCGAGGGTCCTACGGCGGTTGGCCTGGGCGTGTACGTGTGCGGTCTTTTTGCGGTAAGCACGCTCGACGAGCACTCTTCTATCCCTGTGATCGTGTGCTGTGTCGCGTTTATGTCGTGTGGCACGTCGATTTTCCAGAGCCCCAACAACTCGCTGTACATGGGCTCGGCTCCGCGCGAGGCGCTCGGCTTTGCGGGCAGCCTGGGTAGTTTGGCACGCTACGCCGGCATGGCGCTCGGCATTACGGTGGCGTCGCATATCCTATATGGACAGATGAGCGTGGCGATGGGCGAGGCCGTGACCAGTTTTGTTGCAGGACGTCCGGATGTGTTCCTGTTTGGCTTTCGCTCGGTGTTCTACGTGCTCATGACTGTGGCCGCTGTGGGCTTTGCGCTCGCCATGGTGCGTTTGGTGAAGATGCGCGCCCGCCATTAGCGTGTTGGGAGGCTGTCTGCCACGATTCGCGCCGTCCCAAAAAGACTGGTTTGTGGTGCGATGCGGCTTGTGGGGCGGGCGGGGGTCGGTCCGTGGTAGACTATCGAACAACGTTTATTAATCGCGCGGTATCGTTGCCGCGAGAAGGGGTTGCGCCATGCAGGAGCTTGAGGATCGTATTCGCCATGACGGCATCGTAAAGGCCGGTAACGTCCTTAAGGTTGATGCCTTCCTCAACCACCAGTGCGACGTTGAGCTGTTCGACCACATGGGCGCCGAATGGGCCCGTCTGTTCGAGGGTGTCGAGATCAACAAGATTCTGACGATTGAGGCTTCGGGCATTGGCATGGCTTGTATCGCGGCTCAGCATTTTGGCGGCGTGCCGGTGGTCTTTGCCAAGAAAGCGCAGTCCATCAACCTCGACGGCGAGCAATATGCCACGACCATCTACTCCTTTACCAAGCAGAAGGAGTACCCGGTCATCGTTGGCAAGCGCTTCCTGTCCGAGGGCGACAAGGTCCTGATCATCGACGACTTCTTGGCCAACGGGTGCGCGCTCGAGGGTCTTATCAAGATCTGCGAGGCTGCGGGTGCCGAGGTGTCCGGAATTGGTATTGCGGTGGAGAAGGGCTTCCAGGGCGGTGGCGATAAGCTCCGCGAGCGCGGCTTCCGCGTCGAGAGCCTGGCCCGTATCGCCGATATGGACTGCGAGACCGGCGAGATCACCTTCGCCTAAGCGCGCAACACAAGCGATTGGTATGCGATGTGACAAAGGGACTTTCCCTTTGTCACATTTTTTGTATGAGGGGAGGTGTTGATATGGATGAGAACACGATGGGATGGCGTGAGTATGCGCGCTATGCCGAGATGTCGGTCGAGGAGCTGGCGCGCGATTGCGAGGTACAGGTGTTTCGCGCGACGGGTCCGGGCGGACAGGGCGTGAACACGACGGACTCGGCGGTGCGCATGAAGCATATCCCTTCGGGGATTACCGTGACGGCGCGCGAGAGCCGCAGTCAGTTCCAAAACCGTAGTAGCTGCCTGCGTAAGCTGCGCGCTGAGCTTGAGCGTCGCGGGCGTCCACCGCGCCGACGCGTAAAGACCAAGGTGCCTCAACGCTCTCGCCAGCGCAGGCTCAACGACAAACGCTTCAACGCCATTAAAAAGGCCAACCGACGCAAACCGGGCGGCGACGAATAGCCTTCTCATAAGTTGCGGTGAAATAGGGACTGTTTTGCGGCTTTAGATGCATAAACAGTCCCTATTTCACCGCAACTTAGGTGGGGTTAGCGGGTGGGGCGCCAGACCTCGAGGGCGCCGGCGAGGATGTCGACCTCGATGCGTGAGGCGACAACGGGCTCGCCGTCGGCCTGGATGGGGTAGTCGGGCTCCTCAAAGGTAAGCTCGGCATGGCGACAGCGGCGCATACGAACCGGTGGCAGCTTGGTATGGTGGCCATCTTTGGCCGAAAGGAACATGGGCAGGGCGACCGCACGGGGGACGGGGCCGCAGGCGTAGCAGACGTCGAGTATGCCGTCGCACGGGTCGGCGTTGGGACAGATGCGATAGCCCGAACCATAGGTGGGGCCCAGCTGAATCGCCATGATAATCGCCCGCACGCGCTCGGCGGGCGCGCCGTCAAAGCTGACCGTCATGGGGTAGTTGCGATAGCGCAGGCCAAACTGCTCAAGTCCCGAGAGAGTGTAGAGCGGCGCGCCTGTCAAGCCGGTCTTTTTGCGCAGCTCGGTGGTGCCCAGGCCGATGGCGGCATCGATGCCGACCGAAAGCGTCTGGTCGTAGTACTCAACGGTAGCCTCGCCGCTACCGCTTGCGGGGTTCCATGAGCGAATGCGTCCGATATCCTGACGCTGCAGCTCGCAGGTGAGCAGCGCGCCAAAATCCTTGCCGGAGAAATCATCGATACCGAGCGTTTGGGCAAAATCGTTGCCGGAGCCCACGGGCAGGACGGCAAGGGCGGGCCGGACCGCCTCATCCTGCGTCATAAGCCCGTTGACGACCTCGTGGATCACGCCATCGCCGCCGAGTGCGATAACGGTGCGATAGTCCGTTGCCTGGGCGGCCAGTTCCTTGGCGTGTCCCATGCGCTCGGTCAGCACCAGGTCAAACTGGGATGCGCGCGCGGTCATGTCCAAAAAGCGTTGCAGGCGCTCGGCAACTTCGCGCGCGGCGCCCGACTGGGCGGCTGGGTTGGCGATGATGAGCGTGCGACCAAAATCAGTTGCGTGCATGGGGCGACTCCCGGCGTGTGACATGACAGTGCGGTCGCGCTCAGGTCGAATTGCCCCCGATTGTGGCTGCACGGCGATTATTACATCTACTCTATCAGGTCGTTGTGGCGCTCGATAGCATCCGCTACCGTACCGCCCTCATCCACAATAAGCGAACGGCGCTTGGGTGAGATGATGCGCTGCGCGGGGTACACGCCGCGGTGACCGGCGGTTAGGTAGCTGATAAACGCTACGATCACGAAGAAGCCGGCTGCCGTGCCGTGGAACAGGTCGATGGCCATCATACAGGTGGTGATGGGCACGTTGAGGCCGGCGCAGAACACGCCGAGCATGCCCAGCGCCGCCAGAAAGCTGGGGTCGATTCCGACGAGGCAACCGATCCAGCCGCCGAGCGCCGCACCGATACCAAACAGGGGCGTGACCTCGCCGCCTTGGAAGCCGGCGCCCAGGGTGAGCGCTGTGACGACCAACTTGATGGCTGCGTCCGCCAGGGTGGTGTTGCCGGCAAATCCGGCGCCGGAAAGCCACGTGGAAAGGCCGGCGTAGTTCCAAGCGTCGAGAAGGGCATAGGCGGCCAAAACCACGAGTGCACCTATGAGTGCGCGAATAAGATAATTGGTGATAAAGCGACCGTACAGGCTCTTGACGGTTCGAACTGACCAGGCAAAGAGGCGTGCCGTCAGACCGAAGATAATGGCGCTGATAACAACGATGACAACCGTCCGTGGTGTCATGTTGGGAACGCTGGCGATAACATTCGCCTCGTACTCGGTACCTAGGGCGAGTGATGTAAAGTAGCCGGTAAATGAGGCGACCAGGCAGTAGATGCCCGCCGTGTAGTCGATCTTGCCGATAAAGCACATCTCCATGCCAAAGAAAGCTCCGGCAAGGGGCGAGCCGAATACGGCGCCAAAGGCCGATGAGATGCCGGCGAGCATGAGGTCGTGGTGGTCATGCTTTTTGAGGTGGGCGAGGCTCGAGATGTTGCTGGCGATGGTGCCGCCAATCTGCACCGCGGCTCCCTCGCGACCGGCCGATCCGCCCGTTAGGTGCGTGAGCGTGGAGCAGACGAAGGTGAGGACGGCCATGCGCATATGGATGAGGCGCGTGCCCAGAGCGGAGTCGATGACCAGGTTGTTGCCACGCTTGGCGGCAAGACCGTGGTTTTTGTACACCCATGCGGTAGCAACGCCCACAACGGGAAGCAAGGCGTAGACCCACACATGGTGCTCGCGATAGTCGGTCGCGATATTCAACGAGGCCAAAAACGCCCAAGCGGCAACGCCCATGGCGAGCGAGACGATGACGACGAGTACGAGCAACTTAGCGCTCGCAAGTAGGTTGCGGGCGTTGCGGCGCGTGTCGGCAGCCAAGAGATGCTCGGAGCGGGTAAGTTGATGCCTGCCTGCCGTGATGACGTCGTTCAGGGAGAAAAAGCCGCCGTCGTCGAGCGGCTGGGAATGATCCTGCGCTTTGTTTGCGCTTTCGGGTTTGTCGTTATGAGCCATACGTTCCTCTTTTAGGTTGCAACGCAAGCATTATAAAACGCGGTAAACGCGACGAGCCGGTGGGTTGGTTTCCATTCTGTTTCGCGGCCTGCAACCGACAGGTGTATTTGCGGGTGCAGGCCGAGTCGCGGTCGTGCGTCGGGGGATTATACTGAGACAAGCATAAAGAATCGGCGCCCCTGTTGTGCGCCGTGGCATTAAGAGGTGCATATGGCAGAGAAACTCATTCCGCTGGAGGACGCGCAGTCGATTGTTCTGTCGCACGTTGCTCCGACCGATCTCGTCGAGATTCCCGTGTGGCAGGCCGCCTGTCTTCCCTTGGCCGAGGACGCGGTGGCCGACATCGACATCTCGCCGTTTGCCAACAGTGCTATGGACGGATATGCCGTGCGCTCGGCGGACTTGGCGCAGGCGTCTGGCGAGGCGCCGGTGACGCTCGACGTTATCGGACACGAGGCCGCGGGACATGTGTTTGAGGGCGTAATCGGCGCGGGCGAGACGGTCCGCATCATGACGGGCGCGCCGGTACCCGAAGGTGCCGATGCCGTGGTGAAATACGAGATCGTCGATGTGCTCGACGGTGACGGCAACGAGGGCTCGCGTGTGAGGTTCTCGGCGCCGGCCAAGGTGGGGGAGAACGTTCGCTCTGCCGCCGAGGAGGCCCATGCCGGCGACGTCGTGATGCGCGCCGGTGAGGTGGTGGCTCCGGCCGGCGCCGGCCTGCTGGCAAGCGCCGGTTACGCGAGCGCGAAGGTCCATGCCGCTCCGCGCGTGGGCATTATCTCGCTGGGCACGGAGCTGGTCGCGCCGGGTGAGCTGCCGGCGCGCGGGCAGATTCGCGACTCCAACTCGTCGGCGTTGATGGCCGAAGCGCTCGATGCCGGCGCCGAGCCCGTGTTCTACGGCATTGCGCCCGATGATGAGCAGGCGATTGCCGAGCTGGTTCATCGTGCCGTGCAGGAGTGCGACTTTGTCATTACGAGCGGCGGCGCCTCTTCGGGCGATTACGACTATGTGACGGCGCTGGTCAGGCGCGAGGGCGAGGTGCTGTTCGATCGCATCTCGATGCGTCCGGGCAAAGCCATCACGTTTGGTCTGCTTGGGGACAAGCCATATTTGGGGCTTTCGGGCAATCCCGCGGCGGCGTATGTGGGCTTTGAGATGCTTGCCCGCCCGGCGATTCGCAAGATGCGCGGCTTTTCCGAGGGCGTGCGTCCCGTGCAGCAGGCGACGCTCACACACGGCGTGAAGAAGCGCCAGGACCGACGCTTCTTCGATCGCGCCACGGTTTTGCGCGACCCCGAGACCGGTGAATTGTTGGTGACCGAGGCCAAGACGCAGAACTCGGCGCTGCTTGGAACTATGCAGCGTGCGAACTGCCTGTTGCGTATTGACGAAGGACCGTGCGAGCTCAAGGTGGGAGATGCCGTGGACGTTGTGCGCGTCGACCTGCCCGAGGGAACGGTGCTATAGGAGGAACGCTATGGAGTTGAAGATATCGATCGTGACGTGCTCGGATACGCGCGACTTTGCCCAGGACGAGGCGGGCGCTGCCCTCGAGGAGCTCATCGTGGCGCAGGGCTGGACGGTCGCCTCGCATGTGGTCGTGCGCGACGACGCCAGCGAGATCGGTGATGCCATTGTGGAAGCCGCCGATGAGTGCCACGCCAATGTCGTGCTCACCTGCGGCGGCACGGGGCTTTCGATGCGCGATGTGACGCCCGAGGCGACGCGTGCCGTCTGCGACCGCGATGTGCCGGGTATTGCCGAGGCAATCCGTGCATACTCCATGACCAAGACGCGCCGCGCCATGCTCTCGCGCGCTATTTGCATGCAACGAGGTCATACACTTGTCGTAAACTTTCCCGGTTCTACGAAGGCCGCCCGCGAAAGCTGGGAGGCCATAGCGGACCAGCTGGAGCATGCGGCTCAGATGACAGCGGGCGGCGGACATACCAACTAAGCGGTTTACCTGCGGCGGGGCGACCTTATCGGTCGCTCCGCTTTTGTTTTCCGCCGAAGCGACACCGAGGTGCACGGTAACTTGAAACTATATTCTCTGGAGAGAATAATTTCTCATAATCATTATTCGCGCAGAAGTATAATCTGATTGCAGATTAAAGCCCGCGGTGGGGTACCCGGGCACAAGATCCGAAAGGGTTGAATATGTTCGATTTGGTTTCTCGCCGCGGATTCGTCTCACTTTCTGCTGTCGCCGCTGCCGGCCTTGGTCTTGCCGGTTGCTCGGGCAGCAAGACGTCCGAGCCGGCCGGATCCGATGCCGGTTCTGCTAAGGCATCTTCCAAGAAAGCTGTCGAGCTGCAGGTCTTTGCCGCCAACTCGCTCGAGAAGGCCCTGCCCGAGGTTCAGGAGCTCTACACCGGGCAGACCGGCACCACCTTTGCCGACACGCAGTTTAAGGCCTCCGGCGACCTCGTTGAGCAGATGCGTGCCGGTGCCGCCGCCGACGTGCTCATCACGGCTTCCAAGGGCACCATGGACGACGCCGAGGCCGCCGGGCTCGTCGACGCCGACACCCGTGAGGATATGTTCGTCAACGACCTCGTGATTATTCGCGCCGAGGGTTCCGACACCAAGGTCGAGGCCATCGCCGACGTCGCGAACCTGGACGGCAAGATCGCCATCGGTGATGCCAAGACCGTCCCCGCTGGCAAGTACGCCAACCAGGCCCTGGCCTCCGTGGGCCTTTACACCGGCACCGAGGGCGACGACGGCGAGTATGCTCCCGAGATTGCCGACAAGGTCGCACTGGCCGATAAGGTGGGCACCGCCGCCGCCTATGTCTCTACGGGCGACTGCGTAGCCGGTTTTGTCTACAGCTCCGATATCTTCCGCTACGACGGCATCGAGGAGGCCTTCGTGTGCCCCGAGGATTCGCACAAGCCCATCGTGTACCCGGGTGCCGTTGCCGAGAGCTCCGAGCATGCCGACGAAGCCAAGGCGTTCATCGACTTTTGCCTGCCCAACAAGAAGGCTCAGAAGATTTGGGCTAAGTACGGCTTTGAGCTTTCCGCGTAGTGCGGCTTGGCGCGATAATTCCATCGTTTTGTGTTTCACTCCGTCCTTGTATTCGCTTGGAGCTTTTCGTGCTTAATAGATTCCGCATGCTTGTCGCCTGTGCTTTGACCTTCGCGCTTTGCTGGGTGCCGGGATTTGCGTTTGCTGGGGATGCTGAGGACGGGGCCCAGGTTGCTGCGACCGCTCATGGGCTTTCCTATGGGATCGAGGGTTTTGAGCGGTTGGCCAAGGGGACCGCTCGTGCCATGGAGGGCCAGCCTGAGGGCTACCGGTTTCCCGTTGACGAGGACGTGGACCTTGTAGTGGCGCCTGCTGCCGATCGCGTTGTGGTGTGGATATCGCCCAAGGCGATCGAGAAGTATGGATTTGATCCGCAGGACAATGAGTGCGTATCGGGTCTCAAGGCCCTCGTCTGTGAGCTCGACAGCGCAAACTGCATGGGAGGTGCGCAGCTAGGGGACGTGGATCTTCCTTGGTATGTCACGGCGGAAACAACTTTTGATGCCGGCGGGTATACCTATGGCTTTGACGAGCGCGGTGCGGATGGGGACCGCTATGTGGTGATTGCATCAGCCTCGGGTGATGCCAAGGGCGGCGCGCGTTGGCTTGATAGCGCTCAAATGGTAGAAGCATCGTCCGTCGTGTTGCGGGATGAGCAGGGGCCCTTGACCTCTCTGGCCTCCTTTTTGGGCGACATCGACTATCGCCCGCTTTGGGTGTCCATTAAAACGAGCGGCCTTGCCCTGCTGATCTCCTTTGCGCTGGGCCTGTTTGCCGCATGGAAGACCATGGGTACCTCGAGCCGCATCAAGGGCTTGCTCGACTCGGTCTTTACCATCCCCATGGTGCTGCCGCCCACGGTCTGCGGCTTTCTGCTCCTTATGCTGTTTGGCCGCTCGACCGGGGTGGGCCAGTGGCTCATCGCGCACGGTATCTCGGTTGTCTTTACCTGGCCGGCGGCGGTGATCTCTGCCGTGGTGGTGTCGTTCCCGCTCGTCTATCGTACGGCACTCGGAGCCTTCGAGAGTCTCGACACGCAGATGCTCGATGCGGCGCGCACGCTGGGCTGGTCCGAGCGTCGCATCCTCACCAAGCTTATGATGCCGCTTGGCTGGCCCTCGATTGCCGCCGGCACGGTGCTCGCCTTTGCCCGTGCGATGGGCGAGTTTGGCTGCACCCTGTTCTTTGCGGGCAACTACGCCGGCATTACCCAGACCATCCCCATCGCCATTTACTTTGAGTGGATGGGCGGCAACACCTCGGTGGCCCTCTTTTGGGTCGCCGTCGTGATCGTGTTTAGTTTCCTGGTCATCCTGTTCATCAACATGTACACGGCGCATTCGCAAAAGTATCGCGAACGGGGCCTTTCCCGTGCGGAGTGCAAGCAGGCCAAAGAGTTTGCCGGACAGGGCGATTCGCTCGATCCGGCGGGCGGCGATGCCTTGCGTATCGATCGCGAGGCGCTGGCCGAGCTCATGCGCGATGATGCTGCGCCGCAGGGAGGTCTATAGGTCATGTCACTCGTTCTGGATATCAAAAAGCGTTATCCCGGGTTTATGCTCGACATGCAGCTTGAGGCTGGCGAGGAGCGCGTGGCGCTGCTGGGCGCCTCGGGTTGCGGCAAGAGCTGTACGCTGCGCTGCATCGCCGGCGTGGAGACGCCCGACGAGGGCAAGATCGTCGTCAACGGTGTGACCTTTTTTGACTCGGCGGCGGGCACCAACCTGTCGCCCCAGGAGCGAAAATGCGCCCTGCTGTTCCAAAACTATCAGCTGTTCCCTAACATGACGGTGGCAGACAACGTGTGTGCCGGCGTAAAGGACGCGGGCGACGCCACGGCGCGCAAAAGGCTGGCCGAGCGCTACCTGGGCATTTTTGGCCTGGCCGATTTTGCCGACCGCTATCCCGCGCGACTCTCGGGCGGTCAGCAGCAACGTGTGGCGCTTGCACGCATGGTGGCCGCGTATCCGGGCATCTTTATGTTCGACGAGCCCATGAGCGCACTCGATTCCTATCTTAAGAGCGCCCTCGAACAGAACATGCTCGACCTGTTCGATGTATGCAACCGCACCGTGCTCTACGTGAGCCACGACATCGACGAAGCGTGCCGCCTGTGCCCGCGCATCTGCGTGATGCACGACGGGCATGTGGAGGAGATCGGCTCCGTCGAGGACGTGGTCCGCCGTCCGCAGACGCTGGCGGCACTGCGCCTGACGGGCTGCAAGAACACAAGCCGGGCGCGCAAGATTGGCGACGAAGAAGTTGAGGCCCTCGACTGGGGCATGACCTTTAACGTGGGTCGCGAGGTTCCCGATGACGTGGCATATCTGGGCATTCGCGCAAGCTACTTCCATGTGGACAACCGTGCCGAGCGGGGTCGCAACAGCTATGACCTGCACGTGGCCCGCGTGAGCGATTCACGTTTTGAGCGCCTGGTGCTGCTGGACGTGCCGCGCGCCGACGCGCCCACGCGTCTGCAGTGGAAGGTCAACAAAGTGGGCATGCCTGTCGACGAGCTACCGCAAACAGGCGAGACGCTGCGCATGCATTTTGATGCCAGCAGGATCCATTTGGTTTGTCGATAGCGCCGGGTAATGCCGTCGGGGATATAAGCCGCGGCGGCTTTGTCTCGCCGTTCGCCGAATGGGGAATGACAAACTCTTATCAACACAGATAATTATTTATTAAACGACGGCACACGACGCTGTCGTACGAATGTCAACGGTGTTCGCATGGTCGACGACCGTTGATATAGTTGACCTTAACTTGTAAAGGAGGGTGCGCACATGCCGCAGACGACATACATTCGCCGCGTTGCCGCGCGTGCCCTATATATGGCTCGGAGTCGCATATGAGCAGGTATGTTCACGGCTCCGGGAGAGACGACGCACAACTAAATAATCAGCTGCAAAGCAGGTTCCCCAAAATTCCGGGTTTAGGCGCGGCTGGGTTTTCGCCACCCACCGTGCAGCAATACCGTAGCTATTCATTTTTGGTTCGAGAGGGGAACCGTCATGGCTGAAGAATTCGATTTCCATCCGATGTGGGAGAGCCTCGGCATGAATCTTGCCGACCACGACATGCTGCTGGGCGCCGTGGGCCAGATGTACGGCGATATGTTCCTGACGCAGAACAATCGCCCCAAGTCCACATCCTATCTGGACTTTGTCGCCACCAACATCCACAGCGGCCGTATTAAGGAGATGCTCGACAAGAAGGAGGCCGGCGAGGCCACCAAGATCGTCGGTTCGTTCTGCGTCTACGTGCCCGAGGAAATCGTACTTGCCTGCGATGGCATCCCCGTGGGCCTGTGCTCGGGTGCCGACTGGGCAACCGACAAAGTCGAGGAGCACTTGCCGCGCAACACTTGCCCGCTCATCAAGAGCTTTGCCGGCTTTAAGTTGGGCGAGGTCTGCCCCTACATCGAGTCGAGCGACTTGGTAGTCGGCGAGAACACCTGCGATGGCAAGAAGAAGGCCTACGAGTTCTTTGCCACGCAAAAGAACATGTACGTCATGGATATCCCCAACGTGCACGACGAGTCGACGCTCGTGACCTGGAAGGCCGAGGTCAAGAAGCTCGCCGCCAAGATCGAGGAAGAGTGTGACGTCAAGATTACGCCTGAGCGTCTGAAGACCGCCATCCGCGCCGTCAATGAGAAGCGTCGCGCCCTGCAGCGCCTCGCTGTCACGCGCACTGCCGACCCGGCGCCTATCAGCGGTCTCGATAGCCTGCTGACCGTGCAGGCAGCCTTTATGGACGACACGCCGCGTCTGACCGGAGCCATTAACGATATGGCGGCTGAGTGCGAGCAGCGCGTTGAGGCTGGCGAGGGCGTGGCGCCCAAGGGCACCAAGCGCATCCTGTACACCGGTACGCCCATGGCCGTGCCCAACTGGAAGCTGTTCAACCTCATCGAGAAGGCCGGCGGCGTTGTGGTAGGCGAGGAGTCCTGCACGGGCTCGCGCTACTACAAGGACCTGGTCGACGAGTCCGGCGAGACGGTCGACGAGATGCTCGACGCCATCGCCGAGCGCTACTTTAAGATTAACTGCGCTGTCTTTACGCCCAACGACCAGCGTATGAAGGACATTGTCCAGATGGCCAAGGACCTGCATGCCGACGGTATCGTCGACGTGGCCTTGCAGTTCTGCACGCTTTACGAGATGGAGTCGTTTGCCGTTGAGAAGGCCGCCGAGGAGGCCGGCATTCCGTTTATGCACATCACCACCGACTACGCCGGTGAGGATGCCGGTCAGCTACAAACCAGGATTGAGGCTTTCTTGGAAACCATTTAGGGCTACCCGTCCCGGCGACTTTCCCGGACACCCGATCTTGCCGTTCAAACCGTCGCTTGCGTGTCAAAGTACGCGGCGCTCCTCTTTCACGGCAACCTCGGGCACCTGGGAAAGCCGTTTCCTTGGTTGGTTAAAAGGTTTGTTAAGGAGTTATATGTCGGAAAATATTGAGCAGCCGTTGCCGTCCACGTTTGAGGAGTTCAACGAGCAGCGCAAGGCGGCGTTTATTCGCGTCAAGGATTACAAACAGGCCGGCAATCGCCTGGTCGGCTTTTTGTGCAGCTATACGCCGCTCGAGATTATCGATGCCGCGGGCGCTGCAAGTGTGGCCTTGTGCGGCACGTCCGATGAGGTGATTCCCGAGGCCGAGAAGGTGCTGCCGGCAAACCTCTGCCCGCTCATCAAGTCGACCTACGGCTTTGCCTACTCGCAAAAGTGTCCGTTTACGTACTTTAGCGACATGATCATCGGCGAGACCACCTGCGACGGTAAGAAGAAGATGTACGAGCTGCTTAACGAGCTCAAGCGCACGCACATTCTGCATCTTCCGCAGGGTCGCGATCGCGCCTACGAGCGTGAAAGCTGGTACGAGGAGTGCCGCCTGCTCAAGGAGGAGCTCGAGAACTTCTACGGTATTACGATCACCGATGACGACCTTCGTGCTGCCGTCCGTCGCCGCAACCGCTTGCGTGCGGCCCAGCTCGAGATGTTTGCGCTGCAGGCCAATCAGCCGGCGGCTATGAGCGGCGTCGACCTGATGAGCACCATGTTCGCCGGTACGTTCAGCTTTGATATCGAGGCCTATACGCAGCAGCTGGAGCATAAGGTTGCCAAGCTGCGCGAGGCCTACGACGCGGGCGAGCGCCCGGTTGCGGCGGATGCCAAGCGCATTCTGATCACCGGGTGCCCGGTGGGCGGCGTGATCAACAAGATCGGTCGCACCATCGAGTCCAACGGCGGTGTGGTCGTGTGCATGGACGACTGCTCGGGCGAGCGCACGGCGGCCATGATGATCGACCCGGAGGCTCCCGACATCCTTCGCGCCATCGCCGACCGCTACCTGGACATCAACTGCTCGGTCATGACGCCCAATGACGGTCGTATGGAAAACGCGCTGGCCATGTGCGAGAAGTATCACGTCGATGGCGTGGTCGAAAACGTGCTCCAGGCCTGCCACACCTTTAACGTGGAGAGTGCCCGCATGCAGGAGGCTGTCGAGGGTGCGGGTATTCCGTACATGAAGATCGAGACCGATTACAGCAACGGCGACATGGGTCAGATTGAGACCCGCATCGCCGCCTTCATCGAAACCCTCTAGCTTCCTCAGGCACCGGATCTTGCTCCTCAAACCGTCGCTTGCGTACCCAAAGTACGCTGCGCTCCTCTTTCGGGGCAATCTCCGGCACCTGAGAAACCTAGAGCTAAGGCGCCTGAACGTGCCGCTATCTTTGATGTTTAGATTGGGAGAGAGCCATGATAGGGGTCGGGATCGATATCGGGTCTACGGCGGCTAAGGCCGCTGTGGTCGACGGGGAGGGTTCGGTGGCGTGGACGTGCGTGCAGCCAACCGGTTTCTCCTCGGTCGATGCGGCCGAGCGGCTGCGCGAGGCGCTGGCAGCGGCCGGCTATGACGTGGCAGCCGACGATGTGCGTGTGGTCGCGACCGGCTACGGTCGTGTCGCCGTGCCCTATGCGCACAAGGTCGTGACCGAGATCACCTGCCACGGTACCGGTGCCGTGCGCCTGTTTGGCGATCACGGCACGGTGATTGACGTAGGCGGCCAGGACACCAAGGTCATTCAGCTTAAGGGCGGTCGCGTGGCCAAATTTGCCATGAACGACAAGTGCGCCGCCGGCACGGGGCGCTTTTTGGAGATCATGGCCGACCGCCTAGGCATTTCCCAGCAGCAGATGGCCGACCTTGCGCGTTCCGGCGAGCCCACCAAAATCAGCAGCATGTGCACGGTGTTTGCCGAAAGCGAGGTCATCAGCCTGATCGGTCGCGGTGAGCCGCGCGAGAACATTGCGCGTGGCGTGATCGACAGCGTGGTCTCGCGCGTGGCGACCATGGCCGGGCAGGCCGCGGGCGCCCCGTACTACCTGACCGGTGGCCTGTGCGAGAACGCCTTCGTGGTGGAGCGGTTGGGCGAGCTACTGGGGTCGCCGGTGACCACCTCGCCCCAGGCTCGCTTTGCCGGTGCCATCGGCGCGGCGATTCGCGGCGATTCGCACACAGGCGCTCAATTAATGCATCCGCCGCAGGCTCGCATTCATGCGTATACTGGGAGAAAATGATTGACCGATGAGAGGAGGTATCGATGGCTGACGATCAGATTAAGCTCACGTCTATGACTGCCGCGAGCGGTTGAGCCGCTAAGTTGGCTCCTGGAGCCCTCGCCCAGGTCCTGGGCGATTTACCCAATGTGCATAACGACAACTTGCTCGTGGGGTTCGATACCTCCGACGATGCGAGCGTCTTTCGCGTTGGCGATAACTTGGGTCTCGTGCAGTCCATCGACTTCTTCCCACCGATGGTCGACGACCCGTTTTTGTTTGGCCAGATCGCCGCGGCAAACTCGCTGTCGGACATCTACGCCATGGGCGGGCGGCCGAGCCATGCCATGAACTTGCTGTGCATCCCGAGCTGTCTGGGCGTTGAGGTTGCCGGTCAGATTCTGGCGGGCGGCGCCGACAAGTGCGTCGAGGCGGGTTGCTCCATCGCGGGCGGTCACACCATCAACGACGACGAGCCCAAGTACGGCCTGTCCGTGAGCGGGTTTGTCGCGCTCGACCGCATGCTCGCCAACAGCGGCGCGCGCGTGGGCGATGCGTTACTGCTGACCAAGGCGGTTGGCTCGGGCATCATCACCACGGCCATTAAGGGCGAGCTCATCGAGCAGGACGAGGCCGCAGCCATGTTTGACTCGATGCGCACCCTCAACGAGGCTCCGATTCGTCTGGCCGAGGGACTTGAGCTTCACGGCTGCACCGACATCACGGGCTTTGGCCTGATCGGGCATGCGTGCGAGATGGCCGAGGGCTCGGGCGTGCAGATTGAGCTTGCGTCGGGGACGGTGCCGCTCTTTGACCAGGTGCTCGACATGGCGCGTCTGGGCATTATCCCTGCCGGTGCCTACCGCAACCAGGATTTCTTTGGCCCGCGCGTGACGGCCGACGATGACCTGGAGCCGGGCATGCTGGATGCGCTGTACGATCCGCAGACGTCTGGTGGTTTGCTTATTGCGGTGCCCGCGAGGGATGTGGATGAGCTTGCGCGTCGCCTGGATGCCGAGGGGCGCATCGCCGCCGTCGTCGGTCGCGTGTGCGAGGCGGAGCCGGGCGGTCCTGCCGTCCACGTTGTTCGCTAGCCCGCACGTTTATGTAACTGTTTGCCGTTCTCTAGAACGGTTCTTTCGAAAGGAAAAACTATGTCTACCAAAATTGAAGTCAATGCCATGGGCGATGCCTGCCCGCTGCCCGTCGTCAAGACGCTCAAAGCCCTGAAGCAGCTCGATGGCGAGGGCGCCGTGGTGACCTCGGTCGATAACGAGACTGCCGTCAAGAACATCTCCAAGATGGCGCAGGAGAAGGGCTGCACGGCCTCGGTCGAGAAGGTTTCTGACGCCGAGTGGCACGTGACCGTGGCGACCTCTGGCGCCGTTGCCGTGGCCGATCCTGAGCAGGATGGCGCTGCCTTCTGCGACGCCAGCGCCGGCAAGGGCAAACTCGTCATTTCCGTCTACACCGATTGCATGGGCCGCGGAGACGACGAGCTGGGCCACAAGCTCATGAAGGCGTTTATTTTTGCTGTGACGCAGCAGGAGGAGCTGCCCGCGACCATGCTGTTTTACAACGGCGGCGCCAAGCTCACCGTCGAGGGCTCGCCGGTGCTCGATGACCTGAAGGATCTGGCCGAGCAGGGCGTCGAGATCCTTACCTGCGGCACCTGCCTCGATCACTTTGGCATTAAGGACCAGCTCGCGGTGGGCGAGGTCACCAACATGTACGTGATCGTGGAGAAGATGGAGCAGGCCGTGCGCGTCGTGCGCCCGTAGCGTATTGGTTGGAGGTGCCATGAGGGAGAAGCGCCCGGCGCTTGTCATCACGTTTCCCACCACGGCGGCCGCCATGGGTTGTGAGTCCCTGTGCATCGAGCGCGGCCTTCCCGGGCGAACGATTCCCGTGCCCGGGGAGGTCGCTGCCGGCTGCGGTCTGGCGTGGAAGGCCTTGCCTGCCGATGAGGAACTGCTGCGCGGCGAACTCGCCGCGTCGGGCGTTCCCACCGAGGGCTATACCGTGATTGATATGTGGGAGGTCGTGCGATGATCTACCTGGATAACGCGGCGACGACCATGCACAAGCCGCAGACGGTCATCGATGCCGTGACGCAGGCGATGTGCTCGCTCGGCAATGCCGGGCGCGGCGCCACGTCGGGTGCCCTCGATGCCGCTCGTACGATTCACGGTTGCCGTGCCAAACTCGCGCGCTTGCTGGGCTGCCCGCGGGCCGACCATGTTTGTTTTACGCCCAACTCCACTGCGGCGCTCAACACCGTCATCAATGGCGTGGTGCGCCCCGGCGACCGTGTGGTCACAACGGTGCTCGAGCACAACTCCGCGCTACGTCCGCTCAATCGCTTGGCAACGGAGCAAGGTGTGACGGTTGAGCATGCGGGTTGCGATGCGAGCGGCGTGCTCGACTACGACGAGCTCGAGCGGTTGGTCATGCCGGGCACGCGTGCTGTGGTGGTGACGCACGCCTCCAATGTGACCGGCAACGCGGTCGACGTTTCGCGTGTGGCTGCCATCGCGCACGCGGCCGGCGCGCTGGCGATCGTCGACGCCTCGCAGTCTGCCGGTACGGCGAAGATTGACATGGATGCCATGGGGCTCGATGTTGTGTGCTTTACCGGCCACAAGGGGCTCATGGGACCTCAAGGCACCGGCGGCCTGGCCGTGGCGGAGGGCATCGACGTGGCTCCGTGGGCCATGGGCGGCACGGGCGTGCACAGCTTCGACCCACTGCAGCCGCTCGAGTGGCCCACGCGCCTTGAGGCGGGCACGCTCAACGGTCACGGCATCGCGGGACTTTCTGCCGGCCTCGACTTTATCGAGGCCCAGGGTGGGGTCGAGGCGATTGCTGCCCACGAGCGTGCGCTCGCTGATCGCTTCCTTGCCGGTGTGCGCAAGATTCCGGGGATTAAGCTCTACGGTGCCTTTGACCAGCCGACGCGCTCTGCGATTGTGTCGCTCAACGTAGCCGATATCGACTCTGCCGAGATCTCGGATGCGCTCATGCAAGGGTGGGGGATTTCGACGCGCCCCGGCGCCCATTGCGCCCCGCTCATGCACCGTGCGCTGGGGACCGAGCGCCAGGGCGTCGTCCGCTTCTCGTTTGGGTATTTCAACACTACCGAAGAAGTCGACACGGCTATCGATGCTCTGTGCGATTTAGCCTGCTAAAGCTGCTAGACCGTTTATACTTGCGGGACGGGTGTATTTGCCCGTCCCGTTTTTGTTTCGACCCGAAAGGTGTGCCTATGGCCTCATCCGCTCCGCGCGGCCTGCGCTCCGACCATGTCGTTACCGTCGGCATTGCGCTGTTCTCGATGCTCTTTGGCGCCGGTAACCTCATCATTCCGCCGTTGCTGGCGCTCCAGGCCGGCACGGCCACACCGCTTGCCATGGTTGGCTTTTTGATTGCCGCCATCGGCCTGCCCGTCATGGGCTTTATCGCCGTGGCGCTTGCCGGAACGGCGCGCGAGCTTGCCGGCCGCGTGCACCCCAAGTTCGGTGAGTTCTTTGTCGCGGCGGTCTATTTAGCGATCGGCCCGTGCCTGGCCATTCCGCGTACGAGCTCCACGGCCTTCGAGATGCTGGTGCCGCTGCTGCCCGAGGGCGTCTCGCTTGGCACGGCTCGCCTGGTGTTTGCCGTTGGCTTCTTTGTCGTCGCGTTTGCGCTCACGCTGCGTCCGGGCGTCATCACACGCGTGCTCGGCCGCATTACGGGCCCCGCGCTCATTGCGCTCATCGTGCTGGTCGTGGGTGCCGCCGTGATCTCGCCGCTGGAACCGGCTGCCGCGCCTCAGGCTCCTTACGATGCAGGCGCCGCCGTGCAGGGCTTTTTGACTGGCTATCAGACCATGGACCTGCTCGCGTCGCTCGCCTTCGGCATCATCATCGCCGAGACCATCCACGAGCTGGGTGTTACCGATGACAAGCGCGTGGCCTTCGAGATTTCGCGTTCCGGTGTGATCGCCGGCGTGCTCATGGCCATCATCTACTGCGGCTTGGGCCTTGCCGGTATGCAGCTCGGCACCGTGATGCCCGACGCTACCAACGGCGCTGCCATCCTTGCCCGATCTGCCTCCATGCACTTTGGGCTTGCCGGCACGGTCGTGGTCTTCGCCATCTTCTTCCTTGCCTGCATGAACGTGTGCATTGGCCTTATCAGCTGCTGCTCGCGTTACTTCTGCGAGACGTATGTGGTTAAAGGGGGAGCGGAGGCCTCCGAGGAGGTCATGCGCCGTCCCTTTGCGATGCTCGCCTTTGTGTTCGCTGCGTTTTCGTGCGTGCTCTCCAACGTGGGACTCGACGTGATCCTCATGTTCTCGGTGCCCATGCTCAACGCCTTGTATCCCGTTGCCATCGTGCTGGTACTGATGGGCTTGGTGCACGGCTTTTGCGACGCGCATCCGCAGGTGTGGGTTTGGGTCGGCGGCGTTGTCGCGGTGCAGAGTGTGATCACCTCGGTCCGTGATGCGTTCTTTGCGGGCGCATGGCTGCCGTTTGATGCGCTGCCGCTGGCAGATATCGGTGCCGCGTGGGCGCCGGTTGCCGTGGTGGCATTTGTGATCGGCCTGCTCCATAGTCGTTTTGTCGCACATTCGAGGAGCTAAGGCATCAATGCTTGCACAGGCGGGGAGTCTCCCCTATAATTTCCTTCGCTTTGGGACACGCAAGGTTTAGACCTTAGCTGCTCAACATCTTCGGGACGTGGCGCAGTTTGGTAGCGCGCCTGCTTTGGGAGCAGGATGTCGCAGGTTCAAATCCTGTCGTCCCGACCATATCTTGCGGGCGTAGTTCAATGGTAGAACCCCAGCCTTCCAAGCTGATGACGCGGGTTCGATTCCCGTCGCCCGCTCCATAAGATAGCTTAACGGCTCTGATTCCCTTTGGGATCAGAGCCGTTTTCGTAAACGTGCCGGGGACCCCACATCCCCACCTAAGTTGCGGTGAAATACGGACTGTTTTTCGGCTTTTATGGCCCATGTAGTCCGTATTTCACCGCAACTATTTGTAAGGTTGGATTTTGATGCCGTTGGGAGGATCGTAGCGACCGTCTACCGAGAGTGGAAATATTTTTTGAAGCTCTGACCTGCGACGTCAAGCTTTTGGTCAGCTTTTGGCAAGGCCTGCGGACGGAAGCATGCGATAGCGTAATGGTATTCTCTCCGCCGTGATGGTTATGGGGTTGGCCATGCTCGATAAAGGCAAACATTTTCCGCAGTCCTATGCAAGGATGCTATTCTCGGCCGTTGGAATTCATCAAGATGGACAGCTGCTTATAACAATTGATCCTTGGGATGAACGCCGTGCGCGCGAGCTTATGCAGGAAGAGCTCATGCTTCGTCTTTACAACCATGTGTATGCGGATCCGGTCTATTGGAATAATCTTGGGGTTGAAGATCGTATCTTTCAGCTGGCATCCGCTATTGCGGTCGTTGAACCGGATGCTGTGTTTTGCGGAGCGACAGCAGCGCTGCTCTACGGCATCGGCTCGGCGTATACGCTTCTGGATAAAGTGCAAGTGCTGCTGCCACGGTCTACAAGGCGTGATACGTATGAGTTCGTTGAATACAAGCGCTGGCGCCCGGGCGAAGTGTGGCGGCTTGGTCTGTTTACACTGACGGATCCGTGTCGAACGGTTGTTGATATCGCGCGATCGAGCGCCTTTCGCTATGCGCTGGGTTATGTCGATGGCTTGGCCCGTGAGTACGATGTCGAACGCGAAGAGCTGCGAGCATATGCGCAGGCAAATTGTCGAGGGCTGCATGGCATCGCGCGTGCTTTTGACGTTTTTGAGTATATGGACGGCAGGTCAGACAATGGCGGCGAGTCTGAGGCGAGAGCAGCGATGATTCTCGCTGGGGTTGCCGCGCCCGAGCTTCAAGTTGAGATAACGCGACCGGGAAACGCTGGCTATTATCTAGCAGATTATGGCTGGCAGATGCCAGACGGCTCATGGACGCTGGCAGAGCTGCATGGGCTAGGCAAGTTTGAAGACGAGGCTCAAAATGATCCAGAGCGGGCGGCGGCAAAAACGTATCGAGCGGCCCTCATGCGCGACGCGAACCTTCGCGCCATGGGCCACAACGTCATTCATTTCAAACTCTCGGACACCTACGACGTAGAATCGTTCGGTGCCATGATGCGCGGTTACAGCATTCCGACAATAAAACCCTACGCCGACTCCCGATAGCGAAATCGTTCGCGGTCCACCTTCAATAAGTTGCGGTGAAATACGGACTGTTGTGGCCTTTAAAGGCATAAATCAGTCCGTATTTCACCGCAACTTAGGTGGGGATGGGTTTATCTGCGGGGGCGGTGGCGGAGCTTGTCGATGGTGGAGTCGGTGCTGTGACTGCGGGCTTCGGCGGCGCGGTCGCGAGCGTCGGCCGCGGTTTGGCGCTTGCGGCGGTAATCGATCATGCCTTGGATGATGGGCTTGCCAAAGCTCACGACATCATCGTTGTAGATGGCGGTTCGGGCTGCGAGGAGGCAGTCGGTAAAGTCCATATGGGTCTTGCCAAAGAGTTTGACGGCAAGGGCGACAACGGTGGGCTCGTCGACCATGACGTCATCGAGCAGCCTTTTCATGGCCGCAGTAATCTCAACGCGGGGAACCTTATAGACGTCGCGCAGCGTGACCACGACGCGCGTGATGATTTCGGGGTAGACGCGAGCGGTGCGCGTGGCGATGACCTTGGCGGCGCGCGGTGACAGAACCTCGTCGTCGTCAAGCAGGTAGCGCAGGATGACGGTCTCGTCGATGATGGTGCTACTCATGGATATCTACTTCCTCGGGACCCAAAATCGAATCGTCGCTTTCTGTGGCAAGGTACTCAATCCAGGCATTGCGCTCTTCGGAGCGGCGATTGGGGTCCCCATATGCTTTGAGCGATCCATAGGCGGCCGTGCCGTCCTTGGAACGCACGGCGACCGGCTGAAAGGGGAGCTTGCGCATCAAAATGCTCTGCGCGACAAATAGACGGACAGCCTCGGCGAGCGATGTGCCCATGGCGTCGTAGAGATGCTCGGCATGCTGCTTGTCTTCCTCGCGAATGCGCACCTGCAGGATGGCTCTTTTTTGAGTCGATGACATCACTGGCCCCCTTAATGAGCGTGCAATATAGTCGGTCAAATGCGGCATGTGCCGATATTTGAGCATCTTATAACGATTACTTTATTTCACTCAAGTTGATAACCATAAACACGAATACAAGCGTAGTACATCCAAAACGAGAGCGCGTAAAAATCTCTGAGGCGTACGCATGTAATACACTCACCTTTATAGCTATCCGAGAATAGTTCCAACCTGCCAAAACCCCTGCAATACACCCGTATTGCAGGGCCTATGCTCAAGTTTGCCACCTGCAACTGCGTATATTTAACCTGTATATCGTTGGAGGAATTCTATCGAAGTGCCTGTTTCGCCGCATGCACTCGATACGCCGATGCCGGGCCACGGGCGGTCCGGGGCAACGTCGACAGGGTCTCTCTGGCATGGGATTCAGGAGGGAGTGAACAACATGGGCAATAAACGAGTCGTAGCCGATTCCTCACGCTGCATTGGGTGCCAAACCTGTATGGCGGCGTGCATCGAGGCACACGATATTCCCGGCAACATCGCCGCGCCGCGCTTGCGCGTGACGCGTACGTACGAGATCTCCGCACCGGTGGCTTGCCATCACTGCGAGGATGCCCCGTGCGCCAAGGCCTGCCCCACGGGCGCCTTGTTCTTTGATCCAAAGAACCATCGCATCGGTGTTAACGAGGACAACTGCATCGGCTGCAAGAGCTGCGTCATGGCCTGCCCCTTTGGCGCCGTGAGCGTGGCGACCACGCAGGTCCCCGTCTTGATGGGCGACGTGCGCGTGGGTTCGCAGACTAAGAGCTTCGTGCTCAAGTGCGACCTGTGCGTGGACCGTCCCGGCGGTCCGGCGTGTGCCGAGGCGTGTCCGACCAAGGGCCTCACCCTGGTGGACGAGGAGCGTCTGGCAGAACTGACTGCCGAGCGTGCCCGCGCCACCATCGAAAACGAGGCGTAAGCGTCGGGCGACAGGCCCAATGATTGTCAAATAAGTACCGAGTATTCGGTAGCAGAGAAAGGAAGGAGGGTGTCATGGAGAAGCATAAAGTGATCTGCCCGTATTGCGGCGCCGGTTGCCAGTTTAACCTCTTGGTCCAAAACGGCCAGGTCGTGGGTACCGAACCGCTCAACGGCATCACCAACCAGAGCGAGCTGTGCCTTAAGGGCATGAGCGGCTACGACTTCATCAACGACACCAAGATCTTGACTCCTCGCGTACTGCACCCGATGATCCGCCGCACCAAGGGCGCGGATCTTGAGCGCGTAAGCTGGGACGAGGCACTGGATTTCACCGCATCTAAGATGCAGGCCATAATTGACGAATATGGTCCTAACGCTGTCATGACCACCGGCTCTTCGCGAGGCGGCGGCAATGAGGCGAACTACGTCATGCAGAAGTTTACGCGTGCGTGCATCGGCACCCACAGCGTGGACAACTGCGCCCGTACTTGACACGGCCCTACTGTCCTCGGTCTGATGGACACGGTTGGTTCAGGTTGCATGTCATGCTCCATCCCCGGTATGGAGGATGCGGGCTGCATTTTCCTCTTCGGCTATAACCCTGCCGATTCGCACCCCATCGTCGCAAGGCGTATCGTGCGAGCCAAAGAAAAGGGTTGCAAGATCATCGTCGCCGATCCGCGCCATATCGAAACCGCGCGTATCGCCGATCTCTACCTTCCGATCAAGAACGGTTGCAACGTTGCGTTCCTCAACGCCTTTGCCAACTGCTTGGTCAACGATGGCCTCTACGACAAGGAATTCGTCGCCGAGCACACGAACGGCTTTGACGAGTGGTGGGAGACCATCAAGAACTACACTCCCGAATCCGTACAGGACATCACGGGTGTCGAGCCCGCGTTGATCCACCAAGCTGCCGAGATGTACGCCACGGCGAAGCCCTCTGCCATCATTGGCTGGGGCATGGGCGTATGCCAGCAGAAGCAGAACCTGAAGACGGTGCACACCATCGCCTCCATCGCCTGCGTTGCCGGCCAGATCGGCAAACCCAATTCCGGCCTCGCGCCCGTGCGTGGTCAGAACAACGTCCAGGGCTCCTGCGATATGGGCATGCTGCCCAACCTGTACCCTGGCTACCAGAAGGTCACCGACCCGGCAGTGCGCGCCAAGTTTGCCAAGGCTTGGGGCGTGCCCGAGGAAAAGCTCCCGCTCGAGGAGGGCTACAAGCTCACCGACCTGGGCCACCTGGTCGACGAGGGCAAGGTGCACTGCTTCTACAACTACGGCGAGGACCCGGTGCAGACCGAGCCCGATTCGGCCGGTATGCGCAAGACGCTCTCCGAGCTGGATCTGTTCATTTGCCAGGACATCTTTATGACGCAGACGACCATGCTCGCCGACGTCATCCTGCCTGCCACCTCTTGGGGCGAGCACGAGGGTGTCTTTACCGCATCCGACCGTAGCTTCCAGCGCTTTGACGCGGCCGTTCCGCCCAAGGGCGAGTGCCGTCACGACTGGGAGATCTTCGCGGACCTGTCCACGCGCATGGGCTACCCCATGCACTACGACAACACCGAGCAGATCTGGAACGAGTGCATTAGCCTGTGCCCCAACTTTGTGGGCGCAACCTACGAGAAGATGGCCCCCGAGGGCGGCTACGCTCAGTGGCCCGTCAAGAGCACCGATGTGAACGACCACGGTACGGCCGACATGTTCGCAGGCGGCAAGTTCACCACCAAGGACGGCCGCGCCAACCTGATGGCGCACGACTGGGAGGCGCCCTCCGAGCTTCCCGACGATGAGTACCCGCTCATCCTGTGCACCGTCCGTGAGGTCGGCCACTACAGCTGCCGCTCGATGACCGGCAACTGCAAGACGCTGGCGCTGCTTGCCGACGAGCCCGGTTTTGTCCGCATGAATCCCGCGGACGCCCAGGCGCGCGGCATCAAGAACGGCGACATCGTCTCAATTCACAGCCGCCGCGGCCAGGTATACAGCCGCGCCGACGTGAGCGACCGTATCAACAAGGGCACGGTCTATATGACCTACCAGTGGTGGATCGGCAAGTGCAACGAGCTGACCATGCACAAGGTCGACCCGGTCTCGCATACGCCCGAGGACAAGTTCTCCGCCTGCCAGGTCGACGCTATCGCCGACCAGGTCTGGGCTGAGGGCGAGGTGGAGCGTCAGTACACCGAGCTCAAGCAGGCTCTGGTGGACGCCGCCGCTCCCCAGGACGTTGAGCCCGGCGCCGCCAAGTTCGACGACGAGACGCACGTGAATCAAATCGTGTAGTCCCGTTCTCGTTGGCTTTTTGGGCCGGGCGTCCCGTACGTTCGGGAGCCCGGCCCGTTATTTTGAAAGGAAGTGGGGATGAACCGCTTCATCGACATCAACCCGGAGAGGTGCATCGGCTGCGGAACATGCCAGTCCGCCTGTGCCGACGCCCACCGGATGCAGGGTCTTCAGGATACGCCGCGCCTGGCGCTCGTGAAGACCGGCGGTATTTCGGCCGCCCTTGCCTGCCACCATTGCGAGGGTGCCCCCTGCGCCGAGGTCTGCCCGGTGAATGCCATCGAGCACGATGGCGACCGCATCCACGTCAAGGAGCAGGAGTGCATCGGGTGCAGGCTGTGCGCCATCGCGTGCCCCTTCGGAGCCATCCATCCCGATGGCACGTCTATCGCCGGTGTCGCAGGCATGTGCGATCCGACGCCTTCGTATCCTAAGTCCCTGAGCAGCCTGCTTACGTGGGCTCCCGGCCAGTACACCTGCGCTGTCAAGTGCGACCTGTGCGCCTTCGATCCGGACGGCCCGCATTGTGTGGCGGCGTGCCCCACCAAGGCGCTGACCGTCATGGGCGGCGCGGCCGATCGCGAGCTCGACGAGGTCAAGCGCCTGCGCTCAATCGAAAACGGTCCGGTCGTCGACGTTACCGCTGTGGCCCAGGGCCTGTCCGAGAAAGCAGAAGGGAGCGTAAACAATGGATAGCATGACGCTGTTTATCGCATCGCTTGCCGTCTCGTGCATCGGTGCGCTCGCCTCGGTTCTGCTGATCAAGGCCGATAACGCCGCCAAGACCGCCGGCTGCCTTATCGGCGCCGTCGCCGCGGTGCTTTCGTTTGTGGCCGGTATCCAGGCCGTGCTGGGCGATGTCACGTCGGTCGACACCATCGTGTTCTTCCCGTTTGCCCATTTCCAGCTGCTGCTCAATCAGCTGTCCGGCCTGTTCGTGGCGCTCATCTCGGTGCTCGCGTTTGCCAGTTCGATCTACGGTCTCAACTACTTTGATGAGTACCCGGGCAAAAAGGGCCGCGCCGGCTTCTTCTTTAACACCTTCGTGGCGTCCATGATGCTCGTCATCACCGCCGACAACGTGTTTTGGTTCCTGGTCGCCTTTGAGCTCATGTCGCTGACCTCGTACTTCCTGGTCGTGATCGAGGAGAACGAGAACTCCATCCATGGCGGTTGGCTCTACTTTGTGATCGCGCACGTGGGCTTTGTGCTCATCATGGCGAGCTTCCTCACCATGACCAACTTCGCCGGCGGCTCGTTTGCCTTTGCGGATTTCCGCGCCACGCAGTTTAGCCCCGCGGTCGCATCCGTGTGCTTCGTGCTCGCCTTCTTTGGCTTTGGCGCCAAGGCCGGTATCATCCCGCTGCACGGCTGGCTGCCCAAGGCACATCCCGAGGCGCCGTCCAACGTGTCGGCCCTCATGTCCGGCGGCATGATCAAGATCGGTATCTTCGGTATCCTCAAGGTGGGCCTCGACCTGCTCTCCGCCTCGGGCGTTCAGGTCTGGTGGGGCCTTATGGTCATGGTCTTCGGTGCGATCTCGTCGGTCCTCGGCGTGGCCTTCGCCCTGCAGGAGCATGACATCAAGCGCCTGCTGGCCTATCACTCCGTCGAGAACATCGGCATCATTCTGCTCGGCGTCGGCGCCTCCATGGCCGCCATGGCGCTCAACTCGGGCGGCATCGCCGTCCTGGCTCTGATGGCCGCCCTCTACCACACGTTTAATCACGCGATGTTTAAGGGCGAGCTGTTCTTGGGCGCCGGTGCGCTGCTGTACTCCACGGGTATGCGCAATATGGAGAAGATGGGCGGCCTGTTCCGTCGTATGCCGGCAACGGCCATCTGCTTCCTTATTGGCGCGCTTGCCATCTCGGCCATCCCGCCCTTCAACGGCTTTGTTTCCGAGTGGTTTACCTACCAGTCGCTGTTCAACGCCGCCATGCAGGGTGACAAGGCCGTCATGATCGTGGCCGTGTTCGCTGCCGTCGCGCTTGCCATTACCGGCGCGCTGGCTGTCACGTGCTTCGTCAAGGCCTATGGCGTCTCCTTTGCCTCCGCGCCCCGCTCCGAGGCCGCGGCCAATGCCAAGGAGGTTCCCGCCCCCATGGTGTTTGCGCAGGGCCTGCTCGCGGCCATCTGCGTCGTGCTGGGCATTGGCGCTCCCGTGATCGCGCCCGTGCTGGTCGATGTCGCCGCGTCCGTGCTGCATCCGTACGGTGGCGTGTTTGCCGCCGAGGGCATGGAGCTCATGAACCAGTACTCCGGCGCTGCCACCTCCACGCCCGCGATCGCCATTGCGCTCGTGGTGCTCGTCGGCCTTGCCTGCGGCTATCGCAAGCTCAAGACCGTCGGTAAGGTGCAGAAGTCCCAGCCGTGGGCATGCGGCTATGCTCCCAACGAGCATATGCCCGTCGTGGCCACGACCTTTGCCTCCGAGGTGTCCTGGTTTATGCAGCCGCTCTACACGCTGCGCGACCGCTGCACGGCCGTCTGCTGGTCCATCGCGCACTTCTTCCAGAAGCTCACCGGTGTGGCCGAGGCTGTGGAGCCCGTACCCGACAAGGTTCTCGTCGATGCCCCGCATAAGGGTGTCGAGAAGCTCGCCGACCTCGCGACTAAGCTCGAGGGCGGCAACTACAGCATCTATATCTGCTACATCGTCGCGGCACTCGTGGTATTCCTCGTGCTCGCCGTGCAAATGGGTTAAGGAGGGGAGAGCATGAACAACATCGTACTTGCCGTTCTGCAGGGCGTGGTCGTCATGGCCGTCGCGCCGTTCTTCTCCGGTCTCGGTCGCGTTATCCGCGCCAAGATGCACAACCGTCGCGGCCCCAGCATCATGCAGGACTATCGCGACCTGGCCAAGCTCTTTGCGCGCCCCGAGTCCCAGAGCGAGGATGCGAGCTTTGCGCTGCGCATTATGCCGCCGCTGTTCTTCGCCGTCGCCTTTATGCTCGCGATGGGTCTGCCGCTCTTTACAGCACAAAGCCCCATCCCGGTCTTTGGTGACGCCATCACCATCATGTACAGCCTGGCGCTCGCCCGCTTCTTCTTCGCCCTCTGCGGTGTGGATTCGTCCAACGCCTACGCCGGTATCGGCGGCGTTCGCGAGCTGCTCATGAGCGTGCTCATCGAGCCGTCCATGCTGCTGGCGCTGTTTGCCGCCGCCCTGGTTTGCGGCTCCACCGACATCGCCACCATGGGTCAGCACATCATGACGGGCGCCATCGACGCGCCGGTCGCCGTGATCCTTGCCGGTATCGCCTTTGCGATTGCCTGCTACATGGAACTCGGCAAGCTGCCGTTTGATCAGGCCGAGGCCGAGCAAGAGCTTCAGGAAGGTCCGCTCGCCGAGCTTTCCGGCCCGTCGCTCGCCATGGCCAAGCTCGCCATGTCCATGAAGCAGGTCCTGGTCGTCGCTTGGTTCTGCGCGATCTTCGTCCCCTGGGGCGAGCCCGCGACCGTGGGCGCTGCCGCCGTTCTGGGCGCGGTCATCTTCCTGGTGAAGTGCCTGATCGACTTTGTCGTGTGCGGCGTGATCGAGAACTCTTGCTCGCGTTCGCGTTTTAAGGTGCTTGGCAATCAGACCTGGGCTGTCGTGGGCATCGCCGTTCTGGCGTTTGTCTTCGTGGTCGTCGGCGTGTAGGAGAAGGGAGAAACAATGTCATTTGCAGTCAGTCTGTCCCTTCTCGGCTTGGTCGCTATCGCGGCCCCGATGGTGGCCTCGGTGCTCGTCGCCCTGTTCCCCCGTCCGTACGCCAAGTGGTTCAGCGTTTTGGGTGCCGCCGTCTCGACGGCCTGCACCATCGCCCTCGCCGCGAATTTCGCTGGCGCCGGCATGCCCGACACGCAGGTCCCCCTGATCTCGTTTGGGCAGACCCTCGTCATGGGATTCACCTTCGATCGCATGAGCACGCTGCTCGCGCCCGCCTTTGTGGGTATCGGCCTGCTTGTCGTGATCTATTCGATTCCCTATATGAGCGAGAATAACCGTGAGCATCCCGACGCGCCGCGTCGTCGCTTCTACGCGTACCTCGCGACCTTCATCGGCGCCATGGCCGGCCTCGTGTACAGCTCGACCCTTTTGGGCCAGCTCGTGTTCTTTGAGATCACGGGTGCGTGCTCTTGGGGCCTTATTAGCTACTACATGACGCCTACGGCCAAGAAGGCCGGCATGAAGGCCCTGATCATTACGCATATCGGTGCGCTCGGCCTGTATCTGGGCGCCGCCATCGTGTTTGCCCACACCGGTACCTTCGCCATCACCGCGATCGCCGGCCTCGACGCCAAGCTCAAGGCCATCGTCCTTCTGCTGGTGCTCTTTGCCGCTTGGGCCAAGTCCGCACAGGTCCCCATGTACATGTGGCTGCCTTCGGCCATGGAGGCCCCGACGCCTGTTTCGGCCTACCTGCATGGCGCCTCGATGGTCAAGGTCGGCGTGTGCGTGTTCGCGCGCGCACTCGTCTCTGCCGGCGAGATTCCCGAGATCGTTGGCTGGGTTGCCATTATCGACGCCATGGTCACCATGCTCTTTGGTTTCCTTATGTACCTGCCGCAAAAGGACATGAAGCGCCTGCTGGCCTTCTCCACGATCGCCCAGCTCTCCTATGTGTTCTTTGGTCTGGGCCTTTCGGTCTTTGGCAGCCAGCTGGCCTTTGATGGCGCCGTGTGCCACATCTTTAACCACGCTTTCGCCAAGACGCTGTTCTTCCTGATCGCCGGTTCGTTCTCCTTTACGCTCGGCACGCGTATGCTGCCCAAGCTTCGCGGCATCGTAAAGAAGTACCCGATCTCGGGCGTGGGCTTTGGTGTCGCGGCGCTCGCCATTGCTGGCGTGCCGCCCATGAACACGTTCTTCTCGAAGTTCCAGATCATCGCCGGTGGCTTCTCTGTGGGTGCCGGCAACGTCGCGATCCTGGTGCTCGTGTGCATCATGGTCGCCGAGACCGTCGCCACCTTCGCCTGGTTCCTCAAGTGGATGGGCTATTGCCTGCCCGGCGAGCCGAGCGAAGAGGTCGCTGCGGGAGCCCCGCTTCCCCGCGCGATGGCGTTTGTGTTCATCGTGCTCATCATCATGGTCATCGTCAGCGGCCCGCTTTCGGCCAGCTGGATCGGTTAGGAGGTAGAACGACATGGGTTATTCGATCGTCAACATCCTTGGCGGCCTTCTGATCGTCACGTCCACCATGGTGGTTGTCTCCAAGAACATCAAACATTCCATCCACTGGTATGCGGTGCAGTCGCTGGTGCTCGTGGGGCTTCTCGCCACGCTCGGTGTCACCACTGGTGCGCAGGAGCTGCTTATGTGGGCTGGATCTGCCTTTATCACCAAGGTCGTCCTGGTCCCTTATATCCTCAACCGTGCGTACAAGAAGATGGGCGAGCCGAGCGACGCATCGCTCAAGGCCGGCCTTAAGCCCGCGTGGGCCATTTGCATCATCGCCGTGGAGGTCGCGATCTGCTTTGCCGTCGTGACGCAGATCAGCCTGCCCACGGCCGAGGTCGCAACGCCTGCGCTCGCTATTAGCTTCGCTCACTTCTTTGTGGGCCTCACCTGCATCATCTCGCAGCGCAACATCATGAAGCAGATCTTTGGATACTGCCTTATGGAAAACGGCAGCCATGTGACGCTCGCGCTTTTGGCCCCCACCGCTCCCGAGATCATCGAGATCGGTATCGCCACCGACGCCATCTTTGCCGTCATCATCATGTCCATCGTCGTGCGTCGCATTTGGGACGACTGCCATTCGCTCGATGCGCGCGACCTGTCCGAGCTGAGGGGGTAGTCCATGGAAACGTTGATTCTCGCCCTGCTCGCGACTCCTTTGGTGTTCTCGCTGGTCATGGCGTTTTTGCCCAAGAGCACGTCCTATAACGTGTTTGCCGGTCTCAACCTGGTCTCCGTCGCAGCCGTCCTGGTGCTGTCGATTGTGACAGCCGGTGACGTCCTTATGAGCGGCGACACCGCGAGCGCTCTTGGCCTGTGGTTCCACCTCGATTCGCTGGGCGCCATCTTTGTGCTGCTCATCGGCTTTATCGGTTTTCTTACCGGGCTGTTCTCGCTGCCCTATGTAAAGGCCGATATCGAGGAGGGCTCCATGCCCGCCGAGCGCGCCAAGCAGTATTTTGCGCTGTTTAGCCTGTTTGTGTTCACCATGCTGCTCGCGTGCCTGTCCAACAACATGATCCTCACGTGGGCCGCCGTGGAGGCAACCACGCTTTCCACCGTGTTCCTCGTGGGTATCTACAAGAACAAGACGGCCCTCGAGGCTTCTTGGAAGTATGCGATGGTCTGCACCGCCGGCGTGGCCTTTGGCCTGTTCGGTACGCTGCTGATCTACGCCAACGCCGCCGACGTGATTCCCAACGCCCACGAGGCCGCATTCCTATCGTGCGTGCTGCCGTATGCCGACCAGTTCGACCCGACGCTCATGCGCCTCGCCTTTGCGTTTATCGTGATCGGCTTTGGCACCAAGGCCGGCCTGTTCCCCATGCACACTTGGCTGCCCGATGCCCACTCCCAGGCCCCGAGCCCTGTCTCGGCCCTGCTCTCTGGCGTGCTGCTTAAGTGCGCCATGCTTGTGATCATGCGCTTCTATGGCTTTACCATCCAGACCGTGGGCGCCGAGTATCCGCAGCTTTTGCTGCTGATCGTCGGCACGCTGTCCATTTTGGTGGCGGCACTTTCGATGTTTCGCCAGGACGACCTCAAGCGCCGCTTTGCGTACTCGTCTGTGGAGAACGTGGGCGTTATCGCCCTGTGCCTGGGTATCGGCGGCCCGCTGGGTATCGCCGCGGCCCTGCTGCACTGCGTGTTCCACGGCTTTACCAAGACGCTTGCCTTCTGCGTGTCCGGCAACATCCAGCACGCCTTTGGCACGCGTAGCCTGGCTAAGATTCAGGGTGTCGTCGAGGTTGCCCCCGCAACCGCCGCGCTCGCCATCTTGGCACTGCTCGGTCTTGGTGCCTTCCCGCCCTTTGGCATGTTTATCTCCGAGTTCCTGACTTTTGTCGCCGGTGTCACCGCCGGTCCCATGTGGCTGGTCGTCGTGGTCGCCCTCGGTCTTACCGTGGCCATCTCCGCGCTCACCCGCATCGCACTCAAGTCGGTGTTCGGCCATGCGCCCCAGGGCATGGGCAAGCATGAGGCCCCGGCGCTCATGCTTATCCCCGAAATCATCCTGGCCGTCATGATCTTGTGGTTTGGCATCGCCACCCCGCTGCCTCTCGTGCACGGTGTGGAGACCGCGACCGGCATCGTGCTCGAGCAGAGCACCGAGGAACTTCACGCGACGCCGATGTACCGCGCTGTGTTCGGTACCGAGACCGCTCAGAGCGAGGTGGAGTAACGAATGATTGAAACTGAGAACAAGGTGTACGCCCGTCGCTGCGAGAGCCATGTCGAGGCCCTGCGCCGCGCCGTTCCGGGCTGCATCGAGAAGGTCGAGTGGCAGTGCGAGGACCAGCTGACGATCACCGTCAAGCAGGACAAGCTGCCCGAGGCCGTCCACTACCTGTATTACGAGCGCTACGGCTGGATTCCCGTGATCATCGGCAACGACGAGCGCAGTCTGTGCGGTCGCTACGCCGTGTACTACGTCATCTCCATGGAGGGGGAGGACCCCGGCTGGGTGACCGTGCGCACCGAGGTCGATCCCGCCAAGATGACGTTCCCGTCCGTGACGCCGTTCGTCCCCGCCTGCGTGTGGGGCGAGCGCGAGCTGCGCGACATGTTCGGCCTGATTCCCGAAGGCCTGCCCGATCGTCGTCGCCTGGTGCTGCCCGACGATTGGCCCAGCGGCCTGTATCCGCTGCGCAAGGACTCCATGGACTACCGCTTCCGTCCCGCTCCCGCGAGTGACATGGAAAACTACGAGTTCTTGGCCGATACCAAGGGCAAGGAGACGACGCTCGTCCCCATGGGCCCGTTGCACATTACCTCCGACGAGCCCGGCCACTTCCGCCTGTTCGTCGAGGGCGAGACGATCGTCGACGCCGACTACCGTCTGTTCTACGTGCACCGCGGCATGGAGAAGGTCGCCGAGACGCGCCTGAACTATGACGCCGTGACGTTCCTTGCCGACCGCATTTGCGGCATCTGCGGCTGCGCCCACTCGGTGGCCTATGCCGAGGCCGTCGAGCGCGCCCAGGGCATCCATGTCCCGCCGCGCGCCCAGTACATCCGCGCCATCATGCTCGAGGTCGAGCGCCTGCACTCGCATCTGCTCAACATTGGCCTCGCATCGCACTACACCGGCTTCGACTCCGGCTTCCAGCAGTTCTTCCGCGTCCGCGAGAAGTCCATGGACCTGGCCGAGAAGCTCTCCGGTCACCGCAAGACCTACGGCCTCAACGTGATCGGCGGCGTGCGTCGCGACATTTTGGCCGAGCAGAAGCTCTCCACGCTCACGACCATCCATCAGCTGCGCTCCGAGGTTCAGGAGCTCGTCGACGTCTTGCTCTCCACGCCCAACTTCATTGAGCGTACGAGTGGCATCGGCATCTTGGACCGCAAGATCGCACGCGACTTCTCGCCGGTCGGCCCGCTCATGCGTGGCTCGGGCTATGCCCGCGACGTGCGCTTTGACCATCCCTTCGACGGCTACGCCGATCCGGACGTCCAAAAGATGCACGCCGCCACGGCCGACACCTGCGATGCCTTCGGCCGTACCGCCGTCCGCATCCAGGAGGTCTACGATTCGATCGACATGATCGAGACCATGCTCGAGAACTGCCCGTCGGGCCCCATCCTCACCACGGATTGGGAGTACACCCCGCACAAGTACGCCATCGGCGCCACCGAGGCGCCGCGCGGCGAGGACGTGCACTGGGCCATGCTCGGCAATAACCAGAAGTGCTACCGCTGGCGCGCCAAGGCCGCCACGTACAGCAACTGGCCGGTCCTGCGCTACATGTTCCGCGGCAACACCGTGGGCGACGCGGCGCTGATCGTCGGCTCGCTCGACCCGTGCTACTCCTGCACCGACCGCGTGACGGTGACCGATGTCGCCGCCAAGCGCGACCACGTGCTTGACAAGGAGCAGTTCGAGAACGTCTGGCGCGACAAGTCGCCGCTTGCGGGCGAGGGCACCATCGCCGCTCCGCTCGATGAGGAGGCGCTCTAATATGCTGAAGCTTTGGAAGGTTAACGCCAAGGCCGGCGACGCGACGGTCAAGTACCCGTTTGCGCCGTTCCCCACCAACAAGGACATGCGCGGTAAGCCCGAGCACAACGCCGAGCTCTGCATCGCCTGCGGTGCCTGCGGCGTGGCGTGCCCGGCCGATGCCATTCGCATGGACACTGACCTTGCGGCCGATACCATCACTTGGTCGATCGACTACGGTCGCTGCATCTTCTGCGGCCGCTGTGAGGAAGCCTGCCCCATGGAGGCCATCAAACTCACCGAGGAGTTTGAGCTGGTCGTCATGAGCAAGGATGACCTCACCAGCAAGAGCGTCTATACGCTCGAGCACTGCTCGCGCTGCGGCAAGCCGTTCGCCCCACACAAGGAGATCGACTACGCTAAGCGCCTGCTGCAAAAGGCCGGCGGCATGGAGGCCGAGCAGGCCGCCCGTACCGTCGGTATGTGCCAGGAGTGCAAGCGCGAGCTCGACGCCCTGCGCGCCGCCTCGGCCGTAAAGACCGGCAACGCTGCCGGCATGGCTGCCAACGAGACGCTTGCGTCCGGCGAGCCCCAGGGCCCCGGCATGGAGTATCTGGGCGGCCACGGCGTGAACCCGGAGTATATCGACCGCGAGCTCAACCCCGATGCGCCCGAGATTCCCGCCGGACCTGCACCGGTCGAGGGCATCATCATGGATTTTGATACGAAGGAGGAGTAACCATGGCCGAACCCACGCTTTTGCCCGAGCGGCTTCAGTACCGCCCGACCAAGATCGAGCTCGACGAGAGCATCGAGAAGGCCAAGGCGACCCTTCTTAAGAAGATCAAGCGCTCGGTGTACGTCTACCGTGTTGACTGCGGCGGCTGCAACGGCTGCGAGATCGAGATCTTCGGTTCCATCACGCCCGTCTTTGACGTCGAGCGCTTTGGCATCAAGGTCGTGCCTTCGCCCCGTCACGCCGATGTGCTGCTGTACACCGGCGCCGTGACGCGTGCCATGCGCATGCCGGCCCTGCGCGCCTTTGAGGCCGCACCCGATCCCAAGATCGTGGTGTCTTATGGCGCTTGCGGCTGCACCGGCGGCATCTTCTACGACAACTACTGCGTCTGGGGTGGCACGGACAAGATTCTGCCGGTCGATGTCTATATCCCCGGCTGCCCGCCCAGCCCCGCGCAGACCGTCTACGGCTTTGCCATGGCACTCGGTCTGCTGGACCAAAAGCTCCATGCCGAGACCACGGTGGAGGCCGCCGGCGAGCAGGCCGATATCCTGCACCCCGGCGTGCCGTACAAGCTGCGCGTTGCCATCGAGCGCGAGGCTCGCGCCATGAGCGGCTACCGTTACGGCCGCGATTTGGCCAATGAGTTTATGGATACGCTCGAGGGCGCGCCCAAGGGCGATATCCGCGGTGCCATGGCGCTGCTCATCGATAAGCAGGACGATCCGCGCCGCGTTGAGGTGTACTCGGCGCTGCAGGATCTGGTGCTGGCCGGAGGTCGCTAAATGGAGCTCACGGACCGCTCTGGTTACTTTGCGGGTCCCGGCATGCTCGGCGGCTCCTTTGGCGATGCCTCGCGCGCAAGCGACGAGGCCGCCGAGGGCGTCGCCGACCCCTGCCTGGGCCACGCGCCCGACCAGGTGGTCTTCTACGAGCTCACGCGTAAGTTTGTGGAGACCGAGGAAGACGTTCCCCAGGAGGCCTGCGACGTGCTGTACTACACGCTCGCCGTGGGCCACCACACCGGCGTGCTCGACTGCTTTGAGCCGCGCCTGTCGGTGCCGGTGAGCGTCTTCTATTCGCTCGTCGACGTGCTGCCGGAGGGGGAGGCCAAGACCAAGTTCGAGGCCATCCGCTCCTTTGGCGAGTGCCAGCTCGACAAGGCGGCGGTGCCGTCGCTGCTCGAGGCCTGCGATGCGTTGCTCGACGAGCGCGGTTTTCGCGGTTCTGCCAAGGCCGGCATTTCGGTGTTCGATGACGACTTTGGCTTGCATGCCCAGCAGGTCGCGTTCTTAATGAAGTTTCGCGATCTGGTTGAGCGCGTGCGCGATGTGTCGGGCGTGTATCTGACGGGGAGGTTGCAGTAATGGGTCGCGTTGTGGATGGTCGTGTGAACGGCGCCCCGTTTGCGGGTATCGTGCTCACGGCGGGAAGCGTGCTGCGTGCCGACGATGCCGCCGGCCCCGTGCTCTCCAAAAAGATGGAGGACGCGCCCATCGCCGGCTGGTACACCATCGATGGCGGTCAGACGCCCGAGGATGACATCATCGAGGTCAAGCGCGAGCGTCCGCCGCGTCTGGTCTTGGTCGATGCCGCCGATATGGCGCTGCCCGTCGGCGCCATCCGCCTGCTCGACAAACGTGATGTGGCCCGCAAGTCGATGTTCACCACGCATTCGCTTCCTTTGTCGATTCTGATCGAAGAGATTGAGCAATCGTGCGAAGATATCGTCTTCATAGGGATTCAGCCGGGCGATACGGAGTTCTATAACCCCATGTCCCCGGAGGTCTTTGAGGCCGTCGACGCCGTGTACGACGCCGTGGCCGCCAACGACTTTTCCCACTTTGTCCGCTTGGGGCAAGAGCAATAGGAGCGCTTGTTCCTGCTGAATAGGAAAGAAGTGATTGACATGGCAGATTCCAAGGTGGAGTATCCCGCTCCCGATTGCCTGGCGCCCGCCGCGATCGAGGCCAAGACCGAGGCCGCCGGCGTGACTAAGGCTAACCTGCCGGTCGCTAAGGCCTTTCTGTTGGCAATGTTCGCCGGCGCGTTTATCGCCTTCGGCGGCCTGTTCTTTACGGTGTTCTTGAGCGACAGCACGCTGGGCTGGGGTGCCCAGCGCGTCGTGGGCGGCCTGTGCTTTTGCCTGGGCCTGGTGCTGGTGCTGGTGTGCGGCGCCGAGCTGTTTACCGGCAATTCTCTTATGGTCTGCGCGCTCAAGAGCAAAAAGATCACCCTGGCTCAGATGCTCAAGGCTTGGGTCGTCGTATGGGTCGGCAATTTTGTCGGCGCTCTGTTCATCGTCTTCTTGGTGTACATGGCCGGCATCTATAAGCTCAACGGCGAGGCGGTCGCCAACTCCATGGTGAGCGTCGCCGCCGGCAAGGTGACGATCGACTGGGTGACGATCTTCTTCCGCGGCATCCTGTGCAACATCTTTGTGTGCCTTGCCGTGTGGATCGGTACCGCCGGCAAGACCGTGGTCGATAAGGTCGTGGGCATTCTGCTGCCCATCGCCGCCTTTGTGGCCTGTGGTTTTGAGCACTGCGTTGCCAACATGTACTTTTTGCCCATGGGTGCCGTGATGCACGCGTGCGGCTATGGTGCCAAGGTCGCCGGCGCCGATGCACTCAACGTCGCGGGCATTGCGTTTAACCTATCCGCCGCCACGCTGGGCAACATCGTGGGCGGCGCGGTTCTGGTCGCGCTCGGCTACTGGTTTGTCTACGCCAAGAAGTCCGAGGCGTAATAAGCCGGAATGACGTACGGGCCTCCCGAGGGGCGTTTGCCTTTTGGGAGGCTCTTCGTGTCTTGCTGCGGTAGATGCTGCGGGCTTTGCGTCGCGGCAGCTGGCGGCAGAGCTGTGGTGCGGTGGGGCCTGAACCCCTGAGCTGGAAGGAATAATCGAGATGGCATCGAGAACTATGCATGACGGTCGCTCCGTGGTGACGACATGCGGGGGATGCTATGCCGATTGCGCCTTTGCGGCCCATGTTGAGGATGGACGTGTGGTGGCCGAGTTGCCGGTGCCGGGGCATCCGTGCGCGGCGCGTGCCCTGTGCGCCCGCGGACGGCATCGCCTGGCAATGCCGTTTGACGAGCGTGACCGCATTGTGCACCCCATGCGACGCCGCCGGGATGGCTCGGGGTTCGATGCGATTACCTGGGACGAGGCGTTCGCGCAGATTGCCGAGCGTCTTTTGGGGATTGTTGACGAGTGCGGGCCTCGTGCACTGGGCATGACGCTCGGCGTGCCCTCGTTCGACCGGTACTGGGCGTATCGCTTTATGCATGCGCTGGGTTCGCCCAACGTGTACGGTGCCGACGGTGCCTGCGAGGTAAGCCGACTTACCGGTTGGGAACATAGCCTGGGTTATAGTCCCGCCTCCGACCTTGCGCATACCGACTGCATCATGTATTTGGGGCGATCCATTGTCGATTCGTCAACGATGGGGGCCGTTGATGCGCTCAACGATGCGCGCCGGCGTGGGGCGAAAATCATCGTGGTCGACCCTCGGCGCAGCGGCTCGGCTGCTATTGCCGATCGCTGGCTGCGCGTGCGCCCGGGCTGCGACTTGGCGCTGCTGTTGGGTATTGTCCACGTCTTGATTGCCGAGGACCTGTACGATCACGAGTTCGTGGACCGCTACACCACAGGCTTTGACGAGTTGGCGCAGGCGGCCCGTGCTTGGACGCCCGAGTGGGCGGAGTCGATGTGCGACGTGCCGGCCGCAGAGATTGTCGCGACGGCGCGCGATCTGGCTGCCGCCGCGCCTGCCGCCGTGGTGGATGCGGGCTTTCATGGTGGCATCGGTATCGCGTATGCCAATAGCACCCAGACCGCGCGCGCTATCTGCTTGGTCGATGTGCTGCTGGGCTGCATCGGGCATACGGGCGGCGCGCTCAATCCGCCCACGCCGCTTGTGTTGGGCGATTTGGACCCTGCGCGTTTCGCGACGCCGTCGATGCCGTGTGGGTCCAAGCTGGGGTCCGAGCGCTATCCACTGGTCGATCCGGTGCGCGGCCTGTGCACGACCATCGGCCAGTCGATTCTTGCCGGCGATTTGCGTGGACTCATCGTTTATGCCAGTAACCCCGGTGCGGGATACGGCAATGCACAGGCTTGGTTGGGTATTTTGCAGCAGCTCGACTTGCTCGTGACAATAGATATTCGCTGGTCCGAGACGGCGCGTGCTTCTGACTTTGTGCTGCCCGATGTGACGTATCTGGAGGCCGACCGCGGCGTGGGCACGGTCGTGGGTGTCAACGATTCGCGCGTGTTCTACCGCAACGCCGTGCTGCCTGTGCAGCATGACGACACACGTCCCGGTCGGGAGATTTTTGCCGGTCTGGCGCAGGCGTGTGGCGTGGGCGAGTACTTTCGGTTCACGTCTGATGATCTGGCAGCTGCCCGGGTGGAGCCTTTTGGGATTGATCTGGACGAGCTCAAGGAGCGCGGCTGGGCCGACACGGGTGTTTCGTTTCCGTCGCGTACGGGCGAGCCGGCGATTCCCTTGGGTGGCGGCAAAATTGCGCTGGCAAGTGACGTATGGGAACGAGCCAGCCTGGGTCGTGTACCCAACTGGATCGCTCCCATGGTGGAGCCTGGCCCGGGGATGTTTCGCCTCATTAGCGGCAATCGACCCTTTGAGTCGCATACCTCGCGCAGGCTCGCGGCCCAAGGTGCCGCCGAGGCTGGGTCGGACCTGGATGCCGTGCAGATGAATGCCGATGCTGCTGCGCATATGGGCATCGCCGACGGCGAGATCGTCGAACTCGTGAGCGATATGGGCCGCGACCGCGTGCGCGTGGAGACGACGCCGTATCTGCATCCGGCGTGCATCTTCACCTCGGCCGCCCCCGGTGGGCGTACGTTTGACGCCGATGCCGGTGGCGCTCAGGCCCTGGGCGTCGGGCCGCTCGACCACACACCGCTGCGTTGGGACCCGTTGACGGGTGCCGCGCTCACCCAGGAAAACGCCGTTCGCTTGGAAAAGATTGTCGCGCGCGGGGATAATGACGAGTAATTGACTCAGCTGATGTATTTGACTGATCCACGTTTCTTTTGAAAGGCCGCACATGAGCGATAGCCAGAACATGTCCGATGAGGTGCGCGCACGCCTGCGCGCCATCCCTTCCGTCAACGAGCTGCTTGCCGAGTGGCCGGTGGTGAAGGCGGTGGGGGAGACCTGCGACGCGGTGGTGCATGCCGCCGTCACGGCCGAGCTCGACGAGGAGCGCGCCGCCATTCGCGCCGGTGCCGCCCCGCGCTCTAAGCGCGAGCTGGCATCGGCTATCGAGTGGCGTGCGCATCGCTCCGCGCTGCCGAGCCTGCGTCCCGCCGTCAACGCCACGGGTGTTGTTATCCATACAAATCTGGGTCGAGCCCCGCTCGCGGAGTCGGCCGCCAAGGCCGTGGCCGAGGTCGCACGCGGCTACAGCACGCTCGAGTACAGCGTGGACACCTGCTCGCGCGGGTCGCGCAAAGAGCATGCCGCGCAACTCATCCGCTCGCTTACCGGTGCCGAGGATGCGCTGGTCGTCAACAATAACGCGGCCGCCGTGCTGTTGGTGTTGGCAACCCATGCCGCGGGCAAGGAGGTCATCGTCAGCCGCGGCGAGCTTGTCGAGATTGGCGGCAGCTTCCGCATCCCCGATGTTATGGAGGCCTCGGGTGCCAAGCTCGTTGAGGTCGGGGCCACCAACCGCACGCATTTGAGCGACTACGAGCGCGCCATCACGCCCGATACGGCGATGATCCTCAAGGTCCATCCTTCCAACTATCGTATCGAGGGTTTCCACGAGGAGGTGGGTTCTCGGGAGCTTGCGGCGCTTGCTCACAAGCATGGCCTGCTGTTCTACGAGGACCAGGGGTCGGGCGCGCTTTTGCCCGATGACATCCTGGTGCGCGGCGGCGAGGAAACCACGCCGGCTTCGGTTTCGGCAGGGCTCGATCTGGTGTCGTGCTCGGGCGATAAGCTTCTCGGTGCCGCACAGGCGGGCATTATCATGGGTCGTCGCAATTTGGTCCAGGCCTGTGGGTCACATCCGCTTATGCGCGCCCTGCGCCCGGGCAAACTAGCTCTGTCGGCGCTCGAGGCCACGCTGCGTATCTACATGGACGGCGCCGATGTTGCCCATCGCGATATTCCGGTGCTCAGCATGCTTACGCTACCGCAGGCCCATTTGGAGCGACGTGCCCGCAAGCTGCGCGATCGTATGGTCGCCGGGCTCGATAAGGCTGGCTGCCCGTGCGCCGTGCAGGTGGAGATCGTCGAGGAATCGTCGACCCCCGGTGGCGGCTCGCTGCCTACCGTGGAGCTGCCCACGATGTGCGTGGCCGTCTACCCGGTCGACGGGCGCCTGTCCGTCGACGCGCTCAAGTGCTCGCTTGTCCAGGACTTCGACACGCCGGTCGTCACGCGAACTTCGCACGATCGCATTTTGTTTGACGTCCGTACGCTTGTGGGCGACCGCGATATCGAGACGGCGGCATCGACGCTTGCCGCATGCGTTGAGAAGGCGATTGCTCGATGAGTGAGGTTCAGGCGCTGGTGGAGTGTCCCGTTATCGTTGGCACGGCGGGCCACGTCGACCACGGTAAGTCGGCACTGATCGAGGCACTGACCGGCAAGAATCCCGACCGTCTGGAGGTTGAGCGCCGTCGCGGTATGACCGTGGAGCTGGGCTTTGGCGAGCTGGCGCTGCCGAGCGGCAAGATCGTTGGCCTGGTCGACGTGCCGGGCCACGCGCATTACTTGCGCGCCATGGTGCAGGGCGCCACGGGTATCGACGTGGGCGTGCTGGTGGTTTCGGCCGTCGAGGGCGTGATGCCGCAGACCCGCGAGCACGTGCATGTGCTGGAGCTGTTGGGCGTTACGCATATGGTGGTCGCGCTGACGATGTGCGACTTGGCCGATAGTGAAATGATTGAGCTGGCCGAGCTCGACGTGGACGATTTTCTTTCGGATACCGTGTTTGCCGACGCGCCGATCGTGCCTGTGTCGTCCAAGACCGGCGCGGGAATCGATGACCTGCTGGCTGCGCTCGACGAGCAGGTTGCCGCTTGCTGGGGCGCCTGCCGTGCCCGTGCCGAGCTCACCGATGCCGCACCGCGACTGCCCATCGACCGCTGCTTTACGATCAAGGGCGCCGGTACCGTGGTGACGGGTACGTTGCACGATGCGCCCGTCGCGGTGGGGGATGAGCTCGTCGCGCTGCCGTCGCGTACGGTCTGCCGTGTCCGCGGGATTCAGGTGCATGGCGATACGCCGCGCGCGCTGCCTGGGCAACGCGTGGCGCTCAACCTGGTTGGTGACGGTGTCGCGGCGCTTGACCGTGGCGAGATGCTGGGCGTGGCGGACCGCTTTGGTCAGACGTTGCGCTTTATGATGACGTTCACTTACTTGAGTCGCGAGGGAGCCAAGCCGCGTGTGCTCGAGTCGGGTGCGCGTGTGCACGTGATGGCAGGCACAGCCGAGGTTGTCGGTCGCATCATGTTCATGGAGGGCGAGGCCCCCATGGCGGTGGGCGAGACACGAGTGGTGCAGGTACGCTTGGAGGAACCGCTGCCGCTGCGCGCCGGCGACCATGCCGTGGTGCTGTCGTATTCGCCCGTTATGCTTATTGGCGGCGGACGTGTGCTGCTTTCGCGCTGCCGTCGCTCGCGCGAGCTTTCGGCGGGGGAGCGCGCACTGCTTGCGGCACTTGAGGCCGGCAATGCCGTTGCTGGTGTTGAGGCGTGGTTGGCGCTGCAGACGTTGCCGGTCGTGGCTGCCGACGTTGCCGCGGCGCTGGATCTTGTTTCCGGTGGGGCCGATGCCGCGCTGAAAGAGTTGGTGGCGCGAGGTGCTGTATACGAGCTTGCCGGCTCGGGCGATGCGCTGTATGTGAATGCCGCCCTGCTCGACGCTGCGATGGATTCACTGGCGGCGACCCTGTCAGCCATGCACGCGGCGGCTCCCAAGGAAACGGGCTTTACGCCTGGCGCCGTTGCCCATGCTGCGTGGCCTGCCGCTGATGAAGGCGTTGCCGCGGCCCTGATTGCCGAGGGCTGCTCCCGTGGCGTGTGCGCCGCCGAGGGCGCCGAGGTATTCGATCCGCATTCGGCCGCCGCGGCGGCACGCGTGGTGCGAGAGGCTTGCGAGCGCATCGTCGCGCTGCTTGACGAGGCTGGCCTGGATGCACCGGCGCTTCCCGAGGTGGGCGAACAGCTGCAGCTCGGTCGCGACACCATGACGCGTGCCCTGCGCGAGCTTTCGCTCAACCGCTCGATCGTTAAGGTCGAGCGCGACGTTGCCCTGTCCGCTGCCGCCGAGTCCCATGCGCGTGAGCTTGTCGCCGCCGCCATAGAGGCAGCCGGCGGCGCTGCCACCACGAGCGTGCTGCGCGAGGCCCTGGGTGTGTCGCGCAAACGCGCCATCAGCATCTTGGAGCACCTAGATGCCGTGCGCTTTACGGTGCTCGACAAGGATGCCGGCGGCCTGCGCTCCCTGCGCTAGATTGGCTGCTCGGTTTGGTAAAATACCGCCGCACTTGGGAACGGATGGGCTCCGGTGGGCTCCGCGGTCCTCAAAACCGTTGCGAGGCGTGCAAAACGTCTTGGATGTGTTCGATTCACATACGTTCCCGCCATACGCTACCAGCGCTTTTGTGCTCGCGGTCTTGCTGCGTGCCGCAAAGGCGCTGTTTTGTTTTTGCGTGGGTTTGCCGTGCCGCCCGCTTTATCGGCGACGGTATCTGGCTTCGTGTGTCGGGTTTCGAGCATGCCGATGGAGGTGTTTTGCCGTATGACTACCGTAAGACGGGTCGATCTTTCTTGCGTCGTCCAAGCGGGCGGGCTGTCCTCACGCATGGGCCGCGATAAGGCGCGCATGACGTTTTGCGGCGAACCGCTCATCGAGCGCGTGCTGGGTCGGCTGGCGCCAGTTGCCGGCGAGTTGGTCGTGACGACTTCGCGTCCCAGCGAGCTTGCCTATCTTGAGGAGCACGCGTTTGGCGGCCTGGTGCCGCGAATAGTGCCGGACCTTGAGGGGTCGGCGGGTGCCATGCGCGGCATCGCGAGCTCGTTGGCTGCGGCCCGATTGCCGCTCGTGGCGATCGTCGCCTGCGATATGCCGTTTGTCTCGCCGGAACTCATCGGCGCGCTTGCCGATCGTTTTGAGGCCGAGGCGATCGACGTGTGCGTGCCACGCGAGGAGCAAGGGATTGAGCCGCTTTGCGCCGTCTGGCGCCGTGACGCTTGTGCGCCGGTTGCCCAAGAGCTGCTTGCCTGCGACCGCCAGCGCATTCGCTGCCTGATCAATCGCGTTCAGGCCGGTTATATGGATGAGCCGCAGATTGTTAAGGCCGCGGGCTCGACGCTCTGCTTCGAAAACGTCAATACGCCCGAGGAGTTTGCGGCGGCCGAGTTACTCGCCTAGACGATTGGAGTTGCCATGTCTCACGATATTTGTCCCGACACGGGAGAGCCTTGCACTTGCGATGGTTCCGAGCCCTGTACCTGCGGCTGCGGTGGCTGTGGACATACTGCGGAAGAGGAAGCGGCCGCCGCGGCGTATCGTGAGGCACACCGCGAAGGCCCATCCGGTGATGCCCTCGACCACGAGCGCAAGATTATCGTGTCGTTCGATAGCACCTTCGATGTGATGGAATGCGAACAGCTGTGTCTTGCCGCCGGTGTGCCCGGGCGCATCATGCCACTGCCCGGCTCCATTACCGCAGGCTGCGGGCTGTGCTGGGCCATGCCATTCTCGGGCGATGCGCTCGCCGCCTTCCGAGCCGCCACCGAGGGCCGCATAGCCCCTGCCGACTACCATCAGCTCGTCCTCTAGCCACCACACCACCACAAAGGTGCCTGTCCCCAATGTGGTGGTTTGGAACACGTGAACGAAACAGGTTTGAAACACGGGTTTTGCACGTCAGGCACTCAAAAACGCTTCTACCTGCATCGTAATCAAAATGAAACATCCGCCCGCGGGGTTATTCGTAACTTTGCTGCAACAGTGCGATATTATCCATATTCGATAAAGCTCGCGGCGCATGGGGCGCCTCGAACGACACTTTTCTTTTCCATCAATTGGAGGAAGCATGAGCTACACGCAGAAAGTTCTCGACGAGCTCAAGGCCCGCTATCCCGAGCAGCCTGAGTTCATCCAGGCCGCGACCGAGATCCTCGGCACCATCCAGCCGGCGCTCGACGCCCATCCCGAGTACGAGGAGGCCGCACTGCTCGAGCGCCTCGTCGAGCCCGAGCGCATCGTTATGTTCCGTGTTCCCTGGGTCGACGACCAGGGTAAGGTCCAGGTCAACCGCGGTTACCGCGTCGAGTTCAACTCTGCCATTGGGCCCTACAAGGGCGGCCTGCGCTTTAACCCGACGGTCACCCTGGGCATGCTCAAGTTCCTGGGTCTGGAGCAGATCCTCAAGAACAGCCTGACCACCCTTCCCATGGGCGGCGGCAAGGGCGGCTCCGACTTTGACCCCAAGGGCAAGTCCAACAACGAGATCATGCACTTCTGCCAGTCCTTCATGACCGAGCTCTATCGCCACATCGGCCCCAACACCGACGTTCCCGCCGGCGACCTGGGCGTTGGCGGCCGCGAGGTTGCCTACCTGTTCGGTCAGTACAAGCGCCTGACCAACGAGTGGACCGGCGTCCTCACCGGCAAGGGCCTCTCCTTTGGCGGCTCGCTCGCCCGTACCGAGGCCACAGGCTACGGTCTGGCCTACTTTGTGGACGAGTACCTCAAGAGCCGCGGTGACTCCTTCGAGGGCAAGAACGTCGTCGTGCACGGCTCCGGCAACGTCGCCATCTACGCCGTCCAGAAGGTTTCCCAGCTCGGCGGCAAGGTGCTCGCCTGCTCCGACACCCACGGCTGGGTCGAGGATCCCGACGGCATCGACTACACCGTGCTCGAGCACATCTACAACAAGAAGCGCTCCGGCCACGACAAGGGCGTTACGCTCGCCATGTACGTTGACGAGAAGCCCAACGCCGTGTGGCACGAGGGCGACGGCCGTGGCGTTTGGCAGCTGCCCTGCGACATCGCGCTGCCCTGCGCTCGCGAGAACACGCTGCTGCTCGAGGACGCCCAGGCGCTCGTCGCCAACGGCTGCAAGGTGGTCGGCGAGGGCGCGAACATGCCCACGACCATCGAGGCCACGACCTACTTCCAGGAGAACGGCGTTGCCTTTATGCCTGGTAAGGCTGCCAACGCCGGTGGCGTGCTCGTGTCCGGCCTGGAAATGAGCCAGAACGCTGAGCACCTGTCCTGGACCTTCGAGGAGGTCGACGGCAAGCTCGAGCAGCTCATGCGCGGCATGTTCCACAACGTGGACGACACCGCCAAGGAGTATGGCCAGGAGGGCAACTTTGTCATGGGCGCCAACATCGCCGGCTTCCTGAAGGTCGCCGACGCCATGCTCGCCCAGGGCGTCTGCTAAATCTTCGCTTGATATAGCATCGCAGAAGGCTCCCAGTCATCTTGGCTGGGAGCCTTTTTTGATCCGCATGCGACGGCGGAAATCGGATCATTTTGTCCCGACACGAGCTGTGCCCCCTCGTTTGGTACACTTAAAGGTACTGGACAAGTGAAGAGATGGGGGAGAACGTGCTCAAGTTCGGTACCTACGTCCGTGTTGGAAACGCGGTCGAAGCCTATGAGCTCTTACAGAAGAACCGCAACAACAAGATTGTGGGCGGCGGCATCTGGATGCGTCTGGGTTCGCGTCGCGTTGCGACGGCGATTGACCTTTCGGCCTGCGGACTCGATCAGATCGAGGAGACCGAGACCGAGTTTCGCATCGGTGCCATGTGCACCCTGCGCCAGCTCGAGCGTCATGCCGGGCTCAACGCGCTTGTCAACAATGTCTTTGAGTTCGCCGTCCACGACATCGTGGGCGTGCAGCTGCGCAATACCGCCACGGTGGGCGGCAGCATCTACGGCCGCTTTGGCTTCTCGGACGTTCTCTCGGCGTTCCTGGCGCTCGATTCGTATGTTGAGCTGACGGGCGCCGGCCGCGTGCCGCTCGCCGAGTTTGTCGACATGGGTTACGTGCGCGACGTTATCGAGCATGTCGTGGTCGTCAAGCACGATTACCGCGCAAGCTATGAGGCCGTGCGCAAGGCCGCGACCGACTTCCCCTCCTTAAACGTCACCGCTGCCTGGTGGGACAACAGCTGGCACGTCACCGTGGGTGCCCGCCCGCTGCGCGCGACCCTGCTGCAGGGCGAGGCATGCGGCCTGGTGAACGAGCGGCCTTCCGAGGACGAGCTGCGTGCCCTGGCCGCGTCCGTACGCACACTGAGCTACGGCACCAACATGTGGGGCTCGGCTGACTATCGCCGCCGCATCTCGGCTCCGTTGGCGATTCAGGCTGTGCGTCGCGCCGCCGGCATCGAGCTTTCGGCCGCGCTTGCCCGCGAGCTCGAGGGCGTGCAGGTCCCCAAGTTTGCCACGGACGAGTATTCCTGTCGCCGCGTGCCCGGCGTCGATTCTAGCGAGGTGCGCTAATGGCTGCCAAACTCATCGATCTTTCCTTTACGCTCAACGGCCGCAAGGTCAAGGTTCAGATTGCCCCCGACACCATGCTCTTTGCGCTGCTGCGCGAGCAGGGTTGCGCGTCGGTGCGCTGTGCCTGCGAGACTACCAACTGCGGGCTGTGTACGGTTTGGCTCGACGGCGACCCGGTGCTGAGCTGCTCGGTTCCCGCCGCCCGTGTTGAGGGCCATACCATCACCACGCTCGAGGGTCTCAAGGCCGAGTCCGAGGCACTGGCCCGCGCGATGGCTGCCGAAGGTGCCGAGCAGTGCGGTTTTTGCGCCCCCGGCCTTATCATGAACGTGCTGGCGCTTGCCCGCGCCGCCAAGGAGGACCCGAGCCTCGTCGCCACGCGCGAGGAGCTCTCGCGCCAGCTCGCCGGCAACCTTTGCCGTTGCAGCGGCTACGAGAGTCAGCTGCGCGCCATCGTGCGCTTCCTTAACGAGTCCGGCGTGCAGGTGGGCTTTGAGATGCCCGAGCTGCCGGTCAACGATACCAGCTGCGACGGTGTCTCCTACAAGCAAATCACCCACAAGCAGCCCAAGAAGGATTCGAAGGCCCTGCTCGAGGGTCGTCCGGTCTACACCGGCGATATGGTGCCCGCCGGCGCGCTCATTGTCAAACTCAAGCGCAGCCCCTATGCCCGCGCCAAGATCCGCTCCATCGATACGTCGCGCGCCCTGAAGGTGCCCGGCGTCGTGGGCGTCTACACGTACGAGGACGTGCCCAAGCGCCGTTTTACCATCGCCGGCCAGAGCTATCCGCAGCCGAGTCCCTACGACCGCCTGATTCTCGAGAACCTCGTCCGTTACCAAAACGAGGAGGTGGCGATCGTCGCCGCCGAGACCGAGGAGGCCGCCGATAAGGCGCTCAAGCTCATCAAGGTCGACTATGAGGTGCTCGAGCCCCTGCTCGACTTTACCCAGGCGCTCGATAACGACATCGTGGTCCACCCCGAGGGCGACGTGACCTTTATGTTCCCACAGGGCGGCGACGTTGCTCGCAACCTGGTGTGCAGCGGTACCAGCGATTTTGGCGACTTGGATGAGGCCTTCGCCCAGAGCGACATCGTCTTCACCCGCACCTACACCAGCCAGGCGACGCAGACCGCGCCCATGGAAACCTTCCGCGCCTTCGCGACGACCGACGCCTTCGGCCGCATTTCGGTGACCACTTCTACGCAGGTGCCCTTCCACGTGCGCCGCATGGTCGCGCAGTCGCTCGACATTCCGCAGTCGCAGGTGCAGGTCATCAAGCCGCGCATCGGCGGCGGCTTTGGCTCCAAGCAGACGGGCTGCTGCGAGATCTTCGTGGCGTTCGTGACCCAGCAGACTGGCCGTCCGAGCTATTGCTGTTACACCCGCGAGGAGACCATCACTGCGGGCAACTCGCGTCACCAGATGCAGATGACCGTTAAGCTGGGCGCCATGAACGACGGCACCATCACGGCCATCGATCTGCACACGCTGTCCAACGCCGGCGCGTACGGCGAGCACGCCACCACGACGATCGGCCTGTCGGGCCACAAGAGCCTGCCCATCTACAACCATGTGAAGGCGAGCCGCTTTAGCTGGGACGCCGTCTACACCAATACCAACCGCGGCGGCGCGTATCGCGGCTACGGTGCCACCCAGGGCCAGTTTGCCGTGGAGAGCGCCGTCAACGAGCTCGCCGACATGCTGCACATGGATCCCGCCGACCTGCGCCTTAAAAACATTGTGCGCGAGGGCGAAGTCATGCCGCAGTACTACAACGAGAAGCTCAACGCCTGCGCGCTCGACCGCTGCCTGCTGCGCGCGATGGACATGATCGGTTGGCGCGACAAGCCGCTGGCCGTGGACCTGGGCGACCGCGTGCGAGCCCTGGGTTGCGCGCTCACCATGCAGGGCTCGGGCATCTCCAACGTGGATATCGCCGGCATCGACATGCGCCTGGAAGAGGACGGCTTCATTACCATCGGCACCGGCGCCACCGATAACGGCATGGGCGTCGACACGATCCTGGCGCAGATTGCCGCCGAGGAGCTGGGTGTGGAGAGCTCGCTCATCGTGGTGCGCGGCGTGGACACCGATGTGTCGCCGTTCGACGCCGGCTCGTACGCGAGCTCGGGCACGTACGTGACGGGTCTGGCAGCCAAGAACGCCGCGACCGAGCTGCGTGAGAAGATTTGCGCCAAGGCCGCCCAGATGTGGGACGTGGACGCTGCCGACGTGGTCTTTGATGGCCAGTACGTGCGCCTGTCCGACGAGCGTGCCGCCCGCGAGCAGAACTGCTACCTCACGCTGCGCGACTTTGCCAACCTGTGCGTCAAGAACATCGCGGGCGGCGACGCGCTGACCTCGCACGCTTCTGCCTGCCTCCCCGTTTCGCCTCCGCCGTTTATGGCCGGCATTGCCGAGGTCGAGGTCGACAAGGCCACCGGCAAGGTGACTGTGGTGGACTACGCGGCGGCCGTCGACTGCGGTACCGTGATCAACGAGGCGCTCGCGCGCGTCCAAGCCGAGGGCGGTATTGCCCAAGGTATCGGCCACGCGCTCTACGAGATCGTCGAGCACGACGATCGCGGCCGCCTGCGCACCGGCAACTTTATGAGCTACAAGCTGCCCACGCGCCTGGATATCGGCAGCATTCGCGTGGCCTTTGAGCCGAGCTACGAGCCGACGGGTCCGTTTGGCGCCAAGTCGATTGGCGAGGTCGTCATCAACACGCCGCTCGCCGCCGTGGCCTCGGCCGTGGCACACGCCACCGGACATCAGGTACGCTCGCTGCCGATCACACCCGAGAAGGCCCTGCTGGGGGAGTAGACGAGCAGACCGCCGCTCTTTGTCTAGCCCGGGGAAACTGCAGCCCACTTTTCGACCGAATTGTGGGCTGCAGTTTCCGTTTGAGGCCCTCGGCGGAAAGTGCATCCCGGAATAGGGGCTCAAAACGGGTTGCAGTTTCCGGTTGATGGCTATAGCGGAAATCGTGTCCCATTCCGAGGCCCCAAACCGGGACACGCTTTCCGGCACATGGCCAGCACCGCCAGACTGCCGAGTCGCACCGAAGTTGCGGTGGAATAGTTCCTGTTTTGGAGGACTGGAGCCCCAAACAGGAACTATTCCACCGCAACTTATGAGATGGGATGCCTTGCGCTCGTGGTGAGGTCGTGAGCTAAAAACGTGTGCGTGCGCTTGCCGTTCGTATCTGCTATCATTCCTAGTCTGTGCGCTCATGCGGGCGTGGCGGAATTGGTAGACGCGCCAGATTTAGGTTCTGGTGGGATTCCCGTGAAGGTTCGAGTCCTTTTGCCCGCACCAACGCACCCGCGTCGGCTTATGCCCTCGCGACGCTTGTTGCATAAAGGTACCAGCACCTCAGATAAGCTGGGCAGTATGAGGAGGAACGTGTTGAACATCACCGCTTCTGACGTCAAGGACGCCAAGCTCACCGCTACGGTCACCATCCCGGCCGCCGACGTCGACGCCGCGATCAAGAAGGCCTACAAGGACACCGCCAAGAAGTACCGCTTCCCGGGCTTCCGCGCCGGTAAGGCCCCCCGTCCGGTCATCGACTCCGCTCTTGGCGCCGAGGCTACCCTCGCTCAGGCCACCAACGACCTGATCGCCGCCAACGAGCCCGCCGTCCTCAACGAGCTGGACATCGTCCCCACCAAGAGCGGTGACTACAAGGAGCTCGACCTCGCCAAGGATCACGAGGACTACACCTACACCGTTGAGTTCTCCCTGCGTCCTGCCGCTGAGCTCTCCTCCTTCGACGCCGTCGAGATCGAGATGCCTCCCGCGGAGGTCACCGAGTCCGAGATCAACAACCAGGTCGAGATGCTCCTCAACTACCGTGCCACCTTCGAGGACGTCGAGGGTCGCGCCGTCGAGGCCGAGGACTACGTCACCGTCGACCTCAAGGCCGTCGAGAATGCCGACAACTTTGCCGCCGAGGGCCGCATGCTCATCGCCGGTAGCGACAGCAACCCCAAGGAATTCAACGAGGCCCTGATCGGCGCCAACGTTGACGACGTCAAGTCCGTCACCTGGACCGACGAGGTCGAGGAGGGCGAGGAGGCCGAGACCCACACCGTCGAGGTCACCGTCAAGGGCATCAAGGTCCGCAACACCCCCGAGCTCACCGACGAGCTCGTCAAGTCCGACTTTGGCTTCGACAGCATCGACGCTATGCGCGACGCCATCAAGATCGAGATCGAGCAGGACAAGGCTTCCCGCCTGCCGGCCGAGAAGGAGAACCGTTGCGTCTCCGCTCTCGCCGAGCGCCTGCAGCTCGACGAGATGGATGCCGACTACGAGCAGTCCGTCTTTGAGGAGCTCGGCCAGAACTTCCTGTCCAACCTCGCTGCCCGCGGCATGACCCTGGACACCTGGCTGCCCGCTTCCGGTCTGACCATGGAGCAGTTCATCGGCGACCTGCACAAGCAGGCCAACGACGTTGCCCGTGAGTCCCTGGCTCTGGACGCCCTCGCCCGTGAGCTCAAGATCGAGGTCACCGAGGACGACATCAACGCCGAGTTCGAGAAGGCTGGCGTCAAGGACGTCGAGGCTTCCAAGGCTGAGTTCATCGCCGATGGTCGCATGCCTGCTGTCCGCGAGTCCATCCGTCGCTCCAAGGCCGTCGACCACCTGGTCGAGAACGCCAAGGTGACCGAGGTCGACGAGACCGCCAAGGACGCCGAGTAATTCTCGCCACCTTGCCCACGAGCGCATGGGTGCGCCCGTGATGGGGTAAAGTTATACACCGGTTATCCGGTTGCTTCGTACGGTGCCAGCCAATGCATAGCATGCGGGCACCGTACGTTTATCTAGAACCAATTTGGTCCGCAAGAGAGAAATGGAGATGCGTATGATCGCCAAGTTCGATTCCGCCCTCGTGCCATACGTTATCGAGCAGACGCCGCGCGGCGAGCGCAGCTACGATATCTATTCGCGCCTGCTCAACGATCGCATCATCTTCTTGGGCGAGGAGATCAACTCCGTCAGCGCCAACCTGGTCGTTGCCCAGCTGTTGCATCTTGAGAGCCAGGATGCCGAGAAGGATATCTCGCTCTATATCAATTCGCCCGGCGGCGAGGTCTACTCCGGTCTGGCGATTCTGGACACTATGAACTTCATTAAGCCGCAGGTCTCCACCATCTGCGTCGGTATGGCCGCGTCTATGGCCGCCGTGCTGCTTTCGGCCGGCGCCAAGGGCAAGCGCTTCTGCCTGCCGCACTCCAAGGTCATGATTCACCAGCCCAGCGGCGGTGCCCAGGGTCAGCAGACCGAGATTGAGATCGTGGCCGAGGAGATCAAGAAGACTCGTCGCGAGCTCAACCAGATCCTGTCCGACGCCTCGGGCCAGCCCATCGAGAAGGTCCAGGCCGACACCGAGCGCGACAATTACCTGACTGCTGCCGAGGCCCTCGACTACGGTCTGATCGACCGTATCGTCACCTCGCGCGATCTCGCCGCGAAGGACGCCTAGGATGGCAGGTAACATGCAGGACAACTTTGACGAGAACGGAAACCCCATCCGCTGCTCCTTCTGCGGAAAAGAGCAGGGACAGGTTCGTCGCCTTGTTAAGGGTCCGACCAATATCTTTATCTGCGACGAGTGCGTTGCCGCCTGCTCCGAGATCCTAGAGGAGTCGCTGGCTTCGGACTTTATGGACGCCGCCCGCAACGGCAAGCTGCCGAGCTTCCTCAACGACCACGGCCAGGCTGCGTCCCAGCCCGCCGTGGACCCCGAGACCGAGGGCTTTGAGCTCGAGGACGACCGCCAGGTCATCACGCACGTGCCGACGCCGCACGAGATCTATGACGAGCTTTCGGCCTATGTTATGGGTCAGGAGGACGCCAAGCGCGCCATGTCGGTGGCCGTGTACAACCACTATCGCCGCGTGATCGAGGGCGGCGCCGCGGTGTCTGCCTTTGACGACGGCGTGGACTCGCAGTTCGACGACGATATGGACGAGGTGGAGCTCGCCAAGTCCAACATCCTGCTGCTCGGTCCCACCGGTACCGGTAAGACCCTTCTTGCCCAGACGCTCGCGCGCATCCTCGAGGTGCCGTTTGCCATCGCCGACGCTACCGCGCTTACCGAGGCCGGCTACGTGGGCGAGGACGTGGAGAACATCCTGCTCAAGCTCATCAATGCTGCCGATGGTGACATTGAGCGCGCGCAGGTGGGCATTATCTACGTGGACGAGATCGACAAGATCGCCCGCAAGGCCGAGAACCTCTCCATTACCCGTGATGTTTCGGGCGAGGGCGTTCAGCAAGCGCTGCTTAAGATCCTTGAGGGCACGGTGGCAAGTGTTCCGCCCACCGGCGGCCGCAAGCATCCCCAGCAGGAGCTGCTGCAGATCGACACGACCAACATCCTGTTCATCTGCGGCGGTGCCTTTGTGGGCCTGGACAAGATCATCGCCGATCGCGTGGGCAACAAGGGCGTGGGCTTTAACTCCGAGATCGCCGGCCCCACCTCGGTCGACGAGAACGACCTGCTGCGTCAGGTGCTCCCGCAGGACCTCAACGCCTTTGGCATGATCCCCGAGTTTGTGGGACGTACGCCCGTCGTCACCCAGACGCAGGCGCTCGACGAGGACGACCTGGTGTCGATCCTGACCGAGCCCAAGAACGCCGTGGTGCGTCAGTACCGCAAGATGTTCCAGCTCGAAGACGTTGAGCTTGAGTTTGAGGATGCCGCCCTGCACGAGATCGCCCGCATGGCGCTCGCCCGCAAGACCGGTGCCCGCGGCCTGCGCTCCATCTGCGAGGACGTGCTGCAGCAGACGATGTTCGACCTCCCCAGCGAGGAGGGCGTTTCCAAGGTCATCGTGACCGAAGCCTCCGTAAAGGGCGAAGAGCAGCCCCAGCGCATCTGCGGTTAAACCAGCCTAAAGCGTGCTTGCAAATAGCCTCCGACCACCCGCGGTCGGAGGCTATTTTATATATACGCAATAACCCCAACTACCTGTGTTATTCTGTGTGTTTGTTTAAGCCTCAGCGAAGTCATATCAGACTGAAGTAATCGATACCTAAGGCGTGTCCGCCTGCTTGGTTTTCGTAGATTCCGCACGAGCCGAAGAGCACTAAATGTGTTCTTCGTGCGAGCCAGGACCTGACCGAGCGAAACCCAAGCAGGCGGACACGCCGACGGGCAAGGGAGAGATATATGGAAGAGATGCCCAAGAACTACGATCCGTCGACCAACGAGCCGGCGATCCTGCAGAAGTGGCTCGACGGCGGCTACTACAAGCGCCGTGAGGGCGTGGGCGACTGCACCGTCACCATTCCGCCTCCCAACGTTACCGGCAAGCTTCACATGGGTCACGCTACCGACGACTCCATCCAGGACGCCATCATTCGTATGGCCCGCATGCGCGGCAAGTCCACGCGCTGGGTGCTCGGAACCGATCACGCCGGTATCGCCACGCAGACTAAGGTCGACAAGAAGCTCAAGAGCGAGGGCATCAGCCGCCTAGAGATCGGTCGCGATAAGTTTGTCGACGCCTGCTGGGACTGGACCCACGAGTACGGCGGCATCATCGTCGAGCAGATCAAGCGCATGGGTTGCTCCGTCGACTTCGACAACGAGCGCTTCACCATGGACGAGGATTACGCACAGGCCGTGCGCAAGGTCTTCTGCGATTGGTACCACGACGGCCTGATCTACCGTGGCAAGCGTATCGTTAACTGGTGCCCCAACTGCACCACCGCCATCTCGGACGACGAGGCCGAATATAAGGACGAGAAGGGCCACCTGTGGCACCTGCGCTACCCGCTGACCGAGCCGGTCAACGGCCAGGATTACATCGTCGTCGCCACCACGCGCCCCGAGACCATGCTTGGCGACACGGGCGTCGCTGTCTCCCCGAAGGACCCCGAGAAGGCCGCCTTTGTGGGTAAGACCGTCAAGCTCCCCATCGTCGACCGCGAGATCCCCATCTTTGAGGATTGGCATGTCGACGCCAATTTCGGCTCTGGCTTTGTTAAGGTCACCCCGGCCCACGACCCCAACGATTACGCTATGGGTCAGGCTCACGACCTGCCGCAGATCAATATCTTCGATGAACACGCGGTGGTCGTCGAGGGCTACGGCGAGTTCACCGGCATGAACCGCGACGAGTGCCGCGAGGCCGTCATCAAGTGGTTCGAGGAGCACGACCTGCTCGATCACGTCGAGGACCTCGATCACTCCGTCATGCACTGCTACCGCTGCGACGCCGCGCTTGAGCCGTGGCTGTCCGAGCAGTGGTTTGTGGCCGTTGACAAGCTCAAGGGGCCGGCGCTTGACGCCGTTAACTCCGGTAAGGTTACCTTCCATCCCGCGCGCTGGACGCAGACCTACACCACCTGGATGGAGAACCTTAAGGACTGGTGCATTAGCCGCCAGCTGTGGTGGGGCCACCGCATCCCCGTGTTCTACTGCGAGGACTGCGGCTGGGAGGACGCTCTTACCGAGGACACCGATGTGTGCCCCAAGTGCGGCGGCCATCACGTGCATCAGGACGAGAACGTGCTGGACACCTGGTTCAGCTCGCAGCTGTGGACCTTCGCCACGCAGGGCTGGCCGCAAAAGCCGGAGCTGCTCGAGGGACATCACCCCACGACGGCGCTCGTCACCGCACGCGACATCATCGCGCTGTGGGTCGCCCGCATGGTCATGAGCTCGCTGTACTTCCTGGACGAGGTGCCGTTTAAGGACGTCGTCATCTACCCGACGATCCTGGCCAAGGACGGCAGCCGCATGTCCAAGTCTAAGGGCAACGGCGTTGACCCCATGGACCTCATTGGCATGTACGGTGCCGACGCCATGCGTTACAACCTGCTCACGCTGTGCACCAACAACCAGGACGTCAAGTTCGACGCGAACATCGATAAGAAGACCAAGAAGCTCATCGACAGCCCACGTACCGACCAGGCCAAGTCGTTTGTTACCAAGATCTGGAACGCCAGCCGCTTCCTGCTCATGAACATGGAGGGCTACACGCCCGGTGAGCCCGTCGTGGAGACGCCGGCCGACGCTTGGATGTTCAGCCGCCTGGCAAAGGCCGTGAAGATGGTCACCGAGGGTATTGAGAACTACACCTTTGGCGACATGGCCCGCGGCGTGCAGCAGTTCTTCTGGAACGAGGTCTGTGACTGGTACGTCGAGGTCACCAAGGCCCGCTTGAAGGGCGAGGGCCGTCTGCAGGCTCAGCGCAACCTGATCTTTGTGCTCGATACCTCCATTCGCCTGATGCACCCGCTTATGCCGTTCGTCACCGAGGAGATCTGGGACAACATGCCGGCGAGCGTGCTCGACCTGGACGCCGAGGGCAACGTGGATCGCGCCGAGGCGCTCATGATCGCCAAGTGGCCCGAGCCCGCCGACTACGCCAAGTATGTTGACGAGGACGCCGAGCGCGCGTTTGAGCTGTGCCGCGCCGTCGTTTCCGCCGCCCGCGCCACGCGTTCGCGTTATCGCTTGAGCCCCAAGGCCGAGCTCGACGTGGTCGTGCGCGCCGGTGCCGAGGACATCGAGAAGCTCGAGAGCCTGCGCTCGACCATCGAGCCGCTGGCCAACACCGCCTCGCTTGTCATGGGTACCGACGTTGAGAAGCCGGCTGCGAGTATTGCCGTGGTCGATAGCGGCGTCGAGGTCTTTGTGGTGCTCGAGGGCAAGGTTGATCTTTCGGCCGAGAAGGCGCGCCTGGAGAAGGAGATCGCCGCGGCCCAGAAGGAACTTGCCGGCTGCGAGAAGACGCTCGCCAACGAGGGCTTTGTGGCTAAGGCCGCGCCCGCGGTGGTCCAGAAGAAGAGGGACCGTGCAGCTGAGCTCAAGGAGATCCTGGCGGCGCTGAACTCGCAGGTTGCTGACTTCTCGTAAGCGTTACTGGGGGACGCGGTTTGGGGCATTGCTCGCTACTGCGGACAGTCCTGCTCGCGCGAAGGCCACATTAAGTGGCCTTCGGCTCGTGCGGAACTTGTATCGAGCAAAACCCCAAACCGCTCCCATGGCGGTTACGGGGGCGTCCGCTGCCTGGTAGGGCCACTGGGTTGTGGCCTTGATCTCACTGCAGAGCGGTGTTTGGCTGATATTTTGAATGGGAGGGGCTCGTTGTTTTGATGGGCCTCTTTTTATGTTATTGGAGACTTTGGTTGTGCCTAAGCGTTCTGGCTTGTATAGCGTTCCTTTCTCGTTTGAGTTGCTTTCGTTTGATGAGGCTGTTGGGCTTGCTGCTGATACGGGGCGGATTTCTGGGGATGCTGGGCCTCTGCTTGAGACGGTTGTCGATATGCTTGATGAGCTGGGGCGTCCGGACGAGTACTTTGATTGCATTCAGGTCGCCGGTACCAATGGCAAGACTTCGACCACGCGTTTTTCGGCTGCTATCCTTCGCGGCGAGGGGCTCAAGACCGCCCTATATACGTCGCCGCAGCTTGTTCGCTATCCCGAGCGCATGGAGGTTGATGGGCACGTCGTGAGTGACGAGGCGTTTGCCCGTGGCGTTTCGGCCGCTGTTGAGGCGGGACATCGCGTGAATGGCCGTCGTGTGGCGGCGGGGGAGCGTGCCTATACCATTACGCCGTTTGACCTGCTGACGGCTGCTGCGCTTGTGGTATTTGCCGAGGCCGCGGTGGATGTTGCCGTGCTCGAGGTTGGTATGGGCGGGCGTTGGGACGCCACAAGTGCGACCGATCCCGTCGCCGTTGCAATCACGGGCATCGGCCTCGATCACACGCGCATTTTGGGCGATACACTCGAGGCCATTGCGGGGGAGAAGGCCGCGGTCATCAAGCCCGGGCGCCTTGTTGTGCTGGGCGAGGGCACGCATGAGGCGAGTGTTCAGCGTGTGATGGATGCCCGTTGCCGCGAGTGCGGCGTCGTGCCGCTCGTGGTGAGCCACGCCACGACTAAGGTGCCGGCGCATGTGGGCGACACGGTTGAGTTTAGCTGCACCACGCCGCGTGCAATCTATACGTCGAGCATGGTCAAGCCGGCCTATCAGCCGCAGAATGCCGCGTGCGCGATTATGCTTTGCGAGGGGTATTTGGGTCGCGAACTCGATCATGACAAGCTCGATGCGTCACTTATGGGCTGTCCCACACCGGGTCGTTTTGACGTGCTGGGGACCGATCCCCTCAAGCTGATCGATGCCTGCCATAACCCTCAGAGCTGCGAGAACTTTGTAGGCGCGCTGGATGAGATCGATCCGTGCGTGGAGAATCGCCCCACGCTGCTATGCGCCGCGCTGGCAGACAAGGACGTAGCGGGCATCGTCGATGTGCTGATCCCGGCCTTCCCGCGCGTGGTCGTGACCCAGACCGATTCCGATCGCGCCCTGCCGGCAGAGGAGCTCGCGGCCATGGTGGACGCGGACAAACTCGCGGGCGTATACCTGAGCGTGTCCGAGGCCCTCGCTGCCTTCGATGTCGCAGACGAGCCTTTCGTAGCCGCCGGCACCATCACCCTAGCCGGCGAAGTAGCCGGCCTGCTGCGCTAATCCCGTCCCCTCATTAGTTGCGGTGAAATAGGGACTGTTTTACAAGCCAGGAGCCCCAAACAGTCCGCATATCACCGCAACTCAAAAGCAGTCAATTTGGGACGGGGCTTTTTTAGCTGCCCTGTACCCCGAGTTGACTCGCTTGTCACGAAATGGGCCTATTTACTACGTTTGACCGGTAACCCTTGACCATAGCGAGAATCGCGAAATTAAAACCGCAGGTAGAAGGCTTGCCAGTTTTCGAAAACGCGGGTGTGGTCGACCCGTGTGGGTCAAACGTAGTAGATAACCCTTTTTCGTGGCGCATCTCTAGACTGTCAAATTGGTCGACTTGGCCCCATGGTAGTTGCGGTGAAATAGTCCCTGGATTATGCCTCTGTGGGCCAATCTGGGAACTATTCCACCGCAACTTATTGAGGGGCTATTGGGTAAAGGCTAGTCTAGGCGGACTGGATCGTGGGGGTAGGCGTTGAGAATCTCGACGCCGGTCTCGGTGACGAGGGCCAAGTCCTCGATGCGGACGCCGGTACGGCCGGGGAGGTAGATGCCCGGCTCGATGGAGAACGTCATGCCCGGCTCTACGACCTGCTCGTTGACGAGTGAAACGTCGCCCGGCTCGTGGTCCTGCAGGCCGATTGAGTGCCCCAGGCGATGTGTAAAGTACTGCCCATAGCCCGCATCCTCAATCACGTCGCGCGCGGCGCGGTCCAGGTCACACATGCGCACACCCGGTGCGATGAGCGCCTCGGCGGCCTCGTTGGCGCGGCGCACGATGTCGTAGATGTGTGCCGTCTCCTCGTCCGGCTCGCCCCAAAAGAACGTGCGTGTCATGTCCGAGCAGTATTTGTTATGACGCCCGCCAATGTCGAACAGCACCACGTCGCCGCGCTTGAGTACCGTATCGTCGGGCTCGTGGTGCGGGTCGCCGGCGTTGGCGCCAAAGCTCACGATGGGCGGAAAGCTAAAGCCCTCGCAGCCGTGATTGCGGTACAGACTGAGCATCTGGTCAGCAATTTCGCGCTCCGTTACGCCCTCGTGGACGAGCTTGATGGCGTCGGCCATCACGGCGTCGTTAGCGGCCGAGGACGCGCGCATGAGCTCCTGCTCGGCTTCGTCCTTGTGGGTGCGTGCGGCGGTGACGGCAAAGTCGCCCAGGAAGAACTCGCTTGCGGCGTGGCGCTCCATGAGCGGCATCAAAAAGCCGGAGCGCATGACGGTGTCGATGCCGAGTGGTTTGGTCGGATCGACCTCGCGAGCGATGGCGTCGGTCACGACGTCGGTATCGGTGTGGTAGGCAACGCGCGCATTGTCATACTCGGGCAGCTGATGCAGCGCGTTGACTAGGATCACCGGCTCGGCGCCGCGCGCGAGCAGCACACCGCAAAAACGCTCGAACATATCGGCATAAAAGCCGGTCAGGTAATAGATTGACCACGGGTCGTTTACGAGCAGCTGTGCGCCGGGGTGCTGAGCCTCGAGCGCATCGAGCACGCGCGCCGCACGCTGGTCATCGACATGTGCCATGAAGCATCCTTTCGCTAGGGTGCCACCATGGTATCCCAAGCCCGGCACATAGGGACGTTCCTTTTATGCCGACATTTTGGGACACTCCTTGGCATGGTCACTCTGGCAACCATGCGGGCAAAAGTAGCTAAAAGAGGCCCGTCCCAAATGGGCTGCTTACAAAACTATGGCGGATTACGGGGCTGGACCTGTATTGCTTGACCATGGAAATAATTGCGAATTTAAAACCGCAGGTAGACGGCTTATCAAAAATCGAAAATTGCCGGTATGGATGGGGGTCTACGAATCGGCCCCGTAATCCGGCATAGTTTTGAAATGACACTAAAGTAGACACAGGCTAAATACCGATTCCAAGGATAGTTGCGGTGGAATAGTTCCTGGATGCCGGGGTTTTGGCGGAAATCAGGAACTATTTCACCGCAATTGAGGAGGGGCGGGGTGGATGGCGGGGTAGCTAAAAGAGCCCCGTCCCTAATTAGCTACTTGGGCTCGGTCGATGTCCATGCTGGCGATTAGGTTGATGTTGGTGTCTAGGAGGTTCTTTAGCACGACATCTCCCATGCGGATGGGAGCTTCGACGACCAGGCCGCGGATGAGGTCCATGGCTTGGGCGTGAAGTTCTAGCGGGATGGCTTCGGCCGTGCGCACGGGCAGCAGCGCCTCGTCGCCGCCGGATACGGCCACGGTGGTGGTGAGCACGCGCATGGGGCAGGTGAGCTCCTGATGCGCGAACGTATCACCGCGCGGGCAGCTGTTGCCGGTCACGGAGCGCACCTCTACCACGGCGCCGTCTGCGTCACGTTCTACCTCCACGGTCAGGAGACATTCGGATGGGCAGGTGGTGCAGTTGAACTGCAGCGTTTCGACCGTGTTCGTGCACATGGCCTTACGCCTCCTCAATGGGATCGACGGACAGAACAATTTCGCTAACACCCAGGTTGAGTGCGCTCTGAATCGCCTTTGCCGGCAGTGGGAAGCTCTCCATTACACTTGGTTTAAACGGGCGGACCTTGCCTGCAAACAGTTCTTCGTCGCCTGCCAGAATGCGCACGCGGGCGGCGTCGACCGGTCGGCGCACGCGGAAATTGAGTTTGGTGAGTGCCACAGCCGTAATGCGTCCCGGCAGCGCGTAGCCCGCAATGCCGGCGGGGGAGACCGTGAGCTGGCAGCTCGGGTCCGCAGTACCGTGCCCGACGTTCGCGCCGCTCCCCAGCGCGTATGCCGCCGCAGCCGCGCCGGCACGCTCGGACTCGGTCGTCACGTTGTCGGCCAGGTCGTGCACGTGCAGCACGTTGCCACAGGCAAAGATGCCCGGCACGCCCGTTTGCAGGCTCTGGTCCACTACGGCGCCGCGCGTGCGTGGGTCAAGCTCAACGCCCGCGCCCACCGAAAGCTCGTTCTCGGGAATCAGACCAACCGAAAGCAGCAGCGTGTCGCACGGAACAACGCGCTCGGTTCCCGGAATGGGCGCCAGGCTCTCGTCGACCCGACTCACCTCTACGGCCTCCACGCGATCGTGTCCGATCACGCGCGTGACGGTGGTGGACAGGTGCAACGGAATGCCAAAGTCGTCCAGGCAGTTCTTGACGTTGCGGCGCAGACCGTTGGCGTACGGCATGAGCTCGTACACGCCCTCGACTGATATTCCCTCAAGCGTGCAGCGGCGCGCCATGATAAGCCCGATGTCACCCGAGCCCAAAATGACGGCACGCGAGCCGGGCTTGAGGTTTTCGATATTGATGTATCGCTGCGCCAGGCCCGCCGTAAACACGCCGGCGGGACGGCTGCCGGGGATCTTGATCTCGCTGCGTGTGCGCTCGCGGCATCCCATAGCAAGGACGACCGCACGCCCGGTGAGCTGAAGCATGCCGGTACGGCTCATGAGCGTGACGGTATGGACTGCGGTGGCTCCCGCGGTCTTGTCCACATTCAGCGTGCCCACAGCCTCGCCCTCGCCCGAATCAATCCCAAGCACCATGCTGCCCAGGAACAGCGCAATATCAGTCGAGCACACCTGGTCGATAAAGCGCTGCGCGTACTCGGGACCGGTGAGCTCCTGTTTAAAGTGCGAAAGGCCAAAACCGGGGTGGATGCACTGGCGCAGGATACCGCCCAGATGCTGCTCGCGCTCCACGATGGCCACGTGGGCACCGGCCTTATGCGCGGCGAGCGCAGCCGCCATGCCAGCAGGTCCGCCGCCGATAACAACCACGTCGAAGGCCTGCGTCTGCACCGCCTCGGTAGCTCCGGCATCCGCGCGTCCGTCGCGCATATCAAGCGTCGCCATCCTAGCGCACTCCCTTCAGCGGTCCCTCTACCAGCCAAGAACCGGCATCCTCCAACAGCACCTCGCTGGGGTCGCAGCCCAGCTCGCGTGCCAGGATCGCCACCACGCGGCTCTGGCAAAAACCGCTCTGGCACCGACCCATGCCGGCGCGGCAGCGGCGCTTGACGCCCTCGACCGAAACCGCGCCCGGGCGGCGTCGGATCGCGGCCACGACCTCGGCCTCGGGCACCGTCTCGCAGCGGCAGACGATCTGCCCCCACGCGGGGTCGGACTCAATGAGCTCTTCCTTGCGCGCAAGCGGAGCGCGGTCAAAGTCATCCGGCGCGCGGCGTATCGGGTCCCAATCGCCTCGTTCGCGCAGGGCTACGCCGGCATCGCGCAGTGCCTGCTCCATGCGCTCGGCAATGGCCGGCGCGCTCGCCACGCCCGGCGACTGAATGCCCGCGGCCTGGAACAGGCCTGTCACCACGGCGGACTGCCCAATAAAGAAGTCGTTCGTTCCCTTAATGACCGGACGACCGCCGGCAAACGCGCGCACCACGCGACGCGTGTCCAGATCGGGCACCAGCTTGCGCGCGCCGCTCAGCAGCGCGTCGACATCGGTAGCGTAGGTCTGTGTATCGCCTGGCTCGCGCACGGCGGCGGTCGCGGTAATCACGGTGTTGCCATGAACGGTCCCCGTCACGATGACGCCCTTGGAAATCGGCGTGGGAACGGGGTAGAGCGGCATGAGCGCACGCGGCTCCTTGTCCAGCACCACAATGTTGCCCTGGCGCCAGACCATCTGAAACTCCTCGGCGCCCGCCATATGCGAGATGTCTGCGGCACCGTTGCCCGCGGCGTTGATCAGGTAACGGCAGCGCACATCGCCGGCGGGCGTCACCAGCGTAAAGCGCGCGCGGCCTTCGCCTTCGGCAGCAATGTCCCCGTCATCCGAGCCGGCAACCTCAATCGTCTCCACCGGCGCGGAGCGAATAAACGTCACGCCGTTGGCAACGGCGTTTTCCAGCGCGGCGATGGCCACTTCAAACGGGTCGACGTAGCCGGTCGAAGGGCACCACAGCGCGCTCGTTGCCTCGGCGCTCGCGCGCGGTTCCAGCTCGTGGATGTGCTCGGGGCCTATAATCGACAGCGCGGGCACGCCGTTGGCCAGGCCATTCTGGCGCAGCTTCTCCAGGTGCGCGCGGTCTTCGTCGTTGAAACCCAGCACCATCGACCCGGTGCTGCGGAACAAAAAGCCTAGCTCCTGGGCCCACGTGCCATATAGCTCGCAACCACGGGCGTTGACCTGCGCCTTGACCGTGCCCGGCGCCGGATCGTAGCCGGCGTGCACCAAGCCTCCGTTGGCCTTCGACGCGCCCAGCGCGATATCGTTGGCCGCCTCGACCACACAAATGGACAGTTCAAATCGCGTGAGCTGCCGCGCGATGGCGCATCCGGTGATGCCCGCGCCCACAATTGCGATATCAAACGTTTCTGTCACGGCGCCTCCAAGACAAGTTGACAGGATGTCAATAAGACTATCCTACGGTCTGCACACCCCCAACGCGGCGGCAATGCGGCGAACAGCCCCGCAACACCCGCCAACGGCAGGCGAGGGGAGACCCAGCAACGTCGACAATCTTGCCTGCCAGCTCTGGTGTCGGTGATTTGTCTCGATCTGTAACATCTGGGATCGTTTTTGCCGAGTGGTTGTTATAGATTGAGACATTCGGCCTGGACGTTTTCCTTTGTCTCAATCTGTAACAGTTAGCTGATGATTTGGGTTCTAGATGTTACAGATCGAGACAAACCTTCCGACGGATTTTGAATGTCTCGATCTGTAACAGTAAGAGGGGTTTTGGGGCCCAAGATGTTACAGATTGAGATTTAAGTCGGGGAGGGGCCCCTGTGTCTCGATCTGTAACAGCAAGATGGGAAATTTGGTCCTAGTTGTTAAAGATCGAGACGTTTGCTCGGCGGCCCTCCCGTTCGTCTCGATCTGTAACATCTAGACCCGGATTCCGTTCCCACCTGTTACAGATTGAGATGTTTGTGTCCGCGCCGGCCCCGTACCCGGCCGTAGTCCCATATAAACAAACTCCGTGGTAAACTTGACCGGACTGTAAATATTCCGAAAGGTACACCCCAATGTCCAAGTACATCTCCGAGCTCATGTCGCCGCAGCTTATGGGCGTCGTCTATGCCTTCGTTGGCTTTATCATCGCCCTGTATGTGCTGTCGGTCGTCTATGTGTTTATCGACGCTCGCCGCCGCGGCGCCAGCGCCTACGTGGCATGGGGCATCATCGCCCTCATCCCGTTTGTGGGCCTCATTGCCTACCTGGTCCTGCGCCCGCACTCCTACGCGGCTGACCGCGAGGAGCAGGAGCTGGACATGGCCTTGCGCGAGCGTCAGCTTGCCCAGTACGGCACCTGCCCGCAGTGTGGCGCCCCCATCGAGAAGGACTTTGTGGTCTGCCCCGTGTGCGACACCCAGGTTCGCAACGTGTGCCCGAGCTGCCATCGCCCGCTCGATGCGCACTGGAAGGTCTGCCCCTACTGCCGAACTCGCATTCAGTAGCGCATCCATCGTCGGGCCGGCCGCAAACCACGGGCGCACCGCGGGCATCCCGCGCAAACGCCCCGCGCCGCACGCGCACCCCGCCCACACGATGAAGCATGCGTAGAAAATCGCCCGCCGTGCCATTAAGGTGCGGCGGGCGCTTGTATACCAAGGCAACCTGCCTATAATGATGCAAGTCAAAAACGCCGAGCGCATCGCACACACTTGCATCAGGCATCCGAGAGGAGAAAACATACCCATGAAGGCACTCTACAATGACGGTTCGGTGGCCGAGCTCCCGCAGGACGAGGTCACGCACGTCATCCGCCACTCTGCCGCGCACATCATGGCGCAGGCCATCAAGCGCCTGTACCCCCAGGCCGACTTTGCCTACGGCCCCGCGACCGACAACGGCTTCTACTACGACGTCGACCTGCCCGAGGGCGTCAAGATCAGCGAGGACGACTTCCCCGCGATCGAGGCCGAGATGAAGAAGATCGTCAAGGAGAACCTCAAGTTCACCGTGTACGAGAAGCCCCGCGCCGAGGCCATCGCCCTTATGGAGGAGCGCGGCGAGAAGTACAAGGTCGAGCACATCGGCGACCTGGACGACGACGCCCGCATTACCTTCTACCAGCAGGGCGACTACATCGACATGTGCGTCGGCCCCCACATCTGCTACACCAAGGCCCTCAAGGCCTTTAAGCTCACCGGCGTCTCGGGCGCCTACTGGAAGGGCGACAAGGACAACAAGATGCTCACCCGCATCAACGGCGTCGCCTTTGCCACCAAGGAAGAGCTCGACGAGCACATGCACATGCTGGAGGAGGCCAAGAAGCGCGACCACCGCAAGATCGGCCGCGAGATGGACCTCTTTATGATGCGCGACGAGGCCCCCGGCTTCCCGTTCTTCCTGCCCAACGGCATGATCCTTAAGAACACGCTGCTGGACTACTGGCGCGAGATCCACCACAAGGCCGGCTACGTCGAGATCTCCACGCCGCTTATCATGAACAAGCAGCTGTGGAAGACCTCGGGCCACTGGGACCACTACAAGGACAACATGTACTCCACCGTCATCGACGACGAAGAGTACTGCATTAAGCCCATGAACTGCCCGGGCGGCGTGCTGGTGTACGCCTCCAAGCCGCACTCCTATCGCGAGCTGCCCATTCGCGCCGGCGAGATTGGCCTGGTGCACCGCCACGAGCTGCGCGGCGCCCTGCACGGCCTGTTCCGCGTGCGCTGCTTTAACCAGGACGACGCCCATCTGTTTGTGCGTCCCGACCAGCTGACCGACGAGATCGTGGGTGTGGTCAACCTCATCGACTCCGTGTACCAGAAGTTTGGCTTTAAGTATCACGTTGAGCTTTCCACCCGCCCCGAGGACTCCATGGGTTCGGACGAGGACTGGGCTCGCGCCGAGGAGGGCCTGCGCACCGCTCTGGAGCAGCTGCACATGGACTACGAAGTCAACGAGGGCGACGGCGCCTTCTACGGCCCCAAGATCGACTTCCACCTGGAGGACTCGCTCGGCCGTACCTGGCAGTGCGGCACCGTCCAGCTCGATTTCCAGATGCCGCTCAACTTTGACCTGGAGTACGTGGACGCCGACGGCACCAAGAAGCGCCCCATCATGCTGCATCGCGTGTGCTTTGGCTCCATCGAGCGCTTCATCGGTATTCTGATTGAGCACTTTGCGGGCAAGTTCCCCACCTGGCTGGCTCCCGTGCAGGTCAAGGCACTTCCCGTCTCTGAGAAGAGCCGCGACTACGCTCACGAGGTGTGCGCCAAGCTGGAGGAAGCCGGCATTCGCGTGGTCTGCGACGACCGCGACGAGAAGATCGGCTACAAGATCCGCGAGGCCCGCAGCATCGACCGCGTGCCCTACATGCTCATTCTGGGCGAGAAGGAGGTCGAGGCCGGCAACATCTCCGTCCGCGATCGCTCCAACGAGACCGTTCAGATGAGCGTCGACGAGTTTGTTGCCAAGGTGCTCGAGGAGATCAAGACCCGCGCCTAAGGCAAACTTCACATCAATTAACAAAGGCGACCGTCCACACGGGGCGGTCGCCTTTTTCATGTCGAAATAAGAAAAGCCGCTGGTTGAGCGGCTTTTTTTGTTGCACAAAAAGGTACAGGTTTTTATAGAGGGGTATGGAGATGCACCTACTGGCAGTACATTTTGCGTAATCTGGGAAAACGCTGATTAATTGCTCGTATAATGTCTTCTGTCGAAAGATACAAAAACCTGTACTTTTGCGACTGCGCCTAGCTGCGAGCGAGAAGCCTGTTCTTAACGCCCCTGCACCCGCGTGTGTCGCGGATGCAAGTTAAGGGGGCGAGAGATGGAACAGACAATGCGGCGCCAAGAGCAGCTGCCCGGTGCCTTTAGTGGCGCCACCACTAACAGTCAGCAGGGCCGCGTCCGCTGGTATCTGGTCCACACCCCCAACGGTAAAGAGCGCGAGACCTGCGAAAAGGTCCGCCGCATTATCCCGCACGAGCTGATGCAGGACGCTTTTGTGATGCAAAAGGAGTTCTGGTTTAAGCGGGACGGCGCCTGGTCGCTCCAAACCAAACCTATGTACAAGGAATACTTCTTCGTCGCCACGCGCGATGCCGCCCTGCTCGACAAGTCTTTGGCTCAGTTGAGCTTTGGCTGCAGGATTGCCGGCAGTAAGGAGCGGGCCTATGCGCCCATGCCGGATGATGCGCAGGACTGGTACCGCAGCGTGCTCGACGACGACGGCGTGGTGCGCAACAGCGTCGCCCGCATAGAAGACGGCGTGCTGCACATAGAGCAGGGACCTTTGGTAGGTCAAGAGGCTCGCGTAAAGAAGATTGACCGTCATAAGCGCTGGTGCCTGGTAGACGTGGGCGAAGGCGACTCCGCTTTTAGGGAGCTGCTTCCGTTGGACGTCCCCAGTAAGACGTAAGGGGACGTCGCATTGGCAATTCATTCGCAATTTGAATTCATCGATTGGTGGATCCCTGGGAACAAGGACGTGGATTTGAACTTGACTAGTAAAGAGATGGCTGAATGCAGTACTTCCATGGGGGAGTCGCTAGCCGTTCAGAAGATACAACCGAGCGGTACGCTGTCTTACCGTTTTTTGAAGAGGCTGTTTGATTTTATTTTCAGCCTTTGCGTGAGCGTGGTGCTGGTAATTCCGGTGGCCATTGTTTGCGCGTTAATTTCACTTGAATCTCCCGGAAATCCGCTGTACGCACAGGAGCGCGTCGGCAAGGGCGGCAAGACTATCAAGATCCTTAAGCTTCGCAGCATGGTCGCCGACGCTGGCGATGTACAGAAGTATCTGAGCTCTGAGCAGCTACATCAGTGGGAAGTCGAGCGCAAGGTCGATGACGATCCTCGCATTACTAAAGTCGGCCAGTTTATCCGCAAGTGCTCGATTGACGAGATGCCGCAGTTCCTGAACGTGCTGAACGGTGACCTTTCCGTCATCGGCCCGCGACCCATTACAAGGGATGAGCTTGAGCAACACTTTTCCGATGAGGAGAAGGCCGAGTTGCTTTCTGTCCAGCCCGGCATTACGGGCTTGTGGCAGGCGACTGATCGTAACGCTGCGACCTTCGAGAGCGGCCTGCGTCAAAAGATCGAGCTTCATTACGTGCGTAACCGATGCTTCCGCATGGACTGGAAATGCTTTACCGGCACTTTTGGTGCCATGTTCGGTAAGAAGAGGACGGGGCGATAGATGGCTAATTCTATTCGTGTCGCACAGATAGTTGGAAAAATGAACGGCGGCGGTGTTGAGGCCGTCGTCATGAATTACTACCGCCATATCGACCGAAGCAAAGTGCAGTTCGATTTTCTCGTTGATTCAGATTCGACGCTTGTTCCGCGTGAAGAAATTGAATCGCTCGGCGGCAGGGTCTTTGAGATTCCGCCCTATCAGCATGTGGTTGAATACCAGCGAGAGCTTCAGCGTCTCTTTAAGGAAGAGGGCTGGAAGATTGTGCACAGTCACATCAACGCGCTTTCGGTCTTTCCGCTTCGTGCCGCGAAGAAGGCGGGTGTCCCCGTGCGTATTGCCCATAGCCATTCTACGAGTGGTAAGGGGGAGTATGCCAAGAATGCCCTTAAGACTGTGCTGAAAACCCAGGCAAATCGATATCCCACGAATAAAGTTGCCTGTAGTGAGTTTGCTGGGAAATGGTTGTTTGGCCGCAAAACGTCATTTTCTGTTATGAATAACGCCATTGATATAAGCCAGTTTTCTCCTAATCCAGATAGTCGAATGCATGTTAGGAAACAGCTCGGCATTGCAGATGAGACCTTCCTTATTGGACACGTCGGAAGGTTTGTCGATCAGAAGAACCATGATTTTCTATTAGCTGTTTTTAGAGAGGTTCTTTCCCATGAGCCAAATTCAGTGCTCGCACTTGTGGGAAACGGGCCACTGCTGGAGCATGTTAAACAGATGTCAATTGATTTGGGCATATCGAATTCTGTCTTATTTCTAGGGATTAGATCCGATGTTGCAAGTTTATATCAAGCTTTTGATGTCTTTTGTCTTCCAAGCAAATATGAAGGACTTCCCGTTGTTGGAGTTGAATGCCAAGCTAGTGGAACTCCAATCTTGGCATCGGATGCAATCACATCTGAAATCAAATTGACTTCCCTTATGGAGTTTGAGCGGTTGAGTTCTAGCCCTCAAAAATGGTGTGAGCATTTGATCTCCATGAAGAAGATAGACGCTGATCCAAATGATTCAGAGAGCTTGAAGGCTTTTGATGTGTCTGCTGCTTCAAAACGTCTCGAGGATTATTACTCCCACTGTCTCAAAACGGTGTCGCCTAGTAAAGCGATTGCAGATAAATAAAGGTTTGGAGAAAACCAAAACTATGAAATTGAGTTTTATTGTTCCTATTTATAACGTGGAGGATTACCTCCTCGATTGTTGTAAAAGTATCTTAAATCAGGTTGACAGTTCTTGTGAAATTCTTCTTGTGGATGACGGCTCGACTGATAGGTCTTCGCAAATTGCTGATGATATTGCACGCGAACATGATCGTGTAACTGTTATTCATAAGGAAAACGGTGGCTTAGCTTCTGCTCGAAATACAGGATTAGATGCTGCTTCAGGAGATTACGTTGCGTTTGTTGATTCGGACGATCTAATTTCTGAGAACTGCCTCCCCGCTATTCTCCATGAGCTTGAAGATACTAAGCCTGATATTTTGTTTCTTGATAGCTGCAAGCTATACCCTGATGGAACTAAAAAATCAATCGGCTATCATATTGAGCCCGTTTTCATTAATCAAAAAAGCAAGAGCGAAGTTCTTTACTACTTGTCTAGACTGCCTAAGTTTCCTGACAGCGCATGTATGAAAATATATAGACGTGCTTTTTTGTTTAACTGTGGGCTTAGGTTTCCTGAGGACGGACGTGTCTCAGAGGACCTAAATTTCGTAATGAATAGTCTTCTTGACGCTGAGGCTTATTCTGCACTTGATTTGAATTATTACGAATATCGTCAAAATAGAGCGGGCTCTATCACTGATGCAGTTGGTCTCAAGCATTTTCAAGGCCTCCAGCAGTTTATCGAAGATGCTATTCCCGTTCTTTGTGACTCTGACTATAGGCCCAAGAATAATGATTGTGCTTGCTGTTTAAGCTTCGTTGCGTATGAGTACTCAATTATGTTGTGGATGCTCAGTGCAATTCCGGGCTCAAAATTAGACGAAGCCGTCGCTTATTTAACGAACTATCGATGGCTTATGAATTATGCGGGTGGAAGAAGGGCCCAAATGACTCGTACTGCGCTGAGTCTTTTGGGGGTACGGAAAACATCTTCCCTGCTTAGCATTTATATGAAAGTGAGGCGAAACTAATGAAAGCTGCTATTGTCACGCTTCATCGAGTTTACAACTACGGTTCTGTTTTGCAGGCATACGCAACCCAAAAGGTATTCGAAAAGCATGGCTGCGAGACGAGCATTGTCGACTATATAACTGAGCAGCGAACGCTAAAACGTATCTTCTTCAAACCTCCTGCTGATCCTAGCATCAAAGGCGTTAAAAGGGTTGTCTATCAAATTGCTAAAATTGGCTCGCTTGCACTTAAAGAACTCACTTTCGGCTCATTTGTAAAGAAGACAATGCGGCTTACAAAGCGATACGTGACCGCCGACGATTTAGCTGTAGATCCTCCCCGCGCCGATGTCTATGTGAGCGGAAGCGATCAGGTTTGGAATAGTAAATATAATGAGGGGATTGACAGGGGCTTTTTCCTGGATTTTGTTCCTTCGGGTCGAAAGAAAATTTCTTTTGCGTCTAGTTTCGGCAAATCTGCACTCGACGAGTGGGAAAAAGAGCAGACGCGTTTCTATTTGAGTCAGTACGCTGCCATTTCTGTTCGTGAGGATTCTGCTGTAGAAATAGTGGAGGACCTTGGTGTGCAGGGCGCTGTGCAGGTCATTGATCCAACACTGCAGCTTACTAAATCGGAGTGGCAACCACTTGCGTCTCCTCGTTTGGTTAAGGAGCCCTACTTGGCTCTTATGCTTCTTTACAATGAAGACAATGGTGCGACGGAAATTGCTCGTCAAATTGCCGACGAGAGGGGCTTGAAGCTCGTTAAGATTTCATGGGAAATGAAAAAGCCCGAGGCTGTTGATAAGTTGTTTACGCATAGGTCCCCAGCAGATTTTCTATCCTTGTTTTCCAATGCCGATTTTGTTGTGACCAACTCGTTCCATGGACTTGCATTTTCTCTGATTTTTGAACGCCAGTTTTTGGTTGTTCCTAGAAATGAGTTTAACTCCAGAATTGATTCGCTTCTCAGCCTAGTTGGTTTGTCGGATCGACTTGTAAAAAAGCCTTTAGACTCTGATCAATCTTTGCCTGTCATTGATTACTCGCATGTAAACAAGGCGCTTAATGCTGCGCGCCTTGATGCGGATAGATATATCGACGAAGCGTTGGGTGAATAAATGTTTAATGTATTACACGTGATGTATGGGGCTGATGCCGGTGGCATTTCATCAGTTATTCTTAATTATTACAGACACCTTGTAGAACATGGCTTTCATTTTGATTTGGCATTAACTTCAGATCTAATTGGGCTTAATGCTAAGCGCTTTCGCGAGCTTGGCTCCCACATATATCGACTTCCTTCGAAGAGCGAGGGAATTGGTGCCTATGAGACAGCCTTAGCCAATCTGCTTAAGGACAATTCCTATGATGCGGTTCATGTTCACGAAAATGAAACGTCTTACGTTGCCCTTCGGGTTGCTCGAAAGTGTGGTGTGCCTGTTAGAATCGCGCATTCCCACACTACATCACCGTGTTATTCATTTCGCGACCATTTAAGAAGGGTTTCCGGCTGTGTTCTAAATGGCCGTTATGCTACATGCTTAATCTCCTGTGGGAAGCTTGCCGGTGAACGCGTTTTCGGTAAATGGCGTTGGCGAATGGGGAAGGTGCAGTTTTTGCCCAATGCCATTGATACTGGTTCATATACATTCGATCCGTCCGTTAGGCGCGCCGTGCGTCAGGAGCTTGGGTTCAACGAGGAATTCGTTGTTGGTATGGTTGGTAGACTGTCGAAACAAAAAAACTATTCCCTTGCGCTGAAAATAGCGAGCACTTTTGACAAGAATTGTAATGTGCGATTTGTTGCGGCTGGAAACGGCGAGCTTGAGAGTGAGATATCCTCTGCGATTGAGGCATGTGGATGCGGCAATCGATTTAAGCTCCTTGGAAGACGATCTGATACTGCAAGGTTGTATCAGGCGTTTGACGCATTCATGTTGACTTCTCTGTATGAGGGTTTTCCGGTTGTTGGCGTTGAGGCTTCGGCTTCGGGGCTTCCCCTTCTTGTTTCTCAAACGATTACGCCTGAGCTTAAAAAATGCGGCGAAGTGTCTTATTTGCCGCTCGATCGTCCTGATTTGTGGGTGGATGAGATCAAAAGACTCTCAATGATTTCCCACGATTTGCCGAGGACTAACCGGGCTAAGGCAGCCGGTTTTGATCTTGAAGATTGCTGGAGAATTCTTGCCGGGATTTACTGCGGGGAATTAAATGTCTAGTTTTGCTTTGAAAAAACACGGGTTAAATCCTGCGAAGCGTTCGTTATCGGTTCTTTTCTTGTTTCTGCTTATAGGTTTGATTTATGTGACATTTGGCAATCTTCTAGCAGGTGCTGGCCGAATTGTTCCCTTTAGAGATCAGTTGAAGATGGCAATGTCCGCAGTCGGATTTTGCGTATTGCTTCGCCTTTCTTGTCGTGCAGACCTTGTATTTGGCAAGGACATGCTCGGACTTTTATTGGTGTTTGGTATTGTAATTTTGGTACCAACTTGCTTCTATTACCTCAGTGGGTACGTTAGTTTTCAGTACGGTTTGCTTCAAATATTCTTATCCGTTCTATGGATTGCTGTTTTCGCTCTTTCCTATTGGTCTGGATATAAGAATCCCTTTCTACTTGAACGACTTGGATGGATGGGCCTTGCAGTCCCTATTGTTTTTGTGCTCTTCGCCGGAGTTAGAACCCATATCAATGAGATTGGCTGGACAGAATCTGTAACTATGGCGTACTACGCCCTGTTTCTGCTGCCTTTTGTCTTACTGTTGCGCAATAAAACAATTCGTTGGGTATTTGTTGCAATAATTTTCGCCACACTTCTCCTGTCTTCTAAGAGAGGTGGATTCATTGCTTTTTTCCTGGCTCTTATTGTTTATGCCGTGGTTGAGTGGCAGATGGCTGGAAAGGGAGATCCTAAAAGGGTCCTGCTTATCCTTGGTTCTGTAATACTTGCGATGGCTTTCTACTATTTTTTCACTTCATTTACAAAAGCAAACAATCTGGCAATGTTAGATCGTCTTGAAAATCTTGCAAATGATGATGGCTCGGGTAGACCGGATGTCTGGGCTTGTGTCTGGAGAATGATACTAGCCTCTGATCCAATGTCACTTCTTATTGGCCATGGTTTTAATACGGTATATCGAGCTTCCCCTATGGGCCTTAGCGCTCACAATGACTTTCTTGAAGTCATTTATGACTATGGCCTTCTTGGGTTTTTACTTTATTTGCGACTTTATTATCACGTCTGGCAATTGTATCTGCGTGTCAAGTCCGATTGTTCTCAGCTTGCGCCGGCATTCGCAGCATCTCTGGTGCTGATGATTTTCATGTCGTGTATGGCGCACTTGATTATTTACCCAACTCATTTTTTGCTTCTGTGTATGTTTTGGGGCGTTATTGCCGGCTATCTTAAATCGAAGGGATCTGTGAGTCCTCGTGGATATATGTAGTGATTTAGTCAGCATTATTGTTCCAGCGTATCAGGCTGAAAAACATCTGAAAGAGTGCGTTTGTTCTCTTTTGAACCAGACTCACCGCGCAGTTGAAATAATTGTTGTTGATGATGGCTCGACCGACGGAACCTCGCCGATAGTTTCAAGAATGGCGGATTCTGACAATAGGCTGCGGCTTATAACGCAGAAGAACTGCGGTGTCAGTTCTGCGCGAAATCATGGTATTTCTGAGTCCCGTGGTTCTTACCTGATGTTTGTAGATGCCGACGATTGGATTGAACCATTTGCTGTCGAGACGCTCTTGGCTGCTATAAAAAATAACGGAACTGATGCTGTCTACTGCAGTCAGTACTATGACAGCAACGGAGTTTTATGTGCCAGTGAAACCTGTATCTCCAGATCCGACAGTATCGATGCGTCCGTATTACTTAAATATCAACTGGACTTTCGCTTCATTGCCTGTCCCTGGCTTTGCCTGATGAGTAAGGATGCGGCCGCGGGGTGCGCATTCCCAGAAAATGTGCATATTCTAGAAGACTGGTTCTTTAACGTTGAACTTCTAAATAATTCGCGCTTCATTTCAGTAACTGATACAGCTTTTTATCATTATCGCTCTACTGAGCAAAGCGTAAGCCGTTCTGCTTTGAATGAAAAAAAGTTTAGCTGTATGGAGCTTCCAAATAAGGTCGTTTCGCTCCTTGGTCTTCAAGGTGAGAAAGCTAACTCATTGCGTTTGCGATTAAACGCTGGCTTAATCCGGCACCTGTTAATCGTCGCTGCCGCTTCCGGCTTCGCCGATGAATACTGTCGCAAGAAGATGGCGAACTGGGCACGATCGACGCTAGGTGAAGCGTTTGCTTCGCCCGATTTGCCCCTTAAGCTTAAGAGTTATGTGCTTCTAGGTTCAATTTCGCCGCGTTTGTTTGCATTAATTTTTAACTTTAAAAGGAAGGCGTTCCATGACTAAGGCTGGCATTGTTACATTCCACTGTGTTCCCAATTATGGGGCCGCTCTTCAAGCATTTGCTCTATCTGAGAAATTAAAAAAATACTACGACGAAGTTAAAGTTATTGATTATTGTCCTGGCTGTCTTTTGTCTGACTACAAAACGTTTGATTTTTCTGGACCTAAAGCAATCATTGGCAGCACTCTCACTGTGCCCGCCTGCGTTCGTAAGAAAAGAAAGTTCAAGCACTTTGTCTCAGAGAGGATGGACTTGGAGCCGTGGCCCGCTACTGACGAGGTCCTCCATTCGTTCGATTCCGTCTTCTGTGGGAGCGATCAAATTTGGAATTCGGAAATTACAAAAGGAATCGATCCCATGTACTTTGCCGACCGGTTTCCGGGGAGCGTCATTAAGGCATCATACGCTGCCAGTATAGGCAAATCGGCTCTATCTGATACGGACTGCAAAGCTATGCTTCCTTTGGTTTCAAGACTTAATCGAGTTTCTGTTAGAGAACCAGAAGCAGCTGACTTGATTGAGAAATTGACCGGTAATAGGCCTGAGGTGGTTGTCGACCCTACCATCCTTGCGGGTAAAGAACTATTCGCTCCCATTGTAAAGTCTCTCCGCGATAGGCCTTACGTCCTTTATTACCAACTGGCAAGGAAGGACAACCGCGCTCTATCTTTGGCCGATAAAATCGCACGTTATAAAAATCTCGATCTTGTCGGACTGAGCGGCAGCAGAGGGTTGCAAATTGGGAAAGGCCATGACGTTATTTGCGATGCTGGGCCTGAAGAATTTGTTTCCCTCATCGCGGGTGCGGATTACGTTGTTACCGACTCTTTCCATGGGACCGTTTTCTCTCTTCTATTCCATAGGCCTTTTGCGGCCATTCCTAAAGCTACCCGAGGTGGGAGAATTACCAACCTTCTTGATATTGTTGGTCTAAGGAATCGCTATACGGATCTTTTTGATAGAGATACTTTGCTAAAGGATATTGATTGGGGAAAAGTCGACAATTCGCTTGCTCGCGAACGCGAGGTGTCTGAGCATTTCGTCACATCTATTAAGGGTGATTTCTAATGATGGTTCTATTTACCAATAAACGAGATTGCTATGGGTGCGGTGCTTGCGCCTCTGTGTGTCCGCGTGGTGCCATCAAAATGGTCCATGACAAACATGGCTTTTTGTACCCTGTTATTGACTCTGAGAAGTGTATCGACTGTCATCTTTGTGATCGTGTTTGTCAAATTGGCAATGAAGTTGACCTCCTGACACCATATCCCAAAGTAACATACGCTGTAAAAAACGAGGATGTAATTCGGTCTCGATCGTCTTCGGGAGGAGCTTTTACTGGTCTAAGTGACAGCATTCTTAACGGCGGCGGTCTAATTGTGGGTGCTGCTTATGACGAGTCGATGTGTGTTCGGCATAGAGTGGCTGGCGAAGTTACTTCTCGTGATTCGATGCGTGGAAGCAAATATGTCCAAAGCGATATCTCTAATGTCTTTAATGAGTATAGAAATTTAAGTGGTAAGAAGGTTCTGTTTACAGGGACCCCATGCCAGATCGCTGCATTTAAGCTGGTAGCAAAACTGCTAAGAGTGAATTCCTCGAATTGGGTTTATGTCGACCTGGTGTGCCACGGCGCACCCTCTCCGGCGGTTTGGGGCGACTATGTGAGGTCTCTTGAAAAAAAGCAGGGATCTCGTTTGGTTTCATATTCTTTCCGTAATAAAGATGCCGGATGGCGTGGCTACCATATTCGAGCGGAGTTTGAAGATGGATCCGTTTTACTGGATGATAGTTCCGAAGCGCGTGGCTTTGCTGTTGTATTTTCAAAAAGCCTCGGGTTGAGGCCGTCGTGCTATCACTGTCCTTATTCTCGCATGCAGCGAGTAGGCGATTTGACGATTGCGGATTACTGGGGAATCGAAAAGGATGATCCTGAGTTTTCTGACAACGTCGGAGTATCCATGGTCTTCGTGAATAGCGAACAGGGCGGGACGTTACTTACTGACTCAAGTGAGCGCTTAACTCTTAAGGAAGAGACTGAGACTCCTGCTCAAAGGAATCTGCATAATTCAACTGACTATCCGCAGTTTGATTACGATTCATTTTGGACAGCCTATGAGAATGGCAGCTGGGGCGGGGTAGCTTCCCGATTTGGTTATGTCGGTAAATCAGGAAAACTGTATCGCCTTGTTGACAAGGTAAAAACAAAGGTGAGGAGGGCATGAGTTTCACCTATGGGTAAATATAAAAAACTTGGCAAAAATGTCGGTCTAATTACGATCGGGAACTTCGCGTCCAAAATAATGTCATTCTTCATGCTGCCGCTCTATACTGCCGTGTTGTCAACAGCGGAGTACGGTACTGCGGATTTAATGACGACGACAGTTAATCTTCTCTCGCCTTTCTTTACGCTTCTGATCAGTGAGGCCGTAATGCGATTTGCCCTTGATCAAGATGTAGACAAAGGGCAAATATTTACCATCGGGCTGATCGTGACATGTGGCGGCTTTATTGCCATGTGCGCTGCTTCCCCGCTTGTTCTTTTGAGTGAGGACATGGCACCGTATCTGGGCTATTTTCTTGCGTACTATTTCTTTACATGCCTTCATCTTCTTGTCTCTCAGTTTGTTAAGGGAATTGAAAACGTTGCGATTTATTCAATTAGCGGCGTGTTTCAAACCATTGTTTTCATTGCATTAAACTTGGTATTTCTTTTAGGTCTACACCTTGGTGTTACGGGCTATATGCTTGCCATGCTGGTGGGCGAGGCCGCTACAAGCGTTTTACTTTGGATTGGTGCCGGCCTTAACGGCTTTTTGGTTAAACCAGCCTCCATTGATAAGAATTTGTTTAGGGATATGCTTCGCTATTCTGTTCCGATGATTCCCAATTCGATTAGTTGGTGGATTAGCAATTCTTCGGACAAATATTTGTTGACGATGTTCGTTGGGGTTGGTGTTACGGGTGTGTACTCTGCCGCTCAGCGTATACCTTCCTTATTTGCCACCGTTTCAACAATTTTTATGAGTGCATGGCAGATTTCGGCCGTAGAGGATTTCGGTTCTCAAGAATCGAGACGGTTCTACAGCAACATTTATAAACAGTATTCCACGTTTAATTCTCTCGTTGTTGGTGTGCTGATTTGCGGCTGCGAACTTCTGGCAAGCATTCTCTTCTCCAATGACTTTTTTAATGGCTGGGTTCTTGTTCCGGTGCTGTTGATTGCTTTCGAGTTTTCCGCTATGTCTGCATTTTTGGGATCCATTTACACTTCAGCTAAGAGAACCAAGATGTTGTTTGTATCAACAATGTTTGCTGCTGTGCTTAACATTGTTTTGAATGTCATGTTGATACCTTCGTTGGGTGCCATGGGGGCTTCTTTGGCTACTCTCGCTAGCTATGTTTCAATTTGGGCATTGCGTCTTTGGGATACGAGAAAGATTATTCGTCTCGATATTGAGCTTGCATCTGATTTAATTTCATACTTTATCCTCGCTGGAATGTCTATCGTGATGATAGCACGCGTTTCGCACCGTTTTCTTATTGCACTTGCCCTTCTCATTGTCATGCTATTTGTCAATCGTCGCGTTGTCATGAAATTAACTGAAGCTTGCCTTTCAGTTCTTAGGTCAGCTCTTGGAAAGGCTCATCAATAATGGAAACCCCATATAACTCTAAAGATAAATGCTGCGGGTGCGGTGCGTGTCTGCGGGTTTGCCCAAAAGACGCAATTTCTTTTCGCAAGGATTTGGACGGATTTGTCTATCCAAAAATCGATAGTTCACTATGCATCGATTGTGGGGCATGCGTTAAGAAATGTGACTTTGGCAAGACTAAGAATTCCCATAATTCCGTGTCGCCAATGGCTCTGGCTTTTGTTAATTCCAATAAGGATGCGTTGCACAGCAGCGCTTCTGGAGGAGCTTTTTCTGCACTTGCAAAACATGTTCTCGATAATGGGGGCGTTGTCTATGGCGCGTCTTGGGGCAAAGGAATGAAGCCCGAACATGCACGTATTGCCGATTGGTCCGATATTTCTAGAGTTCAGGGCTCAAAGTATGTTCAAAGCGACTTAACACCGATTTTATCTAAGTTAAAACAAGATGTATCCGAGGGGTCTGGTGTTCTATTTTCTGGTACTCCATGTCAGTGCGCTGCCGTAAGGTCTCTGTTTGGGCGTAAGACTCCTGATAATTTAATCTGCGTTGAACTAATTTGTCATGGTGTACCGAGCTCGAAACTTTTCCTTGATTTCGTTGAATATCTTGAAGTCAAGGTTAATGGAGAGATCGTAGATCTCAGATTCCGTGATAAGAATAGGGGTTGGGGCGCTCTACTTGCCGTTGATTTTAGGACCTCAGACGGCAAAGTTAGAACGCGTTACTTTAAACCTGAAGAGGTCTACTACTACTATTACTTTTATCAAGGCATGTTTTTCAGGGAATCCTGCTACTCTTGTCCTTATGCAAAAAGAGAACGATATTCTGACTGGACGATAGGCGATTTTTGGGGCGCAGCAAAGTATTGTGAGAATATTGACTCTTCAAAGGGCGTTTCAGTAATTATTGCTTCAACGGATAAGGGCATTTCGCTTGTAAATGAGCTTAGGAACGATGGGGTAATTAAAGAGGTGCCGATGGATGATGTTGTGCGTGAAAATGGCCAACTCGTGCACCCATCAGCCAAGCCCGATTGCTACAACGAGCTAATGGCTGAGTATCGCTCTCTAGGTGCAGAGGCTTTCGCTTCGAAATTTGAAAAGGATAATTGGAAGCTTGTTTGCAAGGGACGCCTGAAGAGAAGCATTCCGCTCTGGCTAAAACAGGCTATTCATTCCTAGATTTAGAGTGGCCATTGGGCTTGCTAAACTTTTTGTTTTCAGTGGGTAATGCACCGATTTTCTCAAACTGCTGTTGTTATGTCGTTGAAAGGGGTCATTGATGACGGGGGTACCGTCAAGATGCTTTCGCGAATTGATTTAACCGGCCTCAGCCCCGCCCTCTTCTAGCCCCTCGCCTTTCCCTCCAGCTCGTCCATCTCCTCAAGCTTGGACATGTCCAGGTACCTCCTCTTGCCCCACTCGTGCTCCACTATGTACTTCAGCCTCGCCGTCACCAGCATGAGGGCCGACTTGCCGTCCGGGAAGGTCCCGACGACCCTCGTCCTCCTCCTGTTTTCGCGGTTGATGCGATCGATTCCGTTGTTCGTCCTGATCCGGTGCCAGTGCTCCGGCTGGAATTCCGTGCAGGCCAGCTTTTCGGCGAACCCGTCGCGCACCGTCCTCGCGGCCGTCCCGCGGAGCTTCGGCACGCTGGGCTCGATTTCCCCGACGCCCGTGATGAGCCTTCTCGCGTAGTGGCCGCTGTGGCGGGCATCCTAGCTCGCTGTCCTCTCGTAGCGTTCGGCCCCGACGGGCTCGGACTCCTCCTTGTCGAGCAGCGCGTTGAGTGTCCCCTCGACGGTCTTCCTCACCAGGTTCTATATGTCATTGCACAGCGACACCTCGTCGACTGATACGATGTTCGCAGACACGGCCCGTGCCCCATTCGTCGGTGATTTGCTGTTTAGCCGCTGGAAATCATATGACGGGGCGCGGGCCGTGTTCCGCTATGCGCTTGTCAATTAGCGAAAGGAATTATGCATCACCTCGGTGCAGGCTGATGCCTCTTATTCATTTGTTTAGATCTTGAATCGGCTACTCGATGACGAGTACCGCCGTTTGGCGAAAACAGTCATACGTTTCCTTTTGATAGAAGCGGCCCGTAGTAATATCTAAATACGTTCAGTGACTAGTGCATGACGTTTGTTCCAACTCTATTGAAGGCTGGGTGCGGTTATGCCTACGGAAATTAAAGCGCTGAATGTTTTTCTGGCATCTCCTGCCGGCTTGGAAGATGAAAGATCTGCGGTCGATGACGTCGTTAAGAGGATTAACAGCGTAATCGAACCTGTATTTAACATTTGTTTGCATTTGTTTAGGTGGGAGTTTGATGCCGCTCCTTCTATTGGGCATGATTGTCAAGACGTTATAAATCGTCAGGCGGGCTCCTCAATTGATATCTTTATTGGCTTGATGCGCGATAGAATCGGATCCCCAACGCCGAGGGCTGATTCGGGGACCATAGAAGAGTACGAACGCGCCTTGAAGCTGGTTCGCCGGTCCGGCAATACTAAAATAATGTTTTATTTTAAGGATACGATCGATTCGTTATCGGCTGTTGATCCTGATCAATTGCAGGCGGTCAACTGCTTTAAAAATAAATTAGTGCAAGACGGCGTGCTGTATAGATCGTTTAAGGATAGTAATTCTTTTGAAAGAAGAATTAGGGACGATCTTGAACGAAAAATATTTGAATTCATAGCGCCTAAAGATAAACCGAATTTTTTCAAAGATTTTACTGTTGAGGCTGCCGCAAAGGTAGGGGATGAGGGCTCAGGCGCATCCGTTGCTCTGCAGAACGCTTCGCTTCCTATTATCCATAAGGGCAGTGTGTTGATTGTCAAGCGCTCTCGCTATGTTAAACACGGTGCCGGGTTATGGCAATTGCCTGGCGGGAAAATTGAGAAGGGGGAAAGCGCACTTGAAGCGGTCTGCCGTGAAATAAAGGAAGAACTTGGCCTTGATCTCGATTCTGAGCAATTGGTAAGCATTTCGTGTGTTGAAAGTGGTTCGGTAGTCGGTTTTGCGGGTGACCGAATCAAAATGCATCTCTTTGCAATAATTGTCGCCGATAGGCCAGGCCTGACGTTGGAGTACTCTATCGATAGAGTTGAGTGGGCTTCGCTTTCGGGCGGGTTTTCACGTTATGAATTATTTGGTGACACGGGCTCTCTTCTACTTCTTGCCAAGCGTCATTACTATGCATATCTTCCTTTGCTTGGTTTATACGAGCGCTTGGACAATTCAGCTGGATTATCCTCCTTGCCAAAAAAGCTGGATGGGTATTCGGCTCAGACTACTCAGATTGCCGAATCGATCTTGGGGGTCTTGGGCTTTTTAACCTATGACTATAACGGCCAATGTGATTTTAAAAATGATCGCCAACTAATGAGGGTTCTACTCGAATGGTGCCATTCAACTGGTTCAATATTTGAGGCAAATGGTAATTCTGATTGGCAGCTAGTAGAGCCTTTTATAAGTAGCTCTCAACAAATCGATTCGCTGCGACGTAGTATTTTTGAAAATCATGCTTCCCTTGCAACAATTCTGTCTTATAAATTGGGCCGCAGTTTCGGTATTAGAAGGGTGGGCGATTTACTGATTCCCGTTCGACTGAACGGCTTCGTGTATGTATTGTTGCGGTTTGATTTGTATGCTGACAAGTATCAGATTCCAGCAAAAGGGCTTGAAAAGTATTTTGCGGAAGGCAAGCTAGATGAAAAAGCTGTTATTTCAGATGATATTGCGAAGCATGTCGCTTGCTTGCGGTTCGGCTCTTCCTTTGTCGATGCATTTAATTATAAATATATCGATGTCGTAAAAACCGCGCATATTAGTTCTGGTAGTTATGACGGTGCTAAGTATTTAAAAAACTATGAGGCATATGTCTTTTCAGCTTCAATTAGGAAAGATTCTTGGAGTGAGTTGCAATCGTGTATATCGAGCAATAATGCGAAAACCGAGATGTTCGCATCGAATGAGAACGTATCGAGTCAGGGCTTAATTAAAAACTCGTATTATGAGTGGGCCGATATCAATGATCTTATGAGTAGTAAGTACTCATTCAATGGCAAGAAGCTTCAGGGGTTTGCTGAGCTTGTCGATCATTTTGGGAAAGAGCGTCTACTAACGTATATATACGAAAACGCTAGTGATGTTTCCGGTACTCTATACTAGCTTGTACCAGCTGGACGTTTGCTAGATTGCGAAGTAGCTCCTGCATGTCGATGGCGCCGTCGTCGAAGCGGAGCATGGCGAGCATGTCCGACGTCGGTTCCGATAAGATTTTCATAGTGGTCTTCGTCCTTTCTCAGAACCTGTTATTATGGTGATTTCAGTTCTAGGACGAAGACCGTTTTTCGTTAAACGGACGCTGAGGCACCTCCTTACACCATCATTTTCGACGCGATCCGCAAAAAAGCGCTTCCTAGCCGGCAAATCGTTTTCTTGGTGTTGGACTCCGGCAATCCGATTTTTAGGCTACCGTTTAACGAAAATTATTAGTCTAATGTACTTCGTTAAAGCGTTAGGGAGTACTATTGCCTCAGGCGTGTTAGCGCCGGAATAATTTAGCCAAATATAGTCGGCCGAGATTGACCAATCCCG
>CALIOA010000036.1:0-2612 GCA_938045065.1 uncultured Collinsella sp.
ACTTGCCGAGTTCCTTAACAACCCTTCTCCCGTTGGCCTTAGAATCTTCTTCCTACCTACCTGTGTCGGTTTGCGGTACGGGCACCTTAGATATACACGCAGCTTTTCTCGCCTCTTATCCAGCCGGACTTCGGTACTAATCTTCCCTCGATCTCTACCAGAACCAACACCTGGCTCCGACCTTCTAAAAGTGTCCCTGCGCTTAAATCTTTCGGTGGGGACGGAATCTCTACCGTCTGTGCATCGGCTACGCCTCTCGGCCTCACCTTAGCTCCCGCCTAACTTGGAGCGGACGAACCTTCCTCCAAAAACCTGAGGTTTCCGGCCATGATGATTCTCACATCATTCGCGCTACTCATTCCGGCATTCTCACTTCTGTAAACTCCACAGCCGCTTTCGCTACTGTTTCTCCGCTTACACAACGCTCCCCTACCCCGCACTAAAAGTGCAGCCTAAGCTTCGGTTTGTATCTTAGCCCCGTTAAATTTTCCGCGCAGAGACGCTCGACCAGTGAGCTATTACGCACTCTTTAAATGAGTGGCTGCTTCTGAGCCAACATCCTGGTTGTCTGCGTATTTCCACATCGTTTTCCACTTAGATACAATTTGGGACCTTAGCTGTAGATCTGGGCTGTTTCCCTTTTGACAATGAGATTTATCTCACACTGTCTGACTCCCATGCATCAATATTCCGGCATTCTTAGTTTGATAGGCTTCGCTATCCTCTCGGACGCTAGGCCATTCAGTGCTTTACCTCCGGATATCTAACATGAGGCTAGCCCTAAAGCTATTTCGGGGAGAACCAGCTATCTCCGAGTTCGATTGGAATTTCTCCGCTACCCACACCTCATCCGCCACTTTTTCAACAGGGGTCGGTTCGGACCTCCATAGCGTTTTACCGCTACTTCATCCTGGACATGGGTAGGTCACCCGGTTTCGGGTCTTATGCGTGCAACTCGACGCGCTGTTCACACTCGGTTTCCCTTCGGCTCCGCACCTGAGGTGCTTAACCTCGCTCCACACATAAACTCGCCGGACCGTTCTACAAAAAGTACCACATCGGGCCTTAACGCCCTTTGTGTGCTTGTAAACACAAGGTTTCAGGTTCTCTTTCACTCCCCTTCCGGGGTTCTTTTCACCTTTCCTTCACAGTACTGCTCCACTATCGGTCATCAGGTAGTATTTAGGCTTGGAGGGTGGTCCCCCCGTCTTCCGTGCGGATTCCACGTGTCCGCACGTACTCTGGATACCGCTAAGCTCGGTCGTCATTTCGATTACAGGACTTTCACCTTCTCCGGTTGAGCTTCCCAGCCCATTCTTCTATGACTCCTTCGCCACGTTGCGGTCCGAACCCCGGAGATATTACTACCTCCGGTTTGGCCTCTTTCGCTTTCGCTCGCCACTACTCGCGAAATCTCGGTTGATTTCTTTTCCTCCGCCTACTTAGATGTTTCAGTTCGGCGGGTTCCCTCCGTATCGCTATGGATTCACGATACGGCCGCAGGGTTTGCGCCCTGCGAGGTTTCCCCATTCGGAAATCCGTGACTCATAACGGCTATTTGCGCCTCATCACGGCTTATCGCAGCTTATCGCGTCCTTCTTCGGCTCCTGATGCCAAGGCATTCCCCTTGTGCTCTTCTTAGCTTGAACTTCTTTTCTTGCATGAGAGTCGCAAATCGGTTTTGCTTCGATTGCAGTGCGGCTCTCGCCGCTGCCTTTTACGGAAAGACCTTCTAATCTCTTAAAAAATCTTCCTATTATCGTTTGCTCGATTTGCTTTCTCCTATTCGGTTTTCAATGTGCTCTTCTTTCGGCCTTCGCTTGAATGCCGATCAACAGACGCTTTTTCAAGTGCCCGTTCATCGTCCCTCAAGCTCCTCCCGGAACCCCGGCCTGTTGGTGGGCTCAAGTGGATTCGAACCACCGACCTTGCGCTTATCAGGCGCACGCTCTAACCACCTGAGCTATGAGCCCATATACGCTTGATCTTTCCCGCTGTTCCTTTTTGAATGTACGCTCTTTCGGTACGCTGGTGGAGATGAAGGGGTTCGAACCCTTGACCCCCTGCTTGCAGGGCAGGTGCTCTCCCAGCTGAGCTACACCCCCGTGTATCTCCGTACCGCGCTGCTTTCGCGACGGCACTGAAAATCGAACAACAACCGCGTTTCCCTCGTCTCTTCACGCTCGTGAGTCTTTGTTTTTTCCTCGGTTTACGCCTTCCGGGTCCCTTCAGGGAACCCCTCGGGCCGTTTCTCCTTAGAAAGGAGGTGATCCAGCCGCACCTTCCGATACGGCTACCTTGTTACGACTTAACCCTAATCATCAACCCCACCTTCGGCGGCGTCCTCCTTGCGGTTAGACTACCGACTTCGGGTGTTGCCAACTCTCATGGTTTGACGGGCGGTGTGTACAAGGCCCGGGAACGTATTCACCGTAGTATGCTGACCTACGATTACTAGCAATTCCGACTTCATGTAGGCGAGTTGCAGCCTACAATCCGAACTGAGACGTTTTTTGGAGATTTGCTCTGCCTCGCGGCTTTGCTTCTCTTTGTTAAACGCCATTGTAGTACGTGTGTAGCCCAGGTCATAAAGGGCATGATGATTTGACGTC
>CALIOA010000037.1:0-151541 GCA_938045065.1 uncultured Collinsella sp.
AGATGAGGGTCAAGACGCCGGCGCCCGACGGGGAGACGGCGAGATAGCCGGCAGGTCGGCATGAAACGGCAGGGCCAGGCGAGCAACTCGTCCGGTCTCGGGCGCATCGCCCCTTGCCGGATTCAGATTCGACAAGGGGCGACCATTGTGCAATCGCAAGAAGATGACGGGGCGGAATGTCAATCCTGGTCTAACAGAGCCATAAGTTATCGGTACGCTTTTTTATAAAATGTAAAAAAGCACCCCCATAACTGATGAAATGGACGCTGAGAAAAAGGGGTGCATCTTGCGTATATACCGACGTGAAGATCTACCTCTATCTTGCATCGCGCGGGTACGAGCTTTCTGTGGGCCGTATTGGGAAGCTCGAGTGTGACTTCATCGCTCGTAGGCGCAATGCTTACGCCTATATCCAGGTCTCTATGTCGATTGCCGACAGAGGCGTCGAGGAGCGCGAGTACAGGCCGTTCGGCCACATCAGGGATGGGTATCCGCGTTACTTGTTCACGCTTGATCCTCTATTGCAGGAGAGGGGTGGCGTCAGGCACCTTAACATGGCGTCGTTTATGCAAGATGGCGGTGATCTTATTTGAGTGGTGGCCAGATTCCTTTGCTTCCTAGTGCGCAAACAGCGCGGTATCAAATGATGATCATTGCCTCACGTAGAATCGACAGATTGAGAACTTGTTTTGATGTTGACAGGCTTTTGGCCAGTGGCTCCTATTGTCGAGTGGGAGTAGCTGAAACGAGGCGATTGAATAACTCCATACGTTTTGGTTAAAACAAACTAATATGCCGCGCGCCTGCGGCATGAAGGAGGGAGATTTCTATGAATATCGTTGTATTGAGTGGTAGCCCGCGCAAGGGCGCCAATACCGACACCATGGTCGAGGCGTTTGCCGAGACCGCGCGTGAGGGCGGCAATACGGTCGAGGTCGTCCGTGTTGCCAGCAAGAAAATCGCTGGTTGCCTGGGGTGTCAGTATTGCTTCGCCCATGAGGGCACTTGCGTGCAGAAGGATGACATGACCAACGTGATTGAGCCGCTGAAAGGCGCCGACATGGTTGTCTTCGCTTCGCCTATCTACTGGTTTGATATCACCGCGCAGGAGAAGGCCGCCATCGACCGCCTGTACGCCTTCGGTGCTACGGGCTTCCCGTTCACCAAGACGGCCCTTTTACTCGATAGTCACAGTGAGGGCGTCTATGATGCGGCGATCGCTATGTACAAGTCAACCTGCGCGTACTGCAAGTGGGAGGACCAGGGCATTGTCACCGTTAGCGGTATGACCGAGCGCGACAGCATGGCATCGTCGCCCAAGTTGGAAGAGGTGCGAGAGCTCGCTCGCAAGCTCTCTTAAGGCAAGAAGAACGCATGGCAATCGGTGTTGGTGGAAATGCTTGCTGTCCTTACCAAGAGGATTACTGATTGCCATGCGTTGATGTCCTTATGGACAATCTCCGCGTGCTAGGAGACTTTCTCGCTCAGGAACTCCCTGAATGCGGGGATGTCAAAGCCAACGAGACCACGCCCACGTTCCCCGATGACGCCGTCCTCGAGAAGGCGGCGTTTGTATTGGCTTGCGTAGTTGCTGGCGACGCCCATGCGTTTGGCTATCTCCGAGACCCTGCTGGGGCCAGAATCGGGCAGCATCGCGAGTAAAAACTCAATGTCTTTATCGGAAAGCTCTCGATAGGTCGTTTCGAGAATGCGATCACGCAGCTCCATGCGTGCGAGTAGGGAACCCTGCTGGACATCGGATGCACTGATTTGGGGCGAGTTCTCCGAAACATCCCAAGTGCGATATCCGACGAGCTGCATCATGTAGGGGAATCCGTCGACGGCCTTCACAGCATTCTCGAGCGCTTCTGGTGTGATTGAACGTCCTCCGGCCTCAACGGTTTTGCGAAACGCGTTTGCAATTTCAACGTCAGTGATTCGTCCTAACTGATGATATTGGGAACGCCTGAGGAACGAGACGGAATCGTTACGCAGCAACGCCGATACTTTGTAGGGCAGTCCTGCCATGAGTAGGGCAACTTTTTTACCTTCGCGTACAAAGTGCTGGTAAACAGAGGCAAATTGAAGCATTTCTTCGAGATCGACGGTGACTTCATCGATGGTAATGAGAAGTCCGATGTCATGTTTTTCGAGTTGCTTAAAGATGCCATTCATGCGTGTGCGCCAGTTGCCCTGGACCTCTTGAGCATATGTCCAATCGATGCCCACTGGACCAATTTGAACGCCGTTTATGCGCGCATGAGGCTGTGAGAGGTAGCTATCTGCGGCTTCTTTGGTTCGCTCGATAATATCTTCGAGCATGCCTGGCATGGCGGAGACATTTGCTGCGATCCAACCGTGTTCAAGCGCCGTTTCTGAAAGGAGCGAGAGAAGCGCCGTCTTGCCCGTTCCCCTTGCGCCCGTAAAAATGGTCGACAGGTTGGGATCTCCCGGGCCGTTGATAAAGCCACGGTTGATGTCACGCAGAATATGCTCGCGACCCGCTAGAAAGGGAGGGACGCTTCCGAACGTCGGGGTAAAGGGGTTCTTGCTGTACTCCATGGTGACTCCTTTGCAAGTTTTGCTAATTTTTGCAAGTTTTGCTAATTTTTGCAAGTTTTGCTAACAGCTGACCAAAGGGCATCGAAGCAGTGACGCTGACATTTTTTACGCAGAAAAATAAGCAGAAATCAATTTATCTGCGTTAAAAAATAGTTGAGAAGAAAAACGACGAGTCCCGGGCGCAATGCCGTTGCGTTCCGGGCCTCGTCGCTTTGAGAAGTATCTAACGGTCTCGTTGCCGTGGCACCTAGTCAAACAGGCTCGGCATGTCGTTTTCCTTCATGAGGGCACCGGCAGAAGGCAGGCTCTGTGCGGTGAACTTCTCGGCCGAGACGCCGGCGCCAAGAATCTCCTCGGTTGTGCCGACGGTGGTGACCGAGCGGCCCTTCTTGGCCGTAAAGGCTTGGACGCCCTGCGTGTTGGTTGTCGTCTTGGTCTTGAGTAGCGACGTGTTGAAGTTCATCAAGCGATAGTCGCTCGAGACCAGCGCGATGTCGCGATCTTCCTTGAGCACCTGTGCATACAGCAGTTTGCTGCCGCCGTAGATGGCGTTCTTGAGGCGCTTGCGGTTGGTCTTGGTGACGTATCCAGAAAGCGCGACGCGCACCACGCGGCCGTTCTCAAAGACGAACAGCACGTCGGCCTTGTAGTCCTCGGGGTCGATGACCCAGATGACGCTCTCGTCGGGTTCCATCTCGAGGTCGGTGGGCAGATACGAGCCCAGCTGGGCCGACTTGGTGTCCTCAAACGCCGCAACCTTGCACTTGTATACCTGGCTCTTGTTGGTAAAGACCAGCAGCTCGTGGGTGTTGGAGGACGGAAACTCGATAAAGGGTTTGTCGCCGTCTTTGTACTTGAGCGTAGTGGCCTTCTTGAGCACGCGGTCCGTCATCTTCTTAAGGTAGCCATCGCGCGAAAGCATGATGGTAACCGGGTACTCCTCGACCTCGGGCTCCAAGCTTACCTCGATAACCTCGTGGGGCTCGATCCTGCCCGTGCGGCGCGGCATCACGTACTTCTTGTTGACCGCGGCCAGCTCGTCGCTGATGACCTTCTTGATGTTCTCCTCGCTGGAGAGGATCTCCTCAAGCTCGGCAATCTCGCCCTCAAGCTTTGCAATGTCCTTGGTGCGGTTGAGGATGTACTCCTCGTTGATGTTGCGGAGCTTGAGCTCGGCAACAAACTCGGCCTGGGTCTCGTCGATGTCGAAGCCGCGCATAAGGTTGGGCACGACCTCGGCCTCGAGCTTGGTGCCACGGATGATGGCGATCGCCTTGTCGATGTCGAGCAGGATCGCCTCGAGGCCGTGCAGCAGGTGCAGGCGCTCGGACTTTTTTCCCAGGTCAAAGTTAATGCGGCGACGCGTGGACTCAATACGCCACTTGACCCACTCGTGCAGGATCTGACGCACGCCCATAACGCGAGGGTAACCATCGACCAACACGTTGAAGTTGCACGAGAACGAATCCTGCAGCGTGGTCAAGCGATAGAGCTTGGCCATGAGCTTGTCGGGGTCGACGCCGCGCTTAAGGTCGATGGCGATGCGCAAGCCCGAGAGGTCGGTTTCGTCGCGGATGTCGGCGATCTCCTTGACCTTGCCCTCCTTGGAGAGCTTGACGATGCGCTCGATGATGACATCGGTCTTAGTGGTGTAGGGAATCTCGTAGACCTCGATGATGCGCTCTTCGGGAATCCAGCGCCAGCGGGAGCGGATCTGGAAGCTGCCAAGGCCGGTCTCGATAATCTTTTCCATCTCCTCGCGGCGGTAGATGATCTCGCCGCCGGTCGAGAAGTCGGGCATGGGCATGTATTCGAGCAGGTCGCAGTCGGGGTCCTGCAGGTAGTGCATGGTGGCAGTGCAGACCTCGTTGAGGTTGAAGCCGCAGATGTCGGACGCCATGGCGACACCGATGCCCTTGTTGGCTGAGACGAGGATATTGGGGAACGTGGTGGGCAGCAGGCGTGGCTCCTTCATGGCGCCGTCGTAGCTGTCGACGAAGTCGACCGGGTCCTTGTCGATGTCCTTGAAGATCTCGCCGCTGATGGGGGAGAGCTTGGCCTCGGTGTAACGCGAGGCGGCGTAGCTCAGGTCGCCCGAATAGTACTTGCCAAAGTTGCCCTTCGACTCCACGAAGGGCGCAAGCAGCGCTTCGTTGCCCGTCGCCAGGCGCACCATCGTCTCGTAGATCGCGGCATCGCCGTGCGGGTTGAGCTTCATGGTCTGGCCCACGATGTTGGCGCTCTTCTGGCGCTCGCCCTTGAGCAGACCCATCTTGTACATGGTGTAGAGCAGCTTGCGGTGCGACGGCTTAAAGCCGTCAATCTCGGGGAACGCACGCGAGACGTTGACGCTCATGGCATAGGGCATGTAGTTGACTTCGAGCGTCTGCGTGATCGGCTGGTCGGTGACCTCGGAGTGCAGGCCGATAACGTTCTCGGCGTTGACCTGCTTTTTCTTTGGCTGGTTCTTCGTCTTCTTCTTTGCCACGATTTCCTCTTGAACTTCTTATGGGCCGTCGTTATCGATTTGCTGCTACTGCAGGTCCAGCTGGTCCAGGTATTCCTTGCCGTGCTCGGAGATATGGCGCTTGCGGCCCGCCTCGTCGTTGCCCAGCAACAGATTGAACATGGTCTCCATCTTGGTGACGTCCTCGGGCTCCACCTTGATCAGGCGACGCGTCTCGGGGTTCATGGTGGTGAGCCACATCATGTCCGGGTCGTTCTCACCAAGACCCTTGGAGCGGTTGATGGAGCACTTTTGGTCGCCAATCTCCTTGAGGATGCCGTTCTTCTCGAGCTCGGTGTAGGCAAAGTAGGTCTTCTCTTTGCAGTTGATCTCGTAGAGCGGCGACTCGGCGATATACACGTAACCTTCGTCGATAAGCGTGGGCACCAGGCGGTAAAGCATGGTGAGCACGAGCGTGCGGATGTGGTAACCGTCGACGTCGGCGTCCGTACAGATGATGACCTTGTTCCAGTTGAGGTTGTCCAGGTCAAAGGCACCAAGGTTTTTGATGCGCTTGTCCTTGATCTCCACGCCGCAGCCCAGCACGCGCATGAGGTCCATGATGATGTCGGACTTAAAGATGCGTGGATAGTCCTCCTTTAGGCAGTTGAGGATCTTACCGCGGACGGGCATAACGCCCTGGAACTCGGCATCGCGCGAGGTGCGAATGGCGCCTGCTGCCGAGTCGCCCTCTACGATGTAGATCTCGCGACGGCTCTTGTCCTTGGAGCGGCAATCGATGAACTTCTGCACGCGGTTGGCCATGTCGGTCTTCTGCTGCAGGTTGGTCTTGATGCTCTGGCGCGTCTTCTCGGCATTCTCGCGCGAGCGCTTGTTGATGAGCACCTGCTCCATGATCTTATTGGCGGCGTCCTTGTTCTCGATCAAGTAGGTCGAGAGGCGCTCCTTAAAGAAGGCCGTCATAGCCTGCTGGATAAAGCGGTTGTTGATGGCCTTCTTAGTCTGGTTTTCATAGGACGTCTGGGTGGAGAAGCAGTTGGTCACCAGCACCAGGCAGTCCTGGACGTCCTGCCATTTAATGCTGCTCTCGTTTTTGTTGTACTTGCCCTGTTGTTTGATGTAGGCATCGATGGCGCTGGTCAGAGCACTACGGGCGGCCTTCTCGGGCGAGCCGCCGTTCTCGAGCCACGATGAGTTGTGGTAGTACTCCTGCATCATAAAGGTGCGCGAGAAGCACATACACGCGGTGATCTTGACGTTGTAGTCGGGCAGGTCCTCGCGGTCGCGACCGCGGCGGTCGGCCTCGATAAAGAAAGGCTCAGTAAGGTAGTCGGTACCGACCTTCTCGAGCACGTAGTCCTCGATGCCCTTTGGATAGCAAAAATCCTCTTCGGTAAACTCGCCATCGTCGCCCTCAATACGCAGGCGGAAGGTCACGTTGGCGTTGACCACGGCCTGACGGCGCATGGTCTCGCGATACCAATCGTGGGGGATGCTGATGGAGGTAAAGACCTCAAGATCGGGGCGCCATTTGATGGTGGTGCCGGTACGGTCCTCGTCGCTGGGCTCAATCTCGAGTGCCTTCTTTTTGGCACCTACGACCTTGCCCTTCTTAAAGTGTAAGGAGTACTTGTTGCCGTCACGCCAGACGGTAACGTCCATGTACTCGGAAGCGTACTGGGTCGCGCAGGAGCCCAGGCCGTTGGTGCCGAGCGAGAAGTCGTAGTCGCCGCCCTGGTTGTTGTTGTACTTGCCGCCGGCATAGAGCTCGCAGAAGACGAGCTCCCAGTTAAAGCGCTTCTCGGAAGGGTTCCAGTCGAGCGGGCAGCCACGGCCATTGTCCTCTACCTGGATAGAGCCATCGCGAAAGGCGGTAAGGGTGATGAGCTTGCCGTAGCCCTGGCGCGCCTCGTCAACGGCGTTGGACAGGATCTCGAAGGCGGCATGCGCGCAGCCGTCGAGCCCGTCCGAGCCAAAGATGACGGCGGGGCGCAGGCGTACGCGCTCCTCGTCCTTGAGCTGGCGGATACTGTCGTTACCATAATTTGCGGTGTTTTTTGCCATACTCGCTCTCTCGGTGCTCCTTTGCTGCGTTTAAGTCATATAGATAGTCAAGGTAGCATAGCCCAGCCCACAGACGATTCCACCCAACACGAAATCCATCGAACAATCGTTCGGAATTTGGTGGAACAGCGTTTACTCGGACAAATCCGAGTCGGTTCTGTCCGAGTAAGTTTGAAAGCGGTCGAATGCGTCCTGCTGCGTTTGCGGTTGGACGCGTTTGTCAAAAACGCGCCATGCGGATTGTTGGATTGAATCGAACATTGGGACATGCGTCTCGTTTTGTGGGCCGAGGGTATGCGAACTGGGGCCCTTTTGGTCTGAAAGGGGGTCTAACGGGGCGTTATTTGGGCCACGGGTCACTTCGCCGGCGCCGTGTTTCGTCATACGCTCATTGTGGAAGCCGATGCCACGGGGCGACGAAGGCCTCGGGCAACGGATGAGCTGCAAGCGAAAGGAGCGGTGAGGATGATGAAGCCCATGACGAAGAAGCTGCTGTTAGGAATTCCCACCGTGGCGCTTTCGGCTGTGTTGGCGTGTACGCTTGCTGGCTGCGGCGGTAATGCGCCGAGTGGCTCGGGCGGGAGCGCACCTGTGCAGGAGAAGTCCAAGAAGGCCAAGGCCTATGATTCGCAGACGGTCGAGGTAGCAGGCATTACCTATGAGTCTGTGGCTCACGGTACGTTCTATCGCGGCGATGCCAAGCTGCAGGACGGCTTTTACCTGCACATCAAGATCACCAACAACAACACAAAGAACAGGACGTTCAGTTCCTTTAACGTGCATGCTGCCCAGGGCGATCTTGAGGCAGGCGACCCGTTGTTTACTTCCGGCAAGGCGGCCGTACTCGACTACGTTGCAAGCGAGGCTCCCGATGAGCTGCACGAGGGCATCGACCTTTCCGAGAGGCCAGATATCGGCCCGGGCGAGACCGTTGAGTACGTGTATTTCTGGGCGCCCAAGACGGCGTACTACGGGCCCATCACTGTCGAGTTCGTAGACGCTTATGCCCCCGCCAAGAATCATGAGGCCATGCACTTTGACACCACGGGATGCGAGACCAAGGAGTTCAAGGCGGCCGGCGGTGTGGCCGATTCTGGTGACGCGGCCAATATGACCGGCATCGATTGCGCATCGTACAGTATCGAGGCCGCCGATGGGTACACGCTGGATTCGTCCAACGAAGAGCACGAAAAGGCAGACTTCTTCCACGACGAGACTGGAGGACGCCTGAACATCAGCATCTTCCCGCGCTCGCCGGAGGAAGAGGTTGCAAGCCTAGAGCAGGTCTACGAAGGCAAGGAGACAACAACCGACCAGGTCGAGTACAACGGCATAACGTGGCTGCGCTTTACCGGTCCCGACAACGGCCATACACTGTTTGCGACGGCTCCCGCAACGGGTGAAACCGTCCGCGTGTCGATCGGCTGGAAGATCGATTGGGATGCCGCCGTGCCCATGATGGAGGCGCTAAAGCTCAAGTAGCGCTGTGATTCTCACGTCAGGCGACTCAGGGCTGGCTCCGAGTTATCGGGGCCAGCCCCTTTTGGTGTTCGATGAGCCGAGTCGGCGTCTCTCGCAAAAGTAACTAGGAGCTAGCGAGGTCTATCCGAATTGACCTCATTGGCGGTGTCGGTTTCGAGTGCCGTGCGGCGGGCGCTGTAGGCGACGAGGCCGGCGCCTACAGCGGCGAGTGCTGTGGCGGCTGCCGCAAGGGGGACGTTGCTGTCTTTGCGAGAAGGTGCCCCGTGGCGGTAGTGCCGTTCGAAGGCCAAAATGTCCAATTTGAGCGCGCGAAAGCGCCAGGCCCTCGGAACGCGTTCGATGCGCTTGGCAGCCCGGTCGCTAACGCAACATATGCGCGACCAGCTCGGCGCGTGTGCCGATGCCAAGCTTTGCGTATACGCCTGATAGGCGGTTTTTAACAGTGCCCGGCGATACTTCCATGTGGCGTGCGATTTCGGCGTTGGTTCACCCACGACAAGCGAGCATGGCCATGGTGAATTCTGTGGTCGTTAAATCGTCGGCCACGTCCTCGCCCGAATCAGGGTTGTGGATGCGTCGCCAGCCGTAGCTGAATCGATACGTAATCTCGATGATGCGTGCGAAATCGTCAGGGTATTGCGATTTTAGGCATGCCTCGATGAGTCCCTGCAAAAGGCCGTGGTGCTCGCCAATGAGCTCGATAAGGCCGTCGGGGCGCGCAATGTTCCAAGTGGCTCCGAAGTGCGTTTTTGCGGCGTCGATATCCTTGAGGCTCATGCATGCCATGGAAGCTGCCAGGTGCAGGAACAGCTCCGAGATGGGATAGCTTCCCTGTTTCATGATCAGGGCGTTTTCCGCCATGCCCAGACTGCGGCCATATTCGCCGCGCAGGTACAGGGCATGCGCCATCACGTAGCTGGCGAACAGGCGCAGGCCTTCGGGCAGATGCGCCGCAAGCGGATAAAACTCTTCGGCGGAATACGGGGAAGGCAAGTGCAGCAGGACGCTCGCGGCGGAGGCGAACAGGATATGCGTGGCGTGGACGGCGGGCGATTCCTCGTCAGTTGGCGTATCGAGGATGCCCGCAAGGCACCGGCGGGCATCGGCGATACGGTTGAGCGACAGACTGGCATATCCGCAGATAAGGCATGCGGAATAGCGCAGTGCGGGGTCGGTGGCGTCAAGATAAGGGCGCGCCGTCTTGGCAGCGAGGGTGGCCTGTCCGCGAAAGTACAGCGCTTCTGCCGTGGCAATGGCGCGCGAATCGGGGTCGGAAATGCCTGCAACCGCAGCGTCAATCTGCCCCGGCACAAAGGCGGTGCACATCAACGGCATGGGAATGCGCGGGTAGCCATCGCAGTCCATCTTCCATCTCCCATCAGGTGGCAACAATGCAGCAATTGTACTCCTGTTGCTCGGTGCTGGAATTTGTGGGTATCGCCTACGATTATGCCGAACGTATAAAGGAAGAGTCTATTGGCGATGCTTCCAAGGTGGCTACCGAAGCCTGTCTGACCTTGGGATATAGAAAAACTGCCACCCCTGCAAAAAGCTCTGCCGCAGCGATGGGAAACGCATCTTCTGGGCATTCCGGCGTCTCCAGCCAGCGCTGGACTGCTGCTGTCGCCTGCGCGTTGGCGAGCGGGGCGTGGGGACCGTCCGGCGACCAGCGGTGACGGGCGAGCCCTGCCGCGTACGTGGGACTCCATCGGCGTAGACCCGTGACCCCCATGGCATCGGAGAAGTTCACCATGGCGTCCAGGACTTTACCGTCCGGCACGTCCAGCCTAGCGGCTCTCTTGAACCCAAGGTTGAAAGGGGGCGTTGTACAAGGCGAATGGGGCCGAGTGGAAGTGGATCAAAAGAGCGTTACTTGACGTTTCATGCATAATGCCAACCGCCCCGCGACATCACGTTCGCAGCGCGCAGGGGCCGGAGAATCTTCGCGATGAGAGTTGACGTCTAATACCTTGCATCATATAGTGTGTATAGCATAGTATATGACGAGAGGAGGTGTGCGGATGGAGGCACAGATGAAGCGCGGCTTCCTGGAGGCCTGCGTGCTCGCGGCCGTCTCCGGCGAGGAGTCCTACGGCTACCAGATCGTGAAGGACGTACCGGCGAGCATGGGGCTCACGGAGTCGACGCTCTACCCGCTGCTCAAGCGCCTGGAGAAAGCCGGGTGCATCACGGCGCGCTCCGCCGAGCACAACGGGCGGCTGCGCCGGTACTACCGCATCACGGACGACGGGCGAGCACGCATCGAGGAGTTCCTGGCCGAGTGGCCGTCCGTACGGGAGATTTACGCATACGTTGAGGGGGCGCACCATGACGCGCGATGAGTTTCTGGGCCGGTTGGGCGAGCTGCTCGCCTGCCTGCCGGCCGAGCAGGTGGAGGAGACCAAGGCGTTCTATGCGGAGGCCATCGCTGACCGCATGGAGGACGGTATGAGCGAGGAGGAGGCCGTGGCCGCCATGGGCACACCCGGCGAGGTGGCGGAGGCCACGCTCGACGACCTGCCCGCCGTGCCGCGCGCGATCGCGAGGACGCGCCGGCGCAGCACCACGCTGCTGTGGGTGCTGACCATCGTGGGCTCCCCGGTGTGGGTGCCGCTGCTCGCCGCCTTCGCCGCCGTGGCCGTCACGGTCTATATCTGCATCTGGCTGCTGGCACTCTGCGTGTGGATCGTCGCGGCGGCACTCGGGGGCGTGGGCGTAGTTGAGCTCCTGCTTGCCGTAAGCGGCGTCACCATCGGCCACTTCCCGTACGCCCTCGCCTCGGCGGGCGTGGGGCTCGGCCTCGTCGGCGTGGCGCTCTTCGTTGGTGCTGGCGCTTGGGCCGCCTCAAAACAAATTGCGCGCCTTTCGGCGCTCTGGGCGAGGAAGGCCGCCTCGCCCTTCTGGAAGGGCAAGGGCGAGAAGGGCGGCGCTGCCGCGCATCTCGCGGCGTAGAAAGGAGTGAGTACCATGACCAGCGCGAAGAAGATCTACCTCGCCGTGGCGGGCGGGCTTGTTGCCGCGGGTGTTGTCCTCGCGGGCATTGGCTTTATCGCTTCGGGCTTCGACCCGGCTGTGTTCACAACCCAAATCGACACGCGCGACAGCACCATCGTGCTCGGCGGCGTCGAGGTGGACGACCCGATGGGCCTCCCCCTCATCGAGCAGCTCGCCAATCTGGGCGAGATCGACACCTCCGGCGTCGCGGATCCCGCCGCGCCCTAGGCGCAGCGAGCCCGGGCGCTCTGCCCGCCAAGCTGCGTAAGCCGGCGAAACCCGAACCTCAACCTCTACGCAACTGGCCCCAAGCCTGCGCCGATTCGCTCTCGGCGCCGCGCGGGGGCCCGTGACGCATGCCCAAAAGGTATGAGGAGAAAGGAACGCGATGACGACAACCACGCCCTTCCGCCTTCATGGGGCCACGCAGGACCGGAAGCGACTGGGCCGTGCGGTGGGGCTGTGCTTGGATTGGCTACACTGATATGGACAGTTCCGTGAGGGGCGCGAGAGACGGGACTCTGGGGAGATCTTCGAGGAGGAGTGTCTCGACTGGAAGCGCGGGTTCAGTGGAGCAGGAACCTAATCTCTGTCTCTCCTGCTTTTTTGATTTGTTGAGAAGCCGGCATTTGGGGGCATTTTGGATAGCGAACAGTTCAAACAAGAAGCTGAGAAAATAGAATAAAGCCTGAGTGCCTTGAGAGTCGCCGAGCGCAATGCAGTGATTCCCTTCATGAACGGCGACTTTACCCAATGGGATCTATATCTGGCATCCTCCTCTGAGTATGCGATGAGACTGATAGACGGATTCATCTCCATGCTCGAGTCGAGGAATCTTGTTTGCGTCGCCCAGCTTCTCCGCGCACAGGTTGGAGTCTGCCTGCGGACATTCGCATTATTCGCCGCCGAAGACCAGGATGACTTTCTCAAGCAGGTGTTTCAAGGTGTGCCTGTGAACAAGCTGAAAGATTTCTCGGGTGAGAAGATGTCCGATGGAAGACTTCAAGACTTACTCGAGAAGTTCGATCCAAAGGTAAAAGATGTATACAAGGTGACGTCTGGATTCGTCCACTTCTCCATTGATGTTCTGCCGAGCATGGGTGTGCCTGGGGAGGGCTATGAGGTCGAGTTTAATTTTGGAGCCGAGCCCAACGAGAGAAACAATGCGCCTCTCGTGGAATGCGGCAAGGCGTTCTGCCACTATGTCGACCTGCATCTCCAGATGCTCCATAAGGTGATTGCTTCGGATGAATGGTATGCCGATCGATTCCGTATCGATTCCGATGGTCCTGCAGACGAGGCCTCGAAAAGCGAGAAGGTGTAGGTCGAACGCATTGACGCTGCCTTGACAGCATCCCGATATGATAACGAATGGGAGGTTCCCTGCGAAATGTGCGCCTCTGTATATTCTCGCTAGGACGCCCTCGACCGATAAGGCATCGTTGAGTTCAATTTGAGTTCAGCTCGGGTGCCTGAAATCGCCCAACTCTGATAAAAGGGGAGACGACGGTACACCACGTAGACGAGAGGCTATGGAAGTGCACGATTTGATTATATTGGCGCGCTAAACCGCCCCGCTGCCCAACTTGAACTCCGCTCACGCGTGTATGGGGCTGCGAGAGGTAACGGCCTGCGGCCTCCTTTGTGTGCTCGATGATATCTTCGAGCATGCCGGGCATGGCGGAGACATTCGCTGCAATCCAGCCGTGTTCAAGCGCCGTTTCGGATAGGAGCGAGAGGGGGCTGTCTTGCCCGTTTCCCTTGCACCCGTAAAGATGGTTGACAGTTTGGGATCTCCCGGGTCTTTAGCTTTTACCGTGCTAGATGCCTCATGGAAACTGTTGGACTTTAATCAGACAGACCCAGCATGTCGTTTTCCTCCATGAGGACATCGGCTAAAACCGCAACACCTATGCTTGTTTAAGCAAACTTCCTGATAGTCGTGGAGCTGCTGTAGCCCGACATGCAGGACATCGCTCGGCTTAAACACCGGATGCCGCATCCGCGAAACGAGTTGCGGTGCACCCTGTTCCAAAAGGTTGCCAAGTACCATGGCGTGAGCGTTGGGGTAGCCATCATTCAGCGTGGATACATCCGGATGCGCATAGATCCAGACGATTCCAACGTTCTCGTATTTCCCGTGCAGGTAATCGAAGAGGGCAAGCGACGCCATACAGTTGCCGCCGACGGTCACGACTCTGTCGGGGTTTTCTGCCGTAAGCTTCCTCTGCGCATCCTGAATTCCCGCCAGGACTTCGTCCTCGGCACAGATGCGAACTGCCTCCCATTTCTCATGTCCAAGTTTTGGGACGCGTTTCGCAATGCCGAGTGGGACCCCTGGACAGTCGGATCACGTGGTGGCCCCCTTTGAGAGGGTCACGAGCATGGTGGTCCCGTTCTCGGAACTTGTTTCGACCTCTACTGTGCCACCGTGAAGAGCTGCAATCTCCCAAACGAGCGCTAGTCCGAGTCCTGCGCCGCCGTATGCCCTGCTGCGGGATTTGTCTAGACGAAAGAACGGTTGGAAGATGCTCTCACGGTACTGCTTGGGTATTCCCGGGCCCTGGTCCTCGACTCGCAGGAACACGTGGCTGTCGTTGTCGCAGATGGAGACGTTGACAGTCGAGCCGGGGCGGCTGTAACGGATGGCGTTTTCGACCAGATTAAACACCAGCCGATAGAGGAGCGTATCACTTCCGATTGTCAAAGCGTCTCCGGCGCAATCGAGGGTTACGTCCTTATTCTCGGCAAGTGGCGCAAGGTCAGTGAGGACCTCTTCGGACAAGGGACCGAGTTCAACATCGTCCTCGCAAGGAACGCTGCGGAGCTCACTCATCTCGAGTAATACCTTGGTCATTCGAGACATGCGCTCGGTTTGTTCTTGTAGCAGGCCGAGCAGCTCGGCTGTTTCGGGTTGCAAACCGGAGTGCTCGGAGATGAATAGTTCAATCTGTGCTTGCATAAGGGCGAGCGGGGTGCGCAGCTCGTGTGCGGCGTTGCCGGTAAACTGACGCTGTGCAGAGAATCCTTCGCCAAGACGGGCGATCATGTCGTTGAAAGAGGCGCTGCATCGCTGTAGCTCGGTGGGCACATCTTCACTGAGTCTGATTTCGCTTAGGTTGTCAGGCTGTACACGCTCAACCTGGGCGGCAAAAGCCCGTAGCGGTTTGAGCGCACGGCCGCTTACAAAGTATGCCAGCACGCCGCCAAGGAGTGTGACTCCAGCCGTGATGCGCCAGGTTGTCGTGCCAAAAGACTCCTGTGCGTCGTTTACGACGATCGTGACCTTGTCATCGGGGGTCGCTTTCGTTGGGTCGAACGCCTGGGGCGAATCTTCACCGGTTGCGTTAAAGGCCGAGATGTTACTGCCGATGGCATCCATGTAGCGCATGCCCGTATAGCCGACCAGGCAGTTCGTCAGCACGCATGCCGCACACGTGAGCAGTGCCGTCATAATCGTTATGCGCCATTGCAGCGAAAGCCCTTTCATTCGCCATCCTCCATAACGTAGCCCTCTCCAATCCGATTGCGAATCGGGTCGTATCCCAAAGCGCTGCGTAGCTTTTTGCGGAGTGACGAGATATGAACGCGGGTTGCGTTGCTAAAGCTGTTCACGCTGCTATCCCAAACGTGTTCGATAAGCTCCTCTTGACTTACCGGACGCCCCTGATTAAGCATCAGGTATTCCAAGATTCCCGTTTCCTTGCGCGTAAGAGATAAGGCCTCGCTGTCCACGGAAGCGATGCGCGCCTTGGTGTCAAAGCGGAGCTTTCCGCAGGTTAAAACTATGTCGCTTTGTGTAAAGCGTCTGAGGGTAAGGCTGCGAATCCTTGCCGCAAGCTCGTCCAGATGGAACGGCTTGGTGAGGTAATCGTTGGCGCCGGCATCGAGTCCGGCGACTTTATCGGATACTTCGCCGCGTGCGGACAGAATCAGTACCTTAGTCTCGCAGTCAGTTTTCCTAAGTTCCCTGAGTACGGTCATGCCGTCGATACGGGGAAGGTTGAGGTCGAGTACCACGAGGTCAAAGACTTCGACGCCCAGCAGGTCGAGCGCCTCCTGCCCGTCGTGGCAGCAGTCGACGCTGTACGCCAAGTTTCGCAAGCTGCGTGCGATTGCATCGCACAGTGCTCGCTCGTCCTCGATGATCAAAATACGCATAACGGTCTCCTTGCACATTCCAAATCGCGCTTAACACGGATTTTATAGTCGATATGGTCCAATGGTCGCGTAACGAAAGGAGTGATCGAGTTGTTCAAAGCGGTAAAACCCGTGGTACAGGTCGCTTTGTTGATCGTCGGAATTGCCATGGTGTGCTTTGGTGTTATGCGTGGCGAGGCGGATGCCGTGCTGGCCAAAGCGATTAGGCTGTGCTTGGAGTGTATCGGAATTGGATAAAAGAGAAAACACTGCGTCGCATGTTTTGGCTCGATTTCGCGGATTCATTCAGGCGGCGGCAACGATCGTCACCAATATCCACCTGCCAAACTTTGCTAAAGGCGGCATCTATCAGGGCGCGGGAAAAACAGTCTGCGTACCCGGGCTTAACTGCTATTCGTGCCCCGCGGCATCGGGTGCGTGCCCCATCGGGTCGTTCCAGTCGGTGGTAGGTTCATCCAAGTTCAACTTTTCTTACTATGTTACCGGTACGCTCATTTTGCTCGGCGTGCTGCTGGGTCGCTTTGTATGCGGGTTTTTGTGCCCGTTTGGCTGGCTGCAGGAGCTGCTTCATAAGATTCCCGGCAAAAAGTTCTCCACGAAAAAGCTCAAGCCGCTCACGTACATCAAGTACGTCGTGCTGCTGTTTGCCGTGGTGCTGCTGCCCGTCTTGGTGGTTAACGACGTGGGCATGGGCGACCCGTTCTTTTGTAAGTACGTCTGTCCTCAGGGCGTGCTCGAGGGCGCCATTCCGCTGGCCATTGCCAATGCCGGCATTCGATCTGCGTTGGGACAGCTCTTTACTTGGAAACTTGTCGTTCTCATTGCCGTGGTAGTGCTGAGCGTTTTGTTCTATCGCCCCTTCTGCAAATGGATTTGCCCGCTCGGCGCATTCTATGCGCTCATGAATAAGGTGTCCTTGTTGGGGATTCAGGTCGACGCGTGCAAATGCGTCTCGTGCGGCAAGTGTTCAAGGGTTTGTCAGATGGACGTTGATGTGGTCCGGGCGCCCAATCATGCCGAATGTATCCGGTGCGGAAAGTGCATCGGGGCTTGTCCCGTCGATGCCATCAGCTATCGCTATGGCCTGGATGTGTCGGCAGAAAAGCTCTCTCTGACCGCCGATAAAAAGTAAACAAGCTTCGACAAAACGGAGGAATGACTATGAAGCTTTCTAAGATTGCGGCCCTGTTTATGGTGCCGGTGCTGGCCTTATGCCTTGCGGCATGTTCGGCGCCCGGTGGCAATGCGAGCGAATCTGCGAGCTCCGACCCTAAGATCGCAGAACTCACTGCGCAGAAGCCGACCAATGCCGACGAGGCCGCCGAGCTGTATGCGAAGCTCATGCAGAAGGAGAACGAGATCTTTTCGAGTGATAACGCGCTGTGGGAAAAGGTATTCAACGCGGCAAATAAAGACTCGGCAATGATTGAGGATGGCAGCAATTACGGCGATTTCCTGCTCAAGACCATCGACGGCGCTAAGGATGAGTTTACGTCGGATGAGCTTAAGACGCTCAAGGCCGGTGCACAGCAGATCAAGGAGATCGAGGACAAGCTCGAGAGCCTGGAGAAGGAGTTCCCCGGCTGTGGAAGCACGCCGAGTGCAGGCGAGAGCGTCGACGCTTCGACCGCTGGCATGACGGCTGGTGCCAATGCTTCGAGCGAGGCGACGAAGTTCCCCAGCTTTACGGGCAAGGACCTGGATGGCAACGACGTGAACAGCGACGAGCTGTTCTCTAAGAACAAGGTCACCGTCATGAACTTCTGGTTCACTACTTGCAAGCCGTGCGTGGGCGAGCTGGGCGATCTTGAGAAGCTGAATCAGGAGCTTGCCGAGAAGGGCGGCCAGGTCGTGGGCGTCAATTCCTTTACGCTCGATGGCAACAAGGGCGAGATCGCAGATGCCAAGGATGTGCTGAGCAAGAAGGGCGTGACATATAAGAACATCTGGTTCAAGTCGGATAGCGAGGCCGGTAAGTTCACGTCAAATTTGTTCTCGTTCCCGACGACGTATGTCATCGATCAGAACGGCAACATCGTAGGGGATCCAATCGTGGGAGCCATTAGCTCCGCCGAGCAGCGTGCAGCACTCGACAAGCTTATCGACCAGGCGATTGCGAATAGCGAGCAGTAAAAAACGCGTAAAGCATGGCGAGGATCGTGCGCCGCTGCGCGGAGTAGTCCGCTGCCTTTCAAGATAATCTCCACCATATAGAGGTCCCGCTCGGGGCCTCTTCTTTTAGGCGCCGTCCCGTTCGTTTTTTGGCGTGCTTCGTTACATTCCTCACTGGCGCCGGCAAAAAATGGGGATAGAGTAGGACAAACGCGTCGAATACGAACGGCGGGGGAGAGCGGGCAAGTGCGCCCGCGTGGGAGAGGTTGCCGTCCATGTTGGAGCTCAAGAGTATTTGCAAAAGGTACGTTACGCAGTCGTTTACGCAGGTGGCGCTCGATAGCGTAAGCCTGTCTTTTCGCGATAACGAGTTCGTGGCCATTCTGGGTCCCTCGGGCTCGGGCAAAACTACGATGCTCAACGTTATCGGTGGGCTCGATCATTTCGATTCTGGTGACTTGCTGATCGACGGCATATCGACCAAGGACTTTCACGATCGCGATTGGGATGCCTATCGCAACAACCGCATCGGCTTTGTGTTCCAGAGCTATAACCTCATTCCGCATCAGACCATTTTGGAAAACGTGGAGCTGGCGCTTACGCTCACGGGCGTGGGGCATGCCGAGCGTCGCCAGCGTGCGCGCGAGGCGTTGGAGAAAGTCGGCCTGGGCGAGCACGTTAACAAGCGCCCGAGCCAGCTTTCGGGCGGGCAGATGCAGCGTGTGGCCATCGCCCGCGCCCTGATTAATGATCCCGAGATTGTGCTGGCAGACGAGCCGACCGGCGCTTTGGATTCAACGACATCCGTACAGGTCATGGATCTGCTCAAGGACGTGGCGCGCGACCGCCTGGTCATCATGGTCACGCACAATCCCGAGCTGGCGTACCAGTACGCCACGCGCATCGTTAACCTGGCGGACGGCAAGATCACCGACGATTCCGATCCTTTCGATGTCGCCGACGCCACGCGCCGCGAGGCTAAGCCTACGCGCAAAACCTCGATGAGCTTTGTGACGGCGCTAGGGCTTTCTGCCCGAAACCTCATGACCAAGAAGGGCCGTACGGCCATGACGGCCTTTGCGGGGTCGATTGGCATTATCGGCATCGCGGCGATTCTGGCGCTCTCTAATGGCGTGAACAATTACATCAAAAAGGTCGAGGAGGATACGCTCTCGAGTTATCCGCTTACGATCTCCAAGCAGGATTACGACCTGTCGTCCATGATGGGCGGGCACGAGACTACGGAAGGGGAGGCGTCCAAGGGCGAGGACTCGTCTGACGGCGACACCGGCGGCAAAGCTAAGGGAACCGATAAGATTCCTGTGGTCACGGCCGTAAAGGATATGTTCGCAAGTGTTAAGTCCAACGACATGACGAGCTTTAAGGCATGGCTCGATGCCGGTGGCGACGGCATCGATAAAGAAGTCAACGCCATTCAGTACGGCTACGGTGTATCGCCGGTTGTCTATCGTGCCGGCAAGGGCGACGAGAAGCCCGTCCGGCTTGTTCCCAACGCTATGACCGAGGCCATGAGCGGAGGCGCGAGCTCGGCGGCAACGGTGAGCATGGAATCCATGGGAACCTCGGTCTTTAACGAGATGATTGACGACCAGAGCCTGCTCGACAGCCAGTACGATGTCGTCGCCGGTCATTGGCCCACGTCTGCCAACGAAGCCGTGATGGTGCTCTCGAGTCGTGGCACGGTGGGCGACTACACGCTCTACAGCATCGGCGCGCTGGATATCAATGAGCTCAACGATCTGGTAAACAGCGCTATGACGGCTGACGGTGGGGTCGAAACGCCCGAGACCGGCACCGAATTTACCTACGACGATGCGCTGTCCACGACGTTTAAGGTGCTGTCGCCGGCCGATGCGTATCGCAAAAACGAAGAGACCGGCATATGGACCGATATGTCTGGCGACGCCGACTTTATGGCAGCCAAGGTTGCCGACGGTATCGACGTGCACATTGTGGGCGTGGTGCGACCTAACGAGACAGCCAATGCGAGCGCGTTGTCCCCGGGCATTGCCTATACGCATGCGCTGACTCGCCAGCTTATGGAACGCGCCGCTGATTCGCAGATTGTGCAGGAGCAACTCGCCCACCCCGAGACGGATGTCTTTACGGGCAAGTCTTTCGATGAGCTGCAGGGCGAGGCCAAGCAAGGCGTGGATCTGGGCAGCATGTTCAGTGTGGACGAGGCGGCGCTCAAGAGCGCGTTCTCGTTCGATGCGTCTGCGCTCTCGGGCGCTGCCGGCGGTATGGACCTGTCGGGTCTTGACTTGTCCGGGTTGGATATCGACCTTTCGGGTGTTGGGAAGGATATTGACTTTGGTGACATTATGGCAAAAGCGCCGACGCCAGATTTCTCGGGGATTTTCGATGGCTTGGAGCTCACACCCGAGCAAATGCAGCAGGTGGGAACGCTTGCCAACCAGCTGTTTGAGGGCTTTATGCGCTCCGATCAGTTTAAGGTGCTGTCGCCCGAAGATCTTAAGGACGCGTCAAAGCTTGCTGCCGCATTCTCGGCGTATCTTGAGAATGATGCCGCAGCCCAGCAAGTCTTGGCACAGCTCAAAGCGCTTGGCGGCGATGCCCTGGCCGAGCGCCTGCAGCAGGCGATGACCGACTATGTGCAAAAGCAGCTGGCTCCGTATCTGCAGCAGGCTATGGGTCAGGTGATGAAGGCAATCAGCGAGCAGATAGCGTCGACGGTATCGTCCCAGCTCAAGGCGGGCGCGGCAGGGCTTATGGGCCAGATGGCGACGCAGATGTCGTCGAGCTTTGCCAACCTGGCGAGCGCCATGCACGTGGATGCGAGCGCCTTTGCTCGTGCCATCCATTTCAACATGGATGCCGAGGACCTGAGTTCGCTCATGATGAGCTATGCGAAGGCGTCGAAGCTCACCTACGACAACAATCTGACCACGTTGGGCTATGCGGACGAAGCGGACCCCATTTCGGTCAAGATTTTCCCGCGCGACTTTGAGGCCAAGGAGCGTGTGCTTGATCACATCGATGCGTACAACAAGCAGGTCAAAACCGCCGGCCACGACGGGCAGGCAATCTCGTATACCGACTACATGGGCATCATCATGGGTTCGGTGACCGACATCGTGAACACCATCAGCTTGGTGCTCATCGCATTCGTGAGCTCCATCATGATCGGCATCATCACCTACATCAGCGTACTGGAGCGCAAGAAGGAGATCGGCATCCTGCGCGCGATCGGCGCGTCGAAGCGCAACGTGGCCAACGTATTCAATGCCGAGACCTTTATCGAAGGCCTCATCGCCGGCGTCTTTGCCATTGTCGTCGTGGTGGCCGTGAGCTTCCCGGTCAATGCTTGGGCGCTTGCGGCCAAACAGGTACCCAATCTGATGAGCCTGCCCGTGCGGGATGCGCTAGTGCTCATCGCGATTTCGGTGCTGTTGACGGTCGTTGCCGGCCTGCTGCCTGCCCGCAGCGCATCCAAAAAGGATCCCGTGGAAGCCCTGCGCTCCGAATAATGTGACAAAGGGACAGTCCCTTTGTCACATTGAGACCCTTGCGAAATCGGGGTCTAATTACCGTTCGGCAGGTTAAGAACTCCCTCCCCCCGCTTAATGCTTGACGAAGAGTCCTCTGGTTTATATACCTATCGGTAGGCATATAGGATGTATTGCCGATAGAAATGGAGCAACCATGACTCTCACCACACCAGCCAAAAAAGATTGTCTCCGTGAAAGCGGCGCATTTGCTTGGGTCGTCGTTATTGCGCTCGGCTTAATGTCCGCCGGAACAACTGGCACATATAGCATTATTGCCGGCTCATTCGTTGCTCCAGTATGTGAAGATCTGGGCTTTGACTACACTTCTTTTTCTTTCTATTTCACCGCGATTCTTCTTGGCCTTGCGCTTGGGCTTCCGCTTTTGAGTCGCTTCATTCCAAAAGTAATCGGCAAACCATGGCATATTTGCATTGAACTCGTCCTTATTGCCGCCGGCGCCGCAATGGCGTTCTACACCGAGGTCTGGATGTTCACCGTCTCCGCCGCAGTGATCGGCATCTGCTTTTCGTTTACAACGGGCGTCTGCATGTCCGATGTCATTGACCAATGGTTCAGCAAATCGTCCGGTCTTGCCATCGGCCTCGCTTGGGGCGTTAATTCTCTCTGTACGCTGTTATTGAGTCCTGTCATTACGCTGGTCATCGAGCAGCAAGGCTGGCGTACGGGATACATCGTGCTTGCGGCCGTTTCTGCAGCTATGATTTTGCCTGCAAGCGCATTTATCATTCGCCTTAACCCCTCTGATCGCAACATGCTTCCGTACGGAGAGACCGCCTCCGAAACCCATGAGAGCTGCAGCGCCGATGAGCAGGAAGATATTCTTTCGGGCATGGCACTCCGCGATGCCGCGAAAACGCCGTCTATTATTCTCTGCGTCCTCTTGCTTTGCGTGGCGCAGCTCACCTGCTGCATGAACCAGCTGTTTCCAACCTATGCAAGCGAGGTCGGTTTCAATCCTATCGTAGGAAGCTTAATGGTCTCGGCAGCTTCACTCTCCGATATCTTCCTAAATCCCTTCGTGGGCAAAACATGCGACAAGCTTGGCGCTATTAAAGCAACGGTCGCATGGACAGGTGTCAGCATTCTTTCATTCCTGCTTCTTATCATTGGCGGAAGCAATGAGACCGTTTCCATCATTGCAGCTGGTGTAAACGATGTCATGTTCGCCATCGTTGGAACCGCAATGCCGATGCTTCTACTCTCGCTCTTTGGATCACGCGATTTTGGAAGGATCTATTCGATCGTTTGCTCAGCGGGCTATGTCGTCGGTGCTTTTGGAATGCCGGTCATGATGAAGGTTTACGGCATGGCGGGGTCATTCCAGGGAGTATTTATCTTCTGCATTGCCTGCAACCTTATGATTGCTGCGTTTGCTATCGTTTCCGGCTTTCTCAATAAGGCTGCTGAAAAGTAATAAGCGCCGATTTGCATCGGCATAGATTGCCACGCAACAGGGGTCGACTCCAAGCCAGACTGGAGTCGACCCCTGTTTTCGTTTTAAAGGTTGCCCGCAGGCACCATGGGTGCCAACATGCGCTTCAGCTTGGCTGGTTTATTTGAACATAAGCTCGACTATTCCCGCCCAAACCGCTTTTTCATCGATATCCTCACCTTGAGCGACCGTATTGCTCGCTCCCTCCAGAACGGTATAAAGAATTTGTGCGTAGAGCATCACGTCGGCACTATCGGAAAACGCGCCAATCTCTACACCATGAAGAAGGATGTCTTTAAGCGCATCCATGGTTCGTTTGGTCGCCGTCGCTTGACGTTCCTGAACTGCAGGAATTCGATTTGCTTGGACGCTAACCTCGGCCAGCACGCGCCGGCGCTTTTCATCGCTTCGATAGCCACCTATAACTGAATTGCCGAGCTCGATAAGCGCGGCCTTGAACCCGTCCCTATCGACTATTAGCGAGTAGTCGCGCTGATAGTCGATGGTCGGAAACATGCTGTCCAAGAGCGTAGTGAAAATCTCCTCTTTTGAGGGAAAGTAGTAGTACACCGACGGCTTGGATATACCGACAAAGTCGCAAATCTTTCCGATAGACGCTTTGTCATAACCGACTTCTGCCACAAGATCGTACATTGCGTCCAATATTTTTTTTCTTGTGCTCACGCTGCATTTCTCCATTGCAAATCACTTCCGCACTACCAACATTATTAAGGATGGCAACGGAACATCAATTCGTGTCCAAACATGACCACTATATACGGCGAACGGTATGTATCAGTAGGCGAGCGGCAATTATTCAAAATTATCTACCGAACGGTAGGTATAGTAGTACTATAGCAGGTGAAACCCCGCTATTGTCGCGGCCGGACAGCATCGCGGGAAACCCGACGGAAGGACCAACCATGTACGAGAACTATCGTATGCCGGGCGAGTTCGAGAAGCGCTCCAACGTCTATGTGACATGGCTTCCCGATTACATCCGTGCAGAGGGCTACGATAACCGCCAGCCCTGCGTTGACGTGATCAAGGCTCTGCTCGAGTATGGCGACGTTACGGTCAACCTCAATTGCTGCACCCCCGGCTCCTATGAGGAGGCTTGCTCGCGCCTGAAGGAGGAGGGGGTTGATCTCGATCGCATCGAGATCACGCAGTTCGAAGACTCCAACTTCTATGTCCGCGACAACGGTCCCAGCATCATGGTCGACGACAAGGGCCATTCTTATATGGTCAACCCCGCTTGGACCTATTACGGCGTGTGGGACAAGAACTCCCCGGAGTGCCAGTCCGCACGTAAGGCAGCCGTTCACATGGCGGTTGCGCTCGGTTGCTTCGATATCGTCAATTCCGAAATGGTTTCGGAGGGCGGCGACCGCGAGTTTGACGGTCACGGCACTCTGATCGCCATCGAGGACACGGAATGCCGCAAGCGTAATCCCGAGTTCACGAAAGAGGAAATAGAGGCCGAGTATAAGCGCATCTACAACCTCAACAAGGTTATCTGGCTTCCGCAGCCTATGCTCGAGGACGACGACTATCGACTGGGCATCCTCGACGAGAAGGAAGACGGAACTCCCGTCTTTGGCATGAGCTTTGCAGCTCACATTGATGAGATGTGTCGCTTTATCACTCCGAACAAGATTCTTCTTGCCGAGGTGTCCGATGAAGAGGCAGCCTCGAGCAAGGCTGGAGCAGAGTCTCGTCGCCGCATTGAGGCAGCCTACGAGATCCTGAGCAACGAAACGGACTGGGAGGGCAAGCCCTTCGAGATCGTTCGTATGCCCACCGCCGAGCCTATTGAAGTCGTTATCGCCCCTGGCGATGAAGATTACGAGCTCTATAAGGGCTTCATCGACGAAATGGGCGGCAAGTTTATGGATGGCACCCCCTGGCCCGAGGGCCCCGTCCACTTCTACGCCGCAGCGAGCTACTGCAACTTCCTGATTTGCAACGGCGTCGTTCTTGGCCAGCGTTATTACCACGAGGGCATGAGCGAGGTCGTGAAAGAGAAGGATGAGCAGGCCAAGGCAGTTCTTGAGAGCTGCTTCCCCGATCGCAAGGTCATCATGATTGATTCCCTCGCGCTTAACCTGTCCGGCGGCGGCGTGCACTGCTGGACTAAGGACGTGGCGGCCAGTCGTTAGTGAGCCTTAGAGCCTGCGCTCTTTGGCTTAGGCGCCACATGTACCGCTCCCCGAGGGATATCCGTGTTTTCCTCGGGGACACATTCAACAATAATTTTGATAATAATTCGAAAGGAAATAGGCATGAACAACAGCCTCCGCGGTCGCGACTACATCAACATCCATGATCTCTCCTCCGAGGATTTCCGCTATCTCATCGATCTTGCCTGGAACCTTAAGGCTCAGAAGAAGTCTGGTGTCGACCAGCGCTACTTCCCCGGCAAAAACGTCCTCGCCAACTTTGAGTGGGGCTCGACCCGTACTCGTTGCGCATTCGAGACCTCCTGCAACGATTTGGGCATGGGCTTCACTTATCTGACCAACTCCCACATGGGTGACTGCGAGACCGTCAAGGACGCCATGCGCGTCTTTAACGGCATGTATGATCTCATCGTCTATCGCGCACAGAAGGACGAGCAGTTCCTCTATGACGTCGCCGACCTGGTTGACATCCCGGTCATCAATGCCCTTACTCTCGGCGATCACCCGACTCAGATGCTCGCTGACGCTCTTACGATGGAAGAGCAATGGGGCGGTTTGCGTACGAGCCGCGGCAAGAAGATGGCTTTCGTTGGCAACTGCGCCGGCGCCCCGGTGTGGTATGGCCGTCTGTGCGCTATGCTCGACATGGACTTCCTCGCCATCGGCCCCGACGACCTCCGTCATCAGATGTGCAAGGAAATGATCGAAGAGGTGGAGGCCTGCTACGCCAAGTACGCTCCCAATAGGACCTTTACCATCACCTCTGACCTCGATGCCCTGGATGGCGTTGACGTTATCGTTACCGAGGAGTGGCGCTACATCAACCCCGAGTGCGGCGAAGAGGTTCTGGATCCCGACGACTACAACTCCTGGCTGGGCGATGCCGAGTCTTTGTACCCCTATCGCGTCACCAGCGAGCTGTGCAAGCGCACCAACAATCCCGACATCTTCTGCATGCATGAGCTTCCCTCTGTCCATAACGCAGATCACCGTGTCGGCAAAATGCTCCTCGACCAGTGCAAGAACGACCTCCATCGCGAAATCATCACCGAGGGCTTTGAGATTGCCGACGAGTGCTTTGAGGCCAACGCTTCGGTCATCTTCCGTGAGGCAGAGAACCGTCAGCACACCATCAAGGCCGTTATGTGTGCCCTTCTGGGTCTCTAGGAGCTGTATCAATGGAAAATGCAAAGTTAAAGAGCAGCAAGGTTTACGCATGGGTTCTCGTAATCGCGCTCGGCCTTATGTCTGCCGGCACGACCGGATCCTATAGCGTCATCGCGGGCTCCTTCGTCGCACCCGTGTGCGAGGAGTTCGGGTTTGACTATTCCATCTTCTCGTATTACTTCACCGCAACGCTCATTGGTCTTGCGGCAGCTCTTCCGTTTGTCGGAAAACTCATTCCCAAGGTCGTTGGCAAGGTTTGGCTCCCCGTTGTCGAGCTTATTTTGCTTGCTGCCGGCGCAGGCATGGCCTTCTACACCGAAGTCTGGATGTTCATCGCCGCTGGCGCCCTGATTGGCGTTTGCTTCGCCTTCACCACCGGCGTCGCCATGTCCGACGTTATTGACCAGTGGTTCAAAAAATCTGGTGGCCTGGCAATCGGTCTCGCTTGGGCAGTGAACTCGATTTACATGCTCATCATGAGCCCCGTCATCACCTCTGTCATCGAGGCCGCTGGCTGGAGGACTGGCTATCTGGTGCTCGCTGGCGTCTCCGCCGTGCTCATTCTCCCCGCTTCCGTCCTGATTATTCGCTATAAGCCTCAGGACAAGGGCATGCTGCCCTATGGCTACGTCGAGGGCGAGACGGTCACCGAGACCGAGGAGACGACCGAGGATAGCACGCGTGGCGTTAGCTATGCGCGCGCCATTAAGTCGCCTGCCTTCTTCTTCTGCATCGGCTTCCTCTGTCTCGTTCAGCTCACTTGCTGCATGAACCAGCTCTTCCCGACGTATGCTTCCGAGGTTGGTTTTAGCCCCATGGTGGGCGGCTTCATGGTATCCGCTGCATCGCTCTTCGATCTGTTCCTCAATCCGATCGTCGGCACCACTTGCGATAGGTTCGGCAGCACGAAGGCCATTCTGGGCTGGCTCGCTGTCTCCATCCTCTCCTTTGTCATGCTCATGATGAGCAGCGGCAACTCGACGCTCAGCATCCTCGCAGCAGGCGTGAACGACGTAATGTACGTCATCGCTGGCACTGCCCTGACCGTTTTGGTTATGGATGTCTTTGGCTCCCGCGATTTCGGTCGCATCTTCGCGCTGATCTGCTCCGTGGGCTATATCGTCGGCGCCTTTGGCATGCCCGTTATGATGAAGGTCTATGAGCTTGTCGGCTCCTTCCAGGGCGTCTTCATCTTCTGCATCGCATGCAACGTTATTATCGGCCTGTTCTTGCTGCTGGCAAAAAAGACTGGTAAGAACCTCTCCTGGGACGAATAGTTCGATTCGTCTTAGACATACGCTGTAGGGCTTAACCTGCAGCCGCTTTGGGGCATCGACTAACATCGGTGCCCTTTTTCATCGAATGTGACAAAGGAGCAGCCACTTTGTCACATTGAGTGGCATGTAAATCGAGGTCTAATACTTTTCCGAGAAGTGAACGGCCATACTTGGACCTCCGAAGCATCGACATTTTTAGACGTCAAACCCGCAGGATTTTGCTGGCAAAACCGCAGGAAATTGCATCTCGAAAGTGCCGATGCTTCGGGGGCCCGTTTTCACTCGTTCACTTCTCGGGAAAAGTATTAAACCTCGTTGTATGGGGTGCGGCTGGAGGGTGGTCATCGTTCAGTAGCTACCTCTTCCTTGTGAATCGCCTGAAGCGCAAGGCATAATGCATGTGACAAAGGGACGGCCCCTTTGTTGTGTTGATATGAGAGAAGAGTAGATGATCCTTTCGCTGGCCCCTATGGAGGGGATTACCGGGCATGTGTTCCGTCGCGTGCATGCGGAGTGCTTCGGTGCGCTCGATTGCTATTACACGCCGTTTTTGCCGCCGCCGCGGGTGGGAAACCGCTTTGGCGGCAAGGCGTTTAAGGAGATCGATCCTGCCAATAACCAGGGGCTCAACGTGGTGCCTCAGCTGATGTCCAAGAACGCGGACGAGTTTGTGTGGGCGGCACAGGTGCTCGCCGACATGGGCTACCGCGAGGTCAATCTCAACCTGGGTTGCCCTTCGGGAACGGTTGTCGCCAAGGGCAAGGGCTCGGGTTTCTTGCGCAATCTCGACGAGCTCGAGGCGTTCTTAAGCGATGTGTGCGAGCGGTCGCCGTTGCCGGTGTCGGTAAAGACCAGGCTGGGGCTGGAGAATGACGACGAATACGAGCGCGTGCTCGATCTGTATTGCCGCATGCCGTTGGCAGAGCTGATCGTGCATCCGCGCGTACAGAAGGACCGCTATACGGGCTTGCCGCGCAAAGAGTTTTATGGCGAGACGCTGGAGCGTGCGCCGTTCCCCGTGGCCTATAACGGTGACATTTTTGATCTTGAGGATATGGACGCGCTGGTGGAGGCCTATCCCGGCACGCGCCATGTGATGTTGGGGCGTGGCCTGCTCGCGAACCCCGCTCTGGCTCGCATGGTCAAGGGCGGCCCTGCTGCAACGGCTGCTGAGCTGCAGCGCTTCCACGACACGCTGTTTGCGGCATATGCAGAAGAGATTGGCGGCAATGCGGTCTTCCGCATGAAGGAGTGGTGGTTCTACGCCAAGTGCGCTTTCGCTGATCCCGCTACCGTCCACAAGATCGTACGCAAGACCAAAAAGGTCGACGAATACCGCGCTGCCGTCGAGCGCGTCTTTCGTGAACAGCCGCTTGCACCCACAGCTCGCTTCCACGGCTAACTAGTCATCGGGGGCGTTCTTTAACGACTGGTCATTTAAGGACGTCCCCAACGACTATGTAGCAAAAACATGTACACCAGCATCCAAAGATGTCGAAAAATGTCGACTTTGGATGCTGGTGTACATGTTTGGGTCCGACGGGGGAGCGGGCCTAGGCAATCAGTGCATCAAGTGTAATGAGCTCTCTGAGCCGCTCCGTGCGTGTTTGCCCATGGCGTTTGGCTTTTTCGTCAAACGCCTCAAGAATCGATTCGCCCACACGTGCTGATATAACGACGCTCGGCTCATCGGAGATTGGTGGCCTTCCCAACTTGATGGTGTGACCTTTCGGCCACTCATTTTTTTCGTAGGCTTCCGCGGCTTTCTTCAACTCTCCGGGAGCAAACCCCATCATCTTTTCGAGCTGCTTAGCATCCATGGCGCCTCCTATCGATCGACATAATGTCGAGCGCCGGTTCTCGGATTCTCTTTTTGTATACAATTTTGTAGACAAAAATACAAGCAGTTCATCGGGCTAATTAGCTTGTTTTGACCTGCCTGTTCGATAGGAAATGAGCATTGACGGCTTCGATACTCCTTTGCTTTTCAGCTTGGAATTTGGATGCTCATTGAACTTCCGGAGGGGAGCCCTTTATTAAGCTATTGAGATTCTGGGCAGGAGCTCTCACTGGTCTTCGGTAATGGGGCCAGCTTAATTCGCGACACAGTGTGTCGCGAATGGGAGTAGTCGTTAGGTGTCCTTTAATGGCTACTCATATAAGAACGTTCAAGTGTCGGATTTTGTCATTTAGTGTCGCTCTCAGCGACTATTCTGGAGGGTCGTGGTCAAAAAAGGGCAAATATGAGTACTGTTGCCATTATGGTTGCATTTATTTGCTATAAATTGTAGCTCCTGATGAGATTTATTCCCATTAAGAGCTACTTTTATTGAACATATGAGGAGAAATAACGTCGTCTGCGGACGAGTGGAACGTTGAATAGTTCCTGAAGTGATCAAAATCGCTGCTACTAAACAGGTAGCAGTACTCATATTTGCCCTTTTTTGACCACAGCCCTCTCGGAAACCTTTCCAGAGGCGTCAAACAGCCATAATCCAAAGGTCTCCTCAAACAATTAGCCGGCCAAGAGCGTCCATGACTACCAAAAAGCTGTACGCCAGCATCCAAAGATGTCGAAAAATGTCGACTTTGGATGCTGGTGTACATGTTTAGGCCGTATGGGGTGGGGCCTTGGACGGACGGGATGCGCGTGCTAGAGCAGGTTCTTCTGTACCCACGCGATAATGTCGTTCGATTCGTAGAGTGGTTCTCCGTCAATGAGCAGACAGGGAACCTGGCGCTTTCCGCCGACGACGATGAGTGTCTGCTCGGCTTCGGTATCGGTCGAGATATTGCGCTCGGGAATGGTTACGCCGTTATCGGCCAAAAAGCGCTTGACCTTTAAGCAATACGGGCAGCCAGTCATAACGTAGAGCGCGAGCTCATGATCAGTAGCCATGGGTCTCCAATCGGTTGAGGTTTTGATTGAAATACCCAAAGCCGCCGCGGTCTATGCGCGCGTTAACGACGACTCGATGGCCTGTACCAGAAACGCCGTGGCTCCGGTGCCGCAGGGCTTGTCGTAGTAGTCGATAAAGCGCTGATCGGCAAGATGGCCGTGGGCGAGGCCCAGGTACGCTTCGCCTTGGGGCTCGTGTCCCCAGTTAAGGCCAATCCATCGACGATGCATCGCGACAAGCTTGCGAGCCTCGCTTCCGTCCGCATCGCCGTCGCCCATGGCAATCGAGAGCTGGTCCAGGACAGCGCGTTCAAGTTCCTTCATGTCGTTCCATGTCTGAGGATTCATGTCCAGTAACGTTTCGTTTGCTGCATCGATAGCCTCATTGCCATAGCGCGCCCGCGCTTCGGCGCCGTAGCGCTCTTCGTTTTCCTGCACGGTGTGCCAGCGCTCCAGTTGCGGCAGCACGGCGCCCATGAGCGAGACGGCTTCGTCGAGCGACATGCCGGTGTTTTGCGCCAGCCGCGGGGCACAATCCTCAATCATCGCCTCCATGGTGGTGTCGTAGGTGTACTTGCCGTGGTCGTAGCACCACTTGCAGTAATGGTCGGTCGTGGCGCCCGTGGCGTCGGTGCCGCAGTCTTCGGGCGTGAGTATCATGCCGCAGCTCTGGCAATAGTGCTCGGGCATTTCGAGCAGGTGGGGCAGCGGCTCTCCGGTTACGGCGGCAATGAGCTTCATCATGTCGATGCCAGGGGTGACTTCGCCGCGTTCCCAGCGGCTCACGGCTTGGCGTGTGACGAAGAGCTTGGCGGCGAGTTGCTCTTGGGTGAGGTGGTGGGCGCGACGGACAGCAATGAGCTTTTCTGCAAAGGCCATAGCGGCTCCTTTCTGCTGGTTGATGGCTTAAGCATATGCGGCGGCAGGCGCCCTTCCAAGCAACCGTTGGTTGCACGACGGGGGACCGCGGCGAAGAATTGCGCACAACGTTCCACGCCTCCATGCCGTACAATGACCGGCATGGAACCTATTGCACACATACATACCGACCTGCCGCAGAAATTCGGCATTCCGCGCAACAGCTTTTTGGCGCCCCATCTGCAGGGACGCATCGTCTTTGAGCAGGAATTTGCCTCCAATGCGGCGGTTGAGGGTCTGGACTCCTTCTCTCACCTGTGGCTGCTGTGGCGCTTTGAAAACGGAACGCCCGGCGGCACGGCTAAGGACATAGCTGCCGATGCCAAGTCGCAGGACAGGTCCGGCACCAACGTCAAGTGGTCGAAGACCGTGCGCCCGCCGCGTCTGGGCGGAGCCGAGCGCGTGGGCGTCTTTGCCACGCGCAGCCCGTTTCGCCCCAATCCCATCGGACTTACCTGCGTAAAGCTCGATCACGTTGAGCTCACCGACAACGGCCCCATCATCCACGTGCTGGGCGCCGACCTGCGCGACGGCACGCCCATCTATGACATCAAGCCCTACATTCCGTTTGCGGATTGTCATCCGGATGCGACCGGTGGCTGGATTGAGAATGCCCCGTGGCAAGAGCTCGACGTTGAGTTCCCGCAAGCGCTTCAAGACATGGTCTCGCCTGCAAAGCTCCCCGGTCTGGTCGAGGTTCTTCGCCAAGATCCGCGCCGCGCGGGCAGCAAACACGAGCCAAACCGCGTCTATCACCTGGCCTACGCTGGGCTCGACATATCTTTTACGGTCGATGAAACCCAGCTAACCGTAGTCGCCGTCAACGACGCGCAAGACTAACCAGCCATTCGTCCGCACCCGTCAAATTAAGCGCCAAACCCCATGCCAAAATCGCCCGTGCTGGTGGACAATAACGCCTACCAAAACAATCACTTTGCACGGGAGTTCAGCATGAAATACGACTTTAGTTCGCTTATCGACCGCCACGGCATGGACTCCATCGCCGTTGACTCCTGGGGCGAGATCCCCGGTATGGCTCCGAACGCACCCGACGAGGGCTTCGACCGCATTCCCATGTGGGTGGCCGATATGAACTTTGCCACGGTGCCCACGGTCCAGGAACACATCATTCAGCGTGCCCAGCACCCCATGTTTGGCTACTTTAACCCGCGCCCCGAGTACTTCGACCGCATCATCGAATGGCAGAGCCGCCGTAATGGCGTCGAGGGCCTGGCACCTGAGCATATCGGCTACGAAAACGGCGTGCTGGGCGGTGTCGTGTCGACGCTGCGCGCGTATGTCCAGCCAGGCGATGCGATGCTGGTCCATAGCCCCACCTACATCGGCTTTACCAAGTCTATCGAAGCCGCGGGCTATCGCATTGTCCACAGCCCGCTTAAGCTCGACGACCAGGGCGTGTGGCGCATGGACTTTGAGGACATGGAGTGCAAACTCACCCAAAACCACATTCATGCCGCGGTGTTCTGCTCACCGCACAATCCCTGCGGCCGCGTATGGGAGCGTGACGAGATCGAGCGCGCCATGGACATCTATCGCCAGCACGATTGCGTGGTGATCTCGGACGAGATTTGGTCCGATATCATCCTGCCGGGGCACAAGCACATCCCGACGCAGTCGGTGAGCGAGGATGCCCGCATGCGCACGGTTGCCCTCTATGCGCCGAGCAAGACGTTTAACCTGGCGGGTCTGGTCGGCAGCTACCACATTATCTACAACGAGACGCTGCGCGACCGCATGTGCGCCGTGTCCAACAAGACCCACTACAACGAAATGAATGTCCTCTCCATGCATGCGCTTATCGGTGCCTACCAGCCGCAGGGCTACGAGTGGGTGGACAAGCTCAACCAGGTGCTTGCCGGCAATATCGAGTACTTCTGCACGTATGCAGAAAAACACTGGAAGGGCGTCGCGTTTTCACGTCCGCAGGGCACGTACATGGTGTTTATTGACTGCACCGAGTGGTGCCGCGAGCATGGCCGCGATATTCAGTGGCTGCTCGACGAGGGGGCGCGCGTGGGCGTGGGGTATCAGGACGGCCGCCCGTTCCATGGACCCTGCCACATTCGTGTGAATCTGGCGCTGCCGCTTTCGCGCGTAAGGGAAGCGTGCGACCGCCTGGACCGCTACGTTTTTAATGCGCGGTAAGTGTGCACTGCATGCGGGGCCTTCTGCCAAGTCGGCTGGAAGGCCCCGCATGGTAAAACGTCTGTAACCATTGGACGCTCGAGTGGTTTCGTTTGCTATTATCTTTAGCCATTTCAGTCTGTAAACAGGATCTTCTGGAGCTCGATGAAAAGACCTCGCCGCTCGGTGTCCATATCGTTGTTTGCCGCGCTTGCGGTAGCGTGTGCCTTTGTCGTAGCGATAGCCGGCTGTTCCGGGTCGAATGACAGAGCCTCGACGTCTGCATTAGAAGGTCTGGACGCCTCGCAGGCCAAAGACGACAGCCTTAAGACGCTCAACGTTGGCAGCGACCTCTATCCGCCGTTTGTGTATACCGACGAGTACGGCGATATCGTTGGCCTGGATGTCGAGATACTAATCGAGGCTTTGGCCCGCATTGGTTACAAGCCAAAGTACCAGCTGATCGATTGGGAAAAGAAGAAAGAGCTGCTGGCGAGCGGCGAGCTCGATTGCGTCATGGGCAGCTTTAGCATGACGGGTCGCGAAAACGAGTATCGTTGGGCCGGCCCGTACCTTGCGAGCCGCCAGGTGGTCGCGGTCGATCCCCAGAGCGATATCTACACGCTTGCCGATCTTGAGGATAAGGTCATGGCGGTCCAGTCCACCACCAAGCCCGAGGGTATTTTGCTCAATCGCATAAATCAAAACGTTCCGCAGATCAAGGAACTCTACAGCTTTTCGGACGGTTCATACCTGAACCCGGCGCTCGTCGAGGGCCTGGTCGACGCTATCGCCGCGCATGAGTCCTCGTTCCTCACCTACGAAAAAGACTATGGTGTGACATATCGCATTTTGGATGAGCCGCTGCTAGAGGTCGGTTTGGGCACCGCTTTCGATATCAACGATACGCGTGGCATCGACGTCAAGCTCACTCATGCCTACCAAGAAATGCTTGCCGATGGCACCATGGAACGCCTGGTGTCAAAGTACTTCGATGACCCTTCGCCATTTTTGAATATGGAGGGCCTGTCATGATCGATGCGCCCGACCACGCTGCTCAGGAGCGGGGCAATCGTTCGGCAGGGGCATGGCTCCTTGTCGCTCTGCTGGGGATAGTGCTCTCGGTTGTTGCCGGCATGATGAGCTACGGTTACACGACGGCCCAAGCCGAGCAGCGCTTTGCCGACGTTGTCGATTACGTGGCGACGCAGAGCCTTTCCTACGATGCATTTAACAGCGCCTATACGACCAAAAACCTGATTCGCGTTATGGAGATTGCCGGAGAGGCGGCTCGCGATATGGAGCGCGACGGTTCGGTGGATAACGCCATGCTGGAGCAATATGCCGATCAGTTCAACGTGAGCGCGCTGATCGTGACGGACGCATCGGGCAATTTGGTGTCCGAGTCCTCGACGGGCGATGTGGACTACGGGTCGCTCGCTACGTATCTCAAAGAATCACCCGTGCTTGAGGTGGCAACTCATCCGCTTAAGTCCTATACCGCCCGCATCACGCTTGCGGATGATTCGGTCGCAGACATTGGTTGCGTGACCCGGCGGGATGGCGAGGGCATCGTTATCGCGGTAAGGCATCAGAGCGCGAAGGCGGTTGCAAGCAATACGCTCAAACTGCAGAGCTTGCTTGATGGCTATGAAACCATCGATAGCGGCAATATCGTGATCGAAAGCGACGGCAAGGTCGTTGCGACCAATGCCGTTAAACCTACCGTATTGGGCGTATTCGATCTGCCTGCGACGGACGTCTTCATTGTCGACGGTATTAAGGATCGATGCCTGGCTGGTAAGGTCAGATTGGTTAACGCCGACGGCGAGTGGTATTTGGGCACATTTGGAAAAGCGCACAAATTCTATGTGTACACCTATGCCTCGGCCCGGCGTTACTTTGAGGTTGTAGCGGCTGTTGCTGCCGGCGTGCTGGCGCTCTACAGCGGTGTTATAGCCGTTGTTGTGACGGTGCGTCGCCGCGCTGATCGCCGACGTTTGACGGACTTACTGCAGCAGGAGCGCGACTATGGCGACAAGCTGGCAAAGGCGGCGCGTGAGGCCTCGTCCGCCAACTCGGCAAAGACGGAGTTTCTGCGTCGCATGAGCCACGATCTGCGCACGCCCATCAACGGCATTCGCGGCATGGTCGAGGTTGGCGATGCCAATGCGGACGATCTGCAAAAGCAGACTGAGTGCCGCTCAAAAATCTGGACGGCATCGGGACTGCTGCTCGACCTTGCCAACGAGGCACTCGATATGAGTCGCCTGGAGAGCGGGCAGGTCGACCTGAACCTCGTGCCCATAAATTTGGTGGCCCTCAACTGTGAAGTGCGCGATATTCTGGAGCGCCAGGCCGAGGAGCGTCTGGTGACAATTATCTGCGACCAGCAGACGCTTAATCATCCCTATGCGCGGGTGAGCGTGACGCACCTCAAGCGCTTGTTGCTCAATATTGCCGGCAATGCCGTCAAGTACAACCGCCAGGGCGGCTATGTTCGCCTGGCGTGCCGCGAGGTGGAGCCAGCGGATGGCGTCCCCGTCTATGAATACACGATCGCCGACAACGGTATTGGCATGAGCGAGGAGTTCCAACGGCACCTCTACGAGCCGTTTTGCCGCGAGGAGCAGCAGGTGGAAGGCGCTTCGTCGGGAACTGGCCTGGGCGCGCCTATCGCAAAACAGCTGGTCGAGCTTATGGGCGGAACCATGAGCTTTACGAGCGTCTTGGGGCAGGGGACGACGTTTACCATCCGCCTGCCGTTCGAGAAATGCAAGCGCTCCGAGATTCCTCAGGCAGTTCGCGCGGATGCGGGCGATGGCGATGCGCTCCAGGGCTTGCGCGTTTTGCTCGTAGAGGATAACGATCTGAATGCCGAGATCGCGCAGTTTACGCTCAGCCGTGCCGGTGCCGTCGTGACGCATGCTAAGGATGGCGAGTCTGCCGTTGAGGCGTTTGCCGCGAGCGCACCGCACGTGTACGACGTGGTGTTGATGGACATCATGATGCCTGGCATCGATGGCCTTGAGGCCACGCGTCAGATTCGAGCGCTCGATCGCGAGGATGCCGCGACCACGCCGATTATCGCCGTGAGCGCCAACGCCTTTGCCGACGACCGCAGGCTTTCGCGCGAGGCGGGCATGGACGCGCACCTGAGTAAACCCGTGAGCTCGCAGGAGCTCGTTGAGGCACTAGCGCACATCGCCGCCGACGCTTCATAAGCATATGGCCCGGTTCCAAGGTTGGTTGGAACCGGGCCATATTGCTATTTGTGAGGCCTGCTGGGGGGGCTTACTTTTCCTGAATTTGCTTGCCGCAAAGATGCTCAATCGTAATCTCGTAGAGCTGGACGCCCTTAATGTCTTTGGCGATTTCCTCTTCGACTTCCTCGGCAGAAGGGTAGTACTTAAGGGCGAGCTGGCGGACTTTGTCTTCGATAAACGCGGGGGTGTCATTCGCCAGGCGACAACGGCCAAAGACGACGGTGCTCATAACGTAGGGAGCCCAGTCGCCGTCCTGGTACCACTCGTTTCCGTAAACGGTAAAGCAGACCTTGTCATCGCGCTTGAGTGCGTCGACCTTGTGGCCAGCCTTGGCGCCATGGAAATAAATCTTGTCGTGCTCGGCGTCAAAGAAGTAGTTGACGGGAATGGCGTACGGGTAGCCATCGTCGCCGTTGACGGCAAAGACGCCGCGCTTGCAGGTAGCGAGCAGTTCGCGCGCTTCCTTGTCGGTGATGGCGCGTTTCTTTCGACGTAAGGGCCTAAACATCGTTGGCTTCCTTTCTGGTCGTGCGTGGTGGTTGAGCACAAACTATAGCGAAACGGATCCGTTTTTCTTGATGCGGGCGAGTATGTTTTTGAGCTTGTTAAAGTCGAGCGGTTTGGACAGATGGGCGTTCATGCCGGCATCGTGTGCCGCCTTGGCGTCCTCGGCAAAGGCATTGGCGGTGAGCGCGATGATGGGGATATCGGCTGCATCGACCTTCTCGCTCAGACGAATCGCGCGGGTTGCCTCATAGCCGTCCATGTCCGGCATCATAATGTCCATCAGGATCGCATCGAAGCTGCCGGCGGGATGCGACAGGTACAGATCGACGACCTCGTTGCCGTTGGCGGCGCGGGTGACCACGACGCCCTCGGATTCTAGCAGCGTCTGGGCAATCTCGGCATTCAATTCGTTGTCTTCGGCGAGCAGCACGTTCATGTCGGTGAGCGAGCAGTCAGGCGCACTCTCAACCGTATTCGCCCGCGCCTGGGGATTCTCGTCGATATCGAGCGGAATCTCCACGTAGAACGAGGTGCCCACATGGAGCTCACTGGTGACTTCGATGGTGCCGCCCATCAGTTCAATAAGCGACTTGACGATTGGCATGCCCATGCCGGTTCCTTGGAACCTGCTGCGCGCATCGTCGCCTTCTTGGGCAAACGGCTCATAGATATGCTTTAAAAACTTGGGAGTCATGCCAATGCCGGTATCCGAAACGCTAAAGCAAAAGAGCGCGCGCCCGTTATCGAGTGGCTTGGTCTTTGAACTAAAGGTGACGGAGCCGCCGTGCTTGTTGTACTTAATGCTGTTGTCTAACAGGTTGATCATGATCTGTCGGATATGGGTGGGACTGCCGATCATGTATGGCCCCGTGGCGTACGGCAGGCTATTGTCCTGCATGGTGATGCCGTTACTGGACGCGCGGAGCTTGCACAGAACCAGCGTATTGTCACAGAGCTCTTTGAGGTTAAAAGGCGCATGTTCCAGTGTTAGCTTGCGGTCTTCGATTTTGCCCATCTCGAGGATGTCGTTGATCAACGAGAGCAGGTGATTGGCGGCAACGCGCGCCTTGGCACGGCTCTCGCGGGCGACCTTGATATCGCCTTCCTTCAATTCCTCAATCTCGATAAGGCCCAGGATACCGTTGAGCGGCGTACGGATGTCGTGGCTCATGCGCGTGAGGAATGCCGTCTTAGCGGCGTTGGCAGCGTCGGCTTTTTTGCGCTCGGTTCGAGCGCGCACGAGCGCCCAGATGAGCAGGACGATGCCGACCGACAACATACCGATGAGGGTAGCGGCAATGGCGGCGCGGTTGCGAAAAAGGAATTGAAGCGTGTCTGATTCCTGGGTCGTGTACGACATGGAGGAGTAACTGCTTGCAGAGAGCGATTCTCCGGCATTGATGATCCCCTTGTTGATGATTCCCAGCAGCTCGGGCTTTCCGCGCGAAATCCAGCACGAGAGCTCACAGGTGTCAGGGAGCTCGATCGTCTCGTAGTCCTTGAGATCATGACGGTCACCGATAGTTTTTACACGTGAACTGGGAGCGAGGATGCAGCGCGCCGTTCCCTTCCTGAGGGCGTCGAACACTTCATTGTCGGATTGGTATTCGGTCACGGTCGCTGTGGGGAACAGATTTTCAAGTGCATTTTTGTTGACAAACGATGATTTGGTACAGGCGATGTTCTGAAGGTCTTTGTTCAGGTCGCTGCCGGTGTGGATGTCGGTGAGGGATATGGTCTCCAACGATACCGACTGCGCAACGCCTGTTTGCTCGGCAAACCAGTAATCTCGGTATACCGGCAGCGCAACGTCTATGCTTCCCTTTGACAGGGCCTTTGACATCATCTTGTAGCTATCAAAGGGGACGGTTTTGACCGTAATGCCAAATTTATCGTGCAGCGTCGTCGCAAGCGATGCGAGCGAGCCTTTCATTTCGCCGTTTTCGTCTTCGTTGCAGTAGGGGAGTTTGCCCGTAATGTAGCCGAGCGTGATGGTGTTGCCATTTGCTTTGAGCCAGGAACGTTCGGGGCCGTTGAGCGATGATGAACCGCCGTTTTGGGCCGAGTAGTTAGATTTGACTTCGTCGATATAGCGTGGGTTGACGCGGGCGATTGCCGACATGGCGGCATTGATGTCGTCCATCAGGTCGGGGCGGCTTTTGGGGACGGCAAAATAGTAGTCGCTCGAACCAATGTAGAACATGGGGGAGGCATTGGGCGACGAGATGGTGTCGTTCATGATGACGGCATCGACTTCGTCGTTTGCGAGCGCGTCAAAGAGATCGGATCCTCCGTCATACTCCTTGTATGTGCAGGCGATTCCTTCGCTGGCGAGCCATTGCTGGCCAACGAAGGTTTGCATGACGTCGGGGTTGCAACCGATAGTGAGACCCTGGAGTGCTTGAGGGTCACCCTTTGCAAGGTCGTCACGGTCGGGCCTGGCGTAGATGTAGTAGCGCTCGGTGCCCTCGGGGTTCGAGGAAAAGAGCAGCTTTTGGGCACGTTCCTCGGAGTAGGAGATGTTGGGCATGAGGTCGATCTCGCCTGCCTCGAGCATGTCCATAAGCTCGGTGAAGGTGCCGGAGACGTATTCGTACCGCCAGCCGGACGTGTAGTACGACAGGGTCTGGAGGTACTCGTAACCCCATCCCGAGAGACGCTCGCCGGGGGTGCCGTCCTGGAAGCCTTCGTTGTTGACGAGCCAACCAACGCGGACCGTCTTGACTGGCTGACTAGAGTCAGCGGCAAAAGCTTGGACAGGCGCGACGGTGCTCAGTACGGCGAGCGCGGTAAGCGCGACGGCCAGGGTGCGATATATAACTGAACGAAGGACAGTGGCAGCTCTCACATGCAATCCTAACGAATCGAGACATTACCGCATAAGGATACCAGCTCAGCCTGCCCAGTCGGCAGTCGCACAGCTAAACGCTCCCGCCCGGCAGTTGGGGACAGTCCCTTTCTGCCGGCACAAAAGGAACGTCCCTAGCTGCCGGTTGTGGGACAATACCGAGCGAACGTGATTGGGCGTCTGGGAAAAGGGGTCGCGATGAACAGGTTGAGGACGCTTTCCGACGTACTGCGACAGGCTGGCTTTGCACGCATCACGGGTCTGTTTCTTATCTTTTACCTGCTGTGCTCGACGGCTGTCTGGCTGTCCGAGCCCACGACCCTCACGTTTGGCGATGGTCTCTGGTTTAGCTTTGAGACGGTCTCGACGATCGGCTTTGGCGACATTCCGGCCGAGACACAGGTTGCCCGCGCCATTACCGTCATTCTGAGCATCATCAGCATCTTCTACATCGCCATGCTCACGGGCGTGGCGGTGAACTACTGCAATACGCTTATCAAGCTGCGCCAAAAGGACACCATGGCGCGCTTTATGGACGATCTTGAGCATTTGGAAGAGCTCGATCGTGACGAGCTCGCCGATCTTTCGCGTCGCGTGCGCGAGTATCGTCGACGCCAGCGCTAAGACGAACGTCGTGCGCCACAACAAGGGGGACCAAATATGAATATCACCGTGTATCTGGGTGCCAGTGCCGGCAATGATCCGGCGTTTCTGCCCGCGGTGCAGGAGCTGGGCAACTGGATTGGCGCCAACGGACACGCGTTGGTATACGGCGGGTCCAAATCGGGCCTGATGGGTGCGCTCGCCGATAGCGTGCTCGATGCTGGCGGACACGTGACGGGTGTTGAGCCGAGCTTTTTTATCGAGGCCGAGTTTCAACATGACGGTATCGACGACCTCATCGTGACGAGTGATATGGCCGAGCGCAAAGCCAAGATGATTGAGCTCGGCGATGCGTTCATCGCCTTTCCCGGTGGGACGGGCACGCTCGAGGAGATTGCCGAGGTCATGTCCGCGGTGTCGTTGGGGCACCTGAGTGCTCCGTGCATCCTGTATAACCTGGACGGTTACTACAACGACCTCAAGGCGCTGCTCGGGCACATGATTGATAAAGGGCTTTCGAGCCCGAGGCGCCAGCACGGCATCTACTTTGCCGACGATTTGCGCGAGATTGTCTCGATTATCAACGGATGAGTCTTGAGCCTGTCCCGCTATGGCTCCCAATGGTGCCGTTTGCGGCGCAGACGGTTGGCTCGTTCGGGCAACGCTCGCTCTACAATAAAACATAACTATGTCGACTTTGACCGCGGGAGGACCCGATGGATAACCTTGCCAAACCCACAAACCGCGCGCTGTTTTTAGTTAGCGTTGCTGTGACCGGTGCGTTCGCAGGTGCCGCGGTCTGGCTGTTCTTTTTTGCGATGGAGCACGGTATCGACTATCTGTGGACCGAGATTCCGCACGCGCTGGGCGTCGCTTCGCCCGAGCTCGCCAGCGGCGCGTTTGGCTTTTTGCCGTACCCGTTTTTTGTCTGTCTGCTGGGCGGCCTATTAATCGGTCTGTACGAAAAGATGACAGGCGCCAAGACCGATGACCTCAACCAGGTGATGGCTAAGGTTAAGCAAGACGGGCGCTACCCGTACGACAACCTGGGCAAGCTTTCGCTCGCGGCGTTGCTGCCGCTGCTGTTTGGCGGCAGCATTGGACCGGAGGCCGGTCTGACCGGTGTTATCGCGGGTCTGTGCAGCTGGGTCGGCGACCGTATGCGTTGCTTTGGCGCCGAGTTTAGGGAGCTCACGCTGCTGGGCACCCAGGCTGCCCTGACGGCGCTCTTTACCGCGCCCGTCTTTGGCTTTGTAGCACCGCTTGCCGGTAGCGCCGACGGCCAGGGCGAAGACGCCGACGATGAGTCCGTGTCCGGCGAGATCACCATCAAGCTGCCCAAGGTGCAAAAGACCGTGGTCTATGGCATCGCGATTGCCGGCGGTCTGGGCACCTACCTGCTGCTTGGCCAGCTTGTGGGCGGCGGCATGGGCATGCCCAGGTTCGAGTCCGCCGAGGTGGGCAACCTGGAACTTGCCTGGCTCATTCCGCTGGCGTTGGTCGGCACCGTTTGCGGCTGGCTGTACTTTGTCTCCGAGCACGCAAGCGAGGCGCTGTCTCATGCAATAGGGGAGCGTCCTGTCGTCAAAGCCATGCTGGCCGGTCTGGCGCTCGCCATCTGCGGCACGGTCCTGCCCTACACCATGTTTGCCGGCGAGACCCAGGCCGACGTGCTCATGGAAACCTACCTGACCATTCCCGCCGGCGTGCTTATCGCGACCGGTCTTGTCAAAGCCATGCTGACCCCCGCCCTCATCAACCTGGGCTGGCGCGGCGGCCACTTCTTCCCGGTTATCTTCTCGGGCGTAAGCCTGGGCTATGGCCTTGCTATCCTCACCGGCGCAGATCCGGTCTTTTGCGTTGCCGTCTGCACGGCATCGACGATGGGCGCCGTCATGCGCCAGCCGGTCATGGTCGTGGGCCTGCTGCTCATGTGCTTCCCACTCAAGGGTATCGTCTGCATGATCATCGCCGCCGTTATCGCCGCCGGCATTCCACTGCCCAAGCCGCTGCGCAAGTAGCACGGTGGCACACGCCGGGGACATGCCGTTTGCCACGGATTTGCGGGGAGGGGCGGCGATCGCGTCCTTCGCGGATTGAGACTCGTGTGGCTACAGATCGCGTACTCGATAAACCTTGGTGCTGACGGTGCAGCTGATTGCGCATAGTGCGAGCGCCAGTACGGCAATTCCTGCACACAGACAGCCAAGGACGGCGGGATCGGGATTCGCTCCGGCAATCGACATGAGCCAGTTGCTGATGGGGTTGGAGGAACTCAACGTTGCCATGGTAAGGCACCCGAGCATGGCAAACAGGCCGACGGATAGGCGCAGCGCCTCCATTTGTCCAAATCGAAAGAACAGCGGCTGCTCCAAAAACACCATCATGAGGGAAATGAGCATCGAGGCTGCCGAGGCGATTGCGATTTCAAAGACCGTCTGTCCCGTCGAAGGAATGCCCGCGCTGTTGAAGAGCGGGATGGCGACGATACTCAAAAGCGTAGCTGCACATGCCATGACGGCGGAGAAGACAATAACGCTCAGGTAGCGTGCACAAATAATGTCTTTGCGCGAGAAGGGCAGCGTTGCCCGATAACGCTCCCAGCTATTTTGATTGTCGAAGCCGGCCAGCGAGCTCATGACCATGATGGGCGACATGGCGCTGACCGCGCAGGCGCCGGCGCTCATACCGGAATCGCCGTCCGATGGGTTGGCAAGGGTCAGCACGACGAAGATGAACAGGCCGACGCCCGCAATGCTCGGGATGAGCGTGCGAGCGATGGCGAGCTCGGACATAAAGGCGCGTTTCATTTAGAAGCCCCTTTCAGCGTGAGGCGAAGATAGTCGTCAATGGTTGCCCGATCGCAGGGAATCTCGGGAAAGGCCTCGAGCGTTTCGCGACGGTTGGGCACGAGCACGTCCACGCTATAGGCGTGGCGGGCGGCATGGGCACCTTCGACGCAAGCCATAAGCTCGGCGGCCTGCGCTTGGGTGCAGTGGGCGATGCCGGCGCGGTCGGTAATGTCCTCGCGCGGCAGGTCAAACACAATCGAGCCGTTATCGATGCAGATGACGCGGTCGGCGGCGCGATCGAGGTCGGACGTAATGTGGCTCGAGAGCAGCACGCTGTGCTGACCGTCGGCGACAAAAGCAAGCAGCTCATCGAGCAGTTCCTCGCGCGCCATGGGATCGAGGCCCGCGGTGGCTTCGTCCAAAAGGAGTAGCTTGGCATTATGGCTGAGTGCACAGGCAAGCTGCAGTTTCATGCCCATGCCGCGGGAGAGGTCCTTGACCTTTGTCTTGGGATCGAGGCCAAATCGGTCGATGAATCCGGCGAACGTTTTGCGGTCCCACGTGGGGTACGCCGGGCCTACGAGTGCCTCGATCTGGCCCACCTTGAGCGTTGAAGGGAAGGGGCATGTGTCCAGGATGAGACCGACGCGGGAGCGCAGGCAGCGCTGTGTCTCATCGGGCGCGTCGGCGCCACAGCGCTGCCCAAGCAGGCGCACCTCGCCGGCATCGAGCTTGATAAGCCCGAGCGCGGCTCGAATCGTCGTTGTTTTGCCAGCGCCATTTGCGCCCACAAAGCCAACGATCTGGCCAGGCTCCACGGCAAGCGTGACGTCACGCAGCGAAAAACGGTCGCTCACACGGCGTGAAATGCCTTTGAGTTCTAAAAGGTTTTGCATGGTATAGCCTTTCTTGCAGATGGCTACTGCATGGTTTCGGGGGCTACCAGGTCGAGCATTTCGTGCAGCTTGTCGCGCGTGACGCCCAAGGCTTCGGCTTGGCTTGCCGCTTTCGCAAGCAGCTCTTCGATATGGCAGAGCTGGTTTTCGCGCAAGAGCTCCTGGTTGCCCTCGGCGACAAAACAGCCCTTGCCCTGCACAGTGCAGATAAACCCGAGCTGCTCCAGGTCGGCGTAGGCGCGCTTGGTGGTGATGACGCTCACGCCAAGATCGCTCGCGAGCGCACGGATGCTGGGGAGTTTGGCTCCCGCAGCGAGCGTGCCCGAAAGGATCTGAGCTTTGACCTGCGAGGCTATTTGCTCGTAGATGGGTTTATCGCTCGAATTGGATAGGATGATGTCCACAGCGGCTCCTTAGCTGATGGGCTACACGTGTATATAACCGGTAAGCACAGTATATATACACTATGCACAGTTGCGCAAGAGGTAAATACGGATTGTCCGCTCGTTCATTCATCTCAATCTGTAACAGATGGACCCGTTTTGAGTGGCTAGATGTTACAGATCGAGATCTTTCTGGGACGTCCACCTGTTTGTCTAAATCTGTAACAGGTAGAGGTTCAAAAACCGTCTAGATGTTACAGATTGAGACAAACTGCTGCGGAGTGTCGCCATCGACTGCTAACCAGGCCCCAACTGATGAATTTGTCCTGATAGGTGCCCTAGAGCGGGATTTCGCGGCTACAATAGTGCGGTTACAACGACGTAATGCACTCAATGCAAGAAAGGATCCGCATGGCAAGCCTGTCGGATGAAATCTCGTCGCGCCGCACATTCGCGATCATCAGCCACCCGGACGCCGGTAAGACCACGCTTACCGAGAAGCTGCTGCTCTATACCGGCAGTATCCAGACCGCCGGCTCGGTCAAGGGCAAGAGCTCGGCCAAGCATGCCGTCTCGGACTGGATGGACATCGAGAAGGAGCGCGGCATCTCCGTCACCTCCTCGGTGCTGCAGTTCACCTATAACGGCGCCTGCGTCAACATCCTCGATACCCCCGGCCACCAGGACTTCTCGGAGGATACCTACCGTACCCTTATGGCCGCCGACGCCGCAGTCATGGTCATCGACGGCGCCAAGGGCGTCGAGGCCCAGACCAAAAAGCTCTTTAAGGTCTGTACGCTGCGCCACATTCCCATCTTCACCTTTGTAAACAAGCTCGACCACGAGGCTCGCGATCCGTTTGAGCTCATGGAAGAGATCGAGAACGTTCTGGGCATTAATACGTATCCCATGAACTGGCCGATCGGCAGCGGCCGCAACTTCCGCGGCGTGTTCGACCGTCAGACTCGTCGCGTCATTGCCTTCGAGGGCGACGGCCACGCCAACGCCACCAAGAAGGTCGCCGAGGTCGAGGCCGAGCTGGGCGACCCTGCCATGGATGAGCTCATCGGCGAGGAGAACCATAAGAACCTGATGGACGACATCGAGCTGCTCGATGGCGCTGGCGACGAGCTCGACTTGGATGCTGTGGCCTGCGGCAAGCTGAGCCCGGCGTTCTTTGGCTCGGCGCTCACCAACTTTGGCGTGGAGCCCTTCCTCAAGGAGTTCCTGCGTCTGGCCCCGACGCCGCGCGCCTATACCGATACGCTCACCAGCGAGCCGGTCGATCCCTGCCGCGACGACTTTAGCGGCTTTGTGTTTAAGATCCAGGCCAACATGGACAAGAACCACCGTGACCGCATCGCCTTTGTGCGCATTTGCTCGGGTAAGTTCGAGCGCGGCATGGATGCCTTTCACGTGCAGGGCAACCGCAAGCTTAAGCTCGCCACGGGCACGTCGATGATGGCCGACGATCGCGCCATCGTGGACGAGGCGTACGCGGGCGATATCGTGGGCCTCTTCGACCCGGGTATCTTTAGCATCGGCGACACCGTGTGCTCCGGCAAGCGCCACGTGCAGTATCCGCAGATCCCGACGTTTGCCCCCGAGATGTTCGCTCGCATTACGCAGGTCGACACGCTCAAGCGCAAGCAGTTCGTCAAGGGTATGGAGGAGCTTGCCCAGGAGGGCGCCATCCAGATTTTCCGCGAACTGGGTGCCGGCATGGAGAGCGTCATCGTGGGCGTGGTCGGCGTGCTGCAGTTTGAGGTGCTCGAGCGCCGCCTCAAGGCTGAGTACCGTGTTGAGGTTCGTCGCCAGCCGCTGCCCTATACGGACATCCGCTGGATCCAGAACGACCCCGACACTATCGATATCCCGGGCCTTTCGCTCACGCGCGACACGCTGCGTGTCGAGGACATGCGCGGCGGTAAGCTACTGCTGTTCACGAGCCCGTGGAACGTGGATTGGGCAACCGACCACAACCCCGACCTTATCCTGTCGGAGTTTGGCAACGTAGCGTTTTAACGCATCGGCGCGGTGGCCCTGCGGGGCTGCCGCGCTGTTTGCTTGCCTGATGCCGTGTGAGCGGCTATCATACCCACCGTCGTCTCAAGACCGGGACGTCCGAGCAGTTCGGGTCCGATATCCTGCTCGTTAAACCTAAAACCAAAGGAGTACATAATGATCAAGAAGGTCATGGAGGACTACAAGGTCCTGTTGCGGAGCATTCCCGCGGCAACGGTTTCGCTGTTTTTCGTGAGTGTCATCATGATGAACCTGCTGGCCAACAAAGAGCTCATCAGCCTGCCGTATCTGGCACTCGATTGCGGCTTTGTGGTGAGCTGGGTCTCGTTTTTGTGCCAGGACATGATCTGCAAGCGCTTTGGCGCCAAGGCATCCATCAAAATCTCTATCCTCGCGCTGCTGGTCAACCTGGCCGTGAGCCTGTGCTTTTGGGCATGCTCGCTCACGCCCGGCATGTGGGGCGCCTACTACGACACGGGCATGATCGAGGTCAACACTGCCCTTAACGCCACCATCGGTGGCACCTGGTACGTGGTGCTGGGCTCTTCGCTGGCAATGCTCGTTTCTGCCGTGGTTAACTCCACGCTCAACCAGTCGCTCGGCCGTATGCTCAAAAAGAATAACTTTGCGAGCTTCGCCTTCCGCTCCTATGTGTCCACGGGTGTTGGCCAGTTTATCGACAACCTGGTCTTTGCCATTGTAGTGAGCCACACGTTCTTTGGTTGGACCTGGGTGCAGGTCCTTATGTGCTCGCTGACCGGCGCTGTCGCCGAGCTGCTGTGTGAGGTCTTCCTGAGCCCCGTGGGCTACAAGGTCGTGCGCGGCTGGGAGCGCGAGAATGTGGGTTCCGAGTACCTCGAGCGCCACGCAACCGCCTAAGGAGCAAGTATGCGGGTTTTGATCACGGGCGCTTCGGGCGGTATCGGAGCCGCATGCGTGCAGCGCTTTTTGGACGAGGGCCACGAGGTCGTGGGCTTTGATCTGCTGCCGGCGGCGATCGAACACGAGCGCTACCGCCATCTGATCGTTGATGTCCGCGAGCCGGACTCGTTTCCAAGCGACCTTGAACCCCAGGTAATCGTGAATGTTGCCGGTACGCAGGATTCGGCCGACGACATCGCCGCCAACCTGTGTGGCACCATCAACGTGACCGAGCGCTACGCCTTTGTGGGGGAGGGGCTTGCCGCCAAGCCGGCGCCGGCTATCAAATCCGTAGTCAATGTGGGGTCGGCGAGCGGGCATACGGGATCGGAGTTTCCCGCCTATGCCGCCAGCAAGGGCGGCGTTATCGCCTACACCAAGAACCTTGCAAACCGTCTGGCGCCGCAGGCCATCGCCAACAGTGTGGACCCGGGCGGCGTTATCACGTCGCTCAACCGTTGCGTGATGGAAGACGAACACCTGTGGAGCCAGATTATGGAGCTCACGCCGCTTAAGCGCTGGGCCACTGCCCAAGAGATCGCCGAGTGGATCTACTTTGTGGGCGTGACCAACCGGTTTATGACCGGACAGAGTCTGTTGATCGATGGCGGCGAGGCCGGCCGTACCCAGTTTATCTGGCCCGAGTAACAAAACGCGCCCGATGGCAAGATTGCCGTCGGGCGCGTTTTTGATGCATCGATTTTTAGCCGATGCAAGTCCAGTTGACGGGGGTCGAGCCGTGCTGTTCGAGTAGCCGATTGGCAGCGGAGAAGGGGCGCGACCCCATAAAGGCGGGGAGTTCTGCCGTGGCACGGTTGGCCGAAAGCGGCGAGGGGTGCGTAGAGGCCAGGCAGAACTTGTCGGTTGTCTTGCCCGCACCAGTTGCAACGAGCTTGCCTTCGACCATCTGCTGGGCAAAGCGGCCCCATGCCAAAAAGGCTACCGGCTGGGGCAGCTGGCAGCAGCGTTCGATAACGTAGTCGGTGAGCGTACTCCAGCCCAGCTTGGCGTGCGAGTTGGCGGCATGCTCGCGCACGGTGAGCGTAGTGTTGAGGAGCAGGACGCCCTGCCGTGCCCATGGGGTTAGGTCTCCCGTGGCGGGAATGGGGCAGCCCAGATCGGCTTTGAGTTCCTTATAGATGTTGCGCAGGCTCGGCGGCAACTTGGTTTGCGTCGCGGGGACCGAGAACGACAGCCCCATGGCCTGGTTGGGTCCGTGATAGGGGTCTTGACCCAAGATGACAACTTTGACCTGGTCGGCCGGCGTGTAGGCGAGGGCATTGAGGATGTCGTCTTGTGCCGGGTAGATAGTCTGCTCGGCACGCAAAAGGGCGATGCGCTCGAGCAGCTGGTTCGTCGTGTCACGTACCGGCTGCGGCGCATCGCCCAACCAAGTTGCTATGTTGCGGTCGCGAGTTGCGCTGTCCATGGGGCTCCTTTATGGCAGATGCTCTGTTGGCATCTATTGTAAAGGCGCACCGGTTGCCTTTATGCCGCGGCTGTATAAGTAGCGGGGTCTACGAGACGCGCTCGGGCGCTCCTGCCATGCGAGCCTGTCCATGTGCACGGAGGCGCGGAAGCTCGACGGTTGCCGCCATGACGCCGGTGAGGATGAGGGCGGCGCCAAAGAAGGCGATGGGGCTCAGGACCTCGCCGACCAGGAAGAACGAAAAGACGGCGGAGCAGACCGGCTCGAGCGAGAAGGCGAAGCCAGTGGTCTCGGCAGGCACGTGGGGCTGCACGAGTGTCTGGGTGATAAAGCCGTAGGCAGAGCAGATGAGCGCGAGGGCAACGACGACCACGATCTCGCTGGGCGTACTGGGAAGTGTGAAACCGCCAAAGACGCATGCGGCAATGCCCGAGAACAGGCCGCCAAAGCCCAGCTGCCAAACGCCCAGGGACAGCGGATCGACTTCTTCGACAAACCGCTTGGCGACAATGATGTGTCCGGCGTAGATAAAGGCGGAGAGCAGCATGATGAGCGCGCCCGGGTTCAGGCTGGTGAAGTCGGCACCCGAGAGCAGCAACATACCGCAGGTGACGATGGCCGTGCCGATGAGCACCTTGCGCTCGGGGGCGCGACGCAGCAGGGCTGCGTTGGCAAACGGCACGATCACGACCGTCAGGCTCTGCAAAAAGCCGGCAGTGGAGGCGGAGGTGAGGCTGGAGCCCAGGCACATGCAGGTGAGCTCGGTTGCCATAATGGCGCCGATGATGGCGGCGCGGACCATAAGGTCGCGGTTGATGCGCAACGCGCGCTTGTGGAAGAGCAAAAGGCAGGCCGCGAAGGCGATGATACAGCGCAGCGCAACGATGCTCGTGGCGTTCATGCTGTCCATGCCGATCTTCATGAGGGGGTACGAAAAGCCCCATGCGACGGGAACGGAAAATGAGAGCGCGATTGCTTTTTTGCGATCCATGGGACTCCTTTTGTTACAGAACGGTTTCGCAAAAAGGATTCTGCTCCCAGATTTGGATGTAGTAAAGCGAATGTATCTTCAGTATGATTAAGAAACGCTAAAGTTGGTGCGAAAAGCGCTGGCAAAACGTTTTACGGCTGCATTGATGTGGACGCACGATGGCATCGCGGTATCAGATTGTTTGCATGGTGGTCGATCGCGGCAGTCTTAAGGGTGCGGCGGACGAGCTGGGCTATACGCAAAGTGCGGTGAGCCAGGCCGTCAAGGCGCTCGAGCGCGAGCTGGGTACCACGCTTATCGAGCGCGGTAAACAGGGCGTTTCGCTTACGCGCGACGGCAAGCAATATCTGCCGTACCTGCGCCAGATTGTGACCGCCGAGGCCGAGCTCGAGGGCAAGCGCCAGGAGCTGCTGGGGCTTTCGTCGACCGATATTCGCATCGCGACGTTTACCAACGTGAGTCGTACCGTGCTGCCGCGTGTGATCCGCGACTTTGGTGCGCTGCACCCGGGCGTACGCTTTACCCTCAAGCAGGGCGATTACACGCGCAACGCCCAGTGGGTGCACGATGGCGTGGTTGATTTTTGTTTTACGGCGCGCGGATTTACCGCTGGGCTCGAGAAGCGCGTGGTCTATCACGACGAGTTGGTGGCATTGCTGCCGACCGCGCATCCGCTGGCGGCAAAGGAAAAGGTGACGCTCGCCGACTTGGCGTCCGAGCCGTTTGTGCTGCTGGATGAGGGCGAACAGAGTCTGGTGCTCGATGCATTCGCAACGCACGGACTGTCGCCGCACGTGACGAGCGAGGTCACCGACGACTACACCATCATGGCGATGGTGGAGGAGGGCCTAGGCGTGAGCATGCTGTATCGCCGTACCGTTGAGGGCATGCGAGCCGATATTCGTGTGCGGCCCATCGTACATGCCCCCTCGCGCGACGTTGTGGCCGCCTGGCGCAGCTGGGACACCATGCCCATCGCCACGAGGCGCTTTATCGACTATATGAGCTCGCATATTGTCAGTTAATGACTGGCGTGGCGTTGAGTGCGGTGTTTAGCGGGCTGTCGCTTTGGCTTGGGTGGCGCGATAGGTGCGTGCCGGGTGGCAGAGTAGTACCGCCACGACCATAAAGAACGCCGTGGTACCCAGGCTGATGGGGTAGACCATCATGATGTTCGCAAAGGTGCGGAAGTGCGGGAACACGCAGAACACCCAATAGAAGCGGATGCCGCAGACACAGATCATGGTGATGAGGGCGGGCGTGAGCGAGATGCCAAAGCCGCGCAGGTAGCCTGACATGTTTTCGTAGAACATGCTAAAGGCGTACGCCGGGAAGATCGAACACACGCGGATATAGCCGATCGAGACGATGTTGGGGTCGCTGTTGAACAGCGACAAGATCTCGCGCCCCAGGCCGACAATAACGATGATCGTGGTGAGTGCAACGATACCGCCTTCGACCAGGCAGACCTTAAGCGTTTTGGTGCAGCGATCGATCTGGCGGGCACCGTGGTTTTGTCCCACAAAGGTGGTGCACGCCTGGCTAAAGCTGTTGAGCAGGTTGTAGCACACGTACTCCAGACTCATGGCGGCGCTCGATGCGGCCATGACTTCGGTGCCAAGGCTGTTGATGGCAGACTGGATGATGATGTTGGCGACGGCAAAGACAGCGCTTTGGATGCCGGCGGGCAGGCCAATCTTGACGATGCGCTTGAGGGCGACGGGGTCGATAGCTAGGTCGCGTAGGGTGACGCGGACGACGGAGTCGGTCTTGAGCAGGCGGATAAAGAGCGTAGCGGCGCTGACGGTGTAGGCGATGGCGGTGGCGATGGCGACGCCCGCGACGCCCCAGTGGAGTACGGGGACAAAGATGAGGTCCAGGCCAATATTGAGGACGGTGGACACGGCAAGCGCCTGCAGCGGCATGCGGGTGATTCCGACGGAGCGGAAGATCGCGGCCTCAAAGTTGTAGAGCAAAATCGACGGCATGCTCAGCAAAAAGACACGCAGGTAGAGTGAGGCGAGTGGCATGGTTTCGGCGGGAACGTTGAGCGCGGTGAGCATGGGCTCGGCAAAGATCTCGCCCAGGGCGATGACGACAAAGCCCACGAGCGCCATTAAAATCGAGGTATGGACGGCGCGTTTGACCATGTTCTGATCGTTGCGGCCGATGGCGTTGGCGATGACCACGTTGGAGCCAAGCGACATGCCAATAAACAGGTTGAGCATAAGACTGGTAAGCGGAACATTGGAGCCGACTGCCGCCATGGCGAGGGTTCCCTGGTCGCCCGAGAAGTTACCGATGATGACCGTGGCGATGAGGTTCGACAGCTGCTCCAAGATGCTCGTGGCGGCCACGGGGAAGGCGAACAGGGGAATATTGCGCCACAGCGAGCCGGTGGTCATATCGATGTGCTTAGATACGGTGTCAGCCATACGCTCTCAATCTCTAATATGCTCTTTCGTGCTTATTTGCGCAGATGATGATACTCCTAATCGACTAGTCATTGGGGACGTTCTTAAACGACTAGTCCTTCAAGAACGTCCCCAATGACTAGGTGGGGAAGGCGTGCGACAATGGTGGGCGTTGTGTTGTTCGCGCTAAGGAGTTGCCATGTTGTTGTGTCCCGTTTGCCATGAGCCGTTGGTGGACGATGAGCGCGGTGCTGTATGCGCGGGCGGACACCGGTTTGACCGAGCTCGCGAGGGCTATCTATATCTACTACGTTCGTCCAAGAGCGGCGACTCCATGGGCGATCCCAAGTCGCAGGCACGCAGCCGTCGTGACTTTCTGAACCGTGGATACTATGCGCCGTTGCGCGATGCGATGGTTGAGCTGGTGCGCAAGCAGGTGTCTGGGCGCGCCGCGTCTACGAACGGCCCCATGACGTTGCTCGATATTTGCTGTGGCGAGGGCTACTACACCAGCGCCATGGGCGCGGTGCCGGGCGTGGATGCCTACGGTTTCGACTTGGGCAAAGAGATGGTTCGCCTGGCCGCCAAGCGCGGCGATGCAGCCTATTTCGTAGCCAACATGAAGGATATCCCCGTGGCCGATGGCGCCTTCGATATGGTGACCGAGCTCTTTGCTCCCTTTAACGAGCGCGAATTTGCCCGCGTGCTGGCGCCAGAGGGCTCGCTCTACACCGTGGTGCCGGGCGCCCGTCATCTCTTTGGGCTTAAGGAGGTGCTCTACGACACGCCGTACCTTAACGATGAGAAGCTGCCGAAGACCACCGAGCTCGAGTTAGTCGGAATGCAGCGGGTGTCTGCGAATATTACGCTTCAGACCCAGGCCGACATCGAGGCAGTGTTCCAGATGACGCCGTACTACTACCGTACGCGCCCTTCCGACAAAGAACGCCTGGCAAATTTGGACACCCTTCAAACCGACATCGACTTCATCATCGCCGAGTACCGCCACTAACCTACCAAAAAGGGACAGATTTATTTTGGCAGGTTTTATCTGGGAAAACGTAAAGGGTCGACCGCGGAGATGCGCGATCGGCCCTTTTTAGTTGCTTGGCTGAAACAGAGGTTATGAGAAGCGGGCGCTTACAGGCGGTCCTTGTTCTCGGCCTTAACGGCGTGTGCCTGCTGAACAAAGAACAGGTCGTACACCACGATGACAAAGGCGCCAAAGTTGATGGCGTCGCCGCCAAACGCGGGAAGCGTGAGCACCGCTTGGGCAAGCGTGGCGACCGCGGCAACAATACCGAGCTTAAACGCGCCGTCCACCTGCGAAGGCTTGTTGGCGCCCTTGATACCGGCGACGCCTGCGGCAAGGTCGACGAGACCCTTGGCGATAAGCACGACCGCTGCGAGCGTGGCGTACGAACCGTACGTGGAATCGAGACCGCCCGTGGCGATACCGACGCCGGCGGTGACGAGGCTGGCGATGCCCAAAACAAAGTAGATGAGAGCAAGGATTTTGAGAGTCTTGCGAGTGAAGCTCATGGCTGGTCCTTTCGAAGTGGACATGACGTATTTGATGCGCACGCATGACGCATGTCGCGAAGCATATTGTAATTCAACAAGGTGCTGTGTACGTTCATCCAATAGTTGAACGCTCCGCTCGTGACAGGGATGGCACTTGCGCTGTGCTAGGTTTTTGTTTAACTGGATTAAACTGTGCATTTTTTAGGGGCGAATGGTGAATATCAAGCAGGTTGGCTATTTTGTCGCCGTATTTGAGACGAAGAGTTTTACTGCTGCGGCGCACCGGCGCAACGTGACCGTTCAGGCCATTTCCAAGTCAATTAGCGAGCTCGAGCAGTTTTTTAACGTTCAGCTTTTTGAGCGTGGAAGTAGCGGCGTCAGGCCGACTCAGGCCGGTCGCAGTTTTTATGCCAAGGCTCGCCCCGCCGTCGAAGCATATCGCGAGGTTGAAAACTTTGACCCGTCTGGATGCGACCTGACCGTCTCGTCGGCCTCTGGTCCGCAAGCGATGCCGGAACTCTCGATTGGCCTGTGCGCCCCCGCATTCGATAACGAGGATAAGCTATATAAGGGGCTATCTGCGCTTATCATGCGTGGTGTGCACGTGCGGGTGAAGTTTTGCACTGTGCATCCCGGAGTTGCCCAGCAGGAACTTGAGCAGGGCGGCCTCGATGCCTTGCTTACGGTGGGTACATATGACAATACCAATGATGACTGCGAACAGCTGGGAACCCTGCCCACGGGTATTTTCGTTGCCGCCGACCATCCGCTCGGCAAGAGGCCCTTTGTGACTGTGGCTGATCTGAGCTCCTATCCGGTAGGACAGTCGACTGCGTTCGATAGCTTTAACAACTCGATTTTTTGGCAGTACAAAAGCCTCGGTGTCCTAGGCGAGACGCGCGTTATCGATAGCCCCGCTCAAGTTGGGTCGTTTTTGGCGGCCGAGCGTGGCTTTTTCTTAAATGCCATTCTTCCCGTTCCCGGTCAGATCGCTAATGGGTTTGAGATTGTTCCCATTGTGGGCGAAGGGGCCCTGACGGTTCCGGTGTGCTTAGTTTCCCTTAAAGATGAAAAGCCCCAAGCTTATCACGTCGTAGAGAACTACTTGATTCGCATGGTGGGCTGTGCCAACGGGTCTGCTGCTCGCTAGCGCATCCGTTGACGCGCTAGCCGCTGTCGGCTCGGGTGTCTGGCATTATGCTGTCGATCGTGCCGTGCCGTGGCAATCGAATGAATGCAAAGACTATCCACAGCAAGACGCCCTCCGTTTCTTGCTTGCTCGAGAAACGGAGGGCGGCTTTCATATACGGTGCTCTGTGCAGGCGGGTCAGATACCCTAGCTCAGGCGCTCCTGGCTTTCCTTTTTAACGCGGTTGGCGAAAACGAAGTACACGGCACTTACGACCACGGCGGTGACATCGGTGGCGCTGGTGCCGACTCCGCCCAAGAAGGGCTCGGAAAGCAGCAGGCTCACAACGGCGCAAACCAGGCAAATGATAGCCCAGACCCAAACGACACCAATCTTGCTGGGGTTATTCGAGGCGCGGATGCCCAGCACGGCAGCGATGACTTCGACGATGCCCATCACGATGACGACAACGCTGTAAACCGAGAGATCGCCGCTGGCGTCACCCGAAGCTGCAGTGAGTGCCAACGCGCCCACGGCGATGCTGAAAATACCTCCCAATAGATAGATGATGGACATGACCTTTAGGACTTTACGGTTGTTGCTCATGTTCAGTTCCTTTCCCTTGAGCCTTAATGGCGCCGTGCGGGTTTTGCCCGGTGCCATGAATTACTGATTGGTAGGTTCGTTACCAAGGTCTTGCGAGGCGAGTTTCTGTTCTTCGTTAAACTCGTCCGCTTCGGCGAGTTCTTCGGCGGTAGCTTCCCTTGGAGCGGACTCGTCGGCATCGCAATGATTGAAAACGAGTTGATAGGGGGCGATGTCGCGGCGGGAGAGCATGAGCTTTACCTCACGGCGCAAAGAACGCATGACGCTGCCGCGATCGGTCTCCTTGCAGGTGGCGACAACGCGAATGGTCATAGCGGTGCTGCTAAGGTCGACCACGCCCTTGTAGAAGGGGCCATCGATAATGGCGGGAACGCGGTCATGCACGCTTTTGAGCTCGTCTTTAAGCACCTTTTCGACATAGGGTAGAGATTCTCCCACCGGGATGGTGATATCTATGCTGGCGTAAGAATTAAGTTTTGTCATGTTGGTGACATTCGAAATCGAGCTGTTGCGTAGGAGCAGGACATTGCCGTTGCCGTCATTGATCTTTGTGGTTCGCACGCCAATCTCCATAACGGTGCCGGTATTGCCGCCAACCGAGATGACGTCTCCAACGCGGAACTCGCCTTCAAAGATAATAAAGAGCCCGCATAAGATATCCGTGATGAGGTCTTTGGCTCCAAAGGAGACGGCGAGCGTGATGATACCTGCCGAGGCTAAAAGCGTTGCGGTATCGACACCCAAAACGCCGAGGCACCAATAGAGCATAGCGATGAGAGTTCCGTATTTTGTCAGGCTCGAGAGAAGTCGGCATATCGTCTCGCCGCGCGCTCCAAGCACATTGGACAACATGCGAAGAAGCGCCTGCGCGATTGCGCACACTGTGAGAGCAACACAGGCGTACATGATCGATGCGGTGAGCGCGAATATGTTGAGACCGTGCTGCCAGTCGTTGCCCAGGATATAGGTAAATACCGAACGCGGGCCAAACAGAGCGTCTTTAAACAAGACGGCCAAAAAGACGATAAACACCGCGATGCCGGTAAACCATTTAAGGACTGTGCCGAGTTTTTGCTCGGGGGTTTTGTCCTCCCATTTAAAGGAGATGTTGAGCCATCGGCTAATGGCGCTTTCACTGTGTTTGACACGGCCGTCGGACGTCGTGACGGTGATGTTGTGCCGTCTTGTCGCGAAATCGCCTTCGTGCTTCGAACGCTTTTCTTCGACTTTTATGGTGTCGAGCGTCAGCAACGGGTAGATAAGGGCAAAGCAAATGGCGGCGATGATTCCGGTTGCGATTGTGAGCGGAACGCGCTGGTGCATAAAGGAGTCTTCGGGTGCCGCGACGTAAACGTAATAGTCGCCAGTCTCCAAGCAGGAGGCGTAGAGTTTTTGGTTGTCGATGTAGACGAAGTCGCTAAAGCCATCTGCAAGCTGCTCGTCAGTCAGTCCTATTTCGGATGCTTTTTTCCCAAGAAGAAGGTCGTTGGGATGATATGCGACGGTACCGTCTTTTTTCTCGATTGCAAAGGCGAAGCCTCCGGCGCCCGCCTTGATGCCATCGAGCACTGCGTCGATCTTGGTGCTCTTGAGCATTTCTTCTAAGCGCATGGGGCGCACGGCAATCTGCACGATTCCGTCTGCAATGCCATCCTGATCGTAGAGTGCGACTCCGATGTACTGATATGTCTCGCCGGTGGTTCTGTTGATAGAGAGAGGCTGTATATATTCATCCTTGCCGCCCAAAAGCGAGCGGAACTCGTAGGAGGAGTCACCGTACTTGGTCGAAAGGCTGTAGGATCGCTGCGATGTGCTCGAGCTTGTCATATTGCCGTCGCCGTCGTAGAGATAAATTGACTCGATGTTGAGCGTGTTTGCCATGCTGTGCAGGTCGGCTCGCGTGGCGAGCTCTGGATTGTGCTCAACGATGTAGGCGATAATGTGGCAGGCAGTGGCATAGTGCTCGCTATATTGCCTCGTAAGTTCATCCTCGCGCAGCGCATTATTATTGAGCGTTTGATCAATCTGCTCTAAGCGCTCCCGATTGACCGTCGCCTGGCTCGAAAGGGCAAAGAGCGTTTGCATATAGAAGGTTACTGCCAAAAGTAAGACGAGTCCTGCAATGGACAAGGCTGTTGCGCGCCTGCCCACGGAGGGGCTAAACCGAAGGCCGCGACCGATCTTGACGTATTCGTGATGGTCGTGGTCGTCATGTTCGTCATCCGCTAGGACAAACAGGTCATAGAGTGCCACGGCGGCGACGACTGCGATGAAGGCAAAGAGGATGACGCCCACGGTGATGTTGCGCGCGGAGGCGGTATCGCTTTCGGGGATGGCGAGAATGTAATAGGTGTCATCGACCAACTTGACGCGACAATACAGGCTTGTGTTTTTGACGGAAGTGATGAATGTCTTGCCGTCTTCAAGATTGCCCACGTCGATGCCGTTGTCGAGTGCATCGGTACCTATCATGTTCTGATCGGGATGGTAGGTGATCAGGTGTGTTTTTGCCGATACGGCGAGGACATATCCGTGACTGCCGAGCGAGATGTTCTTGAGCATGCTCTCGGCCGAGCCGGTGTCCTTGACAAGGGCGTGCAGCTCTTGGGGATTTTGCTCTACGATGACCATGGTGTCGTCATCGATTTTGGCGGCATAGTATCGCATGAGCCAGTCTTGATCGGGAAGATCGACCTCAACTGGATCGGAGGGCTTGCCGGTCTCGAAGCACTGACGTAGCTGGTTGAAGCGGGCACGGCTAAAATCGGCTTTGGTGTCAGCCGCTTTGGCGATGATGGAGCCGTCACGTCGGGTAACGAGAACGTTATCGACCTTGAGCAGGTCCTTGAACTCGGCCATTTTGGCATCGGTCGCTTCATAACCGGAATCGTTGGCCGCCATAAATGCGATGCTTGCGGCGCGCGTGCGATACAGGTCATCAAATGTTTGGGTGTTGTCTTTCGTTTCCGACTGGGCCGTTTTAACGAGATCGGGGAGTTCGGCGGCAACGCGATCGAATTCTAAAGCGTATTCCTCTTGCGATAGACGCGTTTGCATCGAGGCGAGTAGGAGTCCCATCGCTAACGTGCAGACGGCTACGGCAATGGCAAGCGCCACGGACTTCTGTTTTAGTCGCTTGGACATGGGTGGACTTCCTTAGTTCCATTTCTCGATGAGCGTATCGATTGTTTTGTCTTTGAGCATTGAGCGTACTTCGGCGGCAAGTTTGGGTGAAAGCTCAGAGCCCTTCTGCGTTGCGACGGCGTAGCGCTGTGGGTTGATGCCAAAATCGGGCAGGACGGTGCGCTCGTCATCGAGATAGGTTTTGGCAATTGCGCCATCGGTCGCCATGGCGTCGACGTCGCCGGCTTCCAATGCGCGGGAAAGCTCAGCGTAGCTTGCATATTGGCTCAGATGCCATGTGTCGTAGTCAATGTTGCCGCTCTTGGCATCCTGCTGCTGGGGGATGCCGTCCGAAAGCCCCAGCTCCAAAAACTTCGCGGCAAGTTGAGGTGCAGCGTTTGTTCCGGATACCGTGCCAATTGTTCCGCCCTTAAGCTGGGAGAAGGATTGAATGAGCGATGTGTTTTCGACAACAAGAATTACCGAGTCGGTGTAATAGGCGGCAGAGAAGTCAAACAGCTTTTTGCGTTCGTTGCTTATCGAGTAGCACGCGATCAGGCAATCGACTTTTCCCGACGAGAGCATTTCTTCGCGTGTCTCGGGCGTTACGGATATAAACGAACAGCCTCCATAGCCAAGACGGCTTGCCAACTCGTTGGCGAGGTCGATTTCGAATCCGTAGTATTTGCCGTTGTTGGGATTACGCTCACTAAACCCGACGATATCCGAGCGGACGCCTACGTTCAGCCTGGTCTTGCCGGACATGCCGGAATGACTGTTCGAGCAGGCTGGCAGTACCATGGCTGCCAGTGTGGCTCCGGCTGCCGAGATTGCCAGTCGGCAGGCCTTTCGGCGTGTGACTGAATGGTCCATTTGCATTCCTCACGACGAATGTTCAGTCCTTTAATGATACGGACGGGCAAGTATGGAACAGCCGCGAAGCGGCGGGTAAACGCAGGGTTGAGGTGGAGGGCAATCCTGACGGGATTTGGTGCTTTACCGCTAAATAGATGCCCGCATTCTGCAATGGGCGGTGGGCCATGTCGCATGTGGGACAATAGCGGACGGTTGGGTGCTGGCATAAACGGCGCCCCGCGTATTCGTTTTGCTTGCTAAGGAGTACCCATGGGCGTCGTCGATCCCTTTTCTGTTGCTCGGGCCGCGGGGCTTGAGCTGACCGGGACGTCCGAGGGCCTCACGCTCACCGACGGCACGATGGAGCTGCGTGCCGATTTTGCCCGCATGCTGCCACGACTCAAGCAAGGCCGTCTGCAGCAAGAGCTGTTGGTAAAGGCTGCGCGCGCAAAAGGCATCGAGCGCCCATGGGCGATTGATGCCACGGCGGGCTTTGGCGAGGATTCGCTGCTGCTGGCTGCCGCGGGCTTTACCGTCGATCTGTATGAGCAGGATTGCGTGATCGCGGCGCTTCTCAAGGATGCTTTGGATCGCGCGACAGATGATCCGGCGCTTGCGACGGCCGTGTCGCGCATGCGCTTACATGCGGGCGAGGACAGCATTGCCGGCCTTTGCCATACAGCCGAGCTGATCGGGCAGGGCGAGCTCGCCGCCCCCGACGTGGTGTATCTGGACCCCATGTTTCCCGAGCGCACCAAGAGCGCAGCGGTTAAAAAGAAGTTTCAGCTCTTGCATCATCTGGAGCAGCCGTGTGCCGATGAGGAGACGCTGGTCGAGGCGGCGTTTGCTGTGCACCCGCGCAAGGTCGTTATCAAGCGGCCGGTGAAGGGGCCGCTGCTTGCCGGCGTTAAGCCGAGCTATCAACTCGCGGGCAAGGCCGTCCGTTACGATGTTTTGGTGCCGCCGCGCCCGTAGCTTTCGTACGATGGCTGGCACTCCGTCAATGCCGTGCCGATGCGGTGCCTATTTCCAAGGGTGCGACGTCAGGTGCCATCCACCGCAGTATTCGCATTTGTAGCAGGCCAAACCGCGCCGCCCGCGGTTTTCGCAGTCGGCCATAACGGCCTCGGCCTCGGCGCGCGTGTCGTAACGGTTCTTGCGTTCGCACGACTTGTAGCGCCAGGCTTCATCGCGCTCGGCGTCCAGGGCGTCGCGGCGCTCATCCTCGCGCGCAAACAGGTCGCTCATATCGCCGCCGGTGGCAGCGCCCAAAAACTCGCTTTTAGCCTTTGACCAGGCGGCTCGCTTTTTGCTCCCCATCTGCTTCGTGCCCCTCTCCAAACGCTGGTATCATTGCTCAATCAAAGTGATACCAATATACGTGAGGTCGCCGCGTGATGATCAGAAAAACCCTCGATACCGACATTCCCGCCGTCATGGCTATCTATGATGCGGCCCGCGTCTTTATGCGCGCGCATGGCAACGCCACGCAATGGCCCGAGGGCACGCCTTCTGCCGAGCAGCTGGCTGCCGATATCGCCGCCGGTGGCAGCTATGTGTGCGAAGTCGACGGCCGCGTGGTGGCGACGTTTGCCTTTTTACCGGGCCCGGACGAGTGCTATGACGTAATTGAGGACGGTCAATGGCGTAGCGACACTCCGTACGCCGTGCTGCATCGTGTGGCATCCGACGGCACCGTGCACGGTATCACGGCTGCGATGTTTGCCTTTGCCAAGGAGCGCGCCGATCACCTGCGTATCGACACACATCAGGACAACCTGCCCATGCAGGGAGCCATCGCCAAGGCCGGGTTTAAGCGCGCCGGTATCGTATATGTGTCGGACGGTACGCCGCGCGTCGCGTTTGATTGGCTGCGCGAGGCATAAGAGCGGGGACGCGTATCAACAATTTGCACGAACGAAAATGGCCCCGGGTGGGGCTATTTTCGTTCGCTGCGCTGTTTTGCAAGCCGGCTTTCGCAAGGCGCGAACCTACGAAAATCGGCGCGCGGCAACGCAGGGCGATGAGCTCGGTCGGGGGATAGGGCCCGCTTCGCCCGCCGGCCCGTTAATTGTATCATCCGGTGTGGAACGAGGATGCCCGTTGCCGCGTGCGATGGGCTTGCAATAAGAGGAGAGCCATGTCGAAGCAAGCGGTCGTTGGAATCTTGGCGCATGTCGATGCCGGCAAGACCACGCTGGCTGAGGCCATGCTGTTCAACGCGGGTCGTATTCGCAAGCGCGGCCGCGTGGACGATGGCGATTCGCATCTGGATACGAACGCGATCGAGCGCGAGCGCGGTATCACGATCTTCTCGTCACAGGCTGTGCTCGACCACGGTGAAACCCACGTCATGCTCGTGGATGCACCGGGGCATGTCGATTTTTCTGCCGAGGCGGAGCGCACGTTGTGCGCCCTGGACTACGCGATTTTGGTTGTGGGTGCCAACGATGGCGTGCAGGGGCATACCGAAACCCTGTGGCGCCTGCTTGCGCGCTATGACATCCCGACGTTCATCTATATCAACAAAATCGATTTGGAGAATCCCGGCCGCGATGTTTTGCTGGCACAACTTGGGCAACGTCTTTCCGAGGGCTGTCTGGATGCCAACGAACTGCTGGCGGGCGGCGCCGTTCAGGAGGACGCTGCTGCGTTGGACGAGGCGGCGCTCGAGGAGTTTCTTGATGCGGGTGAGCTTTCTGTCGCAACGCTGTCGCGCATGGTTGCCGAGCGCAAGCTCTTTCCCTGCTTTGCTGGCTCGGCGCTCAAGGACCGAGGTGTGGACGAGCTACTCGACGGCATGTGTACTCTGATGCACGAGCGAACATGGCCCCAGGAGTTCGCCGCGCGTGTCTACCGCGTGAGTCGTGGAGACCGTGGCGAGCGTCTTGCCTGGGTCAAGGTGACGGGCGGTGTACTGCGTGCAAAGCAAGTTGTCGAGGGATGCTCTGGCGCCTCCACTTGGGAGCAAAAGATCGACCAGGTGCGCATCTATAACGGCGAGAAGTATGAGCTTGCTCAAGAAGTTGCTGCTGGCGGTATTTGTGCCGTGACGGGTCTTGCGCACGTTCGCCCGGGGGACGCCCTGGGCGCGGAGCCCGCGGGCGATGCGCCTGTCATTGCGCCGGTCCTCACCTATACGGTGCTTCCGGGCGAACACGATGTCCACGCGGTGTTCAAAGCGCTGACTGAGTTAGCGGACGAAGATCCCATGCTCGGCGTAAGCTGGAATACGCATCTGGAGCAGATTCACCTGCAGTTGATGGGCGCCGTGCAGCTCGAGGTCGTGCAGCGGGTGTTGGCCGATCGTTTTGGCCTTGCGGTCGAGTTTGAGCCCGGCGGCATCCTCTATAAGGAGACCATTTCGCAGCCGGTCGAGGGCGTGGGCCACTTTGAGCCACTGCGCCACTATGCCGAGGTGCATCTGCGTCTGGAGCCGTTGCCAGCGGGTTCGGGCGTGCAGTTTGGCACCGTGACCTCGACCGATGAGCTCGATCTTAACTGGCAACGTCTGGCGCTCACCAATGCCATGGAGCGCGATCACCTGGGCGTGCTGACCGGCTCGCCCATCACCGATGTGCGCATTACGCTCACGGGTGGCCGTGCGCATGCCAAACATACCGAGGGCGGCGATTTTCGCCAGGCCACGTACCGCGCGATTCGCCAGGGTTTGATGCAGGCGCGCGAGGCCGGCGCGGCGGTGCTGTTGGAGCCGTGGTATCGCTTTGAGCTCGAGGTGCCGGGGGAGTGCGTGGGTCGGGCGCTCTCGGATGCCACGCGCATGGGTGCCGAGTACGAGCCGCCGACGATGGCGGGGGACCGGGCAAAGCTTGTGGGTCGCGTGCCGGCATCTGAGGTGCAGGATTACGCGCTGGGGGTGGCTGCCTACACGAGTGGTCGTGGGCATCTGTATCTAGAGTTCGCCGGCTATGCGGCTTGCCATGATGCCGAGCGCGTCATCGAGGCGGCCGCCTATGAGCCCGAGGCCGATCTGCCCGACACGCCCGACTCGGTCTTTTGCTCTCACGGCGCCGGCTACACGGTCAAATGGTACGACGTGCCCGCCGCAGCTCACGTAAAGGTCGATCCCGCCACCTTCCGCCCCTGGCGAGCAGCAGACGCCGAGTTTTTCGGCCACATGTGACAAAGGGACAGTTCCTTTGTCACATGCTATTGGTATAACTCGGTACAAGTTGGTATAACTATTGCCAGGGTTTGCCAATCCGAGGAGGCCGACATGAATCCAAATCCCTTTAAGCCAACGGCAGGCAAGCGGCCTCCGATGCTCATCGGTCGCGAGTCGGTCATCGAAGATTTCGAGGAAGGGCTCGATAACGGCGCCGGAGCGCCGGGTAGGCTCATGCTCATTACGGGAAACCGCGGCTGCGGCAAAACGGTTCTCCTGCGGGAGCTGCAACGTCTAGCCAGCGCGCGCGGATGGGTGGTTGTCTCCGATTCCGCTTCGCTTGGCTTATGCGACCGCTTAGCCGACGCGCTTCGCTCGAATAAACCCGTTGTGACGTCAATGGAGTTCGGGCCGTCGTTTGGCCGGGTGTCGGTCGAGGCGGCGCGAGCAAAGGGCGAAACGTTGCGAGGGCTGGTCAACGAGCGCCTCAAGAAGCTCGGTCCAGGCAAGGGCATACTGTTTGCGATTGACGAGGCGCAATCGGCGTCTATCGAGGAGCTGGCGGCTCTTGCCGTTCTCTATCAGCAGGTGCTCGGAGACCAGGATGCTACGGGCTTGCCCGATAGCGAGCAGCGCGGCCTTGCGCTGGTGTTCGCCGGCTTACCCAGTATGGTTGACGATCTGCTCGAAGAGCCGAGCGTAACGTTTTTACGGCGTGCCCAGCAGCGTACGTTGGGGGCGATATCCTTGCCCAAGGTGCGCGATTCGTATATCCAGACGGTCAAGGACGCTGGTCTTTACGTGGACGCGGGGACGGCGGACCTTGCGGCGCGCAAGAGCATGGGGCATCCCTATATGGTTCAGCTGGTGGGATATTACATGTGGCGCTCTGCCGTCCGGCGTGGCTCGCAGGTCATCGAAAGGTGCGATGTCGAGGCTGGCCATACGGATGCCGTCTCCGAGTTCTACGAAGCGGTCGACGCGCCCCTGTATTACGGGCTGCGCAGTCCACAGCGCCTCTTTATCGAGGCCATGGCGGTTGACGAGGGCAAACCGACGCGCATGGCGGATGTCATTGAGCGCTGCGATCGCACCCAGAGCTGGGCGAGTAAATATCGCGCAAGCCTGATTCGCGAGCGCGTCATCGGGGCTGCCGGATACGGTCTCGTCCGGTTTACCGTGCCCATGCTGGGCGAGTACATCCGCGATCGAGTTTTATGGCATGAGTAGGGTGATAAAGGTGACGGAACAGAAGATGAGCCCGCAGGCTATCGAGGTGCGTGGCGCGCGCGTGCACAACCTCAAAGACATCGATATCGATATTCCACTGGGAAGGCTTGTGGGCATTGCCGGCGTGTCGGGCTCGGGCAAGAGTTCGCTGGCGCTGGGGGTTCTTTATGCCGAGGGCTCGCGTCGCTATCTTGAGGCGCTCAGCACCTATACCCGCCGTCGTCTGACGCAGGCCGAACACGCCCAGGTGGACGAGGTTCTGCACGTGCCGGCGGCGCTCGCATTGCATCAACGCCCCAGCGTGCCGGGCGTGCGCTCGACCTTTGGTACCATGACCGAGCTCAACAACAGCCTGCGTCTGCTCTTTAGCCGTTGCGCCCATCACGTGTGCCCGCATTGCGGGGCGCGTGTGGAGCCGAGCCTTAACGTAGCTGCGGGCCTGTCGCTCACGTGTCCGACATGCGGCCGCGAGTTCTACGCGCCGAGTGCCGAGGATTTGGCTTTCAATAGCGGCGGCGCATGCCCCACCTGTGGCGGCACCGGTGTCATGCGCGAGGTGGACGAGGCGAGCCTGGTGCCAGATGAGTCAAAGACCATCAACGAGGGCGCGGTGCTTCCCTGGGGCACGCTCATGTGGGATCTGATGAAGCAGGTGGCAGGCGAGATGGGCGTACGCACCGACGTGCCGTTTAGCCAGCTCACGCCTCAAGAGCGCGACATCGTGTTTCATGGTCCGGCGGTTAAGAAGCACATTCTCTACGTTCCCAAAAACGGCGAGGGCGCCACGCCGCTCGACTTCACCTATTACAACGCCGTCTATACCGTCGAGAATGCGCTCGCCAAGGTCAAGGACGATAAGGGCTTAAAACGCGTTGCGCGCTTTTTGCGCGAGGGAGCATGCCGCGATTGCGGCGGCACGCGTCTCTCCGAGGCTGCGCGCCAGCCCCAGGTGCGCGGTATCAATCTGGCGCAAGCAGCGGCCATGACGCTGGGTGAGGCGATTGAGTGGGTGCGCGGGGTGCCTACGTCCTTGCCGGCCGAGATGCGGCCCATGGCGACGGATATCTGCGATTCGTTTTTGAGTGCGGCCCGTCGTCTGGTCGACCTGGGTCTCGATTACCTTTCGCTCGATCGCGCCGGCGCCACGCTCTCCACGGGTGAGCGCCAGCGTGTGCAGCTCGCCCGCGTGGTGCGCAACCGATCGACGGGTGTGCTTTATGTGCTGGACGAGCCTTCGATCGGCTTGCATCCTGCCAATGTCGACGGCTTGGTGGGCGTGATGCGCGATCTGGTGGATGACGGCAACACCGTGGTTGCTGTCGACCACGACACGCGCGTACTGGCGGAAGCCGACTATCTGGTCGAGATGGGCCCCGTTGCCGGAGCGGGCGGCGGTAAAGTGATCGCTGCAGGTACGGTGGACGAGGTCGAACAATCGCAGGGCAGCCGCATCGCCCCGTTTTTGCGCGCAGAGTCCAAGCGCCTGCGTCCGCAGGTGACTGACGAGGAAATGTTCGACCAGGGGCATATTCGCATGGCGACCGATGCCATCCATACCGTTAAGCCGCTCGAAGTTGATATCCCGCGCGGCCGCCTTGTTGCGGTTACGGGCGTTTCGGGTTCGGGCAAGACGACGTTGGTGCTCGAGACGCTCATCCCGGCGCTTAAGGCGCAGGCAGCCGGCGAGCGCCTGCCAAAACATGTGCGCTGGGTCGATGCCGAAGGCATTGCCCGCGCAAACCTGATTGACGCTACGCCTATCGGCGCCAACGTGCGCTCGACAGTGGCGACTTATGCCGACATTCATGACGAGCTGCGTCGCGCCTTCGCCCGTACGTCCGAGGCCAAGGCAGCCGGCTACAAGGCGGGTGCCTTTAGCTACAACACCGGCGCCTTGCGCTGCCCCACGTGCGATGGCACGGGCTCGATATCACTCGACGTGCAGTTTTTGCCCGACGTCGAGATCGTCTGCCCGGCATGTCGCGGCTCACGTTATGCAGACGCGGCTTCGCATATCCATCGCGAGGGCAAGGACGGGAGTCTCCTTACGTTGCCGCAGCTCATGGACATGAGTGTGGACGAGGCCATCGACGCCACACTGGGGCTCAAGAAGGTTCAGGCGCGCTTGCAGACCTTGCACGACTTGGGCTTGGGCTATCTCACGCTCGGTGAGCCCACGCCGGCGCTTTCGGGCGGCGAGGCACAGCGCCTTAAGCTCGCGAGCGAGATGGGCCGCGTGCAGGATGATGCCGTATTCGTGTTCGACGAACCCACGATTGGCCTGCATCCGCTCGATGTTCAGGTGTTGCTGAGTGTGTTTGACGGCCTCGTTGCCAAGGGCGCCACGGTTATCGTGATCGAACACGATCTCGACCTTATCCGTAACGCCGATTACGTGATCGACATGGGCCCGGGCGGTGGCGACGCGGGCGGGCAAATCGTCTGCGCCGGTACGCCGGGCGACATCGTGGCCTGCTCCGCAAGCATCACCGGCCGCTACCTATAGACAATGAGGCAAAGGGACAGCCCCTTTGCCTCATTGATGCCTATTTCACGCATTGAGCCGCGAGATAGTCGCGGAAGAATGGCAATTCAAATGCGACGAGCCCTCGTCCTCGTTCCCCGATGATGCCGGCATCTATCATTCGGCGTCGGTAGCGGGAGACCTGCTGTGGCGAACGCTTAAGGCGCTCGACAAGGTCGGCGGTGGTGGACTCTTCCTCGTCATCGAGCATGGCGATGAGGAATCGCTTGTCCTCTGCAGTGAGTTCCCGATAGGTTGCCGCGAGGATTCGGTCGTCCATCTCATCGCGCGCGATTTTGATTCCCAGGTCAAAGTCGCGTGACGAGATTTCCTTCGAATCGCTTGTGAGATCCCAGGCACGGTAGCCTACGAGTTGCAATAGGAAGGGAAAACCAGAGATCGAGCGAACGGCTCTATCGATTCCCTCAGCATCTGCCAGGCGATCGTTTTCCTGGATTGTGCGAATCAAGGCCTCGCGTACGTCATAGTCGGCAATGCGACCCAGATGATATTGTTGGGCGCGGCGAAGGAACGAGACCGTCTTGTGGTTCAGCAACGTCGAGACGTTGTTGGGAAGTCCCGCCATGAGCAGGGCGACGCGTTTCCCATCGGTCACAAAGTGCTGATACGTCGCTGCGAGCTGAATCATTTCGTCGAGTGTCGGGTCCACCTCGTCAACCGTGACGAGCAGACCGGTGCCTGCCTCGTTGAGCTGGTCGATGATGTCGCTCATGCGATAACGCCAGGTTGAGGCATCGTGAACGCGATTGACCTCGATGCTGCCGAGCGGTGCAATTCCGAGGCCGGTGACTTCGAAGTTCTTAGACGGGTCGATAAGATGGCCGGCAGCACGTTTCGCCCCGAACTCGATTTCCTCAAGCATTCCCGGGAGCGCGGTCGTCTTTACGGCAATCCAGCCGTGGGATTCCGCCCTTGTCGCGAGCGACGACATGAGAGCGGTTTTACCGGTTCCACGCGCGCCTGAGAAGATCGAGGTCAATTCTGGGCGCCTGCGCTGGCTCAAGAAGGCACGGTCCAGATCCCGAATAATCTGTTGTCTGCCAGCGAGATGGGCAGGAACCTCGCCAAAACTGGGGGTAAACGGGTTCTCGAGATATTTCACACGGCTCTCCTTTCACACCGCCGTTTAACTTTATTTTACTTTAGTTAATTCTGATTAAAAGCAATGGTTCGTTACTTAGAGCATCAATGTGACAAATGAACAGTCCCTTTGTCACATTGATGCCAAAACCAGTTTGTCAAGAGCTGGAGGGTTTGAAAATCTACCATTTCTACCCCGTCCCCTAATGGCAGGTTTGTCACATTCCCGGAAAGCCTGCTTGGCGCAGGGCCTCGTAGAGGACGATGGCGGCGCTGTTGGAGAGGTTGAGTGCGCTGATGCGGTAGTCGTCCGGATTGACGAAGTTGCCGCAGATGTCCTGTTGAAGGATGGCCTCGTGGCTGTCCTCGGTATGTCCGAGCGATTCCTCGTGGGCTTCCCAAGCCTCGGCGTTATCGAGTGAGTCACAATCGCGCAGCATGGGGATACGCTCGCAACGCTCGGGCGCCGCGGCAAGCAGTGGCTCGGGAATGCCCGAGCTCTCGCTGCCAAAGACCAAGTAGTCTCCATCGCGGTAGGTGCTCTGCGCATAGGTGCGGCGTGCCTTTTTGGTCAGCAGATGCAGGCGTTCGTCGGCAGGGGAGAGACCATTGCGCGCAAGGAAATCCTCCCAGCCGGCATAGGTGGTCACGTCCAAGTTTTGCCAGTAGCCCAGGCCGGCGCGACGTACTGTCTTGTCGTCGAGCGAAAAGCCCAGTGGCTCCACCAGATGTAGACGGGCGCCGGTGACCACGCAGGTACGGCCGATATTGCCCGTATTGGCCGGAATCTCGGGCGCATACAGCACGATGTTGAACATGAATCTCCTTGGCTCAGAACGAAAAACCACCACGAAGGGGACAGGCACCTTCGTGGTGGTTTGGCGGTTACGTAGCGGAAAAACCCGCTTGGATAAACCTAGGCGCGGTGCCAGTCGGTCAGGCAGGCATCGAGGGAGGCGATGAGCGCATCCTTGTCCATGTGACGGCCGATGATGCACAGGCTCGTCATGCGGTCGCCCGTCTCGTCGTCCCAAATCTGCATGATCTCGGGGTTCTCGTCGATGATCTTCTGCTTCTCGCCCTCGGGCGCCGAATCGACAAACAGACCGTTCTCCATCAGGCGCATCTGGTGGCCGGCCTGCTCAAACATGTAGCACATGTCCGGATTGCCGGTCTGCCACAGCGGACCCTTGACGCGGATGACCTCGTCGGGCCACTCCTGCTCAACAAAATCGGTGAACTTCTGCAGGTCAAACGGCTTGCGACGCGAGTACACAAAGGTCTCGATGTCGTACTCGAGCACCTCGGGGTCGTCGTGCTCCTCGGGATGCTCCATGGCCTCGATCCAGGCGGCGGAGTTGTAGGCGCGCATAAAGTCGAAGCGGTCGGTGTCGAGCAGCTCCTCCATAGGAACCTCGCCGTTTTGAGCCTCGACAATCACAGCGTCCTTCTGCAGGCTGCGCACGATGGCCTTGAGCTCGGCGATCTGCTCAGGGCTCACGGTATCGGTCTTGTTGAGGATCAGCGTGGAGCAGAACTCGATCTGCTGGATGAGCAGGCTCTCGATGTCGTCCTCGTCGATATCCTCTGCCAGCAGGTCGCGACCGCCGTTGAACTCGTCGTACATGCGGGCGCAGTCGACCACGGCCACGATGTTGTCGAGCGCGAGCTTGGGCTCGCCGCCCACCTTGGCCTCGTCGCAGAAGCTCGAGATGGTGTAGGCGATGGGGATGGGCTCGCAAATACCCGATGCCTCGATGATGATGTAGTCGAAGTCGCCCGAATCGGCGATGTCCTGCAGCTGGTTGGCAAGGTCGTCCGAAAGCGTGCAGCAGATGCAGCCGTTGGTGAGCGGGATGAGGTCATCGGTTTCGGAAAGACCGCCGTCGGCGATAAGGCTGGCGTCGACGTTGATCTCGCCGATATCGTTGACGATCACGGCGGCGCGGATGCCGCCGTCGTTAGCGAGGATGTGGTTGAGCAGCGTGGTCTTACCGGCACCGAGGTATCCGGTAAGCATGATGATCTTCACGGGTTTGTTGGGCATGTGCCCTCCTTTGTTAGACATGGCTTACAGTTGAATCTTATGCCAAACGCCTGCTCTTATACCCACGCGCCGGCAAATAACACAAGCTACTCCCAGGCTCCCCATACATCGGGGCAATAACCGACGGTGGCCTTTTTGCCGTTGCGCACGATGGGCTCGGCTAGAACCTGCTGGTTCTCGAGCAGCTTGTCGAAGCGCTGGCTGGGGGTGAGGTGCTGGATGAGCGCGAGCGTCTCCTCGTCCTTGGCCTTGGGGTTGAGCAGCTTGTCGATGCCGCCGACCGCCTGCATCACGCTCGTGAGCTCGCCCTTGCTCATCTCTTTTTCCTTAAGGTCGATAAACTGCACCTTAATGCGGCGTTCCTTAAAATAGCGCTGGGCCTTCTTAGTATCGAAAGACTTTTTGGTGCCGAAGATTTGAATATTCATGGTCCCGCCGTTCTACCTAATAAAGTTGGTGCGCTCGCGATCGGCTTCGGGGGCTTCGATGCCGGCAGCCTGTCCTGCCTCGATACAATGCAGGAGCCAGGCCATGTTCTTGCCGATGTTGCGCATGGTGGCCAGACCCTCGGCATCTCCGTCGGCGTCGCCGGGCACGCAGCCAAACACGTTGTTCCAGTACGTGGACGCTACCACAGGCATCTGGTTGATGGTGAAGTACTTGTTGAGTACGTCGAAGGTCGTCGACGTGCCGCCGCGACGGGCAACGGCGACGGCAGCGCCCGGCTTGTGTGCAAAGGCCTTGCTGCCAGCATAAAACGCGCGGTCGAGGGCCGAGAGGATGCGGCCGCTGGGGTGCGCGTAATAGACGGGCGAGCCAAAGACAAAGCCGTCTGCCTGCTCGGCGGCGGCAATGAGCTCGTTGACCTCGTCGTCGTCAAAGGTGCAGCGGTAATCGAGCTTGCCGCACTGACCACAGCCAATGCAGTCGCGAATGGGCTTGGCGCCCAGCTGGAACACCTCGGTATCGATACCCTCGGCATGCAATTGCTCGGCGACTTCGGCAAGCGCGCGAGCGGTGTTGCCGTTTGCCTTGGGGCTACCGTTGACTAAAAGAACCTTCATCACAAACTCCCTCTGCTTTTGGTGACTTCTGCAGAGGATTATCGCACGATGGGGGGGGCGGCGCGGGCGCGGCGCTAATCCAGTTTGGTACCTGGCACCTGCACGGCTTTCCCAAGCAACGCTTTGAGCTCGTTCAAAATGGAAACGGGCTGTCGATCGACAGCGTCCAGATGAAGCGTGGCCACACGAATGGGTGGCTGATATTCAAGCGAGCCGATGAGCACAGGAGAACCCAGGAACCGCTCGATTTCGTCTGCGAGCTCGTCGATTGCCTCGGGGCCGAGCTCATCGAAAAGCGCCACGAACATTGGTCCCGTCGAGCGGAACAGGCGACCCTTGCCGCGCGAGCAATCCATGAGACAGGCGGCGCTTTCGGCGAGCACACGGTCGCCCGCATCGAATCCAAAGCGGGCATTGACCTCGGCGATATCGTCAACCTTAATGGCAATAAAGCCTGCCTCGCGCGCCACGCGGCGCATCTCTCCAATAGCGTTGACCAGCGCGTGGACATCGCCCAGGCCCGTTACCGAGTCGGTCGTATCCGCTAGGCTTCGGTTGACGATAATGCCCACATACATGCTGGGCTCGGTATCGGTGCCGTCCAAGCGGTAGCCCGTGCAGTCGCAAAGCACGTATTTTCCGGTGGCATCCATTACGCGATACTGCATGTAGTGGAAGTGCCACGTGCCGTTTATCACCATGTCGAGCTCGGCACGTACGTTGTCGCGGTCCTCGGGATGAACGCGGGCGAGCCACATGTCGAGTGAGTTAAAAGGGTGTTGGGAGGGCAGGTCAAAATCGCGCACGGCGTTAACCGACCATTGCGATTCTCCCGTATCGAGATTGAGAATAAACGGATAGCGCGTCTCGGAGCTCATGGAGATCGCTTGGAACACCCGGTCGTTGCAGGGAAGCTGATCGACGATTGGGCGTTGCGGCGCGTCATCGTCTTTCGGTTGCTGCACACGATGCATAAGCTTATAGCGATACATCTTGCGATCGGCATCCATCGTCATCTGGCGACGCGTGTCGCCAGCAAGTGGATCGACGCGCGAGCAGCCAAAGCTAAAGCTGCCGATCATTGGCGCCTTGCCACCTGAGCTCGCCTCGATCAGCCTGGTACGTACCTGCTCCAAGCGCTGCTCGAGTTCAATCTCGTTTGCGGAGAGCGAGATAAGCACAAACTCGTCTCCACCGATACGGAACAGCATCTCATCGTGCTCCATGGTTTCGGAGAGCGTGCGGCAGATGCTCAGAATATAGCGATTGCCTTCGGCGTGGCCAAACCTATCATTGCAACGCTTGAGATGGTCGATGTAAATATAGGCGCAGGTGAAGGGGTCGCCTTTGCGCCAGAGTTGCTCGACGTGACGGTCGAATCCGTTGCGGTTGCCCAAGTTGGTGAGCGGATCGATATAGGCGTTGCGCTCAAGCAGCTGACGCTCTTGTTGCAGGATGGCATGCGTCTTTTGCAGTTGCTCGCCAACGGCGCGTAGCTCAGCAGGCAGCGCGGCAACATCGAGTTCGGCGGTCGAGACGCCGTTCGCAAGTCGCTGAAGATAGGCAATAATCGATTGCTCGCCCAGGCGATATGACTCGTTCATGATGGATAACCTCCTTGGGCGGAACAACGGTTTGTATCATATCCCCAATTTGGTTTGAAGTGGGGATATAAGTTAGCCAATGGGGACAAATGCCCCCTTCGGCGGTGGCGTTTTGCGCGCGAGCGTATCAGTTGTTATTGCCGCCATCGAGCAATGCCTCAAAATTCTTCGCCGGCATGGGGCGGTAGTAGAGGAAGCCTTGAGCGTCGCGGGCGCCCATTTGCCGTAGCACGTTCGCCTGCTCATTTGTCTCGACGCCTTCGACCACGACGGGCAGATGGAGCGAATGCGCCATCTCGAGCATCGATGAAATGATTTGCGTGCTGCGGCCATGATCGCCGTCGACGGGCGCAATCTGCCAAATGTGCTTGTCGAGCGTCACCATAAAGCCGCTTTCCTCGAGTGCGGGGATATGGGTGCACATGCTGTGGACGGCTATTATTCGACAGGCGGTAGCGCGACGATGCGATGTTCGATGAAAATGCGACTGAGACGATATATGTTGACGGGTATACTTGTCCCGGTTTAAAACGCAGGAACGGAGATGGTCGCATGGCACAGCCGGATACGACGCGCACGGTGGGGCTGGCACTCGAGGGAGGCGGCTACCGCGGTATGTATACGGCGGGCGTGCTCGACGTTTGGATGGAGCACGGTTTGACCTGCGACCATATGGTGGGTGTCTCGGCGGGCGCGGCGTTTGGCTACAACTTTAAATCGCGCCAGATCGGCCGCGCCATTCGCTACAACAAGGCCTATTGCGCCGATAAGCGCTATGCGGGTGTAGCAAGCTGGTTGCGAACCGGCGACATGTTCAATGCCGATTTTGCTTATCACGAGGTGCCTATCGAGCGCGATCCTATCGACTTGGAGGCGTATCACACCTGTCCCATGCGATTTACGTGCGTGTGTACCGATATCGAGACGGGCAAGGCCGTCTATCACGATCTGCCGTATGGCGACGAGCGCGATATCGAGTGGATTCGGGCGTCGTCGGCAATTCCCGTGGCGACGCGTCCCGTTGCTATTGACGGGCATAAGTATCTGGATGGTGGCGTGGCTGATTCTATTCCCAGCGCGTGGCTGTTTGCGCAGGGGTATGACCGCAATATCGTGGTACTCACGCAGCCGGCGGGCTTTGTGAAGCAGCCCAACAGCGTGATGCCCATGCTGCGGCGCTTGTTCCGTCACTATCCGGAGTTTGTCGCAGCGCTTGAGCACCGGCATGAGGTCTACAATGCCACGCTCGATGACCTGGCACGTCGCGAGGCTGCCGGCGAGATCTTTGTGGTGCGTCCGAGCGAATCGGTGAAGGTGCCGTCGCTGTGTCGCGAGCCCGATGAACTTGAGCGCATCTACCAGATTGGTCGCCGCGATGCGGAGGCGACCTTGCCGGAACTGGAGGCATATCTGGCAGGGTAGAGGCTGCTGCCGCCATCTCGGCGGAAAGCGCATCCCGGAATGGAGGTCCAAACCGGGATGCGCTTTCCATTGCTGAAGATATGAGGTCGCGAATCAGTTGCTCGGCCTGAGCCTATGCCTGCTGCCAGGTGTCGACAAGCTCCTTGGCCGCGGCGTAGGGGTCATCGGCGCTGCAGACGGCGCTCACCACAAAGAAGCCGTTGACGCCGGTGGCCTTGAGCTGCGGCAAGTCGGCTGTCTTGACGCCACCGCCCACCACGATGGGCACGGGGCTTGCCGCGTGGAGGGCGGCCAGGTCCTCAAAGCTCTTGGTGATGATAGAGCCGTCGGCCGCGCGTCCGCAATCGCGCTTGGTCTTGGTCTCGTGGAGCGGGCCGATGCCCAGGTAGTCGACCAGGCTCATGTCGGCGGTCTTGACGTACTCGAGCATCTCCTCGCAACGGGCCGAAAGGCCCACAATGGCATCGGGGCCCAGCAGCTTGCGGCAGACCTCGACGGGAATATCGCTCTGGCCCACGTGCACGCCGTCGACGGCAATGCCCTGCTCGCGCGCGGCGAGTACGCAGTCCAGGCGGTCATCGATTAACAGGGCGACCTGACCGGTCTTGCCAGCCTGTGCGATTGCCTGCGCGGCGTCGCCGGTCAGCGCAATGATCTCGCGGGCGCTTGCCACCTTGGAGCGCACCTGGATGCAGGTAAAGCCGGCGTCGAGCGCCTGGGCCACTACATCGCCCACGGGACGTCCCAGCGTGTTTTCGGGGCCGAGTACCAGATAGGCCGAGATATCAAGGTTGTCGCGGATGCTCATCGTGCTTCCTCCTGCTTTTTGATCTGTGCTTCCATGCGCTCGAGCTTGCCGGTCATGGTGTCGGTAAATCCGGGCCGAATATCGGCTTTGAGCACGACTTCGGTGCGGATGCCCTTGCTCGCCAACACAAAGGTTGCGTCGCGCACGACCTGCATGACCTCGTCCCAGTCGCCCTCGATCTCGGTGAACATCGAGGTGGTGCGGTTGGGAAGGCCGCTCTCGCGAATGACGCGCACGACCTCGGCGACCTCGGCGGAGAGCTCATCGCCGGTGCCGCAGGGGGCGATGGCCACGGCGACGAGCGTGTTCATGCCGGTATTGGTTGCGGGATCGGACATGGCCTATGCCTCCTCGAGCTCGAGTCGGTTGTCGGCAATGTCTTGGGCGGTTGCGCGGTAGAGTTCGTCGATAAAGGCGACCTTAAAGCTTGCCGGGGCATCGGCGACAGCGGCGGCACGCGTGCCGGCAACGTTGTAGACGGCGGTGCCGCAGATGGCTGCCGTAAACGGGTCGGCGGCACAGGCGTACACGGCCAGCACGCCTCCCTGCGAGCAGCCGCAGCCGGTGATTTTGGACATGAGCGGGCTGCCGCCGTGGGACTTGGCCACGGTTGTGCCGTCGGTGATCAGGTCGACTTCGCCCGAGACCACAACGGCGCCGCCGGTGTAGCGGGCGAGCGCCACGGCGGCATCGCGGGCGGCGTCTACCGTGTCGGTGGTATCGACACCGCGTACACGGCTCAGATCAGCTGCCTCGCCCTCAAGACCCCACAGGCCGGCGAGTGCGATGATCTCGGAGGCGTTGCCGCGCACGATAGCGGGCTTGTACTGCTTGAGCTCGTTTACCAACTGGGTGCGCAGGTTACCGATACCCAGGCCAACCGGATCGAGCACCCAGGGCTTGCCGGCGTCGTGTGCCGCCTTGGCCGCGCGGGGAATCGTCTGCTCGTAGATGGGGAAGAGCGTGCCCATATTGAGATAGATGGCGCCGCCACCGGCAACGAGTGCCTCGCCCTCGTCGGGCAGATAGACCATGGCGGCCGATCCGCCCACGGCGAGCTGTGCGTTGGCGACAAAGTCGATCGTCACCGTGTTGGTGATGGAACCGGCCATCGGATTGGTAGCGCGAATCTCATTCACGGCCTTGATCACATGTTGCTTAAGCTGTTCCGAATCAATCACTGCACATGCCTCCTTGGCATAGAAAAGGGGCGCTGTGCATAGACAGCGCCCCTGTAAAGGCGGCATGCTCCCTACGCCAGCATTAACTGACAGGTTCAAAGGATTGGGCCCATTGCCCTCTCAGCCTTGTGGTTTGCACCGCCGGCACTCCCGCATCGAATCTGTTGTTCCCTATACTAGCGCACCTGCCAAAAAGGGACAGGTTTATTTTGGTGGGTGGCAACTGGGGTGTTGCATTTTCCCAGATAAAACCTGCCAAAATAAACCTGTCCCTTATTGGTTGGTCGTTACAATGGGTACGGTGAAAATGACTGGGGGACTCTATGATCAAACTTGTGCTGACCGATATGGACGATACGCTGATTCCAGCCGGGCATGACGGCGCCAGCGACTACGCCATTGAGGGTATTCATGCCATGCAGGCGGCGGGTCTGCACTTTGGGCCGGTTTCGGGTCGTCAGCCGTCCGCGATGGGCTGGATGTTCAAAAACCGTTCCGAGTGTTTTTCGACCGGTGCGTTCTGTAACGGCCAGGTGATGTTTGTCGACGGCGAAGTAGTCGCCTCGCGCGCAATCGACAACGATGCTCTGATGCGTTTGGCCGACTATCTGGAGCAAGAGACCGACGATACATTTCTAAAAGTCTATAGCCTGGGCGATGACTTTTGGGGCAACGATGCCTACTGCGTGACGAGCGATCCCGAGCGTGTGTGTCGCGCTATGGAGTCGGACGGCAATGCGTGGCTCAAAGGCGAAGAGGCTCCGTGCCGTCCCGTCGTCGATGATGTGACGGTGTTTAAGGCGAATATCTGGAGTGCCCGTTCGCGTGAGGAGCTCGCGGAGTTACGCGAGCGCGTTGCCGCTGAGGTGCCGGAAATCTCGCTTGTGTTTCCCAACAACCGCGTGCGCCTGTTTGACATCCTTCCGGCTGGTTGGGACAAGGGCTGCGCTGCGCTGGAGCTGGCGCGCGCTATGGGCATGACGCCCGACGAGGTGGCCGTATTTGGCGATTCCGATAACGATTTGCCCATGATCGATGCCGTTCCCAACTCCGTTGCAGTCGCTAATGCCAACGAGGTCGTCACGGCGGCGGCGCGCTGGCATATCGGCGCTGCGGCAGATGATGCGGTCGCCGGGGCTCTGCATCAGATTGCCGCCTGCGCCGCGACGGGGGAGATGCCGTCGTTTATGCGCCAGGTGGACGCGGCGGGTCTTGGCGCCACGAACGTCTAGGGAGAACGTCATGAAGCTTCAGCAGCTTAGGTATGTTGTTAAGGTTGCCGAATGCGGCAGCATCACCGAGGCCTCGCGCCGGCTCTTTGTGTCGCAGCCTTCGATTACCGCGTCGATCCGCGATCTCGAAAACGAGATGGGTGTGCACATCTTTGAGCGCACCAACAAGGGCGTCATTGTGTCCGAGGAGGGCGAGACCTTCTTGGGCTATGCGCGCCAGGTACTCGACCAGGCCGACCTGCTCGAGGGCAAGTACAAGGGCGCATCCGAGCAGGTGCCGCACTTTAGTGTGAGCTGCCAGCATTATTCCTTTGCCGTCAACGCGTTTGTCGACGTGATCCGCGAGTTCGATGCCGCGCGCTACGACTTTACCCTGCGCGAGGAACAGACCCACGAGATTATCGAGGATGTCGCGCACATGAAAAGCGAGCTGGGCATCCTATATCTGTCCGAGCACAACCGCGAGGTCATCGAGCGCATGCTGGTGGCCAACGAGCTCGTGTTCGAAGGGCTCTTCTGCGCCACGCCGCATGTCTTCGTCTGCGCCGACCATCCGCTGGCGGACCGCTCCAGCGTGACGCTCGAGGATCTGGAAGACTACCCGTTCCTGTCCTACGAGCAGGGCAGCTACAACTCGTTTTACTATTCCGAGGAGCTGACCTCGACGTTCGAGCGTCGCAAAAATATCCGCGTGCGCGACCGTGCGACGTTGTTCAATTTGGCCATGGGCCTCAACGGCTACACGGTATGCTCGGGCGTGATCAGCCACGAGCTCAACGGCCCCGGCATTATCTCGATTCCGCTCGACGTGGACGAGTACATGGAGATTGGCATCATCACGCGCAAGAACACGACGCTTACGCGCTACGGTCGGGCCTATATCGACGCGATTCGTCAGCATATCTAGGCTGCCGTGTTCCGCACGGTTCAAGTCTCTTTATGACAGTCCAGACTGATATAGGAAACATCTATATCAAACTGTTATAAACGTATATTTTACGATGGTCATATGAGCGCTCATACTCTGTCCCAGTAAAGCAACCAATGCAAAGGGAGATATCTATGAGCACTTCGATTCAACCGAATGCGCCGTTTCGCGCCGATATCGTCGGCAGCTTTCTTCGTCCGCAGGCTGTAAAGGACGCCCGTGCCGCCTATGTCGCGGGTAAACTCGACGCTTCCGGCCTTAAGGCCGTCGAGGACGATGCCATTCGCGATTTGGTGGCCAAGCAGAAGGCCGCCGGCCTGCAGGTGATCACCGATGGCGAGTTCCGCCGCAGCTACTGGCACCTCGATTTTATGTGGGGCCTTAACGGCACTGAGCGCCGCACCTCACGCACGGGTTATATGTTCCATGATGAGGAGACGACGGCCGACACCGCCGTGGTTACTGGTCCCATTAGCGGCGAGAACCACCCGTTCGTCGAGCATTTTAAGTTCGTCAAGGCGCTTGAGGGGGAGGGCCAGGTCGCACGCCAGACCATTCCGGCGCCGATCCAGACGTTCTCTGAGGTCACGCTCGATCGCTGCGACGGCCAGCAGGAGAGCCTGCGCGCTGTCTATAAGACCGATGAGGAACTTGCCGACGCCATTGCAGCCGCTTATCGCACAGTGATCGCCGACCTGTACGCAGCAGGCTGCCGCAACATCCAGTTTGACGACTGTACCTGGGGCATCTACTGCGATACCGATTTTGTTGCCAAAACCGGCATGAGCCCGGTCGACCTGCAAAAGGTAAGTGAGCTGGGCGTGGCGCTCAACAATGCTGCCATCGCGGGCAAGCCCGACGATCTGGTTATCAACACGCATGTGTGCCGCGGCAACTATCACTCCACGTATGCCTTCGAGGGTGGTTACGATCCCATTGCGCCGTACCTGTTCGCACATGAGAACGTCGACGCGTTCTACCTTGAGTTCGATACGCCACGCGCTGGTGGCTTTGAGCCGCTTAAGTACGTTGCTCCCGGCAAGAAGGTCGTGCTGGGCCTGGTGACCACCAAGGCGGCTGAGCTTGAGGACGAGGACGTTATCGTCGAACGTATCCAAGAGGCCGCAAAGTATGTGCCGCTCGAGAACCTGTACCTGTCGCCCCAGTGCGGCTTTGCCAGCTGCGAGATTGGCAACAAACTGACCGAGGACGAACAGTGGGCAAAGATCGCGCTGGTCAAGCGCATTGCCGAGCGCGTTTGGAAGTAACGCTACCGCTTGCAGGTGACGGCGCGTGCGAGACATGGCGTATCACGTACAATGGTTCGGATCGTATCGTTCGGGCAGGTTATCCGATATGCCTGATCGCCCTTCCATTATGAAAGGACTTCCATGTCCCAATCCTCGACGCCCGCCGTATCTGAACTCGAGGAGACTGTCGAATAGTAGTTGTGTTCAGCTAAATCAAAAAATGGCGCCCGTGCGTACGCGTGGACGCCATTTTTAATGCGTCAGTATCCAGTGGATGCCGCGCGCCATGCGCAGGTCAGTTTGGGCAAAATGATTGCCGGGGTTGAGCTCCAGCGTTGTTGGAATGTCACGCTCGATAAGCAGCTCTTCCATCGCGTGCGTATCGTCGAGTACGTGCCGCATCATGCGGTTGGGCGTCTTGGTTTCCTTTTTACCGAGCGACAGATAGGCAGCGTCGGGCGTAGCTGTCATCGTGCGCTCGCGCGCGTAGTCGATAAAGCCGGGGAACCACAGCGACCCCGATGCACTCGCCACGCGCTCAAAGACATCTGTTTGCCAAAGTGCCCACAGTGCAAAAAGACCCGCCAACGAGTAGCCGGCAATGCCGCGCCAGGTGGGCGGGCAGGGAAGTGATGATTCGGCCTCTGGGATTATCTGATTCAGCAGTTCATCGAGAAACTCAGACGCCTGTCCGCCAAAGGACTCGGCATCTCGTATAGTTCCGTCGCATTCCCAGGGGCTCAGCTCGCGATTCCAATCGAGCCCTCCAATGGCGACAAGGGCGAATGGCGGGCAGTCGAGCTCTCGGCAGCGCTCGTAGACTTCACTACCGTCGCCCATAACCACAGGGAGGTAGATGACGGGCGTACCTTCTGCACACTCTGAATAAACGGTTATCTGCTTCTGATGCACTTCCAAGGCAGGCTTCTCTCGGTGTTGTGACATTGACAGCCTCAATTGTCGCACGCTGGCACGGGGGCAGACGCTAAAAGAAAGGCGCGGAGCCGCTCGATGCGATTCCGCGCCTTGTTGTTTTGCTTTAGCAGACTATGCCGCTACGCTACAAAGAAGTAGACGAGGAAGGCGAGGGCTGCGATCCACATGAGCGGCTTGATCTTGGAAGCCTCGCCCTTAAAGAGCGCGACGACTACGTAGGCGATAAAGCCCAGACCGATGCCGGCAGAGATGGAGTAGGTGAAGGGCACGCCGGCGACAATCATGAACGCCGGGAAACCCTGCGACACGTCGGACCAGTCGATCTCGGAGGCCTCGCTCATCATGAGGTAGCCGACGTAGACCAGAGCACCGCAGGTGGCGGCGCTGGAAACGATGGTGACGATGGGGGAGAAGAACGCGGCGAGAATGAACAGCACGCCGGTGGTGACGGAGGTGAGGCCCGTGCGGCCACCGTCGGCAGCGCCAGAGGTGGACTCGACGAAGGTGGTGATGGAGGAGACACCCATGAAACCGCCCACAGCGGCGGCGGCGGAGTCGACGATCAGGATCTCCTTGATATTCTCGACGTTGCCGTCGTCGGTGAGGAACTCGCCCTGCTTGGCCACGGCCATCGCGGTGCCCATGGTGTCGAAGAAGTCACTCATGAGCAGCGAGAACGAGATGACGAGGAGCGTGGGGTCGGTAAGGACCTTGACGATGGCGGGCACGCCACCGGCGTCGGCGATGGGGCCACCGATGCTCGAGAAGTCGAGCGGGGCGATGATACCGGTCGGAGCCTGGGTCACACCTAGGGGGATACCGGCGATGACGGCGACGACGATGCCGATGAGCAGCGAGCCGGGGACGTTGCGGCAGGCGAGGGCGACTGTCACCAGGATGGAGATGATGCCGACGATGAAGGTGGGGGAGGTGATGTCGCCCAGACCGACGAGTGTACCGGCGCCAGCGGTGATAATGCCGGCATCGCACAGGCCAATCATGGCGATGAACAGGCCCAGACCCACCGAGATGGCGTGACGCAGGACAACCGGGATGGCGTCCATGATGGCCTCGCGCAGGCCACAAAGCACGAGCAGCAAGATGACGACGCCCTCAAGGAAGATGACGCTCATGGCCACGTGCCAGTCACCGCCGCAGACGGTGGTGGTGATTCCAGCGATCATCGCGTTGACGCCTAAGCCCGACGCGCAGGCGAGCGGGCGGTTGGCGAAGATGCCCATGCAGATGGTCATGATGCCGGCGCCCAGGCAGGTGGCGCAGGCGAGCGCTCCCGCATCGATGCCGGCGCCCGAGAGCACCGCAGGGTTGACGGCGATGATGTAGGCCATCGCCAGGAATGTTGTCAGTCCAGCGCGAAGTTCGGTCCCGATTGTGGACTTGCGCTCACTGACGTGAAAAAGTTCGTCCATGCATACCCTTTCCTTGTTCGGCCCCGAGTTTAGGCCGATTGACACGAACTCAACTACTATATCGCCTTTGAAAGGTTGATGTTCCTCGCATGTTGATGTTCGGCGCTTTGTAGCAGACGGACGGTATTTTTCGCATGAAAATGTGTGGGTACCGTATACTTAAGCAGTTACAACGACCCCTATGGAGGAACGTATGATTAAAGAGCTCTGCCACGACGAGGCTATTCTGTCCCAGCGTTGCGAGGTCGCGACCGTCGAGGACGAGTCGGTGGCACAGGACCTGATCGATACCATCAAGTCGCTCGACGATGCCGGCTGCCTTGCCGCCAACCAGATCGGCGTCACCAAGAAGGTCTGCGTCTATCTGGACGACGCCGGCGAGCCCCATGTGCTCTACAACCCCCGTCTGGTGTTTGGCCTGGGTGCCAGCAAGATGGAGGAGAGCTGCCTGACGCACGAGGAGGTCACCAAGTCCACGCGCTATATCAAGTGCAAGGTTGCCTTTGACCAGATTGTCGACGGCAAGATGAAGGAGTGCCGCCGCGACTACGCGGGCTTTGAGGCACAGATGATCCAGCATATGATCGATCACTGTCTTGGAAAGTTGGTCTAAGGGGACCAAAGCACCGCACTTCGTCTCTTTTGGCCCGGGCATGACATTGTTGTCATGTCCGGGCTTTTGTGTTTAGCGCCTTTTTGTTTGGAGACAATGAAATTAGCAAGAACGTAAAGCTAGGAGGCGCTATGTGTACGAGTATTCGATTTACCGATAATTCTGGCCACATGTATCTGGGCCGCAATCTCGACTGGAGCTTTGACTACGGCCAACAGGTTCGCGTGATGCCGCGCGGGTTTCACATTCCGTATTCGTTTATCGACGACGCGACAGCGGCGCACGCGGTGATCGGTATGTGCATCGATTACAGGAACTACCCTATGTTCTTCGATTGCGGCAACGATGCGGGCCTCGCCGTGGCGGGTCTCAATTTCCCGGGTTATGCCGAGTATGCCAAGGGCCCTGTCGACGGCAAGACCAATATCGCGGCCTATGAGTTTCCCCTGTGGGTGGCAGCGACGTTCTCGACGGTCGATGAGGTCGAGGCCGCGCTGCGCGACACGGTGATTGTCGCCAAATCTGCCGGAGAGGGGCTGGGCGTGTCACTGCTCCATTGGATTATCGGCGACAGCCAGCGCAGCATCGTGGTCGAGATGATGGCTGACGGCCTGCATGTATACGACGATCCGGTCGACACCCTTGCCAATCAGCCGACCTTCCCGTGGCATATGGAAAACCTACGCACCTATATCACCGCCACAAGCGATTTTCCGCAGACGGCGACATGGCGTGGCGCCGAGCTCAAGCCCTATGGAGCCGGTGCCGGCATGCGCGGCATTCCGGGCGATTGCTATTCGCCGAGCCGTTTTGTAAAGGCGGCGTACCTCAATGCCAATTACCCGCAAAAGGAGAGCGAGACCGAAAACGTCGTTCGCATGTTCCGCTCGCTCGAGGGCGTGGTGATGATCGAGGGAGCGTCCAGGATGGGCGATGGCAAGTTCGAGAAGACTATCTACACCGGATGCTTTAGCGCGCGCACGGGCAATTATTACTACGCGATGTATGGGGATCCGTCGATTCGCTACGTGAGCCTGATGGATGCCGAGGGCGCGAGCCCCGATAGGCTCGTGGTTCCCGAGCCGCGTCGTTCGTAGCCGATAGCTTTACCGCAATGCAAAGCGGCCCTGCATCTCCCGTGAGGTGCAGGGCCGCTGTCGTTGATTTGTGACGTCGCTAGAAGTTGGCGTCGTTGAGTTGTTCGTTCTCGAGGCCGTCGAGCTGTTGCTGTTCGGGCGTATCGGCGACGCTCTCGAGCAACTCGGTGGGATCGACGTTCATGTCCTTACCGGCTTCGTTGCCGTTGACCAAGTCGTCCGAGAAGATGTCGACTTCCATTTCCTCGGCCTCTTCGATCTGAACCTCGAGCGGCACCTGGGTGCGCACGAGCTTAACGGCCGGGCGCATGCGGGCAAACAGCGGCACGTACTCGATGATGATGGCCGAGTTCTCAAGACCGTACCAGCGTGCCGGGCTTCCGCAGGCGCGGCGGACGGCGTACTTGATGGCCATCACGCGGTGGTCATTGCGGTTGATGTCCGTTTCGGGGGCAAGCATCTTGCGCAGCATACAAAAGCGGAAGTCACCCACGTTGCCGCGTGTCTCGTAGATGGAGTAGGTGTGATGTTGCGGCGGCAGCTCGCCCGATGCCATCAAGTCGCCGACGATCTGACGCAGATAAGCGTTGACGCGCTGGTTGACTTTAAAGCCCAGGTCCAGGCGAACGCGGAAGAGGAAGTCCGTGCCAAAGGTCTCGACGGAATACTCGTGCGTATAGGGTTCGTCGGTAACGTGCACGTTAATGAACCAATATGCCTTGGCGCGCTTGGGATGCTTATCCAGGATGGAATAGAGCACGTCGCGGTCGAGTGTGAGCGGGTCGGGGCTGTTGGTGAGAAATACCAGATTGTCGGCGAGCACGGGATAGGTCTCGTCGTTGCGCAGGCGGTTGAGCTGGTCGATGTACTTGGAGACGGGCAGCAAAATCGTCTGCGTGCGCTCGATGGCGGTGCCGCGGCGCCACACGTACATAAGGCCAAACAGCAGTGCGGCCAGGAAGATCATGACGTAGCCGCCGTCAAAGAACATGGTGAGGCACGAGGCGAAGAAGCACAGCTCAATGGCACCAAAGAGCAGGGCGAAGACGCAGGCACCCAGCCTGTGCTTGAGGATGCCGGCGATGTAGCTCGTCAAAAGCGTCGTGGTCATGAGCATGGTCACGGTAATGGCGAGGCCGTAGGCGCTCTCCATGCGCTCGGAGTTTTGGAACAGCAGCACGATGAAGATGCAGCCGACCCACATGATGTTATTGACGAGCGGAATATAGAGCTGGCCCTTGGTGTCGCTGGGGTAGTGGATGCGCAGATGCGGCATAAGGTTGAGACGCGTTGCCTCGGATACCAGCGAGAACGAGCCGGTGATGAGCGCCTGCGAGGCAATGATGGCCGCCACGGCCGAAAGCACGATGGCAAAGGGGTGCAGGGGCTCGGGGAGCATCATATAGAACGGGTTGACGTTATCCATCGCGAGCAACTGGGGATTGGAATTGTTGGCGAGCAGCCAAGCGCCCTGACCCAGGTAGTTAAGGATAAGCGCCGCTTTAACAAACGGCCAGGATGCGTAGATGTTGGCCTTGCCCACGTGGCCCATGTCTGAATAGAGCGCCTCGGCGCCGGTCGTCGACAGGAAGACGAAGCCGAGCACCATGATGCCCGAGTGGTTGATGGGCGAGAACAGGAACATGACGCCGCGGATGGGGTTAAGCGCGCGCAAGATGGACAGGTTGCCGAGCATGTTGAATAGACCGGCGCCTGCCAGGAACAGGAACCACAGCGTCATGAGCGGACCGAACAGCTTGCCGATTGACGAGGTGCCAGCGCGCTGCATGGCAAACAGGCCACAGATAATGATGATGGTAATAATGATGACGTTAGTTTGCCCGTCACCCAACAGCGCGTGGCCCCACTCGATGGTGCGCAGACCCTCGATGGCCGTGGTAACCGTGACGGCGGGGGTGAGGATGCCGTCGGCGAGCAGCGCCGCACCGCCGATCATGGCGGGGAGAATCAGCCACGGTGCCACCTTGCGTACCAGGCTAAACAGGGCGAAGATGCCGCCTTCGTTGTGGTTGTCGGCCTTCATGGCGATTACCACGTACTTGACCGTGGTCACGAGCGTCATGGTCCAGATGACGAGCGAAAGCGCGCCCAGGATCATGTCCTCGCTGACGGTACCGATGCCGCCGTTGTTGGCGACGATTGATTTCATGGTGTACATGGGGCTCGTGCCGATGTCGCCATAGACGACGCCGAGCGTTACGAGCAGCATGCCAGCGGAGAGGGGGATGGCTCTGTGCCCGCCTTGACCACGCTGGTCTTGGGGGTTTGCCTCCAGTTTGTTGTGTGCCACGTGGACTCCCTTAGACATCCGGTTGTCTGTCTAGGACAGATAATCTTTATGCCGTCTTTATACATACAAGAGCAGTTTGGCACATCAGGTTATTTTAGACAATAATCCCCAGCTGGGGATTATTTATGTACGTAGGTAGCATTTCAAAACAGGGGCTTTTAAGCACGTGCTGTCTGGGCTATGCCAGCCTTGGCGCTTGCGCGTTTGCCGGCGAGTTCGCAAAAAATCGCGCCGCCGATGATAAGCGCGGCGCCCATCAGGCGGACCGGTGTTATGGCTTCGCCCAAAAGGACGGCCGAGAACACGACGGCCGAAAGCGGCTCGAGGTAGCCGACAACGGCGACGGTCTGCACAGGCAGTTTGGCGACGGCGCTAAAGTAGAGCAGGCAACCAATGCCGGTGTTGACGACGCCGAGCATGACGACGGCGCGCCAATCGATGCCTGCGGCGACGCCGGCGGACAGGAATGAGGGTGCACCCTGCGTGATGAGCGTGAGGACCAGCGCGGTCACAAAGGCGGCACTCACCTGGAGCGTGGAGTTCTCGAGGCCTTCGATGTGTGGCGCGCCCTTGCTAGCGATGACCATCAGCGCATAGCAAAATGCCGAGGCGATGCCGCAGGCGATACCTGCAATGGGCATATTGCCGCCTAGACCTTGCGCTGCAATGAGAAAAGCACCGCAAGCAACGGCGATAAAGCCGGCGATTTTGCCGCCGGTCAGCTTTTCGCCAAAGATGAGCGGGGAGAGTGCCATGACAATGATGGGGCCGCAGTAGTACAGCAGCGAGGATACGCCGACGCCGACCGTCTGGTAGGCGCGGAACAGAAAAATCCAGCTGGCGCCCAGCGCGGCTCCCGAGAGGAGGAGGGCTGCGGCTTCGCGGGGGCGAGATGGCGCCTGCAACGTATGGCGTTGGGTGATGGCGAGAATGGTGACAAGCGAGAGTGCGCCCAAAAACGTGCGTAGTAGCACGATATCGGAGCTCGGCAGCGCGATGGCAGCGGCGATGATGCCGTTGGAACCAAACAACAGCAATGCTGCTAAGTACGTAAACAGCCCGTTGTTCATGCGCTGACATCCCCTCTATATCTGAGCATCTTCACTATGGGTGAACTGGCTTTAGAAGAAAAGCGAATATAATGCATAGATAACATGACAAAAACTCATGCAAAGGTGGAGGGGTGCCGTGGAAACGAATATTCAAAAGATGCAGGTGCTGCTGGAGACGGTGCGCGCCGGAAGCTTTACGCGTGCTGCCGAGCGCCTGAGCTATTCGCAGTCGGGCGTGAGCCGTATGGTGGCCGATCTTGAAGCCGACTGGGGTTTTAAGGTGCTCGACCGCAGTCGCGAGGGCGTGGCTCTTTCTGCCGACGGGCGGCAAGTTATGCCGGCGGTCGAGACGTTATGCGAGGAATTTGTTCGTTTGCAGCGACGGGTGGATGAGATGCGTGGGCTCATGCGCGGCAAAATCTGCATCGGTACGTTTTCGAGTGTGGCGACCCACGTGCTGCCGCCGGTGATTGCGCGTTTTCGCGCCGATTACCCGGATGTCGATTACGAGCTACTGATGGGTGATTACTCAGAGATTGAACAATGGGTGGCGGAAGGGCGCTGCGATCTGGGCTTTATCCCGCGTGAACCCCGAGAAAACGGCATGGCATCGCGGTCTTTGGTGCGCGACGAGTTAATGGCGGTAGTGCCGGCAGACTCTTTGCTTGCCACGGCGGAGGTCGTCTCTCTTGCCGATTTAGCCAACGAGCAGTTTATTCTGCTAGAACGCGGCACCGATGACGAGATTACGCCGCTGTTTCGTCGGGCGGGACTGACAGTGCGCTCAAAACTGTCGACTTGGGATGACTATGCGATTATGGCTATGGTCGAGGACGGCCTGGGCGTGAGCATTCTTCCCGCGCTCATCTTGCGCCGCTGCCAGTTCGATGTTGCCGTGCGCCCACTCGAGGGGCATCCCCATCGGCAGATCAACGCCATATATCGAACGGCCGATGTTTCGCTTGCTGCCGCCCGTTTCCTCGAATACCTCTAAACGTGTGCGTGTCATTGTCCGCTTTGGGCAAATCTCAGAGTCCGGTGCATTTTCTTATGAAATTGAACTTCCCGATAATGCGCCGCGCTATACTGCTGCCTAAATTGAACCCAGGTTCAATTCGTGTTCTATAAATTGAACTTTGCCAGCAAGGAGGTTCTAGTGGCCCAAGAGACGTTTAGCGATCGCCTGCGACAGACTATGTCCAATCGCGACGTTCGCCAGTCGGACGTAATCCGCGCATCGGAGATGCTCGGCAAAAAACTCGGCAAGAGTCAGATGAGCCAATATGTGAGCGGCAAGACGATTCCGCGGCGCGATGTGGCTGAGCTGCTCGCCCGTATTTTGGAGGTCGATGTTACCTGGCTGCTCGCCGGCGACGCCGATCAAGGCGAGGCATCATCACCCCGCAACGATTCCAAGCCCGAACCCCATCCCTCAGCTCAAATTGCAAGGAGCACCACCATGCGTACTTTTTCTAAATCCACCAAACTCGACAACGTCCTGTATGACGTGCGCGGTCCCGTCGTCGATGAGGCCGCCCGTATGGAGGACGAGGGCGAGCGCATCCTCAAGCTCAATATCGGCAACCCGGCGCCCTTCGGTTTCCGCACACCCGATGAGGTCATCAAGGACATGCGCCAGCAGCTGCCCGACTGCGAAGGCTATTCCAACTCGCGTGGCCTGTTCTCCGCGCGCAAGGCAATCATGCAGTATTCGCAGATCAAGGGCCTGCCCAACGTTCAGATGGAGCATATCTACACGGGCAACGGCGTGTCCGAGCTCATTCAGCTTTCGATGAACGCGCTGCTCGACAACGGCGACGAGATTCTGATCCCCAGCCCCGACTATCCGCTCTGGACGGCGTGCGCAACCCTTGCCGGCGGTCATCCCGTACATTATCTGTGTGATGAGCAGGCGGATTGGTATCCCGACTTGGAGGATATGGAGTCCAAGATTACGAGCGCGACCAAAGCTCTCGTCATCATCAACCCCAACAACCCCACGGGTTCCGTCTATCCGCGCGAGGTGCTCGAGGGCATCGTCGAGGTTGCACGTAGGCATCAGCTGATGATCTTTGCCGATGAGATCTACGACCGCCTGTGCATGGACGGCTACGAGCACGTCTCGATTGCCTCGCTCGCCCCCGACCTGCCCTGCGTCACCTTTAGCGGCCTTTCCAAGTCGCACATGATCGCGGGCTATCGTATTGGCTGGATGGTGCTTTCGGGCAACCAGCGCTGCATGAGCGACTTCATCATGGGCATTAACATGCTCTCCAACATGCGCCTGTGCTCCAACGTGCCGGCTCAGTCGATTGTCCAGACGGCGCTCGGCGGCCATCAGTCGGTTAACGACTACATCCGCCCCGGCGGTCGTGTCTACGAGCAGCGCAACTTTGTGTATGAGGCGCTCAACAAGATTGACGGCATCTCGGTGGTCAAGCCGCGCGCGGCGTTCTATATCTTCCCCAAGATGGATGTGAAGAAGTTCAACATCACCGATGACGAGCAGTTCGCCCTTGACCTGCTGCACGAGAAGAAGATCCTGATCACGCGCGGCGGCGGCTTCAACTGGGCTGAGCCCGACCACTTCCGTATCGTGTACCTGCCGCGCATGGAAGTACTCAAAGAGTCCCTCGAAGACCTCGCCGACTTCTTCGATCATTACCGCCAGTCGTAGGGGATAGAAACTCCGCACTATGAAAAGCTCCCTGCAGTTGTTTTGCTGCAGGGAGCTTTCTTGAATCGGCGGAACTAAATAACAATCCCGTTGCAGTGGTCGATTTCGTGCTGGATGATCTCGGCGGTGTAGCCCGAGAAGTTTTTGATGCGGTGGACGAAGTTCTCGTCCAAATACTCCACCTTAATGCGGCGATAGCGGGTACAGGGACGCTCGCCGATCAGCGAGAGACATCCTTCGCTCGTCTGATAGGCATTGACCTGCTCAAGAATTTGAGGGTTGTACATCAGGAGTGTCCTGTTGCCGTCCTTTACGCAGATGATGCGTTTGCGCACGCCAATCATGTTGGCGGCGAGGCCCACGCACTCGTGCTCATGCTCGTGGAGTGTATCCAGGAGGTCCTGCCCGGTCGCGGCATCGTCGGGTCCCGCGTCTTCGGAAGGCAGGCGCAAAAAGAACTCGGATTTCATGACGGGCTTAATCATGGCGGGCTCCTCATGTCTCATGCTTTCGTGGACTTTTAATAATAGCGCGGAAGGAAAGCTGTGCGTCCGCGTTACAATCTTTCGACGTTGGACCATGTTGTCAGACTCGTCGTGTACGGCGTCTGGCGTAAGTCTAGGGCTCATTTTTCGCCCTGGACTGTTCCTCTGGGGCGATGCAACTGTCGTTCCAAGAGGAAGGAAATGCATGGGGAGCAAATCTCAGCAACAAGTTCAAGCACCGCCATCGGCCACTGCGGTGATTCTCATCGTTATGTATATTGCAGCCTTTGTTGCCGCGTTTAACGAGAACATCATTAACGTGGCGTTGCACGACATTATGGCAGCCTTTTCGGTGAGTGCTACCACGGCGCAGTGGCTCGTCTCGGGCTACATGATTGTGACGTCGATCTTTACGGCCATCATGGCCTTCCTGTCCGGCCGTTTCTCGACGCGCAAGCTGCTGTTTTTCGCATGCGGATGTATGGTCGCCGGCGAAGTCCTGTGCCTGTTCGCTCCGTCATTTAGCGTTTTGCTGCCAAGCCGTATTTTGCAGGCTGCGGGATCGGGCATCTTGTTCCCGCTCATGATGAACGTGGTGCTGTCTTGCGCTCCGCGCGAGAAGCTCGGTCTGTATCTGAGCCTGGGCGGTGCCTGCATTACGCTAGGGCCGGCGTTTGGACCCGTAATCAGCGGTCTTATGTGCACGTTGTTCGGCTGGAGGGCGGTGTTTGTAGTGCCGCTGGTGGGCGGCATTGTGGTCGCTGCGGCGGGCGTTAAGCTTGTTCAGAATGTCGGAGAGCGCTCGAGCACCACGCTTGATATTCTGTCGGTTGTTTTGCTCGCTGCCGGCATTACGGCATTCGTGCATTCCGTAGGCGAGTTCTCGACCAATCCGATTGCCGGCATCGTGGCGCTTTTCGCCGCCATTGTGCTGCTCGGCCTGTTTGCGGCCCGTCAGCTCAAGCTCGAGCATCCGGTGCTTAACGTGCGTCCCATGGCGAGCGTTCGTTTTTGGCCCGCGTGCCTGCTTGTGGTGGTGTCGATGATGACGACGTTCTCGATGAGCGTTTTGTTGCCGCTCTATTTTGAGGGCGCATACGGCATGACCGCACTTATTGCGGGCTTGCTCATTTTGCCGGCGATTGCCTGCAACGCCGTGACCTCGATTGTGGGCGGACGCGTGATGGACGCCCGTGGCGCATGGCCACTGCTGCCGGTCGGCTTTGCCCTGATTGCCGTGGGGCAGACTGCCATCTCGATGACGGCGGCAAGCATGAACATCGGCGTTGTCGTGGCGCTGACCGTTGTGGTGTATGCCGGAGTAGGTTTGGTACTGAGCCCCTCGCAAACGGCCGGCTTGGAGACGCTGCCTGCCGCTGAGCATCCCCACGGAACGGCATTGCTTAACACGTGGAACATGATTGCCGCATCGTTTGGCCCATCGCTGTTTATCGGTCTGCTCTCGAGTTCTGCGGCGACTGCCGGCGCGGCTGGCGCTGCGACCGACGTTGCCCAGGCGATTGGATTTGCAACTGCCGTGCGTGTGGCGGCTGTGATTGCCGTGGTCGGGTTCGCGACGTCGCTGGTGTACGCTCGTCGCGAGTCGCACATGTCGCATTAATGTGTGCACATAGATTCTGCAGCTAGATTGGATGGCAACACCATAAACTAATGGACGTTTTGCCGAGAGGCATGAATGTTTAAAGCGCAAAGAGTGCGCGACGGGCCCCGCGAATGGGGCGATGATGCCCGAGAGGGCTAAGAAGGAGTCTCATGTCTGAGAACGAAGAGATCATGAACGAGACCGAGAACGAGACCATGGCTGCCGAGGTCGAGGCAGTCGAGACCGTGGAGACCGAAGCTGCCGAGGTTGAGGCTGCTGACGAGGTTTCCGCCGAGGAGGAGGCCGAGGTTGTCAAGGCCGCCGTTGATTACGATGACGAAGAGCTGATGGACAAGATGCAGAAGGCCGCCCGCCTGCTGCGTAGCCGTCGCTTTGCTATTTCCAAGGAGGAGGAGGCCAAGGCCGAGCGCATGGCGAACATCGAGCGCGCCATCAAGCTTCTTGACCTCAAGCCCAAGATGGAGCAGAAGGAAATGTCCGACCTGCTGGGCATGCGCCTCCGTGAGCTCGATGGCCTGATGGCCGAGGCCGAGGCCGCCGATCTGGTCGGTCGCATCGACGACGCCGAGGGCGATATGCGCAAGATCGTCGTCTTCGCTGCCGAGGATGCCGCTGAGGGCCTGGTCGAGCTTGCCAACAAGAAGGAGAAGCTCCTGCCCGAGCTTTCTTACGAGGAGGCCACCGAGCTGATGGCCGCTCTCGATAAGGTTATCGCTCCGCTTGTCGCCATGGGTCTGGACGAGGACCGCGGTCCTCGCGGCGGCCGTGACGACCGTGGTGGCCGTGGCGGCGACCGTGGCGGTCGCGGCGGCTTTGGCGATCGTGGTGGCCGTGGCGGCGACCGCGGCGGTCGCGGTGGCGATCGTGGCGGCCGTGGCGGTTTTGGTGACCGTGGCGGCGACCGTGGCGGTCGCGGCGGCTTTGGCGGCAACCGTGGTGGCTATGGCGATCGCGGTGGCAACCGTGGCGGCTTCGGCGGCAACCGTGGTAACGACCGTGGCGGTCGCGGTGGCGATCGTGGCGGCCGCAACGGCGGCGGCTTCCGCGGCAACCGCTTTTAGTTACGGCGTTTTACCAAACGCCGTAACCACTTGACGCTGCGCGCCCACCAGAGCGACAACTTGTCATTCAAAGAGGACGGCATGACCAGAAGGTCTATGCCGTCCTCTTTTCATGCCAATTTGTTCGCTCTGACGGGCGCTCGCTGTTCGTCCTCTACCTGCGGCGCCGTCATGGTCCAAAGTAGTCATTGGGTGTTCCTATAGTTTTTTCTAGTCGTTTAAGAGCGTCCCCAACGACTACATAGCATGAGAGTGGATAATCTCCCGGTTTGAGCCTGCATCCAAGTTCAAAGTGGGAGATTATCCACTCTCATTTGTTATGTGTCCGAAAATCCACGCTCGTTCTACTTTGCCTACATTTGTAGGAACAGTTCGTGGAGGCGGGTGTCTTCGTCGAGTTCGGGGTGGAAGGTTACGCCGAGCTGGTTGCCCTGACGGGCGGCGACGATACGGCCGTCGACTTTCGCTAAGGCCTTGGCGTCGCCGTGGACCTCGACGATGCGGGGCGCGCGGATGAACGTCAGTGGCGCTTCACCGTCGATGCCGGATACCTGCCCCTTGGTTCGAAAGCTGCCGAGCTGCCTGCCGTAGGCATTGCGCTCGACAAGTACATCCATGGTTGCCAAACGCGGCGTGCCCTTATCGTCGTGGGCGGCAAGGTCGTGAGCCAGCAGAATCAGGCCGGCGCAGGTGCCCAGGACGGGCATGCCTTCAACGATACGGGCACGAAGCTCCTCGAGCATGCCCAACTCATCAAGCAGCTTCCCTTGAACGGTAGACTCGCCGCCGGGAAGTACCAGACGGTCAAAGTCCTGCTTCAAATCGGCCGCCTGCCTCAACTCAATACAACGTGTGCCCAGCTCGGACAGCCTCGCCTCGTGCTCGGCAAAAGCGCCTTGGACCGCCAGCACGGCGACCGTTTGGTCTGCATAATCGCTCATGTGTGATCCTTTCTGCTGGACTAGCGCCCGCGCTCCTCCATGATGATCTCGATCTCGTCGGCGTTGATGCCGACCATGGCCTCGCCCAGGTCCTCCGAAAGCTCGGCGATGAGTTTGGCGTCGGTAAAGTTAGCCACAGCCTTAACGATGGCGGCGGCGCGCTTGGCGGGGTCGCCGCTCTTAAAGATGCCCGAGCCGACAAAGACGCCCTCGGCACCCAGCTGCATCATCAGCGCAGCATCGGCCGGGGTTGCCACGCCGCCAGCGGCAAAGTTCACGACGGGAAGCTTTCCCGTGGCATGGACCTCGCGCACCAGCTCGACCGGAACCTGCAGTTGCTTGGCTGCCTCAAAGAGCTCGTCGTCGCGAAGGGCAACAACGTCGCGGATCTGCTTTTGGATCTTGCGCATGTGGCGCACGGCCTGAACGACGTCGCCCGTGCCCGGCTCGCCCTTGGTGCGAATCATCGTGGCACCTTCGGCAACACGGCGCAGCGCCTCGCCCAGATCGCGGGCGCCGCAGACAAACGGCACATCAAACTGGGTCTTGTCGATGTGATAGACGTCATCGGCAGGGGAGAGAACCTCGGACTCGTCGATGTAATCGATCTCGATGGCCTGCAGGACCTGCGCCTCGACAATGTGACCGATGCGGCACTTGGCCATAACAGGGATGGAGACGGCCTCTTGGATGCCCTTGATCATCTTGGGGTCGCTCATGCGCGAGACGCCGCCTGCGGCGCGGATGTCGGCCGGAATGCGCTCGAGTGCCATGACGGCGCAGGCGCCCGCTTCCTCGGCGATGCGCGCCTGCTCGGGTGTGGTGACGTCCATGATGACGCCGCCCTTGAGCATCTGTGCGAGTTCGCGATTGAGTTTGACGCGATCGGCCTTGCTGGTCTGTTCTGCCATGGTTGCTCCCTTGGTTGGCATGTGCATTGTTTGACGGAACATCCTATCGGGGAGCTGGGTATGGCAAAATACTCAGTTTTCGAGATAATAATAAGGTCAGCTTAATATCAGATTGAACAGCTCGATAAGGTCAGGTGGCAAACTCATGCTTGACTACAATTTGGAAAAACGTGGCGAGGCATCGCTCTATGAGTATGTTTATCAGCAAATTCGAGATGATATTGTTGCTGGACGTATTGCGGCGGGGGAGCATCTTCCGTCTAAGCGCGCCTTTGCCAGTCATCTGGGAATCAGTGTCATTACCATCGAGAATGCATATAGCCAGTTACTCGCTGAGGGCTATATTTGCTCAATGCCGCGTCGTGGCTACTACGCTTGCGAGCTTCCGGATGCACCGGTTTTGGCTTCAGCTGCGGAGGACATCGACCGAGATGCCGCCTCTGCGGGTCCCAGCGCGCATGATGTCAACGGACAGGTTGAGCTGTTCGATGCACTTTCTCCTTCCGCTTTGGAGGCGGCACGGCTTTGGCAAAGTGCGCTACGGGCGACGCTGGCATCCGAAGACGAGCGCGAAATCTTTTCGCCCGCACCGGCGCAGGGCACCGCTCGGCTGCGACGCGCAATTGCTCACCATCTGCGCGGGACAAGGGGTATGAATGTCGACCCCAACAACATCGTTATCGGTGCAGGTGCCCAGCTGCTCGATACTATGTTGGTTCAGTTGCTTGGAGCCGACAAGGTGTATGCCGTTGAGGACCCGGGCTATTTGCGCCTGACGCGCATCTATCAGGCCATGGGTTGCAAAGTTCGGCATATCCCGTTGGATGATGACGGCGTCGACCTGAGCACTCTGCAGAAAACTGGGACCGATGTCCTTCACCTGATGCCGTCTCACCAATATCCAACCGGCCTGGTGACGAGCATCGCGCGTCGATATGCGCTGCTGAGCTGGGCTGCCGAACGGCCGGGTCGATATCTCATCGAAGATGACTTTGATTGTGAGTTCCGCCTTGCCGGCAAGCCGATCCCCGCACTCGCGTCGATCGATGCCGCCCAGTCGGTTATCTACACCAATACGTTTTCGAAGAGCCTGTCATCGGCGTTGCGCCTAGCGTACATGGTGCTGCCCGACGAGCTGATGGAGCGGTTTAGGCGCGACCTTGGTTTTTACGCCTCGTCGGTTAGCTCTATAGATCAAGTTGCATTGGCTCGCTTGCTGGAATCGGGTGATTACGAGCGACATGTGAACCGCGTGCGCGTTCGTGCTCGCGAGGCGCGTGATGGCCTGATGGTGCTTGTGCGGAAGGTATTTCCGGCAGGAGAGGTCTCGATCGAGCATGCAGACGCGGGCCTTTACTGCACCGTGGTTGCGGAGCGCGGAACGGGCGGAAGCACTTTTGCACGGGCCCTCACGCGCTCGAGCATCCCTTTTATCGATATCGGTGACTGTTTTTGGTGTGCCGATGGCGCATCTGCCCCTGAAAACTCAACTCATATTCTTGTCCAGTATGACGACCTGAGTCCAAAAGTACTAACTACCTTGGAATTGCAGCTAATGGGGGGCACTCTGCAATCTAAGTGAGTAGACTTTTAGCACTTTGGCGACCAGGCAGTTTTGTAACAAGCTATCTACCTGCGGTTTTGAAAAGCAGGAAGACCGGCCTGCTCGGAATGTTCAAAAAAAGTCTACTCACTTGCCGCGTAAAGCTTCTGCATGAGAAAAAAATGGGGTTTTCAACAGGGCTTCGTCCAGCTCTCGACAAGCTTTTGGCCAGTTGGGGAGGGCTGTTGAAAACTTGGCAGTCCGTTCGGCGCCATTTTTGGTGCGTTCGCGCCAATGCGTGACTGACTGGGTTGAAATTCGTGTTCTCCTGTGCCTATGAAGGATCTACTTTGTGACATATCGGCTTTTAGGTACTGGCGTTTGCCTCCTCAAGTCCGCGCTTTGTGTCCGTCGCTTCCACGACCGGAAGAAGACCGGTAGCGATATGATCTCGCCCGCAACCCGACGGCTGCGGTCGCGCTCGGTTTTCCGTTGCATACATTGGTTCGGACGAGAAACAAACGGACTTGTCCTGCCAGCATTAGGCAGCGGCTGTTTCTTGGTGAGCTCCCCAGGGAATCCGTGCTGGAAACGGAGCATGGATTTTTGATTACGTCTCCTCTACTGACGGCATTCATCATGTCACGGCATCTGACGGATCTTCAGCTTCTTTTGGTATTGGCGGAGATGTGTGGCTTGTTTGCGGTGTGCGCTCTGCCTGCGGCACTTGAGGCGGAGCTTTCGCGTGCAATTGATTCGGGCGCGATCTCGACAACGTTCGGTTGGGTGCGCTGCCCGTCCGAGGACGGCACCGCCTCAAATTTATGGCGTCGAGACGCTTTGGTTTTGGGCGGAGACCTTGACCGTTTTTGTTCAGATGTTTGCGGGATACGTTACGGCAATAGATTTAGGACGGTGTCGCAACTCGTTCCATTGGGTGCCGCGTCGCCTTTTGAGGTCGAGGCGTATTTGCTACTTGCACTGCCGCGATCCCTGGGAGGCGAAGGTTTTTGCGACATAGAGCTTAATGTTGAAGTGATGCTAAGCACAAGTGCTCGAGCGATTGTGGGAAAGTCCCGTGTATATATCGACATACTTCTGTCTTCGCCGGACGGCAGGCGACAGGTGGCCATTGAATGTCAGGGAAAGGCCTCGCACGGACGCGCAGGGGATGGCTTGCGTGACGCTGACCGCATGACGGCCCTTCAGGCCATGGGCTACGATGTGCTTCTCCTGACACACAGACAGATATCGGATGAGGATAGATTCCGCGCGATCGTTAAGGCCGTATGCAGGATGCTCGATGCTGAATATCGTGATAAAAGCTCAGATGAGCAAAGGGCTGAGACATTACTCAGGTCTGAACTATTCGTTGACTGGACAAAATTGGGAGTAATCGACGGAAAGATGCCCGTTAGACACAAAATGGCTCGATCGTGGACGGCTGCGAATCTAAGTGAGTAGACTTTTGGCACTTTGGCGACTAGGTCGTTTTGCAACAAGGCATTTACCTGCGGCTTTATAAAGTGATATGGATGGTCTGCTCGGCAAGTTCCAAAAAGTCTACTCACTTAGTTTTTGACGAGAAGCCGATGCCGAAGGCGGTCCTATTTCAGGTAGTTAACAAGTTTGTGAGGCACGAAAAAGGCCCGAACCATGCGGTCCGGGCCTCATCGAGCTAGAGGTTATGTCTCAGGTTGCTGGCTTAGCCGAAGTAGCGCTTGAGCAGGCCGGCGAAAGCCTTGCCGTGGCGAGCCTCGTCGCGAGCCATCTCGTGCACGGTGTCGTGGATGGCATCGAGGCCAGCGGCCTTGGCGCGCTTAGCAAGATCGGTCTTGCCGGCGGTGGCGCCGTTCTCGGCCTCAACGCGCATCTCGAGGTTCTTCTTGGTGGAGTCGGTTACGACCTCGCCCAGGAGCTCAGCGAACTTGGCAGCGTGCTCGGCCTCCTCGTGGGCAGCCTTCTCCCAGTACAGGCCGATCTCGGGATAGCCCTCGCGATGAGCGACGCGCGCCATGGCCAGGTACATACCGACCTCGGAGCACTCGCCCTCAAAGTTGGCGCGCAGGTCGGCAACGATGTCCTCGGAGACGCCCTCCATCTTGGCGACGCCCACGACGTGCTCGGCAGCCCACTCGAGCTGACCCTCCTCCTGCTTCAGGAAGCGAGAACCGGGAACGCCGCACTGGGGGCACTTGAAGTCCTCGGGCAGCTGGTCGCCGTCGAACTCTTCCACATAACCGCAAACGGGGCAAACAAACTTCATGATTTGATCCTTTCGATCGATGGCGATTGTGCGCTCGTCCGGTCCCGTAAGGGCCCTCTCCGGACGTGCGTCTTGACGAGTTCTATTATCCATAAATGCAACCAAATGTGAAGCCTATTAGGAATGATTTTTAATAAAACAATTTTGAGATATGAAGATGTTGATTGATTAACGATTGGCAGGCCGTCTTTGACCGCCGCTGAGTACAATCGGGCGAGCAAATGTTGACCTATCAACAAATGAAGGAGTTTCCTTTATGCATCTAGCCCGTCGTGCCTGGTGCCGAACATATCAGACGGTTTTTCGCATTGCATTGCCGATCCTGCCCTATACCGAGCCGCGCATTTTAGAGCATGCCGAGGATGTGCCCGCGGTGCTTCAAAAGCGCTCGATCCAGAAGGTCCTTATCGTGACGGATCCCGGCATTGCCCGTCTGGGGTTCACGGCACCGCTCGAGACGGCGCTCGCATGCAGGGGGATTGGCGTTACGGTCTATGCCGAAACGCGTGCAAACCCCACGGTTTCAAACGTGGAAGAAGCGGCGTCCCTGTATCGAGAGAGCGCCTGCCAGGCCATTATCGGTTTTGGCGGAGGATCGGCCATGGACTGCGCCAAGGGCGTGGGTGCACGCATCACGCAGCCAAGCAAGCCCATCAACAAGATGCGCGGCCTGCTGCGGATTCATCGTCGCCTGCCGCTGCTTATCGCCGTTCCCACTACGGCAGGCACGGGAAGCGAGGTCACGCTCGCGGCGGTTATCACCGATGACGAGACGCACTACAAGTACCCCATTAACGACTTTGTGCTTATCCCGCGCTTTGCGGTGCACGACCCCGAGTTTACGCGCGGTCTGCCCGCCTCCATTACGGGGCAGACGGGTATGGACGCCCTGACGCATGCCGTCGAGGCCTTTATCGGGCGAAGCACCACGCCCTATACGCGTAAGATGGCGCGACAGGCGGTGCAGCTCATCCACGACAATTTGCTCGAGGCCTATGAGCATGGCGACGACATGCGTGCGCGTCGCAATATGCTTTCGGCGGCGTATAAGGCGGGCGTTGCGTTTACCCGCTCCTATGTTGGATACGTTCACGCCATCGCACACAGCTTGGGTGGGCGTTACGGGATTCCGCACGGCTTGGCCAACGCTATCATCCTGCCGCACATGCTTCGCGCTTATGGTGACGCCGCCGCCCCCAAGCTTGCCGATCTTGCTCGCATGGCGGGCATTGCGCCGGCTACCGCGCAGGACAGTCTTGCGGCCGAGGCCTTTATCGATTGGGTCGACCGCATGAACGAGGCCCTGGGAATCCCCAAATATGTCTTGGGCATTCGCCGCTCTGACATTCCCGAGATGGCGGTGCATGCCGATGCCGAGGCCAATCCGCTATACCCCGTTCCGCTTCTAATGGACCGCTTGGAGCTCGAGCATATGTACGAGGTCGTTGCAGGTGGTATGTTTGAGGACGAGAATTAGGAGGGTCCATGAACACCGAGGAAATTGCGCGCATCGTCGGCGATCAGCGCGCCTACTTTAAGACGCACGCCACGTTTGATGTCGATGCTCGACGTCGCGCGCTCGTGAGTTTACGCGATGCGGTGCGGGCCCACGAGGCCGATATCGCTCATGCGCTCAAGACCGATTTGGGAAAGTCGCATGACGAGGCCTATATGTGCGAGATTGGCACATCGCTTTCCGAGATTCGACATCAGATCGCTCACGTGGTTCGATGGAGTCGTCCGCGCCTGCGTCCGTGCGACCTCGCTAACGCCGTGAGCGTGTGCAAAACGCAAACCGTGCCCTATGGCGTCACGCTCATCATGGCGCCCTGGAACTATCCGTTTTTGCTGACGCTCGAGCCGCTCGCTGGCGCCCTTGCCGCGGGCAATACCGTGGTCATCAAGCCGAGTGCCTATGCTCCGGCATCGAGCGCGGTGCTCAAGCAAATCTGTGAAGAGGCATTTGATCCGTGCCTGGTGACGGTTGTCGAGGGCGGGCGCGCCGAAAACGAAGCGCTGCTCGATGAGTGCTGGGACAAGATCTTCTTTACCGGTAGCGTTTCGGTCGGCAAGCTCGTTATGGAGCGCGCGAGCAAAAACCTCACGCCCGTGACGCTTGAGCTGGGCGGAAAGAGCCCCTGCATCGTGGATGCGACGGCAAACTTGAAGGTTGCGGCGCGGCGTATCGCCTTTGGTAAATGGCTCAACGTGGGGCAGACCTGCGTGGCGCCCGACTACCTGCTGGTCGATGCGCGCGTGCATGACGAGCTGCTGGGCCTCATCAAGGAAGAGACCCGCCGTATGTTTGGCGAGCATCCGCTCGATAACGAGGATTACGGGCATATCGTCAACGCCAAGCATTTTGCGCGCGTGCGCGGGCTGATCGATCCCGATAAGGTCGTGCTTGGAGGTACCGCGCGCGAGACTTCGCTCAAGATTGAGCCGACGATTTTGGACGGCGTGTCCCCCGATGACGCCGTGATGCAGGAGGAAATCTTCGGTCCCATCTTGCCGGTGCTGACGTTTGAGAGCCTAGACGAGGCCGAGACGTTTATTACGGATCGTCCGACGCCGCTGGCCCTGTATATCTTTAGCCAGGACCGTGCGGCTCAGCAGCGCTTTGTGCGCTACGTGCCCTTTGGAGGCGGCTGCGTTAACGACACGATTATGCACTTGGCTACGAGCCATATGGGCTTTGGCGGCATGGGTGCGAGCGGTATGGGCCAGTACCATGGCCGCGAGAGCTTCGATACGTTCAGCCACAAGAAGAGTATCGTGAACAAGGCGACGTGGCTGGACGTGCCATTCCGCTACGCTCCTTACGCAAGCTGGAAGCACAAGTTCGTGCGCATGTTTGTGCATTAGAATCAGATGGCGTAGCGACAAACGGTCGAAAAGGCGCGGGTGGGGCGAATTTGTGTCCGCACGGACCCGTAGACTTCTCAATAAGGTTAAACACCGGTTTATCCGGCCGTTAGGGGAGCTGCTATGTACGAGCCTTCACGTGTTCTTCTGTCGTTTCATATCGCAGGATTTCAATATGCCGATGGCACCTTGGTCCTGGGCGATCTTAAAGCGGGCGATAAACTGACACTGTGCGCCGAGCGCGATAATCCCCATGACCCCGAGGCAGTTGCGATTTACTATGGCAAGACCAAACTTGGCTACGTTCCAGGAAACGAGGTCGGCCCACTGTCCTTGATGATGTATTACGGCCACGAGGACGTATTTGAGGCCCGTGTGCAACAGGTTGCCCCCGAGCGCAGCCCGTGGCATCAGGTGCGCGTTGGGCTCTATGTGGTGGATGCTCGCTAGTCGGTAAGGGAAGCTGCCATGTTTGACGACGATAACCTGTTTGATCTGGCAGATGATCCGTTTGAGTGGGATGTGCTACTCGATGACGATGAGCTGGAACAGGACCGTAAGATGCGGCAGGGCAAGAACGCCCAGAGTGATGCGTCGAAAAAGAAAGACAAACGCCGCCGCGGACTGTTCGGCGGGCTCTTTGGATAACCGCCACATCGCTGCGTCTGTATACTTAGCACGAGTTGAACACGTTGCGAAATGAGGACAGAGACGATGATGTGGTTTACCGCCGACCTGCACCTGGGCGATACGAATATCTTGCACGATATGGATCGGCCGTTTGATTCGGTCGAGGAGATGAACCGCAAGGTCATCGATGCCGTCAATGAGTGCGTGGCGGCGGACGACCGTCTCTATATCTTGGGAGACTTTACCTATCGTTTGCTCCTGGCGGAGGCGGTGCGTCTGCGCGAGCGTATCGAATGTCAGAACGTGACGCTCATCCGTGGTAACCATGACGGCGACTGGGAAGATCCCGACGTACCGCAGATTTGGGAAGACGTGCGCGATTACCTGGAGATTGCTCCCGGCTATGCCAAGGGCCATCGCCTGGTGTTGAGCCATTACCCCATGCTCAGCTGGAACGGCAAGGCGCGTGGCGCCGTCATGCTGCACGGGCATATCCACAGCAGGGGAGACCGCACCAACGTGCGCAACCGCGATCGCGAGCGCCCTATCTTTCGCTACGATGTCGGTCTCGATGCCAACGATTACAAGCCCGTAAGCCGTGATCAGATTCTTAGCTTCTTTGGGTTATAGGGCGCCAGAGCCACCACAAAGGGGACAGGCACCTTTGTGGTGGTTCTGGCGCCGTTGCCATTATGGCGGCGGCGCCTTTTTTGTCCGCGCGGCGCGGTAGAGTGTAGCCGGTTGATATTTGCGTCCATCGAGGAGCTGCTATGAACGAGATCAAGTGCCCGCATTGCGGCGAAGTTTTTAAGGTCGATGCATCCGGCTATGCGGATATCGTCAAGCAGGTGCGCGACGCCGAGTTCTCGCGCGACCTGGATGAGCGTGTGAAGGCAGTCCAGCGTGAGGGTGAGCAGGCGCTGGAGCTTGAGCGCTCGCGTTCGACGGCTGCCTTGCAACAGGCAGAGTCTCAGCGCAATGCCCAGCTTGTCGAGCAGAAGAACACTGCGGATCAGAAACTGGCGCAAGAGGTTGCCAAGCGCGATGCTGAGCTTGCCGAGCTGCGCGCTAAGCTCGAGGGCGCTGCCGCAGAGCGCGAGAGTGCAAGCCAGCGCGCGGCGGTTGAGGCACGAGCCAATGCTCAAAAAGAGAATGCCGAACTCCAGCGTGAGATTGATAGCCTGCGTGCGCAGCTTGGGCGCAAAGATGACGAAGCAAAGCTTGCCGAGTCGGCGGCGCGCAACGCTGCTCAAAACGATTTAGCTGCACGCGACGCTCAGATTGCCGAGCTGCAGGCCAGGCTTGCCGCGGCGGACAAGGCCCAGGAGATGGCGCTTGCCGCTGCCGCGGCAGAGTCGCAGCGTGAGCTCGATGCCGCTCGCAGCGAGGCCGAGCGCGCGCTTGCTGACTATCGCGCGAAGGTGCAAGAGAAGTTTTCCGCCGCAAAGGCTCAGTCCGAGCAAGAGGCCGAGGGCCTGCGTGCCCAGCTGCGCGAGCAGGAACTGATGGCAAAAATGAACCTGTCAGAGGCGGTCGCCGCGGCGGAACGAGAGCGCGATGAGGCACGTGCCAAGCTAACGAGCGAGCTGGCGGTGCGCGATTCTCGCGAGGAGCAAGCCAAGGCGGCACACGAGCTCGAGCTTGCGCAGGCCAAGCGCGCGAGCGATGACCTGATTCGCTACAAGGATGAAGAGATTGAGCGCCTTAAGGACATGAAGGTCCGCCTGTCCACCAAGATGGTGGGCGAGTCGCTCGAGCAGCACTGCGAGACCGAGTTTAACCGTCTGCGCATGACGGCATTTCCTAACGCGTACTTCGAGAAAGATAACGATGCGTCCGAGGGTACCAAGGGCGACTTTATCTTCCGCGAGTGCGACGCGAGCGGCAACGAGGTCATTTCGATTATGTTCGAGATGAAAAACGAGAACGATGAGACCGCGACCAAGCATAAAAACGAGGACTTCTTTAAGAAACTCGATCACGATCGTCGCCAGAAAGGCTGTGAGTACGCGGTGCTCTGCACCCTGCTGGAACCCGAGAGCGAGCTCTATAACGCAGGGATAGTCGACGTGAGCTATCGCTACGAGAAGATGTACGTGATCCGCCCGCAGTTCTTCATTCCCATGATTACACTTCTTCGTAACGCTGCCATGGGTTCGCTGCGCTATAAGCAGGAGCTGGCGGAGTACAAACAGCAGAACATCGACGTCACGAACTTCGAAGCCAAGATGGAGAAGTTCAAGAATGATTTCGGCCGCAACTACGAGATTGCGAGCCGCAAGTTCCAAACGGCAATCGATGAGATCGACAAGACGATTAGCCATCTGCAGAAAACCAAGGAGGCGTTGCTGTCCTCCGAGAACAATCTGCGCCTGGCCAACAAGAAAGCCGACGATCTTACCATCCGTAAGCTCACGTGGGGCAACAAGACCATGAAGGCGGCGTTTGACGAGGCGCGCGGGGCTGCGCCAGAGACAAACGATGAGCCAGCCGAGGCGGATTCGTATGAGGTCGAGGATGCTGAGTAAGGCATAGCATATAGTGCAAAAGCGGGGCCGCTGGCGATGTTGCCAGCGGCCCCGCTTCGTTTCGTTCCATTGCGCCCGGCTAGTCTTCGAGCAGGTCCTCGATAAAGCCGACACGGTAGTTTTTGAAGATGACCTCGCCGCCGTCCTGCGTGGCGTCCAGATCGACATCGCCCATGATGCCAAAGTCGTGGTCGCCATCCTCGTCGGCAAAAATCTGGTGCACGTGCCACACGTGATCGGTCTTCTCGTCGCTCTCGTCGATGGAAAACATCGCGGCGCTGCGGGCATTTCCGTCGGTGAGGATTTCCTCGTGCTGCTCATGGTAAGCGTCGAGTGCTTTTTGCCAGCGGATCTCGCTCATGCCCCAGTCATCGTCGAGCTCGCCCAGATCGCGAGCGTGCTCGCGGGCGGCAAGGGTCACGCGGCGGAAGAGCGCGTTGCGCACCAACAGCGTGCAGCCGCGACGGTCCGCAACGACCTCGTCGATGCCCTGCGGCGGTGTGACGTCGAGTGCAGCGGGGTTGCCGGCGTTCTCCCACTCGTCCACCAGGCTCGAGTCGACCGAGCGCACCACAAAGCCGAGCCACGAGATAATATCGCGCAGGCGCTCGTCGCGCTTTTCGATGGGCACGGTACGGTCGAGAGAACGGTAGGCCTCTGCCAGGTAGCGTAGCAAAATGCCTTCGGAGCGGGCGATGCCGAGCTTTTGGATATAGCCCTTAAAGTCGCTCGCGCTCTCCAGCATGTCGCGCAGGACGCTCTTGGGCGAGAGCTGATAGTCGTTGGCCCAGGGTACTTCCTGGCAGTACTTGTCAAAAGCGGCATCGAGCAAATCCTCGAGCGGCTTTTCGTAGGTGACATCCTGGATGCGCTCCAGGCGTTCCTCATATTCGACGCCGTCAGCCTTCATTTCGGCCATCGCGCGGTCGCGCGCGGCGCGCTCCTGTGCACGCAGCACCTGCTTGGGGTCCTCGAGCGTAGCCTCGACCATCGAGATCAGATCCATGGTATAGGTCTCACTCTCGGGGTCGAGCAGCTCCAGGGCGGCAAGCAAAAACGGCGAGAGCGGCTGATCGAGCGCAAAGTCCTCGGGCAGGTCGACCGTCAGCGCGTAGTCGATGTCCGGCGCGGCGTCAGCCGGAGCGTCGGGCGCGGGCGGCACCTCGGTGCGCACGACGACGCCGGAGTCGATGAGCGTGGCGAAGATCTCGTCGGCACGAACCTCGAGCTTTGCCTTTTCCTCAGGCGTTTGCAGGCTTGTCTCGATGAGGTCGTGCACGCGGGCGCGAGCGTCGCCGCCCTGCTCGACCACGCTAATCACCATGGAGTGCGTGATACGCAGGCGCGGCTTGAGCGTTTCGGGCTGCGTCTCGATCAGACGCTCAAAGGTCTGCTTGTTCCAGGTGACAAAGCCCTCGGGGGCCTTTTTCTTTTTAATCTTACGGAGTTTTTTGGGGTCGTCGCCCGCTTTGGCCATAAGCTTGGCGTTTTCGATCTCGTGCTCCGGCGCCTCGGCAATTACCATACCCTCGGTGTCAAAGCCCGAGCGGCCGGCGCGACCGGCAATCTGGTGGAACTCGCGGGCGCGCAGACGACGCATCTTGTAACCGTCGAACTTGGTGAGCGCGGTGAGCACCACGGTGTGGATGGGCACGTTGATGCCGACGCCGAGCGTGTCGGTGCCGCAGATGACGGGCAGCAGGCCCTGCTGCGCCAGGCGCTCAACCAGTAGGCGATAGCGCGGCAGCATACCGGCGTGGTGCACGCCGACGCCGCAGCCGAGCAGGCGCTTGAGAATCTTGCCGAAGGCGGTGGAGAAACTCGTGCCTTTGGCAGCTTCCTTAATGGCCTCGCGCTGCTCCTTGCTAGCGATGCCAAAGTTGGCAAGCGACTGTGCCGTGGCAAGCGCGGCGTCCTGACTAAAGTGCACGATGTAGAGTGGGGCCTCTCCGCGGCGCATAGCGAGCTCGACGGTGCCCTCGAGGGAGGTCGTCACATAGTCGTAGCTCAGCGGAACAGGGCGCGGGGCGTCGACAACCAGGTCGCAAGCAGCGCCGGTGTGCTCCTCGAGCGAGGCGGCGATGGCGGTGACATCGCCGAGCGTGGCACTCATGAGCATAAACTGCGTGTGGGGCAGGGTGAGCAGCGGCACCTGCCATGCCCAGCCGCGGTCGGGGTCGGCAAAGTAGTGGAACTCATCCATGGCTACGCAGCCCACATCGGCGTCCTCGCCCTCGCGTAGCGCATCGTTGGCAAGGATTTCGGCCGTGCAGCAGATGACGGGTGCCTTGGTATTGATATGCGTATCGCCGGTGATCATGCCGACGTTATCGCGGCCGAGTACTTGTACCAGGTCGAAGAACTTTTCGCTGACCAGGGCCTTGATGGGGGCCGTGTAATAGCAGCGCTTGCCCTGCGCCATGCCCATAAAGAGCATGCCCAGCGCGACGAGCGATTTACCCGATCCGGTCGGTGTGCCTAAAATGATGTGATCGCCGGCGGCCAGGTCCATGAGGGCCTCTTCTTGGTGGTCCCACAGCTCAATGCCGCGATCGCTCGTCCATTCAAAGAAGCGTTCGAAGGCTTGATCGGGCGTGAGCCATGGCTCGGGCTCGCTGCCGTCCTCGGGCTCCCACCAGGTGGGGGAGAGCGCACCGAGCGAACCGAACTCTGCCTCGGTTCCCGTGCCGCCCGAGAATGAGCTGGCAGCGCCGGCGCCGGAGACGGTGCTGGCGGCGGTATCTGTCGTGGTCTGTGCCATGTGGTTGCTTTCTCTCGCGATTGTCCGCCAACTATTATGGCGTAGCGGCGGCGTGGGGTGCCAGCGCGCGAGAAAATGCAGGAAATGGGCGTTCTGCCCAGCCGTTTAGTGTAGTCGCTAGCTAAGTGAGTAGACTTTTTGCGATATTGCGAGCACATGGCTTTTGCGCAAGGGTTCTACCTGCGGTTTTATGTTTCGCTATGCGGGCTGTGCTTGGCTATTGCAAAATAGTCTACTCACTTAGGTTTGAGGGCCGTTCGCTGGAGCCTATTTGCGCTTGTTTGCCAACGCCGCGACCATAAGAAGCCCCTAGGACTCTTGCGGTAAGCGCTTCTTGCCCTTGCGGGCGCGGTTTTTAAAGTTCTCGACGGCCTCTTCCATGCCCAGAGGTACATAGGTGAGCTCATCGAGGTTATCGGGCAGGTAGCAGGCAAGGCTCTGCTCCTGCACGCGGCCCGCCGCGAGCTGTTCATCGCTGGGCTGCGTGCCGGGTGTGGCACAAATGCCGTAGACGACGGCACCCATCTCGCGCGTGCGGCACTCGTACTCGGTCTCGGGATGCTCGGGATGGTCGCGGCGGACGTCGTCACTTACCCAAAGCGTGTCGTAGCCTGCCGCGGCAAACTGCCCCAAGGCGTAGTCGCGCAATGGCTTGCTGTCGGTTCGCAGCGTGACGGTGGCGCCGGCTGCAAAGAGCGGGCGGTAGAGCATCAGATGGTCGACATGGACGAGTCGTTTTTCGGCGTACTTGGCCTTGGGCTGCGGCGTGGGAAAGTTGATGGTGATGGCATCGAGCTCGCCTGCGGCAAACAGCTGCAGCAGCGATGCAGCGCCTCGGGGCAGGACGAGTGCGTTGGCCAGTTCCTGCTCGCAGATTTTCTGCGCGGCATAGGCGATGCAGATGGGCTCCTGGTCCATGCCGATAAAGAGGGTGTTTGGCTCGTGGGCCGCGCGCTCTACAAGGTACGTTCCCTTGCCGCAGCCCAAATCCAGATGAAGGCGGGTGAAGGACGAGCCGCCAACTGGCGCGCAGGCCTCGCGCCAATCCCCGGCATAGGCCTCGGGGTTCGTCTCAATCGCATCGGCGTAGCGCTCCAGGCGCTCCTCGAGCACAAAGTTCTTAGGCGTGCGAACGTGGACGGCTCCCATGAGGCTCCTTGGTCATAAGTATGGAACGCATAGCTGCGCGTTCCGTCAATGGGTTGAAAAAAGGGTGGGCATAGTTTGCCCGAAAGACGCGGTGCGGCTCGACGGCGAGTCGTCGGTGCCTACAGGCGCTTGAGGATCACATAGCGGTTGAGCTCGCCGCTGCGACCGTCGGCATGGAAGCGCTCAAGCTCGCGCACGGGGACCTCGCCGCTCTTGTAGAACGTACGGACGCCGCGCACCAGGTCGGTGATCTGCTGATCGTCAAAGTGATGACAATAGCGGTAGGCGTGGCGGTCGTTTTGCCAGCCAATGAGGTGGTCACCGGCTTCAAACTGCGCGGAATCGTAACCCTCAAACGGCGGGGTGAGCTCGGCGCGGGCCTCGGCGCGAACGGCCTTGCGCGCCATGCGCTCGTCGTTCATAAACTCCCAAAAGCTGATGGCGATGATGCCGCTTGGGCGCGTCTGGCGCACCAGGGCGTCGAGCACGCGTACGCGGTACTCGCACGACGGCACGTGGTGCATAAAGCCAAAGCAGACCGAGATGTCGGCGAGCGGGGCGTCGAAAAGCACATCGGGTGTCTCGGCGGGGTTGAGCTTCATAAGGGCATCGAGCACGTCGAGTTCCTGGAAGTGCAGGTTGGGAATGCGCAGGGCGTGACCATGTGCATCGATGGCCAGGTCTTGGCACGAGTCGACGCCATAGAACTCAAACGGGCAGCTGGCATCTGCCGAGGGATTTGCACCGTCGACGCCCTTGGCGGCAAGTGCGCCGCCGGCGGCAAAGTTCTCGAATCGCATATTGCCGCAGGCAAGGTCGAAGACGCGGACGGGATGCTCGATCGTGGCGGCGTTGAGCTGCCCGAGCGCGATGTCCATGGTGCGCACCCAGCCGGGCCACGGGGCCTGGCGCGTATCGGAAAAGGAAGCGGAGTGCTCGCGATAGAACGTATTGTTGAGCTGGATGAGCGATGAGGCGAAATCGCGGTTCACGGCGCGGAACTCCCTCCGTTGGCGGTGCGAAATAAACAGTACGACCATACTACCGTTAACGCCGCAACGGGGACAACCGAGCCGTGGGTCATTGCTTTGTTTGGACACATTTCCGCAGCTCATATGTGCCCGCAACCGCCGGTTGTCAAAAATCTCACTAGAATAGGTGGCATGCTTTTGGCGGTGGCGGATAGATTTTTAACTGTGCAAGGCGCCTTAAGAACAAAAACGGTCCGGCGGCACGGCTGGCATCACATAGGAGGAACCATGAATGTAGAAACTGCGCAGCGGCTCGCCGACCTTCGCCGCAGCAAAGGCTTTAGCCAAGAAGGGCTGGCGCGAAAGCTGGGGCTGTCGCGCCAGGCGGTCAGCAAATGGGAGCGCGCGGAGAGCTCGCCCGATACCGAGAACCTGATCTCGCTCGCCAAGCTTTATGGCGTGAGTCTGGACGAGCTGCTCAATCCGAGCGACGAGATCGAGGACGATATCGAGTTTGAGAACGAGGACCGCGCCCGCCAGCGCGAGGCCGAGGCGGCGGAACGTGCCCGCACCCATGAGGCAGCGGCGCGTGCGACTGAGGCGGCAACACAGGCGAGTGATGCTGCGGCTAAGGCGGCGCAAGCGGCAAGCTGGAGTGCGCAGGCCGCCAATGCCGCGACGGCGCAGGTGACGGGCGGCGGCGCGGCCGCTCCGACTCCGGTGAAGGGCCCCTTCCAGTCGTTCCCGTATTGGGCCGTGTGCTGGCTGCTGTTCTTTTTGCTGATGTTCCTGTTTGGTGCCGGGCCCTTTGCCGCGCTGATCTTCTTTACGATTCCCATCTATCACTGGGTGGCGCGTGCGCTCGATGGTGATTGGGTACGCGGGGATATTCAGGTTGGTCCGGCACCGGTGACAACTAGGGCTCAGAATGTTTCCGCTTCGGTTGATGCTGACGTGGCTACCGCGACTACCGCTGAGCCGATTGCCAAAGAGGGTGATGAATGATGAAGCTTTCGCATGAATCCAAGCTGCGTCTGGGCGTTGGCATCGGAGCGTTTGTGCTCATCATCGGGCTTGTTTTTGGCATTTCGCGGACTTTGATTCATTTTGATGGCCCGTGGGATCTCGACGATGTCGTATCCGGCTTGTCTGGTATGGACGATGCGGTTGACGAGGGCAATCTCTTGGACGACGGCAGCTATTCCGCTCGGCCTCAGCAACTTTCGAGCGAAACGTTTGATGCCGACGCGTTCACATCGCTTGACCTGGATGTGACGTCGGGCACGGTCGAGGTCAAACACGTCTCCGGCGGGCCGGTGCGCGTAATTGAAAGCGGTCGCGTGGCAACGGGGACCGTTGCCTTCGATGCGGCAACCCAGAACCTGGCCGAAATCAAGGGCTCTACGCTCAAGATTCGCCAGTTCGATTGCGATGACGAGCGCGCCATTGACCGCACGGTTACCGTCGAACTGCCGCGCGAAGTTGCCGATAACCTGGTCGGCATTACGGCCAAGGTGGGATCGGGTGATCTGACGGTCGCGGGCATTGCGTGCCATGACCTCAACCTGACTTTGGACTCGGGAGATGTTGAGTTTACTGGCACCGTGACCGATACCCTGAATGCCGAGGTCGGTTCGGGCGATGTGACGTTCGAGCTCTATCAGGCCCCCGCGAAGTCGATGGACGTGAGTGTGGGCTCGGGCGACGTGGAGATAACGGTTCCGAACTCGACGGGCTTTAAGGCGAGCCTAACTGTGGGCAGCGGTGACTTCGAGAGCGATTTCCTTCCGCTTGGCTACGACGGCGAGACCATATTGAATCATGAATTCGACAACGGTGATAAGTCTGCCACGTATCGTTTTAAGGTCGGTTCGGGCGACATGTCGTTTGATCCGGAGTGACGACGGCGGGCTAAGTCCGCAAACATAGATGCTTAGATGCGCTGTTTGATGAAGGCGTCGGGGCCGCGGTCGGCTTCGGCGCCTTTGCCTTTACAATGGGGACATGGAACAGATTATCTTGAACATACTCGACGCTCTGCGTCGCGGTGAGACCGTGGACGACAAAGCGCTCGTCAAACTGATACATGCCGAGGCGCGCCGCGAGGGCGCTGATAAGCGCGATTTGGCCAAGCGTCGCCTGCTGCCGTTTTACCAGCGGGTGAAGCGTGAGGAACCGGCGCGTTGGGCGGCATGGAATGTCAATCCCGAGCTGGAGCGTCAGCTGCTGCAGGTGCTTCGCATGAAGCCTCGTCGCACGGCTTCGGGCGTGGCGACCATTACCGTTATCACCAAGCCGTGGCCGTGCTCGGGCGATTGTCTGTTTTGCCCCAACGATCTGCGCATGCCCAAAAGCTATCTGCACGCCGAGCCGGCGTGCGCCCGTGCGGAACAAAATTGCTTTGACCCGTATCTGCAGGTGAGCGCCCGTTTGACGGCGCTTTCGCAAATGGGGCATGCAACCGACAAGATCGAGCTCATTGTGCTCGGTGGTACCTGGAGTGACTATCCGGAAGGGTATCAAACATGGTTTATGTCGGAGCTCTTCCGTGCGCTCAATGACGATGCTGTGGCCGGCGTGGCGGCCAACCCCATGTTGGCGCGTCCGGGCATCAGCCGTGCCGAGGCGGGGCGCCTGCTCGACGATGCGCCTGCCGATGCCCTGCCGCCGGTGGTGGCGGAGCGCCGCGAGCGCTATCGGGCTGCCGGCATTGCGACAGACGAGGCTGAGCTCGCTGCCGGCGTTGCCGACGAGCAGGGGCGTGTGGATGCTGCCGTGGGCGGCTACAACCGCGCGGTACGTCGTCTGTACGGCCCCGGTACGCCATGGGGCGAGGTTGCCGAGTGGCAGATGGCAACGATGGAGGAGCTTGAGCGTCAGCAGCGCATCAACGAGACGGCGAAGCATCGCGTGGTGGGGCTCGTTATTGAGACGCGCCCCGATGCCGTAACGCCGCAGGCCCTTACACTTATTCGCCGCTTGGGCTGCACCAAGATTCAGATGGGCATCCAGAGCCTCGACCAGCACCTGCTCGATATCAACGAGCGCCGCATTTCGGTGGCTCAGATCGAACAGGCGTTTTCGCTTGCGCGCCTGTTTGGCTTTAAGATCCATGCGCATTTTATGCTCAACTTACTGGGCGCCACACCCGAGGGGGACAAGCGCGACTACGAGCGCTTTATGACCGAGGGGGCCTTTATGCCCGACGAGGTCAAGGTCTACCCGTGTGCGCTCATTGAGGGTTCGCGTCTGGTGGGCTGCTATGAGCGCGGCGAGTGGCGTCCCTATACCGAGGAAGAGCTGCTCGATGTGCTGGCCGACGATATCGTGGTGACGCCGGCGTTCTGCCGCATCAGCCGCATGATCCGCGACTTTAGCTCCGACGACATCATGGTGGGCAACAAGAAACCCAACCTGCGTCAGCTCGTCGAGAACCGCCTGGCGGCTCGTGGGGAAGGCGCGACGGTGCGCGAGATTCGCTATCGCGAGATCAACACGGCTGGAGCCGACCTGGACGAGTTGACCCTTGACGAGGAAGTTGCGTACGAGACGCCGGTGACTTACGAGCGCTTTTTGCAGTGGGTGACGCCGCAGGGCAAGATCGCGGGCTTTTTGCGCCTGTCGCTGCCCGACCGTTCGTTTGTTGCCGCGCATGCGGACGAGTTGCCGACGACGCTGGACGAGGCGATGATTCGCGAGGTGCACGTGTATGGCATGGCGGCGCGCGTGGGGTATCAAGGCCAGGCGGCCCAGCACCATGGGTTGGGGCGTCTGCTCGTAGAGCGTGCGTGCGAGATTGCCCGGGATGCGGGTTATGCGCGTATCAACGTGATTAGCGCGATTGGTACGCGCGAGTACTATCGCCATTTGGGTTTTTACGATCATGGACTCTATCTGCAAAAGGAGCTGTAAATGAACAAGCCGAGTGTTTCTACTGGCGTCGTTGCCGGCGTTGCTCTGGGAGCCGTGGCGCTTGGTGCGGCCGCCGTTGCTGTTCGTGCTGCCTGTCTGCAGGTTGCGCGAACCCGCAATGGGTTGGCGCGTGTGAAACGCGTGCACGATGAGGACGGCGACGAGGTTCGCGTGTTGGTGCAAGGCGGCGTCTACCAAAGCGCAAGTTACGTTGGCGAGCGTTGGGCGGAGCCCGTCTTTGCGTACTATCGTGCGTTTGACGACGTGTTTGAGGCCGAGGGCGCAATGCGTGACGCTTATGGTCACGGTATCAACTGCATGCTTATGCTGGGCGGTGGCGGGTTTGCCTATCCTAAGTTCGCTCTGATGTCGCACGAGAGCTTGCGCATGGACATCATCGAGTATGACGGAGAGATTACGCGCCTGGCGCGTCGCTGGTTCTACCTAGATGAGCTGGAGCGCGCGGCGGGCGATCGCCTGCGGGTGATAACCGCCGAGGCTCGCTCGCATCTGGGCGTGACGAGCGTGGGGCATCGTCGCTACGACGTGGTCGCGAGCGATTGCTTTGGCGGTGCCGAACCCGTACGTGAGCTGGCGACGGTTGAGGCGTTGCGTTTGGTGCGAGGCAGCCTGAACCCCGGGGGTATCTACGTTGCCAATATCGTGAGCGCAAACGAGGGGAGCGACGTGACGTTCCTGCGCGACTGCGCTGCCACGGCACTCGAGGTATTCTCCCACGCCTGGGTGGTCCCATGCGGTGATGCGGAGTTCGGCGGCGAGGAGAACTACCTGCTCATCGCCAGCGACGGCGACTACGCTTTTGCCGAAGCTGTGCCTTTCGATGCCGACTTTCTCGGTGCCGCCCTCCACGACCAGCATTGGGAGTAGTCAATTTGTGACGGGCTCTATGGTTTTGTCAATCATACGCTTCATCTATTTTCAGCATGACGCATCTGGACGCCCGGCGCCAACGCGCCTCATCTTCGGTTGATTCCGCCGCCCGCTAGGCCAAAATTGTCATCGGAAGTATCAAATGAACAAGCAAGCCACTACGCAACTGCACGTCTATTCCGCCTTTTTCGTTCTCACGGGATTTGTTTTAAATCGGGGAGTGTTTCTACTTTTCCTTGCGGAGAAAGGAATGTCTGTCACGGAAATCGCGCTTTATCAAGCCCTGTTCAACATAGCAACGGTCGTCCTCGAGCTGCCAACAGGGCTGATAGGCGATTTCTTTGGAAAGAAGTTTTCGATTCAAGTGGGCGTGCTGCTGCTTTTCTTCCATACGGCCGGCATGCTGTTGCTCTCAGGTCCCTTTCTTGTTGTGCTTTCCCTTGTTGAGGCGCTCGCCTACTCCCTTCAATCGGGATCCGAACAAGCACTTTTATATGAAATTGTTCGAAATGCCGGTCAAGGAGAGCGCTTCCTCACCATCAACGCTCGGCTGCTCGCCGCGCAATCAATCGCTACGGGAATGGCAATTGTGCTCGGGTCTTTCATTGCCCAAGTGTCTTGGAGTGCCCTCTACGTATGTGTCTTCGTTTTCTATCTCCTGCAGCTTTTCCTCCTGTATCCCATTGAGAGGACGGAAACGACCCGTTCTGAAAGATCAGAAAAGGGGAGGTTTGACGCAGCCAAGATGTTCAGGCGTGAGACCTGGCGCGTTGGAGAATCCGCATTTGCGATATTGCTTCTCCTCATCGGCACAAGCATGCTCGACGGATTCTACGGGAGTTATTACAACTTGAATCAGTTGGTATTCGACGCGTTTCATGCTCCCGTCTCCATAATAGGAATCTTTTTCGGTGCATCCTATGCAGTAAATGCGACGGCCTACATTGCAGCAGATTTCTTCTCATCGCGTTTCGGGAAAAGAAATACCATGCGCGGCTCGATGCTAATTGAGGCTGGCCTTTTCATGATTCTTCCGTGGTTCGCTTCAAATCCGCTGTGTTTGTTTGGCCTTAGCATGGTGCTTTGTTTTCTCCCAGAAGTGGTGTACATCACTTCGGAAAACTTAATCCAAGACGCGATAGCGGACGATCTCCGCGCGACGATCCTTTCCGCCGCGTCTCTGGTAAGGGCCCTCTTTTCCGCATTGTTTTTCTCCGTATTTGGACATGTGTTGGGGTTATATCCCATTCAGATGGCGCTCGGTATTATTGGCGCAATCGCGATAGCGATTACCGCCGTTGTTTCATTAAAAATTGGTGGAATACATGCCTTCAAGAATTGATGTATCGATTGACGAGCTGCCAGAAGTTTCGAGCCTTCTTGATGGCTACGGGTGTACGCGTTAGCTTTGAATCGGTGGGCCTTAATGCCGAGGAATATCAGCGTTTTATCGATGCTGGCGGAATAGTAATGGTCTCGGGCGAAGATTGCTATATCTTACCAGGGGTGAACCGTTTAATCCTGCCCCAGACTAGTGACTTATAATTGCGGCTTCCCGTCTACGTCTGCACTAGACGTGGATGCGGGAAACTTCCCCTTAATGCAATTCACAATATGTTGAAAATTCAGGTCGCGGAATGCGATAGGTCTTAGTTTTTGGGTGCTGCAGTCGGCAATTTACTCTGCGGGTTTTGGCACTATGCAGGAATTTAGACTTTTCTTGTAACATTAAAATCACAACGATTGGTGGTTGCAGCCCTGCTTGGCAAATCTAATTCCTGAATAATAAGCACCTTACATGACAAGTGTACTTTACCGTTCTGCCCCTTTTTGCCCGTAAAGACAAGGGGTCTTCTGCCAGTTACCTTTTGTTTTTGCAGGGGAGGGGCTATTTTGACGGCTACTACATACGAGATTGATCTTATTTGCGGTCCATCGAAATCGTTGGACGACATTAAGTAGCTAAAATAGCCCCGTTCCAAAAAGACTGGTTAACAAACCCCGTGCCAAAAAGATTGGTCTTAGGCGTGGTAGCGCCAGTCGAGAACGCGCTGCTTCATGCCTTCGATGTCGAGCACGCCTTCGGCAAAGCCCTTGCGCACGAGCTCTTCGGGAACGAACTCATCGTAACGATCAAAGTAAGGCACCTCGCCGGGATAGACGAGCTCGATGGGATCGAAGTCCTTCTCGGCCTCGGCGGCGAGCACCTTAAAGAACGTCTTCTCGTCGGCCTTCATCTTAAACTGCATAAAGTACGGGCGTGATGGGTCGAGTCCGCGAAGGCCAAGCTCCGCGGCACATTTAATCTTGAGCATACGTTCGAGCGCCAGAAAGGCGTAGCTGCCCAGCCAGGGGAAGAGTACCCAGGTGTCGCCGCCCAGGTTGATAAGCGGTTTAGTTCCCGCGCCCGAAATCTCGGCGGCATGACGAGCCTGTGCAAGGCGTGCCCGTGCGTTGCCCATGAGGTACGGATACGCCGCGTGCTCGTTGAGCGCTTGGCGCATGCGTTCGAGTACGTGTGTATTGATGTCACCGGGGCAATCGCCAAAGTAGGCCGGCACGCGGCCCTTGACCTGCGTGGCAAAGACGGTATGACGCTTCCAGTCCACTTCCTCGACAATCCAGCAGTGCCCGGCTATGGCGATGCGCTCACCGGGCGGTGGGGGATTGACGATCGTGCCCAACTCGGCCGACTCGCTGCGAACGGTGAACTCCTCGTTTTCCTGGAACACGGCGTAGAACTTAAAGTTGTTAATGATGCGCTCGCCCGCGAGACCCACGATGAGTCCGCCGCCCTCGGTGACCTGGATGTGGTCGATCTTGATGAGGTGACGCAGCAGTACGCGATAGTCATCGGCCGAGACGCGGTGGAAATAACTAAGCGTGAGCACGCGTTGGGCAAGTTCGGCCGGTGTGAGCTCTCCGGTGCTGGCGAGGGTCGACATGGTCTGGTGATAGAGCAGACTGTAGGGGAGTCGATCGAGCTCGGGCGGCTCGACCCACTTTTCTTCGCGATAGAGTTGTACGAGCGCGATGCCCTGCAGGAGCTTCCAGGGAATGGTCTCGGGCATCATCGTGCGCGGCTCGGGTTCCTCCTCGCGCATGACAAACCACATCTCGGGCGGAAGGTCGCGACGGCCTGTGCGCCCCATGCGCTGCAAAAAGGAGCTGACGGTAAACGGCGCGTCAATCTGGAACGCGCGCTCCAGGCGACCGATATCAATGCCGAGCTCCAGCGTAGAGGTGGTGACGGTCGTCTGCGCCTGTTCCTCGTCGCGCATGAGCTCCTCGGCGGTCTCGCGTAGCGATGCCGAGAGGTTGCCATGATGGATAAGGAAGCGGTCTGGCTCGTGCCGGTTTTCACAGTAGCTGCGCAGCATGGAGCACACGGCCTCTGCCTCCTCGCGCGAGTTGGCAAAGACCAGGCACTTGCGGCCGCGGGTATGTTCAAAGATGTAGCCCATGCCGGGGTCGGCGTTGTCGGGTGCGGTGTCGGTGGGGTTGAGCAGTGCCTGCTCGGTCGCTCGTGGGATGTCGACTTCGCCCTCGGGGGCCGAGGAAGCTTGGCGGTCCTTGGGAGCGGCCTTGCCCCGTGCCCGCTCACGACGTTGACGGCGCTCCTCTTGTGTGAGCTGTCCGCTGTGACGCATGTCTTGTCCGGATGCGGGCAGTGCCGCGGGTGCCGCTGCCTCAATGCGCTCGCACGCGAGCACTTCGGCCTCTTGAGGACCCGCACTCTCGAATCCCCGCCGCTGCGCCTGGGGACCCGAGTTGTAGAAGTGCTCCATGGAGATACGCCACACGCGGCGCGGCTCCTCAAAGCGGGGGATGACGCAGTCGCGTCCCGTCCCCTGCGACAGGAAGGCACCCGTGCGTTCCGGGTCTCCGATGGTGGCCGAAAGGCCAATGCGGCGAGGCCGCACGCCCGCCATGCGCGAAAGACGCTCGATAAGGCAGAGCGTCTGCCCGCCACGGTCGCCGCGCATGAGCGAGTGGACCTCGTCGATGACCACATAGCGCAGGTCGCAGAACATACGCGGGATTGCCATGTGCTTGTGGATCAGGAGTGCCTCGAGTGATTCGGGCGTAATCTGTAGGATACCGCTCGGCTTTTTGATGAGCTTTGCCTTGTGCGACTGCGAGACATCGCCGTGCCAGTGCCAGACGGGGATATCGGCCTCTTCGCACAAATCGTTGAGGCGAACGAACTGGTCGTTGATGAGTGCTTTGAGGGGGCCAATATAGAGGGCGCCAACGCTTGCGGGCGGGTTCTCCCAAAACTCGGTCAGGATGGGAAAGAAGGCCGCTTCGGTTTTGCCGGAAGCCGTGGATGCCGTCAGGAGCACATTGTCTTGCGTGTTAAAGATGGCATCTGCTGCCGCAACCTGGATAGAGCGCAGGCTCTCCCAATCGTGGGAGTAGATGAAGTCTTGGATAAACGGGGCGTATCGGTCAAAGGCGTTCACGGGGCCTCCTCTCATCAACGGGCTGATCAACGCAACGGGCAACGGCTCGATATCTTGCAACATCGGCGTTTGCCCAGATAAAACCTGCCAAAATAAACCTGTCCCTTTTTGGCAGGTTAGATGGTGAATTCGGCGAAGTTGCGGTCGCCGCCTGCGGTGCCGGTGTCGCCTGTTGCGGCTGCCGGCGCCAGCGCGTCGCCGCCGACGCTTTGCAGCAGCTCGGCCACATTTGCATCGGGGTTCTGACACAGGATATCGAGCAGCTCGATAAAGTCGCGAATGACTTCACGCGGCGTCAGATGTGTGTCGGCTCCCACACGACCGAACTCGATCTTGAGGAAGTCCACCAAGTCGTTCTCGGTAAGCGTGGGCGTCCAGCCAAAGTAGCCGGCGTGAATTTGCATGAGTTTTTCGATCAGCACCAGCAGCTCCTCGTAGGTGAGTGGCTGCAGACGGATGATGGGCGCGAGCATGTCCTTAAGGTCCTCGCGTGCAAAGCGGCCTTGAGCGAGTCGGCTGCGCAGGGCCTCGTAGGAGAACACGCCGCGGCGGCGGTCTTCGATGGAGGTTGGCGTGCCGCCCATGATCATGCCCAGGTACTGCGCCTTGCCCTGGAGTGTGTCGTTGTACATGGTCAGGATCTTCTCGTAGTTGTACTGGCGCGTGATCGCGTTGGGAATCTTATACAGATTCACGAGCTCGTCGATGAGCACCAACATACCCTTGTAGCCGCTGCAGACCAAAAAGCGCGCAATGAGCTTGACGTAGTCGTACCAGTCGTCATCGCTGATGATGGTCGAGGAGCCCAACTCGGCGCGCGCCTCACTCTTGGTGCGGTACTCGCCGCGGATCCATTTGGTTACGCGGCTCATGGCGTCTTCGTCGCCCTCGGATACGGCCGTGCGATAACGGCGGAGCATGCGGACAAAGTCAAAGCCGTGGACCATCTCCTCGAGTGGAGCGAGTTGGGCATTAACGGCAGACTCGTCGGCGTCGGCACACGAGGCGACCCAGCGATCCAGAATAAGGTTGAGCGCGCCGCCCTCGGGGCGCGTCTTGGTCGATATGTTGCGGATGAGCTCGCGATAGGTGGCGAGGCCCTGGCCCTGGCCGCCCTGTAGGCGGCGCTCAGGGGAAAGGTCGGCATCGGCGACCACAAAGCCTTCGCCCATGGCATGCGTTCGGATGGTCTGGAGCAAAAAGCTCTTGCCGGCGCCGTAGCGACCGACTAGGAAACGGAAGCTTGCGCCGCCATCGGCGATGAGGCTCAGGTCGGTGAGCAGAGCACGAATCTCGACCTCTCGCCCCACGGTGATATAGGGAAGGCCAATGCGCGGGACAACGCCGCCCTTGAGCGAGTTGAGAATGACGGCGGCGACGCGCTTGGGCACGCGGGGTGCTGCGGGTGCGGTATCACTCATGGTCTAGGTATCCTCTCACGTCTGCTTCGTAGTCCTCGATAATCTGCGGCCCTGCTGAGCCAAATTCAATAATGGTGTCGCTCACCAGGTCAAAGAGCGCTTCGTTGATGCTATCGACGAGCATGTCCTCGCTCTTGCCCGACTGTGCCACGGCCGATGCCGTCTGCGCTGCGTTTTGCTCGAGGAGTGCTCGAAGATAGGCTTCTGCGGCGGGATCGAGTGCGGACGCGCTGTTAGCGGGCGTGGGTACTGGTGCGAGGAGCGGGGCTACGACGCCAAACTGCTCGGTGGAGATGGTCGGCTCGCTAGCCTCGCCCTGCTGTATGGCCGTCGAGACTGGTTCGGCGATCGTGGCGGCCACGGGCTCGGCTTCCCGTCGCTCGGCAACTGCCGCCTCGGCATCCGCAAACGTGCCGTCTTCGCGCTCCTCGTCGATCAAAAGCGCTTCGCGCGTTTGCGCCGCAGCGCTCCGAATGTGCCCCAGCTGGCTCAGGTCGATATCGATCTTGACGGGCTGATGTGCGGCATCCCATGAAAGCCATGCCACAATCTCGTCATCGATAATCTTATCCAGATATTTGGGGACCTTCTCTTCCTTAAGGGGATGGCCGGGATCCAGTGCCAAGCGCAGGCGCTGATCGCAAGCGCGCATCATCTCACCGAGCTTGCTACTTTTTTGTCTGCTGCCGTGGATGCGCATGCATTCCCAAAAGCCATTTTGGCAGCGGTAGACGTGAATGGGGTCCAGACGATATTCGCAGTCCTCGTGGCGCTCGGGCGCAAAGAACACGGCCGAGGCAAACATGGTGTAGGGCATGGCCGTCTCCTCCCCAAACAAGCTCGCCACGATACCGGTCTTTCGGTGCGTGTCATAGTAGCGCGCCATGCGGACGTACACGGCGCATGCCACGTGGCGCAGATCGCGGTGGTGGCTGCGATCGAGCCGTGAGTTATTGAGGTTGTACGTGGAGAGCGCGTTGATGGCGGCCATGAGCCGCTCCTCGCGCGCCTCATCGGGCGGAAGGGGGAGTGTGGGTTCGGAGGCCTTGCGACGCTTGGGGGCTTGGGTCGACGGCGTCGGTGCAGGTGCAAGGTCTCGCGCAGCGCGTCGCAGCTCGATAAGGGCGTTGTCGAACATGACGGTTTTGGAGTCGCGAAGCAGCTTGGGATCGAGCTCGTGGAACACGGCGTAATCCTGCAACCACACGCGTGCAAACCGATCGATGCCGGGCTCGAAGGCGCGATAGGCATCCCAAAAAGCCTTGATCTTGTTAAAACCATCGAGCGGATTATCTACGCCAATGCCGCAAATCAGCTCATAGAGATACAGAAAGGCAAAGGACGTAGACGTTTCCTCGACAGTTCCGCGGCGCACCTGAGCGCGCCAGGTAAAGTAGCCGCGCAGCTGCCGATCACTCATGGCATTGTAGGTGGGAAAGTACGACTTAAAGGTGCCGTTGTAGGGGCAATCGTCCTCGAAGTCGGCCATCAGCAGGCCTTGGCGGTAAAAGAGTTCCGCCTCCGATAGCCAACGCCCCGCGCCGCCTTTGGGATCATCTTGCCAGCGTGATATCTCGCGCATTTTGCGGTATTGGTCGGGGAGGAAGTTCTGCATCTGACGACCGGTCTTGAGAATCGGCTCGTCAGCATAGATTTCGTTTGAGAAGCGGGCGGACTGATGGGTCCGGGCCTCGGCCATAATGCGCTCGATGAGCATCTTGACGTCCTGGTCGGCCACCGCCCTCTCCTCTCCCTATATGGTGTCGGTGACCTCATATCATAGCACAGCATCAAACAGGTGTTCGAGATATCACTATGCAGATAGTTTAGAACAGGAGGGCGTAGACGACCGCCACGACGACGGAGGGGAGCATGTTGGCCGTGCGGAAGGTCTGAGGTCGAATAAGGTTAACGCCAACACAGAAGATGAGCATGGAGCCAACAAGCGAAAGGCTGTCGAGGGCTGCGGTGGTCATGATGGGGGAGAGTGCGCCGGCAAAAAGCGTGATCGTGCCCTGGAATACGGCAACGGGCAGGGCCGAGAAGATGCAGCCGCGGCCAAGCGAGGCCGTCATGGTGCAGACGATGATGCAGTCCAGCGCGCCCTTCAGGGCAAGCGTGGACCAGTCGCCGAGCAGACCGTCCTGAATCGATCCCACGATGGCCATGGCGCCGATACACACGGTGAGGGATGTCGAGACAAAGGCGTTGGTGAACTCGTTGTCGTCTTCGCTGCCGGTTTTGCGCTTGAGCCATTCGCCGAGGTTCTCGATGGCGGCCTCCAGGTTGATGGCCTCGCCGATAAGCGAACCGAGGGCAAATGAGACGATAAGCATGGTGGTGCCGGTGGTTGCCAACGCATCCCCATCGATAACGAGCATCTTTTGCATGGTGCCGCCCAGGCCGATAAACAGAACGCACAACCCCGACGCCTTCATGAGCGTATCTTGGATGCGGGGCGTAATGAAGCGCCCACCCATGAGGCCCAGCAGACCGCCCGCGATCAAAAGCGCGACGTTGATGATCGTTCCTAAACCCGGCATGAACCCTCCTGTAATTGATGCCAACGCGGCAATCGTAACAGAACGGGGAGGGGAGCGCTCAGTATCCGAGCCAAGCGGCGGTTAGCGGTCTAGGATAGGACGGGGCTAAAGTCGAAGCGCAGCGTCATGAGGTGCTGTGGGGACTCGATGGCCGCGGCAATGATGTTGGCATCTCGTGCACGATCGAACCCTTCAAGCTCCATTTGATAGGGGAAGTCTTCTTGGATACCGATGCGACGAGGAACCAAAAGCTTGGTTCCATCGAATTCTTCGGTTCGCGTTCCGTCTGCTGCAACGGAATAAAGGTGCAACTTGGCGGTCGTTGTGGCATCAAGTGCCGAGATAGCTTGGATGTCGTTCGATGCGCTCCTTGCTCCCACTGCCGTAAGTGCCGTAGGCGCGACGACTTCACCCGAAGGCAAAAAGACGAGCTCGACGGTATTGGGGAATGCGATGAGGATATTTTTGCGGCGGGGCGCATTGGCAGCGACTGGCTCAACGCTTGCGGCATCGACGGTTTCCGTATGGTCGAGCGCGACCATCATGCAACAGTTGCCTTCGTCGACATCTGGGGGAGCGGCAAAGTCCAGGCCGTCTTTCGGTTGTGGATCGCCTAGTTCGGTGGTGCCGCCTGGCTTCTCGAGAGGAGCCGCGGCGTTGCCTCCTGATGATGCATCGCCTGCATCGTCAACATGTGTCGGTGTGTCTGCGGCCTCGTCTTTGGGGGATTTGTCATTATTGCTCGATATAGGAGCAGCAATCCCGACGGACCCCACTCCGTGCCATGTCATTTGGAGCAGCGCCGGATCGGCGAGAATGCGCTGCACGCCTTGCGCCTGGGTATCGATATTGATGGGGGCGGGTTCTGATCCGCGCGTGAGGCTAAGCGAGCCCTTCTGTCTATTGCTTTGAGCCTCTTGGCCGTCCGCGTCGCCAGCGTAGAACAACAAAGGTGCATCTCCCGTTGCGATGGCTTCGGTGCCCGCCTTGGTCAGTCGCAGCGATGCCGTAAAGGAGATGATGGGCTGCGCGCCATCGACATTCGAGGGAACGCAGCCCAGGCATACACCCCCTTCTTCTTCTTCATGGGCCGCGCTGTCGAAGACGACCTTCGCCCCGTTCGCCGAGTCATCGACCGAGGCAATATCGATGCGCAGCTCTAAGTCGCATGGGTCGCCATCGGCGTCGGCTGCAGCCGATTTCCATGTGCAGATGGCACAACCTGTCTGGGGGCCGTTCTCCTTGTCCGGTCGCTTGATATCCACGACTATCGAGTCGACCGTATTGCGGTGAAGGCATCCCGAGGTTCGGACCGTGGCGTGTGCGAGCGAAAAACGTTGGCAGGCGACGATACCCGACGAATTCGCCACGGGGTTCAGAGCTTGCGGTAAGGAGTTTGCCGTGGCGGGCGTCGCCCAAGCGGCGAGAGGCGTACCGCTTACCAGTGCGCTGCAGAGCGCGGCAACGGGCAAAAGGTTTTTGGGTGCCATGGTTCTCCTATCTATTTCGCGTACTCCGGTTGTGCTTGGCTATTGGTTGCGTTTGATGTGCAGGCCAAGACACGTCAGTCCTGCTCCCGCCGTGGCGACGCCTGCCGCAATGAGTTGCCGGGTGTCGCTCGTCTGGGCGAGCGGCTCGTGACGGCTACCGCGATTAAGGCCCGAAAGGTCGACGGTCACTTCTGTGGCCGCCTGCGCTTGCTCTTGTTGAGCAAAGGCCATGGCAGGTGCGGACGCTAAGATGCCGACGATGGCGGCCAGTGCAATCGCCTTAGGACGTGGCGTGCGCACCGGGCTCGACCGTCCAGGTGATGCTTGCCACTTGATCTCCCGTACCGCCGGCGTGGTAGATGTCACGCGTGACGCGGGCGACGTGGCCACTCACATTGAGCTTGATTTTGTCCGTTCCGTCGGCAATGCCCTCGTACTTCATGTCGAAGTTTGCTTCTTTGGAAAGATCGAGGCCCGTAGTCTGAGTCGCCGAGCTGGCATCCTTTTCTGCCTGATCGGGGCCAACCTTAAAATCGATGGAGTTCTGAGCCGAGCCCGTCTTTGCGTCTGCAACGATTGTCCAGTCGTTCTTGGCCGTGACCTTCATGTTGGTGACGTGGATGCCATATGCCGAGAGGTTGTCGATGGTAATCGTCTTGTCGGAGGGTCCTACAAGTGTTCCGTCGGCTTTGGCGGCAAAGGGGATGACCGTTGGCGCCTTAAACGAAACATTGCTAATGTCGGCCTTCACCGTCACATCGGTGGTTCCAACGCGCACCTCTGCCATGGCCGCCGTTGGCGCGGCGCCCATCGCAAGTGCGAGCGCAAGCCCTGCGCCCACGGCGAGTGCCCTGGCTCCGCTCAGGTTCATGGGTGTGTTCATAATCGATCCTTTCTGCTCGTCACGGACTGCTTCCGTGATGGTTGGACGAATGGGGACAGGGTGCTGCCCCTGCGAGCGCGTCGGCCACTAGCCTTCTGCCTGGGCCACCCGCACTTTGACACGCGTCGGATTGCCGTGGGTGTCGTAGGTCTTGGCATCGAGTGCCTGAATCTCGATATATGCCTCGCCTTCTTGGATATCGCCGGCGGGGCAGGTCTCAACCGTCTTGCCGGCTTCGACCACACCGGACTCATAGATGGTCTCGTCGTTTTGAATCACGCGGAAGCGCTGGGGAAACTTGTTGTCTTGGACGTTTTGCACGTTGACGCGCAACTTGCCGCCTTCCTGCAGCTGTGCGACCGGCGCGACCGAGATCGTCATCATGTTGTCGCGGACGATGGCGTCGAGCTCATCCTGGATTTCTTGGCGCGATTTACCCCCTGCCGTCGTGACCGAGGCGCCCGCTTCGGGCACGGGCTGCGACTGCCAGGCGTATAGCCCTACGGCGATGAGGGCGCAGACGATAGCCAGGCAGACAACGACGAGTTTCTTGCGACGCCCCGGTCCTGCAAGGCGGGGCGGCTTCTTCGCACTCATGCGGCGTCCTTGGTGGTGTAGACGCGTGCGAATGTGGACGGGTCCGCTCCAAAGAGCATGTGAAGCATCAGGCGGCGCGAGTAGATGAGCTCGTCGAAGTCGTGAGGAAGCTCGATGTTGTGGATACGCGCGATGTGGTGGGCGAGCGCCGAGAACGACTCCGGGTCGCAGATAACATCGGTGGTGACGTGGTAGACCGCCGTATCGGGGAACGCCTCTTCGTCGAAAGGCAGGAGATAGGGATCGTCGTCGACCTCGATGGCGATGCCGTACTGGGGCCAGTAATATGCCATGGGAACCTCCCTGCTTCTGGGGCCAAAACTTCCATTGGTTTTGGCTGTCGATGCCGACCGTATCAGTCACTACTTGACCAATTTCTGACCAAATGCTTGACGGATTGACATCTCCGCAGGTAAAAGATGGTAAAAATTACTTCAACTTTTTTCGAGCGACAATTGCGTGGTCGCTGGCGGTAAAGCGACATGTGTCAAAAGCATCGTCTGCCGAGGAAACCTTGCCGCTCACCGAATTGCACGAACGTAAAAATCGCCAATTATGGAGACGGTCTCGAACACGTCGACGAAACGATGCGGTAACATCTCCCTGCAAACACTGTAGTTAGCTAAAGGGGGAGTTCGCGTGTCGGCAACCATCAAACCCTTCACCGACGAGTTCGAAGAGTATGGCCGCGATGAGTCTCGCACATCGGGCGAGGCCTCGAGCATCTCGTTTCCGACAACGGAGGACGAGGTCCGCGCCATTTTGAAAAAGCTCCATGCCGAGCGTGTCCCGGTGACGGTTCAGGGCGCCCGGACCGGTCTTGCCGCCGGCGCCGTGCCTCATGGCGGTCACATTCTCAATACTTCCCGCATGAATCGCTACCTAGGCATTCGCCGCGATGAGCAGGGCCGCTTTCTTTTGCGTGTGGCGCCCGGCGTCGTGCTGTCTGAGCTGCGCAAGCAACTGGGCAAGAAAGTGCTGCCGACTGCCGGCTGGGACCAGGCATCGCTTGAGGCCTACGAGGAGTTCCAGGAAGCTCCCGAACAATTCTTTCCTACCGATCCCACCGAGGCATCTGCCTGCCTGGGCGGTATGGCGGCATGCAACGCTTCCGGCGCCCGTAGCTACGCTTACGGCCCCATGCGCCCTCACGTCACGGGCCTTCATGTCGTGCTGACCGATGGCGACCTGCTCGAGCTTCACCGTGGCGAGGTTTTTGCACGGGGTCGTCGCCTTTCGCTCGTCACGATGCGGGGCCGCACGCTCGAGCTCGACCTTCCCGACTACACCATGCCCAAGACCAAAAATGCTTCGGGCTATTTCGTTGCTGACGATATGGATGCCATCGATCTGTTTATCGGTGCGTGTGGCACACTCGGCGTCATCACCGAGCTCGAGATTGCCCTGCAGGCGGCGCCTGCGGTCGTTTGGGGCGTGAGCTGCTTCTTTGATAGCGAAGACAAGGCCGTGTCCTTCACCGATTCTGTGCGTCCCGTCCTGTCCCACGCGGCTGCCATCGAATATTTCGATGCGGGCGCCCTGGATATCCTGCGTCGTCAGCGTGAGCAGTCGACCGCGTTCGCCTCGCTGCCGGCGCTCGACAAAGACGCCAAGGTCTGTGTCTACGTGGAGCTCGACTGCGACGACGAAGCCCAGGCGACTGAGGAGCTGTATCACTTGGGGTGGGTACTGGAGCTTGCGGGCGGAAGCGACGATGCGACATGGGTCGCGCGCACCGAGGTCGATCGCGAGTGTCAGCGATTCTTCCGCCATGCGGTGCCCGAGAGCGTCAACATGCTCATCGACGAGCGTCGCCGCACGGATCCCACCATCACCAAACTGGGCTCGGACATGTCGGTGCCCAACGCACGCTTGGCCGATGTCATCGCCCTTTATCGCCGCACGTTGGCCGAAAGCGGGCTTGAATCTGCCGCCTGGGGGCACATCGGTAACAACCATCTGCATGTGAACATTCTGCCGCGCGATGCGCAGGATTACCGCCGCGGCGGAGAACTCTTTGCCCAGTGGGCTTCCGAGGTCACGGCCATGGGCGGCGCCGTCTCTGCCGAACACGGTGTCGGCAAGATCAAAGCGGGCTTCTTGGAGACGATGTACGGTCACGAGGCCATGGTCGAGTCGGCGCGGCTCAAGCTCCAGCTCGATCCTGCCGGGCAGTTGGGCCGCGGTAACCTGTTTTCGGAGAAGCTTTTGGATGAGCTCGTCCAGAAAGGGGGCGCGTGAAGATGAGCGATTTCCATATGGTGGTGTGCGTCAAGGCGGTGCCGGGCAGCACCGAGGTCAAGATGGACCCCAAGACCAATACCATCGTGCGCGATGGCAAACAGGCGGTCATTAATCCCTTTGACGCGAGCGCTTTGGAATGCGCGCTGGCGCTGAAGAACGACTTTATCGGCTTTGGCATGGACGTGCGCGTAACGGTGGTGTCGATGGGCATCCCCGCGACCGAATCGCTATTGCGCGACTGCATCGCCCGAGGCGCCGATGACGCACTGCTGCTGACCGACCGCGCCTTTGCAGGTGCCGATACCCTGGCAACCACCTATGCCCTCAAGTGCGGCATCGAGGCGCTCGACGAGGACTTCGACCTGCTCATCTGCGGCAAGATGGCGGTGGACGGCGATACGGCCCAGATTGGTCCCGAGCTTGCCGGTGCCTTTGAGATTCCCTGTGTGACCGACGTGAGCTGCGTGCAGAGCGCGGGCTTTACGACCTGTGGTTCACTGGCGCTTGTTCACGGCTGCGATGCCGGCGAGGAGACGGTCTATCTTGAGATGCCGTGCGCGATGACGACCGCCAAGGAGATTGGCCAACTGCGTATGCCGAGCATTGCCGGTGTTCGTGCAGCCGAGGAGGCGGACGTGCGCGTGGTCAACGCTGCCGACGTGAACGCCGACCCCGCGCGCTGCGGCCTTGCCGGCTCGCCGACACAGGTCGTGCGATCGTTTGTGCCCGGCCGCGACCAGACGTGCGAGGCCGTTGAAGGAACGGCGTCCGAGCAGGCGGCAAAACTTGCCAAGATTATCGAGGGGATGGCATAGATGAGCGGACTGATTATCGATAGCGAAGCCTGTATCGGCTGCGGTCGCTGCGTTCGCGCCTGTGCCTCTGGCGGCATCGTAGTGGAAGGCGAGCGGCCCAACCGTTGCGCCCGCGTAACCGACGGCTGCATCCTATGCGGCGGGTGCGTCGACGCTTGTCCCGTCAATGCCATTTCGATCGAGCGCGACGAGGCCGCCGGCGCGGTTGACCTCGATGCGTATCGAGATATCTGGGTATTCGTTCAGACCGACGAACACGATGTCGTGGCCCCGGTGGCCTACGAGCTCATGGGCAAGGGACGCGAACTTGCCGATGCCCGTGGTTGCCGTCTGGTGGCACTGGTCGGTATGGGCCCCGAGGGTTCTCTCGGTGACCTGGAGCATCTGGTTTGCGCCGGTGCAGACGAGGTCCTGGCCTGTCGCGACGAGCGCCTGCGTCAGAACGACGCGGGGGTCTACGCCCGGCTGATCTGTGATTTGGTGGCAGAGCACAAGCCCGAGGCCATTCTGTACGGTGCGACCGCCTTTGGCCGCGAACTGGCACCCGGCGTTGCCGTGCGTTTGCAGACGGGCCTTACGGCTGACTGCACCGTACTTTCGATGGATACGGAGACGGGCCTGCTGCAGCAGACGCGCCCGGCGTTTGGCGGTAACCTGATGGCCACCATCGTCTGCCCCAACCACCGTCCTCAGATGGCAACGGTGCGCCCCGGCATCTTTAGGGAGCCCGAGTTTGACTACAGCCGCTCTGGCACGATTACCCAGGTATTCCTTGCGGAAGACACCAAGGCTCGTGTCGAGATCTCGATTCCCGCCGAGGAGTGGGGGCAGCAGGCATCAATTGCCGATGCCGAGCGCCTGGTCGTGGTGGGTCGCGGCATTGGTTCCAAGAAAAACCTGCCGCTGATGCGAAGGCTCGCCGAGGTTCTGGGAGCCGAGCTTGGCTGCACGCGACCTGTCGTGGAGGCCGGCTGGTTGGAGTATCGCCATCAGATTGGCCAGACGGGCGTATCGGTTTCGCCCAAGCTTCTCGTGAGTATCGGTGTTTCGGGCGCCATCCAGCATCTTGCCGGCATCGGTGGGGCGGAGTGCATTATCGCCATCAACGAGGACCCGGATGCCCCCATCTTTGGTGCTGCCCAGTACAAGGTTGTCGGTGATGCCGTCGAGGTCGTCGAGGAGCTGCTGGCCCAGCTTGAGCGCTAGGCGCGCGCCAGCCAGCCGCGTATCTCGTTCTTTAGGCGCTCCCAGGTCGCTTGCGTGGCGGGATCGGTAAAGGGGTGCGTAATGCCAAAGGGTGCGTCGAGCAGGCGGTAGATATCGCCCTGCTCGCGCGCTAGCGCGCGGCTCGCTGGATAGACGAGCTCAAACATAAAGCAGATGAGTCCCACCAGGTAGTCTGCGGGCTCGTTGCGTTCATCGCGTGCGACGCAGCGGCGCTCGTCAAAGGCGGCAAGTGTTGGCGACGAGAAGCGGCTGCCGAGAAACGTCTTCTCGTCCACCTTGAGGATGGTGTCGACGGTGCTGTCGGCGATGGTGCGCATAATGTCGATCTTGTCGCCATCGCGCACGATATCGCAGAAGCGCCGCATGCGCTCGTCGAGCTGCGCGGGTAGACGGAAATCGCTGTGATAGGCGATGCTCACGCGAATGAGCTCGTCGTACTCGACGGTCTCGATAAAATCTCGGATGCTTGTTGTGGCAGGTGCGTCGTCGGGGCTCTCGCCAAAGAGAACCTCGACGCCCAACGCCGCATGGCTCATGCTCTCGGCATCCTTAAACGTGTCCCAGCGTCGCAGCTGCTCAAAGCGGCCCATATCGTGCAGCAGGCCGCAAAGCCAAGCTAGGTCAATGTCCTGCGGTGACCAGTCCTGTTCGCGCGCTACGGCATCGCATGCCTCGGCAACGTGGTACGTATGCTCGATTTTGAGCGCGATACGCGGATTGGCGGCATCGTAGGCATCGGTATAGCGTTTGAAGGTCGCGGTCGCCCGGCCCCGATCGATAGCTGTCATAATGACTTCCTAAAAAGCTGTGTCTTTCGATCCGGTGGCAATTGTAGGTGAACTCGGTTGCTGTCGGGCGATGATTCTGCCATGTCGTTGCCTGACCCAACGAATCGAATTTCTCATCGAGCTGGTCTGCTTCTTCTGGTACCATGGTCAAACTTTACTGTAGCAAAGCGTGACGTGGGCTTTTGTTCTGCGTCAGCGGAAATGGGGGTTTCATGGCACAGGAAGCGACCGCCAACGAGCAAAAGAAATTCAAGGTACCGCGTATCCCGGGCGACATCATGATCTATCCCATGATTGTTGGCCTTTTGCTCAACACTTTCTGTCCGCAGGTCTTTGAGATCGGCGGCTTCTTTACGGCTGCCTGCCGTGGCGGCTCCAATACCATCGTCGCTGCAATCCTGCTCTTCGTGGGTGCCGGCATCAGCTTTAAGTCCACGCCGGGCGCTATCAAGACCGGCATCGTCGTACTGATCCCCAAGCTTGTTGTTGCGGCCGCCCTTGGCTTGGGTGTGGCATATTTCTTTAACGACAACTTCCTGGGCCTGAGCTCGGTCTCAATCATCGGCGGCATTACGTTTTGCAACATGGCGCTCTATACGGGCATCATGGGCGAGTTTGGCGATGAGTCCGAGCAGGGCGCCGTCGGTATCCTGTTCTTTACGGCCGGCCCCGCCGTCACCATGATCATCCTCGGTGTCTCGGGTCTCGCCAACATCCCCATCGGCACCATCATCGGATCCATCCTGCCGCTTGTTATCGGCATGGTCCTGGGCAACTTGTTCCCGTTTATCAAGAATCTGCTGGTCCCCGGCGCCAATCCCGCGATCGCCGTTATCGGCTTTCAGCTCGGTGCGTCCATGAGCCTTTCGAGCTTTATCACCGGCGGTATTTCGGGCATCCTGCTGGGCCTCATCACGCTCTTTATCGTCGGTCCCATTACCTTTGCCTTCGAGCGCTTGTGTGGCGGCAACGGTAAGGCGGCTGTGGCATGCTCCACCATTGCCGGCACGGCCATGACCACGCCGGTCGCCCTCGCCGAGGTCGCCCCGCGCTATGCCGAGCTTGCGCCCACCGCGTATGCGCAGATCGCCACTGCCGTCATCATCACGGCAATCATGGCTCCGATTCTGACCGGCTGGGTCGATAAGAAGTTCTGCCACGGCAAAGAGGATCTGTCGCCTGCCGGTGTCGAGGCCATCGAGGAGGCCGTCGCGACCGACATCGATGGCGAGTAATCGTCGACGCGAGTCAATCAAGCCGGCGTGCAATTCGCGCCGTTTGAGCGCCCGAACGAAAGCTGTCTTGCAGTGACGTTCGGGCGCTCTGCTATTATTCCCCTTACCCCTGCGGAGTAGGGGTGTTTATTGCCCAGACACGAATCGGGCGATTCTGACCACTTGGATATTGAAGGGATGGCGTCTAGTGGTTAAGGCACTCAAGATTGAGATATTCCTGCTATGCATGATTGTTCTTATCGGGCTTGCCGCGCGAAGTCGCCACTCCTTGTTCTCGAGTACCCAGCAGTTATTGTTTAGTACGCTCGGCTACACCTCTGCCGCGTACATGTTATTCGATATAATCTGGACGCTTTCGGACGGTGTGGGCGGCACGCTGGGCATTGCTGCCAACTGGATTTCCAACGCGGTTTCGTTTTCGCTCTTTGCCGCCGCGTGCCTCATTTGGTTTATCTATTCCGAGACGGTGCAGGGTTCTCGCCTTTTGACCGCGCGCTATAGGATGGCGTTTGTAACGCTGCCTGCGGTGCTGGTAGTCGTACTGGCGTTTACTAGCTACTGGACGCATGCCCTGTTCTATATCGATGCGCAGGGCGCGTATCGTCGCGGTTTTGTCTATATGATCCAGCCCATCGTCAGCTACTGCTACGTTATATATACGTCCCTGCATGCGTTTATACAATCTTGCAAGGTCGAGAGCCTACAAAAGAAGGCCATCTATCAAACCTTGGCATTTCTCGCCATTCCGGCCTTGGTGGCCGGTGTCTTTCAGGTCTTTTATTCGGGTCCCTGCCTTAGTGTCGGCATCATGTTAAGTATGTTGCAGCTCTACATTGTTTGTCAGGAGCAGCTGATCTCGACCGACCCGTTGACTGGCCTCAACAATCGCAACCGTTTTGAGACCTATATGCTGTCGCTGTTCTCGGGTGCTGATCAGGCCGATGATATGTACCTGCTTATGATGGACGCCGACGGCTTTAAGCTGATTAACGATCGCTATGGACATGTGGAGGGCGACCATGCTCTCCAGGTCATATCTGCTACGCTCAAAGAGGTCTGCTCGGCGTCTGGTGGTTTTATCGCACGTTATGGCGGCGATGAGTTCGTGGTGCTCCAGAAGGCTGCGGCGGAACAGGACATCATAGACCTGTGTTCGGCGATTAACGACGAGCTCGCTCGTGCCGAGGTGCCGTATGCATTGCGGATGTCCATCGGTTACGCGCGGGTCGGCGATAGTGTTGATACCTGGCAAGACTTACTTCGCGCTGCCGATGCGGAGCTCTACCGCGTCAAGGCCGAGAAAAAGAAAGCCGGCGTCCAGATACGCTAGAAAAAAGGGGCGCACGCTTGTGTGCGTGGCGGCCCTCAGCTCACCGATGTACTCCATTAAGCTAAAGTACATGAATCCCCTCTGCTAAATAAGGGCAGTTCGTTAAGCTTTTTTGGGTTTGTTGACGATGATGATGCCGCCGCAGACCAACAGCAGGGCAACGATGACGGTAATGGGGCTCGTGCCGGCGCCCTCGCCGAGCAGCAGCGCGCTCAGCAGCACACCAAAGACGGGGTTCATAAACCCAAAGACCGAGACGCGGCTGACGGGGTTGACGGCAAGCAGGCGCGACCACAGCGAGTAGGCGACCGCGGAGATAAGCGCCATGTAGATGATGAGCGCGATGGCGGGGGCAATCGCCGTGGGGGAGAGCACGCCACCCATCAAAAAGCCGATGGCGGTGAGGACCAGGCCGCCGACCAAGAACTGCCACCCGGCAAGCAAGACGCCGTCGTGCTCGCGCGAGAAGATGCCGATCAGGCAGGTTGAAAGGGCACCCGCGACGGTGGAGGCCAGGATAAAGCCCTCGCCGTCGAGCGTAAAGCCAAAGGTACCGTCCGCGCTCGAAAGGTTGACGAGCGCGACACCGGCAAAGCCCAGTACGCAGCCGAGCACCTTGGCCGCATTGAGCTTTTCGGTGCGAAACGCCAGGGCGGCAAAGAGGATGGCTAGGAAGTTGGCGCTGGCCTCGATGATGGAGCTCGACATAGCGCTTGCACGGGAGAGACCAAGGTAGAAAAAGAAGTACTGGCCGATGGTCTGGAAGAGCGACAAGATGCAGATGGGCTTGATATCACGCGCTTGCGGAACGAGCGGACGGCGCTGGGCCACGCTCATACCAACAATGACCAGCATGCCGGCAAGCGTGAAGCGCAAGCCCGCAAAGAGCAGCTGCGAGGCACTGTCGTGCGCGGGAATGCCAAAGAGGCCGTAGCCGATCTTGATGCAGGGGAAGGCGGAGCCCCAGAGCGCGCAGCAAACGAGACAGCCCAGGATGAGTCCGGGTAGGGTGGCGAGATACGGCTTGCGGCTTTCCATGATGTCCTTCCTACATGCACGAAGCAAAAAAGAACCCGCCACCGGGCGTACCGGTGGCGGGTGTTGTTACCCGAGGGGATTGTACCCGATGGGAACGGTTTAGGCGAAGTAGGCTACGCCGCTCTCAAAGATCGGCATGAACTTATCGCCGGGGACATGCTCGGGCACGTTGCGGTACAGGTTGTCGCCGCGACGTTCGGCATGGCCCATCTTGCCCAGGACGCGGCCGTCGGGGCTCGTGATGCCCTCGATGGCGAGTGCGGAGCCGTTGGGGTTGACGGAAAGGTCCATGCTGGGCTTGCCGTCCTCGCCCACGTACTGCGTGGCGACCTGGCCGTTGGCGATAAGCTGGGCGAGTACCTCGTCGTTGGCGACAAAGCGGCCCTCGCCGTGGCTGATGGCGACGGTGTAGGGGTCGTCGAGGCTGCACTGCGACAGCCACGGGGACAGGTTGGACGAGATGCGGGTGCGCACCAGGCGGCTCTGATGGCGACCGATGGTGTTGAACGTCAGCGTGGGCGCATCGGGCGTGGCGTCGACGATGTCACCGTAGGGCACCAGGCCGAGCTTGACCAGGGCCTGGAAGCCGTTGCAGATGCCCAGCATCAGGCCGTCGCGGGCCTTGAGCAGGTCGCGGACTGCCTCGGTGACCTCGGGAGCGCGGAAGAACGCCGTGATGAACTTGGCGGAGCCGTCGGGCTCGTCACCGCCCGAGAAGCCGCCGGGGATCATGACGATCTGGCTTGCACGGATGCGGCGGGCAAGCTCGTGGGTGCTCTCGGCGACGGCCTCGGGCGTGAGGTTGTTGATCACGAAGGTGTCGGCCTCGGCGCCGGCGGCACGGAAGGCGCGGGCGCTGTCGCACTCGCAGTTGTTGCCGGGGAACACGGGGATAATCACGCGCGGGCGGGCGATCTTGGCGCCGCCGTACACGTGGATGTCCTTGGCGCGGAAGTCGATGGTCTCGACCTCGGGGGTCTTGTCGGCGCTGCGGTAGGCGAAGACACCCTCGATGCCGCTCTCCCAGGCCTCCTGGAGCTCGGCGAGCTCGATGACCTCGGAGCCGGTGTCGATGACATAGCCCTCGACGGTGGTACCCAGGGGCTCGACGACAACGCCGTCGGCGACCTTGGGCAGCTCGGCGTCCTCGGCGAGCTCGACGATAAAGCTGCCATAGAGCGGGGTGAAGAGGCTCTCCACGTCCACATCCTCGGCAAGCTCGATACCGATCTGGTTGCCGACACACATCTTAAAGAGGCTCTCGGCGCCGCAGCCGTAGCCGGGCGTGGAGACGGCCAGGGCATCGCCGGTAGCAGTGAGCGCCTCGACGGCGTCAAACGCGGCGAGCAGCTGCTGGGCGTCGGGACGGTAGTCCTCGCCGTAGGTGGCGGGGGCGATGCGGACGACGCGGTGCGTCAGGCCCTTGAACTCAGGGGAGACGGCGCGCGCCGCGCGGCCCACGGCCACAGCGAAGCTGATCAGAGTCGGCGGAACGTTGAGCTCGCCGGCCTCGTCCTCAAACGAGCCGCTCATGGAATCCTTGCCACCGATGGCGCCGGCACCCAGGTCGACTTGGGCCATGAGAGCGCCCAGGACGGCTGCCGTGGGCTTGCCCCAGCGCTCGGCCTCGGTGCGCAGACGCTCGAAGTACTCCTGGAAGGAGAGGTAGGCGCGCTTGTGCTCAAAGCCGGCAGCCACGAGCTTGGCGATGGACTCGACCACGGACAGGTAGGCGCCAGCAAACTGGTCGGCCTCCATCAGATAGGGGTTAAAGCCCCATGCCATAGCGCTCGCCGTGGTGGTCTCGCCGTCCACGGGGAACTTGGCGACCATGGCCGAGCTCGGGGTGAGCTGCGTCTTGCCGCCAAAGGGCATGAGCACGGTTGCGGCACCGATGGTGGAGTCGAAGCGCTCGGAAAGGCCCTTGTTGGAGGCAACGTTGAGGTCGGTGACAAGCGAGGTCATGCGCTCGGCAAGCGTGGTACCGGCCCAGCTGGGCTGCCATACGCTGCGGGCGCACACATGGGCGACCTGGTGCTTGGGCGCACCGTTGGAGTTGAGGAACTCGCGGGACAGGTCGACGATGGCGGCACCGTTCCAGGCCATGCGCATGCGCGGCTCGGCGGTAACCTCGGCGATAACGGTCGCCTCCAGGTTCTCCTCGGCGGCGTAGCCCATGAACTCCTCGACGTCACCGTCGGCGACGGCGCAGGCCATACGCTCCTGGGACTCGGAGATGGCGAGCTCGGTGCCGTCCAAGCCGTCGTACTTCTTGGTCACGGTGTCCAGGTCGACATACAGGCCGTCGGCAAGCTCGCCCACGGCGACCGAGACGCCGCCGGCGCCAAAGTCGTTGCAGCGCTTGATCAGACGGCAGGCGTCGCCGCGGCGGAACAGACGCTGCAGCTTGCGCTCGACCGGAGCGTTGCCCTTCTGGACCTCGGCGCCCGAGGTCTCGATGGACTCGGTGTTCTGGGTCTTGGAGGAGCCGGTGGCGCCTCCGATGCCGTCACGGCCGGTGCGGCCGCCCAGCAGGATGATCTTGTCGGTGGGGGCGGGGCACTCGCGGCGCACGTGGTTTGCCGGGGTAGCGCCCACGACGGCGCCAACCTCCATGCGCTTGGCCACGTAGCCGGGGTGATAGAGCTCGTTGACCTGGCCGGTGGCAAGGCCGATCTGGTTGCCGTAGCTGGAGTAGCCGGCGGCAGCGGTGGTTACGAGCTTGCGCTGCGGCAGCTTGCCCTCGAGCGTCTCGGACACGGGGACGGTGGGGTCGCCGGCGCCGGTGACACGCATGGCCTGGTACACGTAGCTGCGGCCCGAGAGCGGGTCGCGGATGGCGCCGCCCACGCAGGTGGCGGCACCGCCGAAGGGCTCGATCTCGGTCGGGTGGTTGTGGGTCTCGTTCTTAAACAGGAACAGCCAGTCCTGGTCCTCGCCGTCGACATCGACCTTCACCTTGACGGTGCAGGCGTTGATTTCCTTGGACTCATCGACATCGGTCATGACGCCGGTCTTCTTAAGGTACTTAGCGCCGATGGTGCCCATGTCCATGAGGCAGACGGGCTTGGCGTCGCGGCCGAGTTCGTGGCGCATCTCCATGTAGCGGTCGAAGGCCTGCTGCACCACGGCGTCGTCGATCGTCACGTCGTCCAGGACGGTGCCGAAGGTGGTGTGGCGGCAGTGGTCGGACCAGTAGGTGTCGATCACGCGGATCTCGGTGATGGTGGGGTCGCGGTCCTCATCGCGGAAGTACTGCTGGCAGAAGGCGATGTCCGCCTCGTCCATGGCAAGACCGCGCTCGGAAATAAAGGCGGCAAGGCCGGCCTCATCGAGCTCGCGGAAGCCGTCGAGCACCTCGACGGGCTGGGGTTCGGGGGTCTCCATGTACAGCGTCTCGGGCAGGTCGAGCGAGGCGATGCGCGCCTCGACGGGGTTCACCACGTAGTGCTTGATGGCCTCGATGGCGGCTTCGTCCAGAGCGCCCGAGATCATATAGACCTTGGCGGAGCGCACGGCGGGGCGCTCGCCCTGGCTGATGAGCTGCACGCACTCGCTGGCGGAGTCGGCGCGCTGGTCAAACTGGCCAGGCAGGAATTCGACGGCAAAGACGGCGCCATCGCTTGCGGGGAGCTCGTCGTAGGTCACATCGACCTGGGGCTCGCTAAAGACGGTCGGCACGCAGGAGCGGAAAAGCTCCTCGTCGATGCCCTCGACGTCGTAGCGGTTGATGATCCTCAGGGCCTCGATGCCCTTGATGCCGAGAATTTCGGTCAGCTCGCCCTTGAGCTGCTGAGCCTCGACGTCGAACCCGGGTTTCTTCTCCACGTAGATACGAGAGACCATTGGTTCCTGCCTTCCTGATCGGTTGGGCGTACGGTACGGTATGCGGCGGCGGTCGGTTTGCGGGGTCTGCCCCGCGGTCGCCTTGAGCCACATGTTTGTAAACCTCACTATGATACGACAGCTCGCGGCGCGTTGAGGACGGCGAGGGTGCTACAGTGAAGCGCAAACAAGAGAAAGGCATCACATGGCATTCGTTTCACTCGCCATCATCGCGCTCGTGGCCTTTGCAAGCCCCTTCATCGCCTCGGCGATTCCCGGAAAACCCGTTCCCGAGACGGTCTTTTTGCTCGTGCTCGGCGCGGTGCTGGGCCCGCATATGCTCGACATTATCCATGTAGATGCCGAGGTCTCGCTGGTGTCCGAGCTGGGTCTGGCCTTTTTGTTCCTGCTTGCCGGCTTTGAGATCGACCCTAAGAACATTACGGGTGTGGAGGGGCGCTACGGCTTGGCGACGTGGGCCGTCACGTTTGGCATCGCCTGGCTTGCCGTGCGCTTTACGCCGTGGTTCTCGGTCAGCCATTTCGACGGTATCGCCGTGACGCTCGCCCTCACTTCGACGGCGCTCGGCACGCTTGTGCCCATCATGCGCGAGCGCTCGCTCACCGGCACGCGCGTTGGCGACTCGATTCTCGCGTATGGCACTTGGGGCGAGCTCGGTCCCGTGCTCGCCATGTCGGTGCTGCTGTCTGCCCGCACCGGCATCCAGACGCTCGTGATTCTTGGCCTGTTTGCTGTGGTCTGCGTGCTGCTGGCCGTGGTCCCAAGTCGTTCCAGGCGTGTCGGCAGCCGCTTCTTTTCGTTTGTCGAGGAACGCGCCGATACCACGTCGCAGACCTTCGTGCGCCTGACGGTGCTCATCCTGGTCACGCTCGTGGCGTTCTCGGCCATCTTTGATCTCGACATCGTGTTGGGTTCTTTTGCCGCCGGCTTTGTCCTGCGCTATATCATCCCCGAGGGCAACCATACGCTCGAGACCAAGCTCGACGGCCTGGCCTACGGCTTTTTGATTCCGGTGTTCTTTACCGTATCGGGCGCAAAGATCGACCTGACGGCCGTGGCGTCGCGCCCGGGCTTGCTCGCGGGCTTTATCGTGGCGTTGCTAATTATTCGTGCCGTGCCCATCCTCATCTCTATGGGCATTTGTCCTGCGACGCGCGATGTGTCGGCGTATGGCCGCATTACCGTGGCCCTGTACTGCACCACGGCCCTGCCGATCATCGTTGCCGTGACAAGCGTTGCCGTCAACGCGGGTGCGCTGTCGCAAGATATTGCGTCGGTCATGGTTGCCGCCGGTGCCATCACGGTGTTCTTGATGCCATTGCTCGCGCAACTCTTCTACCGCGTGGTCGATGCTGCACCGGTCGCCGCCGTGGCAGAGGTTGCCGAGCATCCATCCGATGCGCTCGACATCCTGCGCGCCCATCACGATTTGGCGAGTCTGCTCGCACGCGAGCACGAGCTGCTGACCTCGCATGGTCACGGTCGCGTATTCGAGGGCCTGCCTACGCTCGATACGATTGCCGAGCGTCTTTCCGCCGAGGCAGCGAGCGGCCACATCGATGCCCGCATCGTGGACGCGGCGCACCTGCTTGCCGATAAGACCTATGGTGATGAGCTTGACCCGTCCGAGCTGACTCCGCGTGAGCGCCGCCGCCTGGAGCGCGCCAAGCTCGCCGTGCACGAATATCGCCGCCGCATGCTGGAGCTCTACGCACGCGACGAAGCCCAGGACGACGACGGCAAGTAGTCGATACTCTCTCGGGGAAGCCGCGTCCCGCTTTGAAGGGTTCAAAATGGGATGGTTTCCGAAACAGGGGCCGTTGGGAAGCTGTGTCCCGGAATGGGCGCCCGGAGTGGGATACCGTTTCCGCAGGAGGCCCATTGCGGAAACGGTATCCCAGAATCGACGTTCAAAACGGGGTGCAGTTTCCGCAAGGAGGTCCTGGGGAAACCGTGCCCCGTTCTGAGCTGAAATACCGGGACGCAGCTTCCCCTGCAAACAGAACAAGGCGCGCTGCCTGTAGTTGATGCAGGCAGCGCGCCTTTTTGGTCGAGCCATGTTGAGGCTAGGAGCTGAGGCTTGTGGCCCCTTAGGAGCGGGCGGCTCCGTCGACGGGGAGCACGGCGCCCGTGACATAGGAGGCCATGTCGCTCGCTAGGAAAACGAAGGCGTTGGCGACATCCTCGGGCTCGCCCATGCGGCCGAGCGGAATAGTGGCGACGATGGGCTTGATGACCTCTTCGGGTAGGTTGGCGACCATGTCGGTCTTAGTCACGCCAGGGGCAACGGCATTGACGCGAATGCCCATGGGGGCGAGCTCGCGCGAAAGCGACTGGACCATGCCGTTGACGGCAAACTTGGACGTGGGGTAACCGACGCCGGAGGGCTGGCCGTACTTGGCGACCATCGAGCTCGTGGTGGTGATGGTGCCGCCGTGGCCGGCCTCGGTCATAATCTTGGCGGCCGCCTGGTGACCGTTAAAGACAGCGACAACGTTGAGGTCCATGACTTTGGCGAACTCCTCGGCCGTGTAGTCCAAAAGGGGCGAGCGCTGGGAGATTCCGGCATTGTTGACGACCGTGTCCAGGCCGCCCATGTCGGTTGCAGCCTGGGTAAAAGCCTCGGTCACGGCCTCGAGTGAGGTGAGGTCGCAGGAGCGGCCCCAGACCTTGGCGTCGGGATAGGCGGCCGCCAGCTTCTCAACGGCCGCGTCGGCAGTCTCCTGGCGCGAGCCAAAGACGGTGACGGCAGCGCCTTCCTCGATAAAACGGCAGGCGATCGCATAGCCGATACCGCGCGTGCCTCCGGTGATGATTGCTTTCTTGCCCTCGAGCAACATGGTGCTTCCTCTCATCGCGGGCGGACATACACGGCACAGCATAGCGGCGGTAAAATACAGCTGCCGTCGCATATCGGCAAACGGTATCCACGGTTGTTGACGAACGGTCAAGTTGTTCAAACGTTAGTCGACCAGTTCGCTCAAAGGATGTAGCAAAAAGGGGCTCCCATCCAATCGGATGGGAGCCCCTCATGCGTTATTTGATTTGCCGAGAATCGGGCTAGTTGGCCATGACGCCTTCGGTCCAGGCCTCGACGTCCTCGATACGCAGGACGTTGGCGACCTCGGCCACGCAGTCGACGCTGGCAAGCTCGGCGGCGGCAGCCTGGACGTCCTTCTCGAGTGCGCGGTGCGTCAGGAAGATGACCGAGCAGGTATCGCTGGCGCCCGACTTGCCGTCCTCGACCTGGTTGATGAGCGAGATCGAGATGTTGTGCTTGGCAAAGATGTCGACCGTCTCGGACAGGGCGCCCACGCGGTCGGCGACCTTCAGGCGCACATAGTACTTGGTCTGGAGCTCGTCCATGGGCTTAAAGGCGAGGTTGTGGCCATAGGGCTCAATCTCGGGCAGCGGAGCCACGCCGCGGCTGATCTGCTCGGAGAGCGACAGGATATCGCCCACGACGGCGCTCGCGGTGGGGAAGGAGCCTGCGCCGGCACCGTAGAACATGGTCTCGCCTACGGCGTCGCCTACCACGTAGACAGCGTTCATGGCGCCGTTGACCTTGGCGAGCATGTGGTCGGCGGGGATCAGCGTGGGGTGCACGCGAACGTCGACGCCGGCGTCGGTGTTGCGGGCGATGCCCAGCAGCTTGATGGTGTAGCCGAGCTCGCGGGCCTGGGCGATGTCCTCGGCGCCGATGGTACGGATACCCTGCTGGTACACATCGTCAGTGGTCACGCGGGTGCCAAAGCCGATGGAGGCGAGGATGGCCGTCTTGCTGGCGGCATCGAAGCCGTCGACGTCGGCGGACGGGTCGGCCTCGGCATAGCCCTTGGCCTGCGCGTCGGCAAGCACGTCGGCGTAATCGGCGCCCTCGGCGTCCATACGCGACAGGATGTAGTTGGTGGTGCCGTTGAGAATACCGGCGATGGTCAGGATCTTGTTGCCCACCAAGTCGTGCTCGAGCGTGCTCACGATGGGGATGCCACCGCCGCAGCTGGCCTCGCACTTAATCTGCACGCCGCACGCACGGGCCTTCTCGGCAAGCGTCTCGACATGACGGCCCAGCAGGGCCTTGTTGGCAGAGACGACGTGCTTGCCGTTCTCGAAAGCGGTGGTGAAGATCTCGGTCGCGGGGTGCTCGCCGCCGATGAGCTCGACGACGATATCGACGGCGGGGTCGGTGACGACGTCGTGCCAGTCACTCGTAAAGGCCTCGCGCTCAATGCCAGCCGCCTCGGCCTGCTCCCAAGCAAGCGCGCAGGCGCGGGTCAGCTTAAGGTCGATGCCGTAGGCTGCCAGGTACTCATCGTGGTGGCTCTTGATCAGACGGGCCACGCCGCCGCCGACGGTTCCCAGACCGATCAGACCGACGTTCACGGTGCGCAGGGGTTCGCTCATAGATAGCTCCTTCGTGCATCTTATGGATGGATTAACCGCTTAAAGGTTGAGTGCATTCTAGCGTGAACCGAGGGCGCGTGCTCGCCAGGCAACAGGAGTCGCACAAAACGGCACCCCCGAAAAGCTGCGGAAACATTGGAAACATGCTCACTGCAAACGAACTTCCGTAACAAACTGTCAACGTTTGCGCCATAAGGCTTGCCCTGTGCGACTGGGGCATGCAGGCGCTCGTCGGCGTGGAATGACGAGGGCCAGGTCGAGAAGCCCGCTACGGCCTATGTGATTCAGGACGGCAAGTACATCGCCGCCTAGGTGCGCACAAAACGCGAGCGGTGAGGTCGTTTTAATCAGGGCAGGGACGCATGTAACAGAATGGAAACATTACTTTCACGCAATAAAGTGGCTAAACTGCATAAACCGACAGAAATACGCATGAATATGGATAAATGGACAAAACAAAAGAAAAGTTGAAATAATCGCCACTTTTCTTAACTAAAGCGTCTACTATTTTGCGAACGCCGAACACGGCGAAGGATGGCCTGTCGGGTAACCGAAACCCGACGAGATTTGAGAGGAGAGCCGCATGTCGAGCCTCACCGGTAAGTCATTGAACCCTGTTATGAATCGCAGGAGCGTTATCGCGAGCGCAGCAGGTCTGGGGGCGATGTCCATTCTAGCTGGCTGCTCCTCCAACGGCGGCGACAGCGGTTCCGCTTCGGGCGACGCTTCGTTTAAGATCGGCACCATCGGCCCGCTGACCGGCGCCAACGCGTCCTACGGCAAGTCCGTTACCCAGGGTGTCGAGCTCGGCTGCAAGGACTTCTCCACCAAGGAGCTGCCGCTTGCCAGCAAGGCCGAGGATGACCAGGCCGATGGCGAGAAGGCCGTCAACGCCTTCAACACCCTGCTCGACTGGGGCATGCAGGCCCTCGTCGGTCCGACCACCACGGGTGCGTCGGTTGCCGTTGCCGCAGAGTGTGGTAACGACCCCAAGACGTTCATGATCACCCCGTCCGCGTCCTCCGAGGACGTCACCGACGGCAAGGATTGCGTCTTCCAGGTTTGCTTCACCGACCCCAACCAGGGTGTCAACGCTGCCAAGTTCCTGGCGCAGAAGTATGCGGACGAGAAGTTCGTGCTGTTCTATAACTCCGGCGACGCCTATTCTTCGGGCATCGCAGATTCCTTTAAGGCCCAGGCCGCTGAGTCCAAGCTCGAGATTGTCGACGAGGAGACCTTTAAGGACGACTCCGCCACGAGCTTTACCAACCAGCTGACCAAGGCCAAGCAGGCCGGCGCCACCATGATCTTTGCGCCGATCTACTACACGCCGGCGTCCGTCCTGCTCAAGAACGCCAAGGACATGGGTTACGACGTCAAGATGATGGGCTGCGACGGCATGGACGGCATCCTGGGCGTTGAGGGTTTCGACACCTCTCTTGCCGAGGGTCTGCTGCTCATGACCCCGTTCTCCGCCGACGACGAGAAGAACGCCGACTTCGTAAACGCTTACAAGGATAAGTACGGCGATACCCCCGACCAGTTTGCCGCCGACGCCTACGACGGCGTGCATGCGGTGGCCGAGGCCGTCAAGGAGGCCGGTCTTGGTGTCGACGCCGATCCGACCGAGGTCGCCGAGAAACTGTCGAAGGCTATGCTCAAGATTACCGTTGACGGTCTGACCGGCAAGCTCACCTGGAACGATAAGGGTCAGGTCCAGAAGGAGCCCACGGCGTACGTCATCACCGACGGCAAGTACGTACAGGCCTAATAGGCCGCCTTACATAGAGCGGTTTTGATCCCAAGCAGGGGAGGTTTTGGCCTTCCCTGCTTGCTTGGTATCTAGGGACGATGTAACGTCCCTGTTTCATACATCAACTGGAAACCTATTCGAAAGGGGGATGTGGAACATGACGGTCTTTATCCAATACCTGGTCAACGGCCTGTCCATGGGCAGCGTCTACGCCATCATCGCGTTGGGCTACACCATGGTCTACGGTATCGCCAAGATGCTGAACTTCGCTCACGGCGATGTCATCATGGTCGGTGCCTATGTCTCGTTCTGCGCCACGTCGTATCTCGGCCTCCCGGGCTGGGCATCTGTAGTTCTCTCTTGTGTGGTCTGTACCGTTCTCGGTGTTCTCATCGAGGGCCTGGCCTATAAGCCGCTGCGCCAAGCAGGCCCGCTGGCCGTTCTGATCACGGCTATCGGCGTGTCTTACTTCCTGCAGAACGCCGCGCAGCTTCTGTGGGGCGCCACGCCCAAGAACTTCACTTCGCTCGTCACCTTCCAGGTGCCGGAGTTCTTGGCCAAGTTCAACGTAAGCGCCGTCTCGCTCGTCACCATCGTCGCCTGCCTGGTTATCATGGCCGGCCTGATGTTCTTTACAGGTAAGACCAAGATGGGCAAAGCCATGCGCGCCGTGTCCGAGGACAAGGCCGCCGCTCAGCTCATGGGCATCAACGTCAACCGCACCATCTCGATGACGTTTGCCATCGGCTCTGCCCTTGCCGCCATCGCCGGCGTGCTCCTGTGCTCCTACTCGCCGGTGCTGCAGCCCACGACGGGTGCCATGCCTGGCATCAAGGCCTTCGACGCCGCCGTCTTCGGTGGCATCGGCTCCATCCCCGGCGCCTTTGTCGGCGGCATTCTCATCGGCATCATCGAGGCGATGGCGCAGGCCTACATTTCCACGAGCCTTGCCAACTCCATCGTCTTTGGTGTTTTGATCATCGTCCTGCTCGTCAAGCCTGCCGGCCTCTTGGGCAAGTACGTCCCCGAGAAGGTGTAGGTGAGCGTTATGAAGTTTCTTAAAGACAAGCAGACGCGTCACGATTTTGTCACGTACGCTATGTGCATCGTGGCCTTCGCCATCGTGTTCTTTATGCAGTCCAACCATATGATCCCGCGCATGATCGCCGGTCAGTTGGTTCCCATTACGGCCTACATCGTCATGGCCATTTCCCTCAACCTCGTCGTCGGCATCGCGGGCGACTTGTCGCTGGGCCATGCGGGCTTTATGAGTATCGGTGCCTACACGGGTATCGTCACCGCGGTCGCCCTCGAGAGCGCTATTCCTTCCGATCCGGTGCGCCTTATCATCAGCATCGTGGTCGGCGCCATCGCTGCCGCCATCTTGGGCTTCTTGATCGGTATCCCGGTCCTGCGCCTGAGCGGCGACTATCTGGCCATCGTGACCCTGGCTTTTGGCGAGATCATCAAAGAGATCGTCACTTGCCTTATCGTGGGTGTCGACTCGCGCGGCCTGCACGTGATCTTTAACATCACGGGCAACTCTACGATCGACGACCTGCACCTGCTCGAGGACGGCACCGCCATAATCAAGGGCGCCCAGGGCGCCTCGGGCGTGTCGACGTACTCGACCTTCCTCGCCGGTGCCATCCTGGTCATGGTCGCACTCGTGATCGTGCTCAACCTGGTTCGCAGCCGTACCGGCCGTGCCATCATGGCCGTGCGCGATAACAAGATTGCAGCCGAGTCCGTAGGCATCTCCGTCACCGAGTACCGCATGATCGCCTTCGTGGTTTCCGCTGCCCTCGCCGGTGCTGCCGGAGCTCTCTTCGGCGGTAACTTCTCGCAGCTCTCCGCCACCAAGTTCGACTTCAATACCTCCATTCTCATTCTGGTGTTCGTGGTCCTGGGCGGCCTGGGCAATATGCGCGGCTCCGTTATCGCCGCGGCGCTGCTCACGGTGCTCCCCGAGCTGCTCCGTCAGTTCTCGGACTACCGCATGCTCATCTACGCCATCGTGTTGATTCTGGTCATGATCTTTACCAACAACCCGCAGCTCAAGGCGTTCTTCGGTCGCGTCAAGGACCGCTTTGCTTCCAAGAAGGAGGTGGCAGCCGATGCCCAGTAAGTTTGAGTTCAAGAAGGGCAAGATGGTCCCGTATCCTTCTGGAGCCATCGTTCCCGACCGCGACCTGGGCGAGCGCCCTGCACTCGAGTGCATCCACCTGGGCATTGAGTTCGGTGGCCTTAAGGCAGTCGACGACTTTAGCCTGACTATCGGCAAGACTGAGATTGCCGGTCTCATCGGCCCCAACGGTGCCGGCAAGACCACGGTCTTCAACCTGCTCACCAAGGTGTATCAGCCCACGCATGGCACCATCCTGCTCGATGGCGAAGACACCTCGGGCAAGTCGGTCTATCAGGTCAACCGCATGGGCATTGCCCGTACCTTCCAGAACATTCGCCTGTTCAACACCATGACGGTGGAGGACAACGTTAAGGTCGGTCTGCATAACCAGGAGCGCTACTCCGGGTTTGAGGGCGTGTTGCGCCTGCCGACGTATTGGAAGCACGAGAAGGCTGCCCACGAGCGCGCCATGGAGCTGCTGTCCATCTTTGATATGGAGCACCTGGCAAACGAGCAGGCTGGCTCGCTGCCTTACGGCGCCCAGCGCCGTCTGGAGATCGTCCGCGCGCTTGCCACCAACCCCAAACTGCTGCTGCTCGACGAGCCTGCCGCCGGCATGAACCCGTCCGAGACCGCGGAACTCATGGAGAACATCGTTAAGATTCGCGACACCTTTGGTATCGCCATCATGCTTATCGAGCACGACATGTCGCTCGTCATGAATATTTGCGAGGGTATCTGCGTGCTCAACTTTGGTAAGGTCATCGCCAAGGGCACGGCAGAGGAAATCCAGAACAACGACGCCGTTATCGAGGCATATCTGGGCAAGCAGGATAAGGGGGAGAACTAAATGGCAGAGCCGATGCTTTCCGTCTACAACATCAACGTCTGGTACGGCGCCATCCACGCCATCAAGGACATCTCCTTTAACGTCAACGAGGGCGAGATCGTGGCTCTGATCGGTGCGAACGGTGCCGGCAAGTCCACAACGCTTAAGACCGTCTCGGGCCTGCTGCGCTCCAAGACCGGCTCCATCAAGTTTATGGGCGAAGACATTACCCATACGCCGGCTGACAAGCTGGTGGGCAAGGGCCTGGCTCAGGTCCCCGAGGGCCGTCGCGCCTTTTTGCAGATGACGGTTGAGGAGAACCTGGAGATGGGCGCCTACACACAGCCCAAGTCCACGGTTGCTCCGGGCCTTGAGCGTGTCTACGAGCAGTTCCCGCGCCTTAAGGAGCGCCGTCGCCAGGTCGCCGGCACCCTTTCGGGCGGCGAGCAGCAGATGCTCGTTATGGGCCGCGCCCTTATGAGTAACCCCAAGCTGCTTATGCTCGATGAGCCCTCCATGGGTCTGGCGCCGATTCTGATTGAGCAGATCTTCCAGATTGTCGAGGACCTGCACAAGGCCGGCACCACGGTGCTTCTGGTTGAGCAAAACGCGCAGATGGCGCTTTCCATCGCCACGCGCGGCTACGTGCTCGAGACCGGCAAGATCACCATGACCGGTACCGGGCAAGAGCTCCTGCACGACGACAACGTCCGCAAAGCCTACCTCGGAGGCTAACCCACCTAACAAAAGGGGCGCTGACTATCTCAGTCAGCGCCCCTTTTTAGTTGCGGTGAAATAGGGACTGAATACGGGCTCCAGAGGCCAAAAGAGTCCCTATTCCACCGCAACTTCATGGGGATGTGTGACAATGCCCGTCGGAAAACATCTGCTGTCTTTGGGGGTCTATCTATGCTGTATGAGTTTTGTGCCGAGAACTTTGAGCGGGTGCCGGCAGCTATCGATGCCGGTGCAAAGCGCATCGAGCTGTGCGATAACCTTGCCGTTGGTGGCACCACGCCTTCGGCCGGCGTTATCAGCGCTACGACCAACTATGCCCACGATCACGATGCACGGGTGATGTGCATGATTCGCCCGCGTGGCGGCGACTTTCACTACAACCAGGACGAGTTGCGTATGATGGAGATGGACCTGGGCCTTGCCGTGAGCGCCGGCGTTGACGGCTTGGCCTTTGGCTGCTGCAAGCCCTGCGCTGGCGGATGGGCACTCGACGAGCTTACGTTGGGCGCCCTCGTGATGGCCGCGGGCTGCGCGACCGAGGAATGCAAGCGTGAACCCATCGACATCACCTTCCACATGGCGTTTGATCAGCTCTCGCCCGAGGCTCAGCTCGACGCGATTGACATACTCGCCGACTGCGGCATCACACGCATCCTGACGCATGGTGGCGCTGCCGGTGCGCCGATCGAGGACAACTTCGAAAACCTGGCCCGCTTGATCGAGTATGCGGGCGACCGCTTGACCATCCTTCCCGGCGGCGGCATTTCCACGGTCAACCGCGATACCGTGGCGGCGGCACTGGGCGTCTCCGAGCTCCATGGCACCAAGATTGTGCCGCTGGAGGTGTAGCCCGTGGCACTTGTATTCGATGTCCAGCAGGCGAGCGGTAAGCCCGACGATAATCGTCGCCCTGGCACCGCGTGCCCCTTTTGCGACACGGAGGGGCTTGCCAACATCATCCAGCGCGATGGTGACTGCATCTGGCTCGAGAATAAGTTCAAGACATTGCGGGCCACACGTCAGACCGTATTGATCGAGTCTGCCAATCACGACGCCGACCTGGTGACCTATGAACCGGATGAGCTGCATCATGTGATGCGGTTTGCCCTGGGCTGTTGGCAGCAGATGATCGATTCCCAACAGTACTGCAGTGTGCTCATGTACAAGAACAAAGGCCCGCTTTCGGGCGGCAGCCTCGTCCATCCACACATGCAGATTGTGGGCTTGGAACAGGAGGACGGCTATGCGGCGCTGGCCTCAGCCAACTTTGAAGGCATCAGTGTCTGGCAACAGGGGAGAATCTCGGTCGACATCTCAACCGAACCGATCATGGGGTTCTTTGAGATCAACGTTTCAGCCCCGCAGGGAATCGCTGCCAGCGATGACACGAGAGACCAAGCCGAGGCGGATCTCTTCGCCGATGCGATCCAGGTAGCTCTGCGCTATATCCTGAACGAGCACCACGGTGGTCGCGCAGAGTCGTACAACCTGTTCTTCTATCACCTGGGCGGTCGGACCATTGCCAAGGCGCTGCCACGTTGGGTGGTTTCGCCCTACTTTGTCGGCTATCGTTTGGCCCAGGTCAATGCCGAGACCACGCTCGATATCGATGCTGAGCGCCTACGCGCACATCTGGAAACGCTCGCATAGCAAGGCGAACGCCTGCGAAAAGCGTGCTGCCTAGCGTGCCATCGCGTCGCGGCCGGCTTCGACCCGCTTGCGCTGTTTGGCGCGCTCCTCGCCGGTTAGGCGCTCAAAGAGATGCCCGATAATCGAGGCCAGCACCTGTTGAAACAGCGTACCGCACATGACGGGGAATACGACCTCGCCGGGAAAGTACTGCGTGGCGATGACGGCGCCCGAAGAGATGTTACGCATGCCGCAGGTAAAGCACATGGTGGTCGTCTCGCTATACGGCAGATGCAGCGCACGTGCGACCAGAAAACCGACGATAAAGCCGCTGATGGCGAAGACCAAAATAAAGAGGGCGACTTCCAGGCGCACCGTGTTCATGTGCAGCACGTACTCGCTCATGGCGGTGGAGTTGGACGCGATAACACCCATCATCATGAACTTGCAGGCGGGCGAGAGCGCGGGGGAGAGTTTCTCATGACCCCAGCCGCGCGTGAGCTCGTTAATGACGATACCGAGCACGGCGGGGATGGCGATCATAAAGGCCATATTCTGCATCATGCTCGGCACATCGATCGAGACGGTGGCGCCCAGCAGGAGCTTGAGCGTAAGAGGAATCGTCACAGGCGAGATAACCGAGGACGTCAGGATAATGGTGAGCGCGAGCGGGCCGTTGCCGCCGAACATGCTAATCCACATAAAGGCGGTGACTGCGACGGGTACGCTGTACTCGAGCACGATGCCGCAGACAAGGTTGGGATTGGAGCCAAAGAGTAACGATCCCATGGCATAGGCTGCGATAGGGATAAGCGCCGCCGAGACGAGCAACGCCAAGATCAGGTGCAGCGGACGATGGAACACCTCAGCCACCTGGTGAAAGGTGTTGCTGAGCGCACCTTGGAACGTCATAAAGGCGAAGAGGGCGGGAACGATGGGCTTAAGTACGCCAATCTGCTGGGGAAAGAGCACGCCGAGCGCCACGCAAATCGGAACGATGACCTGCATGTGTCCCGCGAGAAATTTGCCCAGTCCAACCCATTGCTTCATATGCTCTTGTGACTCCCTTTGCTCGTGAATCCGTTTTGAATGGATATGCTAGACGCTCGCATGCGTCCGTGCGTCAGAAACGCTTGATTATTTCGAGGCGATTACCGGCATCGTTTACCGAAACCGCGGCGTTGTTAGCGCCGGGCGATTTTAGCCGCTAATAGTCAAACTATTTTGACCAATCCCG
>CALIOA010000038.1:0-20175 GCA_938045065.1 uncultured Collinsella sp.
TCGCACGGAGAGCACATTAAGTGCTCTCCGGCTCGTGCGGAACTCGCGATCGACCAAAGCCCCCGGCGCGTCCTCTTCCTTGCGGCGTTTTGGCCTGCAGCTTGCGAACGTCGCCTTGCTCGTTCGCTTTTTGATCTGGAGAGCCGGGTGGGCTGATAGATAAATAGATGTGAGTAGGGGCTCCTCCGTTGATGAACGGGGGAGCCCCTTGTTGCGTTTTGGGTTGTTGTTGCGGTCTAGAGGTGCGAGATGATTAGTTCCATCTTGCCCTCGAGTTCAATCTTGTCCACGGTGCTCGGGGCCAGCAGGTGGCTTCCCTTGTGGACGGGGTCGCCGCAGACGGTGCCTTCGCCGTCGATGACCGACAGACACATGAAGGGCCAGCGCTGGTCGAGGGTCTTGCTGCCGTTGGCGCGCACGCGATCGACGGTGTAGCAGGGGTTGGACTCGAGCTCGGTCACGCCGTCCACCTCGGGCGCGGTCACCGTGCCGTCGGTCGGAGCCTGAGCATCAAAGTCGATGCAGTCGAGGCTCTGCTCAATGTGCAGCGGGCGCAGCTTGCCGTCGGTGCCGGGACGGTCGTAGTCGTACAGGCGATACGTCACGTCGCTCGACTGCTGCGTCTCCAAAATGAGCGTGCCGGTCTTGATGGCATGCACGGTACCGGAGTCGATCTGGAAAAAGTCTCCCTTGTGAATCGGCAGCACGTTGAGCATCTCGTCCCAACGGCCCTCCTCGATCATCTGTGCAGCCTCGGCGCGGTCATGCGCGCGCTGGCCGACGATGATCGTGGCACCGGGCTCGCAGTCCAGTACATACCAGCACTCGGTTTTGCCCAGGCTGCCGTTCTCGTGCTCGGCGGCGTACTCGTCGTTGGGATGAATCTGGATTGAAAGGTCGTCCTTGGCATCCAGAATCTTAATGAGCAGCGGGAACTCCTTGCCCTCGCAATTGCCAAAGAGCTCGCGGTGCTCGGCCCACAGCCATGAAAGCGTGTGGCCTGCATACGGGCCCTCCGCAATATGGCAGTCACCGTTGGGATGGGCCGAGATGGCCCAGCACTCACCGATGGGACCTTCGGGAATGTCGTAACCAAATACGGTTTCGAGCTGGCGGCCACCCCAGATTTTCTCGTGGAAGATCGGCGTCAGTTTAATCAAATCGGACATATTCATACCCCCATCATGTTGCGCGGGCGTTGCACAAAACAGCTCAAAACGAGCGCCCGCGTGACTACAAAAACCTATGCCAACGTTACATTGTGCAACTCAAAGCGGTCGCCAACGTTGCGCGAGGTCGAATACTCAAAGGCGGCACCGCTGTCCAAAAAGCCAATCTGGGTGAGCTCGAGCAGGGGAGAGCCAGGTTTGGTGTCCAGACGCTCGGCTTCTTCCTCGGTTGCTGCCACGGCGCGAATGGTACGGTGAAAGCTCGAAATCTTCAGCCCGCATTGCTCTCGGATGAAGCGGTAGAGCGATCCGTACAGGTCCTTCTTTTTCAGCCCCGGAATCAGCTCGAGGGGCATGTAGGTGTACTCGATAACGATGGGCTCCTCATCGGCCTGACGCACGCGCACGACGTGATAGGCAAAGTCATCCTCGGCAATTCCCAGCTGGGCTGCGATGTCCGCTGGTGGATTAACAATCGAGAAATCGTAGACCACCGAGGTCACCTTCTCCCCGCGGTGCTCATACGAAAAACCCTGGGCACGGTCGTTTTTGCCCTGGAAAAACGCCTGGCCGGGAAGTCCCGCCGTGTCCTTAACGTAGGTACCCGATCCACGACGGCTGGTAATAAGACCTTCCTCGGTGATTTGCTCGATAGCTCGTTTGACGGTGATTTTGGAAACGCTATAGAGCTCGCAGAACTCAACGACGGTGGGAAGCTTATCGCCCGGTTTAAGAGCGCCATCCTCGATACTTCGACGAATATCTGCAGCTATCGCCTCGTATTTGGGAATCATGGAACCTCCTTTCCGACATATATGAATACAAAAGTAAATATAACCCTCAACAGGGCACCCATATTACTTTTATCTAAGAAGTTCGAGAAAGAAAAAAGAAAAAGACGCTTTACTTTTAAAATTAGAGCGCTATAGTTTAAGCAACAAACGGAATCCTACAACAGAACAGGATTGACCGTTTGGGGACGGTTTTGTTTTGGCAGGTTGGATATCGGTATGACCGGTGCGCGCCCGCGCCGGATAACCTGCCAAAGCAAACCCGTCTCCAACCGGAAGCTCTAGAACACGAAAGCGAGGACTTTGATGGCACAGTATCAGCTGCCCAACGACTTCTTCTTTGGCGCTGCTATGTCCGGCCCGCAGACTGAGGGTCAGTGGAACCAGGGCGGCAAGCTCGAGAACCTGTGGGACACCTGGTCCATCCAGGATCTGGGTTCGTTCTACAACTGTGTTGGCTCTTATGCCGGCAATGACTTTATGGCCAAGTACCAGGAAGACTTTCGCATTTTGAAGGACTTGGGCCTGAATACCTATCGCACTTCCATCCAGTGGAGCCGTCTGCTCGATGCCGACGGCAACCTTAATGAGGAGGGCGCTGCGTGGTATCACGAGCTGTTCCGCGCCTCTCGCGAGGCCGGCCTGGAGCCGTTTGTCAACTTGTACCACTTTGACATGCCCACCTATCTCTTTAACCGTGGCGGCTGGGAGAGCCGTGAGGTCGTCGAGGCTTACGCGCATTACGCTGACGTCGCCTTCCACGAGTTTGGCCAGGAGATTAAGTACTGGTTCACCTTTAACGAGCCCATCGTCGAGCCCGAGCAGCGCTATCAAGAGGGCGTGTGGTTCCCGCAACTCCACGACTTCAACCGCGCTCGCACCGTGCAGTATCACATCTCGCTGGCACACGCGCTGGCCGTGGCCAACTATCGTCGCGCCTATGACGAGGGCGCTATTCGCGCCGATGCCAAGATCGGCATGATCAACTGCTTTACCCCGGTCTACACCAAACAGAACCCCAGCGAGGCAGACCTCGAGGCCGTGCGTATGACCAGCGGCATCAACAATCGCTGGTGGCTCGACCTTATTACCAAGGGCGAGCTTCCCGCCGACGTGCTCGACAGCCTGGCCGAGGGCGGCGTTAAGCTCCCGTTCCGTGCCGGCGACCAAGAGATTCTCAAGCAGGGTGTTGTCGACTGGCTCGGCTGCAACTACTACCACCCCACGCGTGTTCAGGCGCCGGCGAGCAAGGTCGACCAGTACGGCCTGCCGCACTTTGCCGACGAGTACGTGTGGCCCGACGCCGTTATGAACGAGAGCCGCGGCTGGGAGATCTACCCGCAGGGCCTCTACGACTTTGGCATGGACTGCGCCAAGAACTACCCCGATCTTGAGTGGTTCGTTTCCGAGAACGGCATTGGCATCATGGACGAATACAAGAACCGTGACGCCGAAGGAACCATCCAGGACGACTACCGCGTCGACTTTGTACGCCAGCACCTGGAGTGGGTTGCCAAGGCAATCGCCGAGGGCGCCAAGTGTCGCGGATACCATTATTGGGCCGTCATCGATAACTGGTCTTGGGCCAATGCCTTTAAGAATCGCTATGGCTTTGTCGAGGTCGATCTGATGGATGGCTACAAGCGCCGTCTTAAGAAGTCGGCGGCCTGGCTCAAACAGGTCGCCACGACCCACGTGGTTGATTAGCGACCGGGCGAACGCCCAGACCGCGCGCCGCCGCGCGCAACACATGGCACATCTGGTGGCAGAGGGCGACAGACCACCGTGCGCATAGGAAAAGGCCGGATTTGAAAGTTAGGAGCAATCATGGCCAGTGACAACGGAAAGAGCTTCCTCGACAAGTTTGCCGAGGTCTCTGCGAAGGTGGGAAACCAGGTTCACCTGCGTTCCCTGCGAGACGCCTTCGCGACCATCACGCCGCTCTATATCCTTGCGGGTATCGCGGTTCTTATTAACAACGTCGTGTTCCCTCTGTTCCCGCTCGATGCGGCGGGCCTTGCCAACCTTCAGACGTGGGGCTCGGCAATTACGCTGGGCACCCTCAATGTCTCTGCCATTATCTTGGCCGGATTGATTGGCTACAGTCTCGCCAAGAACAAGCGTTTCGATAACCCGCTCGCTTGCGTGGTCGTCGCCATCTCTGCCTTCGTCATCATGATGCCGCAGCAGATCACCGCCTCGCTTGCCGCCACGAGCCCGCTGCTCACCGACAAGATCACCTCCGCCGAGGTCACGGGCGCCCTTTCGACTGCCAACACCGGCACCAACGGTCTGTTCTCGGCCATTATCATCGCTCTGCTCTCCGTCTCGCTCTTCATCAAGATTTCTGGCGTCGAGAAGCTCAAGGTTAAGCTGGGCGAGGGCGTGCCTCCCGCGGTCTCCAACTCCTTCAACGTCATGATCCCGATGCTGCTCAACCTCGCAATCTTCGCTCTTGCCGCAGCCCTGCTCGCCGTGTGCGCCGGCACCGATCTGTGCGCCATCATCTCCACGTGCATCTCCAACCCGCTCAAGAACATCATGAACGCCGGTCCGTGGGCTGTTATCCTCATCTACACCCTTGCCAACCTGCTGTTCTGCGTCGGTATTCACCAGTCCACCATCTCTGGCGCTACCGTCGAGCCGATCCTGACCATGCTCATTGTCGACAACATGGCTACCTTCGCCGCCGGTGGCACCATCCAGCCCGATCACTACATGAACATGCAGATCGTTAACAGCTTTGCCCTCATCGGCGGCTCGGGCTGCACCCTCATGCTTCTGCTCGATACGCTCCTGTTCTCCAAGAACAAGGCTTCCGAGACCGTTTCTAAGATGGCTATCCTGCCTGGTCTGTTCAACATCAACGAGCCGGTTATCTACGGTTACCCCATCGTGTACAACCTGCCGCTTATGATCCCGTTTGTCCTTCTTCCCGACCTGTTCATCGGCATCACCTATGGCCTTACCTGCGCAGGCATCATCAGCCCCTGCATCGCCCAGGTGCCCTGGACCATGCCTCCCGTCATCAATGCCCTGCTCGCTACGGGCTTTGACTGGCGCGCCGGCGTGTGGCAGGCTCTCGAGATTGTCATTGGCATGGCCGTCTACCTGCCCTTTATGAAGATTTCCGAGAAGGCAATCGCCAAGCAGGAGGCTCTCGCCGAGTAGAACGCCTAACGTTCGTCCCTTTCACCTTTGCGGGCGCCGGTACGCGGTGCCGGTGCCCGCGGCTCTCTCCCTTGTGTAAAGATGCAGGGGGGTGGGCACAATAGCCGCAAGGAATAAAACTAGTTGTCGTCTGCGCGCCGCGCAGTTATAAGGAGGAAACCATGAAGAAGATCATGCTCTGCTGCAATGCCGGTATGTCCACGAGTCTGCTGGTCCAGAAGATGCAGGCCGAGGTTGCAAACCGTGGTCTGGATATTGAGGTCGAGGCTCGTCCCATGAACGAGGCCCACGATCACCTGGACGAGTGCGACATGTTGCTGCTTGGCCCGCAGATCGGCTACACCAAGGGCGATTTTGAGAAGGAGGCCGCCGGTCGTTTTCCGGTCGAGGTCATCAACATGGTCGACTACGGCCGCATGAACGCTGCCGGCATCATCGACCACTGCGTCAGCGTGATGGGCTAGGTGCTCCGCATGGAGGATATGAACGAACTGCAGATGACCTGCTTCGAGATCATCAGCTACGTCGGTACCGCCAAGAGCATGTACATCAATGCCGTGCAAAAGGCCAAGGAGGGCGATTTTGACGCCGCCGAGGAGCTTATCAAGCAGGGCGATGAGGCCTATAACGGTGGCCACGATGTTCACATGGGGCTTCTGAAGAAGGAGGCCAACGGCGAGCGTAACGGCGAGGCCCCGTTGATTCTGCTGCATGCCGAGGACCAGATGGCCGGCACCGAGACCATGCGCGTCATGGCGACGGAGCTCATCGAGATTCACAAGCAGTTGCAGACACTTAAGGCCTAGTCGGCGTTATCGCCACGAAGGACCGTGCGGTCCAACAGACAACATAGTCCCTTTGACGGGCGCCGGGAGTCTCCGCCTCCCGGCGCCTTTATTTTTGGAGAAGGTCTTGCGCGGCCTGTTGAGCAGCCATTTGCGCCTCCTCAGATATAACCTACCAAAACAAACCTGTCCCTTTTTGGTAGGTTTTTGCCTTGGGAGCGGTACCATACAGGCAATGTTTAAACGAGAAAGGCGGGCTCCCATGGAACCTAAGCAGTATTACATCGGCATCGACGTCGGCGGTACCTCGGTCAAGGAGGGTCTGTTCGATGAGGACGGAAACCTGCTTGCCAAGGCCAGCGTGCCCACGCCTCCCATCGTTGACGCTGCGGGCTTTGCCGCGGTGACCGAGGCTATCGACCAGGTGGTCGCCAAGGCCCAGGTTCCGCGTGCCTTTGTGGCGGGCATTGGCCTGGCCGTTCCGTGCCCCATCCCGGCATCGGGCGATGCCAAGGTCAAGGCCAACATTGCCATTAACCTGCCCGAGCTCAAGATTGCCATCCAGGAGCACTGCCCCGACGCGGTCGTTAAGTATGAGAACGACGCCAACGCCGCTGCTATGGGCGAGGCCTGGCTCGGCTCTGCCAAGGGCGTACAGAACGTGGTGATGGTCACTATTGGTACCGGCGTGGGCGGCGGCGTTATCGTTAACGGCGACGTGGTATCGGGCGTTGTGGGCGCCGGCGGCGAGATTGGCCACATGTGCCTGAACCCGGCTGAGGAGCGCACCTGCGGCTGCGGCGGCCATGGCCATCTGGAGCAGTATTCCAGCGCCACCGGCGTGGTGAGCAACTACCTTGCCGAGTGCAAGAAGGCGGGCGTCGAGCCCATCGAGCTGACCGGCCCCTCCGATTCCAAGGACGTGTTCCAGGCCTGCCGCGAGGGCGACAAGCTTGCGCTGGCCGCGGCCGATACCATGGCCGACTATCTCGGTCGCGCACTGGCGCTTATTGCCAACGTGGTCGACCCCGAGATGTTCCTTATCGGCGGCGGCGCCTCCGCCTCGGCCGATGTCTACCTCGACAAGGCTCGCGAGTACTTTAAGCAGTACGCGCTTTCCGCCTCGCGCGAGACGCCCATTAAGGTCGCTTCGCTCGGGAACGACGCCGGCATCATCGGCGCCGCCTACGTAGCCCTGCGCGCCGCCGGTAAATAGCTGGTGCAAGGGGGACAGGTTACTTTGCACCAACATGGTGCAAAAGGGACAGCCTTGGCCCCCGTGCCTGCGCCCCAAAATATACCGTGGCCCTTCCGTCTGCGAAGGCTCGGCATCGGCGTGCTACCATAGCTACGTCTAAGTACACATATCAAGTGGAGGATACCCATGGCAAACGTTCTTGTCTTTGGTCACCAGAACCCCGATAACGACGCCATCATGAGCGCCGTCGTCCTGTCCCAGCTGCTCAACCAGGTTGAGTATGCCGGCAACACCTACGAGGCCTGCGCCCTTGGTCAGCTTCCGGCCGAGTCCGCCAAGCTGCTCGCCGACGCCGGCATCGCCGAGCCCCGCGTGATCGAGTCCGTCGAGGCCGGCCAGCTCGTCGTCCTCACCGACCACAACGAGTCCGCCCAGTCCGTCGCCGGCCTTAAGGACGCCACGGTCTTTGGCGTTGTCGATCATCACCGCATCGGCGACTTCGAGACCGCCGGCCCGCTGCACTACATCTGCCTGCCCTGGGGCTCCAGCTGCACCATCGTCACCAAGCTCGCCGGCGTGCTCGGCGTTGAGCTTTCCGACGTTCAGGCCAAGCTGCTGCTCTCGGCCATGATGACCGACACGCTCATGCTCAAGAGCCCCACCACCACCGATGTCGACCGCGCCGTCGCCGCCAAGCTCGGCGAGCAGGTGGGCGTCGACCCGGTCAAGTTTGGCATGGAGGTCTTCCTCACCCGTCCGTCCGGCTCCTTCACCGCAGCCGAGATGGTCGGCAACGACATCAAGATGTTCGAGCCCGCCGGCAAGAAGCTGCTCATCGGCCAGTACGAGACCGTCGACAAGACCCGCGCACTCGGCATGATCGACGAGATTCGCGAGGCCATGCGCGCCTACGCCGCCGAGAAGGGTGCCGACGGCATCGTCCTGTGCATCACCGACATCATGGAGGAGGGCTCGCAGGTCCTGCTCGAGGGCGAGACCGAGGCCGCTCAGAAGGGCCTGGGCATTGCCGACGAGCACGACGGCGTCTGGATGCCGGGCGTCCTCTCCCGTAAGAAGCAGGTCGCTGCCCCCATCATGGCCGCCTGCTAGGTTTAGTTGACCAAACGCCACGACCGGATCGCGGACGCCCCGCGCTCCGGTCGTTTTTTGTGCACGGCGTCGCGTCGTCTCTTGGACAGGCGTGCCCGTGCCGTTGAGCAAATAATGTTCAACCTGTGGTTCCGCTTTTCGGCCACGCCTGCGTGCTTGTCGTGCAGGGTAGGCTAGATGCAAGCGTAATACGTTAGAGCGCGGCGCCGCCACTTGGGCGGGCCGTGCTTTTTTAAGACGGGAGCTTTCCCGTGAAAGGAGCCGCCCATGGCAGCAACTGAGCAGCTGTTCAACGTTCGTGAGCGCAAGCGCTTTGAGCGTCACGACATCTGGGAGCGCATCGCCGAGAACGGCACGATTTCCGCCGCCGTCATGGTCTTCGCCGCCATCGCCGCCGTCATTTGCGCCAATACCGATGCCTATGAGGCCATCCATCACTTTTTGGAGACCCCGCTGTATGTGGGTCTGGGCAACCTTACGGCCGGTCTCACCGTTGAGCTATTCGTCAACGACTTCCTCATGGCGATTTTCTTTTTGTTGGTGGGCATTGAGCTCAAGTACGAGATGACGGTCGGCGAGCTCAAAAACCCGCGCCAGGCCATGCTTCCCATGCTGGCGGCCGTGGGCGGCGTCGTCGTTCCCGCCTGCATCTATCTGATCTTTAACCATGCCGGCGCGCACAACGGCTGGGCCATTCCCATGGCAACCGATATTGCCTTTGCACTGGGCGTGCTGTCGCTTTTGGGCAACCGTGTGCCCAACGGCGTGCGCGTGTTCTTCTCGACGCTCGCCATCGCCGACGACCTCATCTCCATCGCCGCCATCGCCATCTTCTACGGTCAGAGCCCCAATCCGTTTTGGTTGGGCGCCGCCGCGCTTGTGACCTGCGCGCTCGTGTGGCTCAACAAGACGCAGCATTACCGCCTTGCCCCGTATTCGGTACTGGGCCTGCTGTTGTGGTTCTGCATGTTCAAGAGCGGCGTACATGCCACGCTTGCTGGCGTCATCTTGGCCTTTACCATCCCGGCCAAGTGCGGTGTTAAGCTCGACAGCCTTACCGATTGGTTGGGGGAGTGCCTGCCGCTGCTCGATGACCGCTACGACGACGAGGCGCACATCCTGGGCCAGCATGACTTTACCGTCTCGACCACCAAGGTCGAGCGCGTCATGCACCGCGTGACCCCGCCGCTCATCCGCATGGAGCGTCTGATCTCCACGCCGGTCAACTTTGTGATTCTGCCGATCTTTGCGTTCGTGAACGCACAGGTTCGCCTAGTGGGCGTGGACATGAGCACGCTACTCACCGACCCGGTGACGCTCGGCGTGTACTTTGGCATGCTGCTGGGCAAGCCGATCGGTATCTTTGGCATGACGTTTGCCCTGGTTAAGCTCAAGATCTCCGAGCTGCCGCGCAATGTCAACTGGCACATGATTGCCGGTGTGGGCATTCTGGGCGGTATCGGCTTTACCATGTCGATCCTCATCAGCGGCCTTGCCTTCCCGACGGCCCAGTTTGAGGTTCTGGCCGCCAAGGCCGCTATTCTTGCCGGCTCTGTCACCGCGGCCGTACTTGGCATGATCTACATGAGTGTGATCTGCAAACACCCCGCGCCCAAGGACGAGTAAGAGCGCGAAAACCGGCTCCAGAACCGATTCGGGCGCGTTCAAAATGCGGATTCGGGTGGTGCTTGCCGCCTGCCAGACACGCCAGTGGTCAAAAAACGCCGTTTGTGAGTACTGTCACAAACGGCGTTTCATTTTAGGTGCGGAAAATAATGAACAAAGTTATAAGAACTGTACGTTAATGAGTGACCATCGACTTCCAATTTGGCGCTAGCTGACGGTGATTGGGGAGTTTCAAGTCGAGTTTTGCCGATTTCGACCAAGAATCGCTGCTACTAAAAGGGTAACAGTACTCATATTTGCCCTTTTTTGGCCACAAGCCCTAAAACAAGCCTCGCCAAGGTCGGGAAACGGGCCAAATCGCCGGCCTCGAGGCTTATTCCACGGTGCCGTAGATGGCGCCCCAGCCGTGGGCGGCCAAGGCGGAGTTGAGCTGGTCGCAAAGTGACTGGCGGTCGTAATAGCCGGGCGGTAGCAGGTTGACGATTTCCATGAGATCGGGTGCCAGGTCCAAGATTTCGGCCTGTACGATGAGATCCAGGCGGTCGATGGCGTGGCGGTCATAAAACAGCCCGTCGACCAGGCGCTGCAGGTCGCCGAATTCCTCGGCCTGGAACGATCCGTACTCCATAGTGCCTCCTTGGGCGCCCCACGCCGGCATGCGCGGCGTTTCGTAATTTATTGCGATGGACTTAATCTATCACGGCTTCATACCCTTGCGGCGGTGGCGGTCTATACTTAGACGAACTGCAACGTACCGCTTCGCGAAAGGTCGCACCCATGCAGACGATCTACCAGAAGATGGAAACCACCGAACTCGATGCCGCCATCGAGGTGCTCAAAGCCGAGGTCGCCGAGGTCAAGGCCAAGGGCCTGGCGCTCGATATGGCCCGCGGCAAGCCGTCGCCCTCCCAGGTGGACATCTCTCGACCCATGCTCGATATCCTCAATGCCGATGCCGATCTGCACGACGGCAACGTCGATTGTTCCAACTACGGCTGCTTTGAGGGCATTCCCTCGGCACGCAAGCTGGCAGGGGAGTTCCTGGGTTGCCCCGCCGAGCAGACACTCGTACTGGGTTCGTCGAGCCTGCTGATCGAGCACGATATCGCCGGCATGTTCTGGCGTTGCGGCTCATGTGGTAGCGACCCTTGGGAGGCTTACGAGGCCGCGCACGACGGCAAGAAGGTCAAGTTCCTGTGCCCGGTTCCCGGCTACGACCGCCACTTTGGCATCACCGCCGATCTGGGTATCGAGAACGTCCCCGTCGCGATGACCGACAACGGCCCCGACATGGACGAGGTCGAGCGCCTCGTCGCCGCTGACGATTCCATCAAGGGCATCTGGTGCGTGCCCAAGTATTCCAACCCCACGGGTATCACCTTTAGCGAGGACACTGTGCGCCGCCTGGTCGAGATGCCCACGGCCGCGCCCGATTTCCGCATCTTCTGGGACAACGCCTACTGCGTGCACGACCTGTACGACGAGACCGACGAGCTCGCAAACATCTTTGACCTCGCTCGCGCGGCGGGCACCGAGGACCGTGTGGTGGCCTTTGCCTCGACGTCCAAGATCACCTTCCCGGGCGCCGGCATCGGCTTTATCGGTGCGAGCCCCGCGGTCATTGCCGAGTTCTCCAAGCGCCTGAAGGCCGGCCTCATCAGCGCCGACAAGCTCAACCAGCTGCGTCACGTGCGCTTCCTCCCCACCATCGAGGCGGTCAAGGAGCACATGAAAAAGCATGCCGAGTTTTTGCGTCCGCGCTTTGAGGCCGTCGAGCGCAAGCTCACCGAAGGCCTGGGCGACACGGGCTGTGCTACCTGGACGCACCCCCGCGGCGGCTACTTTGTAAGCTTCGATGGTCCCGAGGGCTCGGCCCAAAAGGTCGCCGCGCTTTGTGCCGACCTGGGCGTCAAGCTCACCCCGGCTGGTGCCACTTGGCCTTATGGCAAGGACCCGCGCGACACCAACATCCGCATCGCGCCGAGCTACCCCACGGTCGAGGACCTGGAGGCCGCGCTCGATGTGCTGGTGCTGGCTGTGAAGCTGGTCGCTGCCGAGCTTGCGCGTGCCGAGCGCGCCTAACGCGCGGCTTCCCGTACTATCCGCACTTTCGATACGTAAAGGAGCGTATACATGGATTTGGGTATTTCCACCAACCCCACGCCAGAGCTCTACACCATTAAGGTAACCGGCGAGATCGATATCTCTAACGCCGATAGCCTGCGCAATGCCATCGACCTGGCGCTCGAGCAGCCCACCGAGGCCGTTGAGCTCGATTTTGCCCAGGTGAGCTACATCGATTCGACGGGCATTGGCGTGCTCGTGGGCGCCGCGCACCACGCGGTCGACCACGGCAAGCGCTTTAGCTGCACCAATGTGCAGCCCCCGGTGATGCGCGTGGTCCAGCTGTTGGGTGTCGACCAGGAGATTTCGATCACCGCTGCATAATCTTTGCCCCAAAAGGGCGTGCCGTTTGGCATATGTTTGTGATGCGCTCGGACGTTTTGGCGTCCGGGCGCTATACTTGACCGAATGAATAGACGAGTTCCGGCCGAATGGCGCGGTGCGGGCTCGACTCACATCGAGCCTTGGAGGTATGTGTGTTTGGTATTGGAGAGGGTGAGCTCGCGATCATCGTGGTCTTCGGCTTTTTGCTGTTTGGCCCGGATAAGCTCCCACAGATGGGCCGCACGATCGGCCGTGCCATCCGTCAGTTCCGCGAGACGCAGGAAAAGATGACGGCCGTTGTTCAGTCCGAGATTATCGATCCGGTGAGCGAGGCCGCTTCGGCCCCGGTCAAGCCCAAGAAGGCTGCTGCGACCGACGACGATTCCGATGCGGACGAGGATGCCGCCGAGACGGCAGCGCCCGCCAAGAAGGAGACCTTTGCCGAGCGTCGCGCCCGTCTTGCTGCCGAGAAGGCCGCGAGCGAGGCTGCCGCCGAGGGCGAGGGTGCTGCTGAGGAGTCCGAGGCCGAGGGTGCCGAGCCTGCCGCTGCCACCGTCGAGCCCGAATCTGCTGCAGAGCCGGAGCCCGAGTCCGAGCCCGAGCCGGCAGAGTCCACGACGGCTGACCTCTACGCCCGTCGTCCCCGCAAGCGCAAGGCCGTCGTCGACCAGCTCGCTCGCGAGCTCGAGGCCGAGGACGACGCCGCTGCCGCCGATGCCCCGAAGGGAGGCGATGAGTAATGCCTATCGGACCTGCGCGCATGCCGCTCTTCGATCACCTGGGCGAGCTCCGTCGCCGCCTGACCATCGTGGTCGTGTCGGTGTTTGCCGCCGCCATCGTGCTGTATTTCGCCACGCCCGTGGTGCTCGACATCCTGGAAGACCCCATCCGCTCCTTTGTGCCGGACGGTAAGTTCTACATCACCACCACGCTCGGCGGCTTTGGCCTGCGCTTCTCGCTGGCCATCAAGATGGCCGTGGTCATGTGTACACCCATGATTATCTGGCAGATTCTGGCATTTTTCCTGCCGGCACTGCGTCCCAACGAGCGCAAATGGGTCGTGCCCACGGTGCTCGCCTCGACGGTGCTGTTCTTCCTGGGCGCAATTTTCTGCTACTTCATCATCATTCCTGCGGGCTTTGAGTGGCTCATCGGCGAGACCTCGGCCGTCGCTACGGCGCTGCCCGATCTGGAGAATTACGTCAACATGGAGCTGCTCTTTATGATCGGCTTTGGCGTGGCGTTTGAGCTGCCGCTCATCATCTTCTACCTGTCCGTCTTCCACATCGTTTCCTACGCGGCCTTCCGCAGCGCCTGGCGTTACGTATACGTTGGCCTGCTTGTGGGCTCGGCTGTGATTACGCCCGACGGCTCGCCCGTTACGCTGGGCCTCATGTATGGCGCCCTGCTCTCGCTCTACGAGATTTCGCTCGCCATCGCTCGCGTGGTTATTACCGCGCGCGAGGGCAAGGAGGGCTTGTTTGTGAGCCGTCTGGACCTGTTTTCGGACGATGAGGACGACGAGGAGTAAATCGGTATGCATGAGGTTGGCATTGTCAACGGCATACTCGATACAGTGATTCGCGCGGCGCGTGGGGCGGGGGCCTCGCGCGCCGTTTTGGTAACGCTGCGTATCGGGGATATGACCGAGGTCGTGCGCGAGGCGCTCGACTTTGCGTGGGAGACGTTTCGCGACGAGGACCCGCTCACGCGAGGCTGCGAGCTTGCCGTGGAGGAGATCCATCCACAAAGCGAGTGTCTGGACTGTGGCGAGGTTTTCGACCACGATCGCTTCCACTGTCGCTGTCCCCAGTGTGGTGGTGCCAACGTGCGCCTACTGCACGGTCGCGAGCTCGATATCGCGAGTATCGAAATCGAAACCCCCGACGATTAGCCCGCTAGCCATCTGGTGATGGGGTATAAAGGGGCCAAAGTAAGGAGCGCTAAGTATGGCCGAGAAAACGATTGATATCGCATCGCCGATTCTGTCGCGCAACGAGCGCCTGGCAGATCAGCTGCGCCAGCGATTTAATGAGACAAACACCTATGTGATCAACGTCTTGTCGAGCCCCGGTTCGGGCAAGACCACCACGATCCTGGGCACCAACGAGCGCCTGCGCGACAAGGCTGGCCTGCGCTGCGCCGTCATCGAGGGCGATATTGCCTCGGATGTCGACGCCATCACCATGAAGGAAGCCGGCATGCCCGCCATCCAGATCAACACGGGCGGCCTGTGCCATCTCGAGGGCAACATGATCATGGAGGCCGTTGACGCGTTCGACCAGGCCGTTGGTCTGGAGAACATCGACGTCATCTTTATCGAAAATGTGGGCAACCTGGTCTGCCCGGTCGACTTTGACTTGGGCGAGAACCTGTCCATCATGATTCTCTCGGTGCCCGAGGGCGACGACAAGCCCATCAAGTACCCGGGCATCTTCCAGCACGCCGGCGCGCAGCTGCTCAATAAGGTCGACGTGGCCCCGGCTTTCGATTTTGACATGGATAGGTATACTAAGACACTCGATGACCTCAATCCGCAGGCGCCGCGGTTTGCCGTGAGCGCGCGCAAGGGCGAGGGCATGGATGCCTGGTGCGATTGGCTCATCGGGCAGATCGAGCAAGCAAGGGCGTAAATCGGCCGCCATACGGGCGGGCGTAGCCGCAGAGACACGAGATAGGAGCCTCTTTTGAAGCTCATCATCGCCGAGAAAAACGACGCCGCGCGTCAGATCGCCGAGCGTCTGTCCACGGGTAAACCCAAAAAGGATAAGGTGTACAACACCGCCATCTACCGTTTTGAGTGGAAGGGCGAGGAGTGCGTGACCATCGGCCTGGCCGGTCACATCCTTGCGCCCGATTTTTGCGACAGCGTGCTGTTCGATAAAAAGCTGGGCTGGTATTCGGTTACCGAGGACGGCGAGATGCTGCCGGCCGACATGCCCGATGGCCTGGCTCGTCCGCCTTACGACACCAAGCGTAAGCCGTTCCTTGCCGATGGCATCTCCATCAAGGGCTGGAAGCTCGAGAGTCTGCCGTATCTCACCTGGGCACCCGTCATTAAGCTGCCGGCCGAGAAGGAACTCATCCGCTCGCTTAAGAACCTCGCCAAAAAGTCCGACAGCGTCATCATCGCCACGGACTTCGATCGCGAGGGCGAGCTGATCGGTTCGGACGCCCTCAACAAGGTGCGCGAGGTGGCGCCGGACTTGCCGGTTGCCCGCGCCCAGTATTCTTCGTTTACCAAGGCCGAGATCACGCAGGCCTTCGATAATCTCGTCTCGCTCGACCAGAACCTGGCCGACGCAGGCGAGAGCCGTCAGCACATCGACCTCATTTGGGGTGCGGTGCTGACGCGCTACCTGACGCTCGCCAAGTTTGGCGGCTTTGGTAACGTGCGCTCCGCCGGCCGCGTGCAGACGCCGACGCTTGCCCTGGTGGTCGAGCGCGAGCGCGAGCGCATGGCGTTTGTGCCCGAGGACTATTGGCAGATTCGCGGCATGGGTGCCGCGCAGGGCGCTGCCGAGGACGATCGCTTTAAGATCGCGCACAAGACGGCGCGCTTTACCGACAAGGATGCTGCTGAGACGGCGTACGGCCATGTTGACGGCGTCGCGACGGCAACCGTCGCCGCGGTGACCAAGCGCTCGCGCAAGCAGCAGCCGCCCACGCCGTTTGCGACCACCTCGCTGCAGGCTGCCGCCGCGGCCGAGGGCATCTCGCCTGCGCGTACCATGCGCATCGCTGAGTCCCTCTACATGGCCGGTCTCATCAGCTACCCGCGTGTCGACAATACCGTGTACCCCGCGACGCTCGATCTGGGCGCCGTGGTGAGCGACCTGGCAAAGATCAACCCGGCGCTGGCGCCCGTATGCAAAAAGGTGCTTGCCGGCCCCATGAAGCCTACGCGCGGCAAAGTCGAGACCACCGACCACCCGCCTATCTATCCCACGGGCGAGGGCGATCCGTCCACGCTCGACGGCGGCCAGCGCAAGCTCTACGACCTCATCGCCCGCCGCTTCCTGGCGACGCTCATGGGTCCCGCGACCATCGAGAACACCAAGCTCGAGCTCGATGTGAACGGTGAGCCGTTCGTGGCTTCGGGCGATGTGCTCGTGACCCCGGGTTTCCGCGAGGCCTACCCGTATGGCCTTAAACGCGACGAGCAGATGCCGCCGCTTGAGCAGGGCGATACGGTCGACGTATTCGACATTAAGCTCGAGGCCAAGCAGACCGAGCCGCCCGCGCGCTACAGCCAGGGCAAGCTCGTGCAGGAGATGGAGAAGCGCGGCCTGGGCACCAAGTCCACGCGCGCGAGCATCATCGAGCGCCTGTACGCCGTGCGCTATCTCAAAAATGATCCCGTTGAGCCGAGCCAGCTGGGTATCGCCATCATCGACGCGCTGACGCAGTTTGCCCCGCGCATCACGAGCCCCGATATGACCAGCGAGCTCGATGGCGACATGACCCGCGTGGAGCGCGGCGAGGACACCGAAGAGCATGTCGTGACACACTCGCGCGCGCTGCTGGCCGGCGTGCTTGACGAGCTGCTCAAGCACACGCAGGAGCTGGGCGACGCCATCAGCGACGCCGTCACGACCGATGCGCGCGTGGGCGCCTGCCCCAAGTGCGGCAAGGATTTGGTTATGAAGACGAGCGCCAAGACCCGCGGCAGCTTTATCGGCTGCATGGGATGGCCCGACTGCGACGTGACCTATCCGGTGCCGAGCGGCGTCAAGGTGAGTCCGCTCGAGGGCGAGGCAGCCGTGTGCCCCGAGTGCGGTGCGCCGCGCATCAAGTGCCAGCCGTTCCGCCAGAAGGCCTTTGAGATTTGCGTGAACCCCACGTGTCCCACCAACTACGAGCCCGACCTTAAGGTGGGCGAGTGCAAGGTGTGTGCCGAGGCCGGACGCCATGGCGACCTGATTGCGCACAAGAGTGAGAAAAGCGGCAAGCGTTTTATCCGCTGCACCAACTACGATGACTGCGGCGTGAGCTATCCGCTGCCGGCGCGCGGTAAGCTCGAGGCGACGGGCGAGACCTGCCCCGAGTGCGGTGCCCCCATCGTGGTGGTTAACACGGCGCGCGGTCCGTGGCGTATCTGCGTCAACATGGACTGCCCGACCAAGGAGAAGAAGCCCGCCCGCGGCCGCAAGACCACGACCAAGGCGAGCACGGCCAAGAAGACGACGGCGGCAAAGAAGACTGTTGCCAAGAAGACGACCGCCAAAAAGACGACGGCCAAGAAGTCGACTACCAAAAAGACCGCTGCCGACAAGTAACCGAGCACATATCCGAGACATTTAGACACGGCGGGGCCGGGCGCGCAAATGCAAATGCGCGCCCGGCCCCACTTCTAAGTTGCGGTGAAATAGGGACTGTTTTTGCTGGCAAAAGGCCTAATTAATCCCTATTTCACCGCAAGTTTTGATCAGTTGTTGGGATTACTTCACCTCGACGGGTGCGGCGCCGGGGTAGCGGTCCTCAAAGTCCAGACGGTATTTGTTGTCGTTGGTGCCCGCTACGTTGTCGCGCGCCAGCGGCGCCACGATCTCGTCCTTGTGGTTGGCGGGGCTGGAGTACTCAAGGCTGATCTCCCAAGCGTCGCAAATGACGTCAATGCGATTCTCCAGGTCGTCGTAGAGCGCGATGATGTCTTTCCACGAGCTGTAGTTCTGCGAGTCGATGGGAACGTCCAGATCCTCGACCCCGTCCTTGAGGTCGCCGATCTGATCCTCGAGCGCCTCGGCGGCATCGCTGGCCGACTGACGCGAGCTTCGGTCATCCTTAAGGTAATACGTGTTGAATGTGGTGGCGCAGTCGCGAACCTGCTGATCAAGATCGGAGAGCCTGCTGTAGTAGGAGCTCAGCTGGTCGTAGACGTTCTGCTCGCTGATGGTGGCGGCATCGTGGGCGTCATCGTTATCATCGTCAAGCTTGTTGGGGTCGCCCTTGACGGACACATCGTCGTCATCGTGGTCGATCTTGACCTTCTCGATGGTTGTGCCCTTGGAATCGTCGGCGTTCTTGTTGAACGGTCCGATCATGAAGAATGCGACCAGCGCGATAATCACGACGACCAACACGGCGATGATGCCGATAAACAGAGCGTTGTTGTTTTTGGGCGCGGCGGGAGCACCGGCCTGCGGAGCAGCGGTCGGAATGGGTTGCTGAGCCGCGGCGTTGGCCGCAGCCCATTGCTGCGTCGTGCCGACTTCGGGCTGGGAAGCGGGTGCGGGTTGATGGGCAGACTGTACGGTCACGTCTGCCGGTTGGGGCTGAGTCGCCGTGGGCTGCTGCGCAGACTGAACCGTGGTCGCGGCGGTGTCGAAGGCGGCGTTGGGTGCGGCGGCATGTTCGGCTGCCTGCGCATCCTCTTGCGACTGGGAGGCCTGGCCATCATCGGTTACCGGCGTTCCGCAGCTGGTGCAGAAGCGCTCGTCGTCTTTCAGAAGCTTGCCGCAATGGGTACAAAACCGGGGCATGATGGTTCCTTCCACTCGATGTGTTGGCTAGATTATAAGGTGGTTCAGGTGCGGTTGGGCCGCGCCGACCCAACTGGTTATGTGAGGATGATCATGTCGCGCAAGCCCTGTCGCATGCGTCACAATGAGTGCGGCGTGCTAGGTGTCCGGCGCGGCCGTTTATCGACGGCTCGGTAGAATGCGATGGTGGGGAGTGAGTCTGTGTACTGCGGCGAGCAAGGTCGGGGTGGCGGCGAAAACGTGGAGGCGTTCCGGTTCCCGCCGGGGGATGCACCCCTTACTGCGCGCGATTGCTCGCGTCGAGTGTTTTGTGCCGGGATGTTGACCGGAGCGCTTGCCTCGGTGATGAGTCTCGGCGGTTGTGCCGCGCGCCGCAACGAGGCTGAGGGCCCCGCTGTCCCTGCCAAACAAAAAGCGAATCATCCGTCCGCTCAAAAGACGGAAGCTGTCACCTGGGCTTCTTGGATTGCCGGCCTTCAGCAAGATATTGAAGCCCTTGTCGAGCCGTATGATGGGTCTACCTCGGTCTATGCTGTGGCGCTTGATCCACAAACGTTCGCGTCGCTCGATGGTGAAGTCGCTGTAGCGCCGGACGCGCGACGTGTGGCGGCAAGCATCATCAAGCTTCCCATTCTCGCTTGTGCGCTCGAGACCGTGACGGCGGGCGAGCTGTCCCTCGACGAGCAGATAACGGTAACGCAACAGGATATCGTGGGTGGCAGCGGCAACATTCAGTCGCGCGGCGCGGGTGTGTCGTACGGTATTGACGAGCTGCTGCACGCTATGATCGCCCAGAGCGATAACGTGGCAGCGAACCTTGTTATTGGCAGACTTGGCATGGATACGGTCAACGAAACGTGTGCCGCATTGGGGCTGACCCAGACCGTGCTCGCTCGTTTGATGATGGATGCCGAGGCCCAGGTACAAGGTCGCGAGAACTATACGAGCGCCCGTGATGCTGCGGCCGTGTTGCAGCGGCTGGCGGCGGGGACAATCGCGACGCCCGAGTTGTGCGAGCGAGCGCGCGGATATCTGCTGGCGCAGGAAGACGCGCGCGGTATTGTCGAGGGCGTTCCCGGCGGCGTTTTGGTCGCGCACAAAACGGGCAGTCTGGCGAATGCTCAGCACGATGCCGCAATCGTCTACGCCGAGCGCCCTTACGTGCTGGCAATCCTCACCCAAGACCTCGAACGCGAACAGGCTCTAGCCCTCGAGCGCGACATTTCCTTCGCCATCAACGCCCGCGCCCACTCCTAACTTGCGGTGAAATAGGGATTGTATTTGCTGTTAGAAGGCGTATCTAGTCCCTATTTCACCGCAACTTAGAGGATCGGCAGTTGGGGACGTTCCTTTTAATATGAGCAGGACATTGTCAAGAGGCAAAATCGGGCCTGG
>CALIOA010000039.1:0-2182 GCA_938045065.1 uncultured Collinsella sp.
AGAAATCAACCGAGATTCCGCTAGTAGTGGCGAGCGAACGCGGAAGAGGCCAAACCAAGAGTAGTAATACTTTTGGGGTTCGGACTGAGTACGGTATTGACAAAGGTTAGTGGAATGAAATGGGAAGTTCAACCATAGAGCGTGAGAGTCGCGTATACGAAAACTTGAGTCAGCCATCAGTATCCAGAGTACCGCCGGACACGTGAAACCCGGTGGGAATACGGGGGGACCACCCTCCAAGCCTAAATACTCACCAATGACCGATAGTGTATAGTACTGTGAAGGAAAGGTGAAAAGAACCCCTGGCGGGGAGTGAAAAAGAACCTGAAACCTTGTGCCTACAAGCACATAGAGCACATCAACGTGTGATATGGTACCTTTTGTAGAATGGTCCGGCGAGTGAATGTCACTAGCGAGGTTAAGGACTTAAGGTCTGCAGCCGAAGCGAAAGCGAGTCTTAATAGGGCGCCAATAGTTAGTGGTATTCGACCCGAAACCGAGTGACCTAGCCATGAGCAGGCTGAAGTGGAGGTAAAACTCCATGGAGGGCCGAACCCACTCCCGTTGAAATGGTAGGGGATGACTTGTGGCTAGCGGAGAAATTCCAATCGAACTCGGAGATAGCTGGTTCTCTCCGAAATAGCTTTAGGGCTAGCCTCAAATAACATTACCGCAGGTAAAGCACTGAATGGGCTAGGGGGCGAAAGCTTACTGAACCCTATCAAACTAAGAATGGCGGATAATGAATATTTGGGAGTCACACTACGTGAGATAAGTTTCGTGGTGGAAAGGGAAACAGCCCAGACCCACAGCTAAGGTCCCAAAGTACAGTTAAGTGGAAAAGGATGTGAAGTTGCGCAGACAACCAGGATGTTGGCTCAGAAGCAGCCACTCATTCAAAGAGTGCGTAATAGCTCACTGGTCGAGTGATTTTGCGCCGAAAATTTAACGGGGCTAAACTGTACACCGAAGCTTGGGAATATACCTCTGGTATGTTGGTAGGAGAGCGTCGTATGCGGGGTGAAGTCGTAGCGAAAGCGGCGGTGGACTGCATAGGAGTGAGAATGCCGGAATGAGTAGCGAGAATTATGTGAGAATCATAATGGCCGAAAGACTAAGGTTTTAGAAGGAAGGTTCGTCCGCTTCTAGTTAGCCGGGAGCTAAGGCGAGGCCGAAAGGCGTAGTCGATGCACATACGGTTGAGATTCCGTAGCCACCTTAAATTTAAACTAAGGGACACATTGAAAGGGAATAACCCAGGCGTTGGTTGACCTGGGCGTAAGGGAACGAAAATAAGTAGTGAAGTATTCTTGGACAGTGGCGAGAAAAGCTTAGTGTATATTATTAGGGTGCCCGTACTGCAAACCGACACAGGTAGTCAGGAAGAGAATTCTAAGGCCATCGGGAGAAGCGTTGTTAAGGAACTCGGCAAATTGACCCCGTAACTTCGGAATAAGGGGTGCTCACGCGAGTGAGCCGCAGTGAATAGGTCCAGGCAACTGTTTATCAAAAACACAGCTCTCTGCTAAATCGTAAGATGACGTATAGGGGGTGACACCTGCCCGGTGCTGGAAGGTTAAGAGGAGGAGTGCAAGCCCCGAATCGAAGCCCCAGTAAACGGCGGCCGTAACTATAACGGTCCTAAGGTAGCGAAATTCCTTGTCGGGTAAGTTCCGACCCGCACGAATGGTGTAATGATCTGGACACTGTCTCAACAACGCACCCGGCGAAATTGTAGTACCGGTGAAGATGCCGGTTACCCGCGGCAAGACGGAAAGACCCCATGGAGCTTTACTGTAACTTAATATTGGGTCTCGGTACTTTATGTACAGGATAGGCGGGAGACTTGGAAACTAGCACGCCAGTGTTAGCGGAGTCATCCTTGGGATACCGCTCTTAAGGTATTGAGATTCTAACCTGCAGCCTTGAATCAGGTTGGGGGACATTGTTAGGTGGGCAGTTTGACTGGGGCGGTCGCCTCCAAAAGAGTAACGGAGGCGTTCAAAGGTTGGCTCAGCATGGACGGAAACCATGCTTTAGAGTATAAACGCATAAGCCAGCCTAACTGCGAGACTGACGGGTCGAGCAGTAACGAAAGTTGGAGTTAGTGATCCGGCGGTATGTGAGTGGAAATGCCGTCGCTCAACGGATAAAAGCTACCCTGGGGATAACAGGCTGATCT
>CALIOA010000040.1:0-2514 GCA_938045065.1 uncultured Collinsella sp.
TTCGCTACCTTAGGACCGTTATAGTTACGGCCGCCGTTTACTGGGGCTTAAGTTCTGTGCTTCGATTACTCTAACACTTCCCCTTAACCTTCCAGCACCGGGCAGGCGTCAGCCCCTATACTTCAGCTTTCGCTTTAGCAGAGACCTGTGTTTTTGGTAAACAGTCGCCTGGGACTTTTCACTGCGGCCTACTTTCGTAGGCACCCCTTCTCCCGAAGTTACGGGGTTATTTTGCCGAGTTCCTTAACAATAGTTCTCTCGCTCACCTTAGGATTCTCTCCTCATCTACCTGTGTCGGTTTGCGGTACGGGCACCTACGGTCTCGCTAGCGGCTTTTCTTGACAGTGTGAAATCAGTTGCTTCCAGCCTTGCGGCCTCCCCATAACGCCTCAGAATTGATGATACGGATTTGCCTTTATCATCTCCCTTGACGCTTAGACACGCTCTACCAGCGGCGTGCTCAACTTATCCTTCTGTGTCCCCACTTCGCTCAAACGACTTTCGGTGGTACAGGAATATCAACCTGTTGTCCATCGCCTACGGCGCTCGCCCTCGGCTTAGGACCCGACTAACCCTGAGTGGACGAACCTTCCTCAGGAAACCTTAGATTTTCGGCGGGCAGGATTCTCACCTGCCTTACGCTACTCATGCCAACATTCTCTCTTGTATACAGTCCACCTTCCCTTCCAGTTAGGCTTCTGCCCGTATACAATGCTCCTCTACCATACATTACTGTATCCTAAGCTTCGGTAGTAAGTTTTAGCCCCGTTTATCTTCGGCGCAGAGTCACTCGACTAGTGAGCTATTACGCACTCTTTAAATGAGTGGCTGCTTCTAAGCCAACATCCTAGTTGTCTATGCAGCTCCACATCCTTTTCCACTTAACTTACATTTTGGGACCTTAGCTGTAGGTCTGGGCTGTTTCCCTTTTGACCACGGAACTTATCTCTCGTAGTCTGACTCCCAGAGCTAATACTGCGGTATTCGGAGTTTGATAGTTTTCGGTAACCGGTGAAGGCCCCTAGAACATTCAGTGCTCTACCCCCGCGTATCTTTCTCTGAGGCTAGCCCTAAAGCTATTTCGAGGAGAACCAGCTATCTCCGAGTTCGATTGGAATTTCACCGCTATCCACACGTCATCCTAACCCTTTTCAACGGATATAAGTTCGGTCCTCCACGAGATTTTACTCTCGCTTCAACCTGCACATGGATAGGTCACCCGGTTTCGGGTCTACAGCATGCAACTTGCCGCCCTTTTAAGACTCGGTTTCCCTGCGGCTCCGTTCTTTTAAAAACTTAACCTCGCTACATACCATAACTCGTTGGCCCGTTCTACAAAAAGTACATGGTCACTTATCGCTCCCATTGCTTGTAAGCACAAGGTTTCAGGTTCTTTTTCACTCCCCTCCCGGGGTTCTTTTCACCTTTCCCTCACGGTACTATTTCGCTATCGGTCACTGGGTAGTATTTAGGCTTGGGGGGTGGGCCCCCCGGCTTCACACCAAATTCCTCGTGCTTGGTGCTACTCTGGTGCCATCTCGGTATATGCTCTATTTCGTCTACGGGACCTTTACCCTCTGCGGTGTGTCTTTCCAAACCTCTTCGACTATAGATCATATGTCCTTTCTGATGGTCCTCAACCCCGAATAGTAAACTATCCGGTTTGGCCTCTTTCCCTTTCGCTCGCCGCTACTTAGGAAATCGATTTTTCTTTCTCTTCCTCCGGGTACTTAGATGTTTCAGTTCCCCGGGTTTCCTTCTCACAGGCTATGTATTTACCTGTGGATAACTGCACATTACTGCAGCTGAGTTCCCTCATTCGGATATCTGCGGGTCAATCGGATATTTGCTCCTTACCGCAGCTTTTCGCAGCTTGTCACGTCCTTCTTCGGCTCCCAGTGCCAAGGCATCCGCCTTGTGCTCTTTCTTGCTTAACCAACTTATCACTCGCCTTTTCCTCTTTATGCTGCGTTGCTGCTTGCTCTTTCGTCAGTTACATACACTCGTATGCGCCTTCCTCTTTCGCTCGCGCGCCTTGCCTAAAGCGGAAAATTCTTCGTGATGGCTGCCTACATTAGCGTTAAAATGTAGGGCTTCTCTATTGTTTTTCACTCATGTGAAAATCTTACTGGTCTTTCTCTTCAACAATCGACTTTCGAAATTGTGTATTACCCTTCCTGTTTTCAGAAAAACTAATATCCTTAATTTCGTTGTCTTTGTCTTCTTTTGATACTCTATTCAGTTTTCAAGGTGCGTTCAAAAGTCCGTAAAGACTCTTGTGGTGGACCTGGGTGGACTCGAACCACCGGCCTCACGCTTATCAGGCGTGCGCTCTAACCTGCTGAGCTACAGGTCCTCATACGATTTTAACCGGCCGCGCATTTGTCTTTTATATAAATACGGCGAGCCGCTCTATCGCAGATCGCCTGCTTGCGCTTCCTGTCCAAACCCTGAACATACATAGCATGGAAACTTAAGTCTCCTTAGAAAGGAGGTGATCCAGCCGCTCGTTCT
>CALIOA010000041.1:0-100633 GCA_938045065.1 uncultured Collinsella sp.
CACGCAAAGGAAAGCACTTAATGTGCTTTCCGTCTTGCGCAGGACTGTAGAGCAGGAAACTTCATATGCGGCCCTCCCGGGCGCAAGCAAAAGGGCGACCCCTGTACGGAGTCGCCCTTGTTGAGCTGCTTATGTGTAGCTATTACTCGGCGTCGTGGTGACGGCGGGGCTTGCGGCCTCCGTTGTCGCCGGGACGGCGCGGACGGTCGCTGCGCTCGGAGCGCTCGCGACGCGGACGCTCACGGCGCTGGAAGTGCTCGCCGTCGCCCTCTGAGGCACCCTCGGCGCGAGCCGGGGCCTCGGGCTTATCCAGACGATCGAGCGAAATCTTGCCGCGGTCATCGACTTCGATGACGACGACCTTGACCTCGTCGCCCACATTGAGGACGTCCTCGACCTTCTCCACGCGGCCCTTGGCGACGCGGGAGATGTGCAGCAGGCCGTCCTTACCGGGCAGCAGGTTGACGAAGGCGCCGAAGGGCTGGATGGAGACCACGCGACCGGTGTACTCCTCGCCCGGCTCGGGAACCTTGATGATGAGCTTGATGCGCTCGACGGCCTGGTCCACGGACTCGCCGGTGCCGCCGACAAAGACGGTGCCGTCCTCCTGGATGTCGACCGAAGCGCCGGTCTCGTCCTGAATACCGCGGATGACCTTACCGCCGGAACCGATGACGTCGCGGATCTTGTCGGTCGGGACCTGGATGGAGACGATGCGCGGAGCGGTGCTGCGTGTGGTGTGGCGCGGCTCGGGGATCACATCGAGCATCTTCTGCAGGATGAAGGCGCGACCCTCCTTGGCCTGCTGCAGGGCGCGGGCCAGGATGTCGAAGGTGAGGCCGGTGGCCTTGTTGTCCATCTGCAGGGCGGTGATGCCCTCGGTGGTGCCGGTGACCTTAAAGTCCATGTCGCCCAGGAAGTCCTCGAGACCCTGGATGTCGGACAGGACCACGGTCTTACCCTCCTCCTGGATCAGGCCCATGGCGATACCGGAGACCGGGCGCTTAATGGGCACGCCGCCGTCCATAAGGGCGAGCGTAGAACCGCAGGTCGAAGCCATCGAAGAGGAGCCGTTGGACTCCATGACCTCGGAGACGACGCGGATGGCGTAGGGGAACTCGTTCTCGTCGGGAAGCACCGGAAGCAGAGCGCGCTCTGCCAGATTGCCGTGACCGATCTCGCGACGCTTGGGGCTGCCCATGCGGCCGGTCTCGCCGGTGCAGAACGGCGGGAAGTTGTAGTGGTGCATGTAGCGCTTGCCCTCGGTGGGCTCGATGGTGTCCAAGCGCTGGCCCTCGTTGAGCATGCCGAGCGAAAGAACCGAGAGCACCTGGGTCTGGCCGCGCTGGAACAGGCCGGAGCCGTGAACGAGCGGCAGGTAGTTGTCCTTCACCATGATGGGACGGATCTCATCGGCAGCACGACCGTCGACGCGCTCACCGGTCTCGACGACCATGGTGCGCATGGCCTTCTTCTCGAGCTTCTTGAGCGCCACGGGGATCTCGCGCTCCCAAGCGGCCTGCTCCTCCTCGGTGAACTCGGCACGGATGGACTCCTTCAGAGCCTCGACCTTGCCGATACGGGAGAGCTTGTCGGCGTCACGAAGGGCGGCTGCCATCTCGTCGTAGTGGGCGAAGATGCGCTCCTGGACCTCCTCGACGGGCTGGTCGAGCGGGTACTCCTTCTTGACGATGGGGCCGTTAACCTGCTCCCACTCGGCGACGAACTCGTCCTGAGCCTGGCAGAAAGCGGCAAGGGCCTCCTGGCCAAACTTCATGGCGGCGAGCATGTCGTCCTCGGAGATCTCCTCGGCGCCGGCCTCGACCATCGAGATGAAGTCGGCAGAGCCGCCCAGCTCCAGGTCCAGATCGGAGTTCTCGCGCTCCTCGTAGGTGGGGTTGACGATAAACTCGCCGGTCTCCACGTTGCGGCCGATGCGCACGCAGGCAAGCGGGCCCTCGAAGGGCACGCCGCCGAGCGTCATGGCCAGGGAAGCACCCATGACGTTGATGACGTCGAAGGGATTGACCTGGTCGGCGACAAGCGAGGTAGCGACGATGTGCACCTCGTTGCGGAAGCCGTCCGGGAAGCTCGGGCGAATCGGACGGTCGATCATGCGCGCGGTGAGCGTGGCCTTCTCGCTGGGACGGCCCTCACGCTTGAGGTAGCCACCCGGGATGCGGCCGGCGGCGTACATCTTCTCGTTGAAGTCGACGGTCAGCGGGAAGAAGTCGTAGTTCTTACGCTCCTTGGAGACGACCACGGTGTCGAGCATCGTGGTGTCACCCTGCTTGACCAGGCAGGCGCCGGTGGCCTGCTTGGCAAGCTCGCCCGACTCAAAGGTGTAGGTCTTGCCGTACAGCTCAAAGGTCTTGGATACGAGTGTCATTGTTCTCCTTTACCCCGCAGACCCCTTGCCTGCGGGCTTCTCATGTGACGCGGGCCCCCTGCCCCCGCCACGCTTCAGAGCGTGATTGTTCGCGCCCTTACACAAAAAGAGCGCCCCGCTGCGCAGGACGCTCTTAGCATGTACAAATCCTACTGGATGTTGTCGCGGATGCCCAGAGCCTTGATGAGCTCACGGTACTCGACGATGTCGTTCTTCTTGATGTAGGAGAGAAGACGACGACGACGGCCGACGAGCATGAGCAGGCCACGACGGGTGTGGAAGTCCTTCTGGTGGGACTTCATGTGCTCGGTCAGCTCCTTGATGCGCTCGGACAGGATGGCGACCTGAACCTTGGGGTTGCCGGTGTCGACCGGAGTGTTACCGAACTGGGCAGTCAGCTCAGCCTTGCGCTCTTTGGAAACAGTCATTGTTTCACCTTTCGTTTTGCGTCGCTATCGGGCGACTCGATTCGCCTCGGACTGGGAAGCCGCCGGTGGAGCGAGCAACCAAGGTCGAGGTACCAACAGGCCGATATGTTACCACAAGCAGCCCGCCCCTGCGCATCATCACCGACCCAACATGAATTCCATCGCACGGAGGCGCTGATCGGTGTGCGTCGCAGCCCAAACATGCGAAAGCCCGAGCAAGAATGCCGCCGTATGCGGGTCGATTCGCTCGGCCATGAGCGCATCGAAGGTCATGGACATGAGGGCGCGAAGCCATGCGACCTCACCAGTCGATACCAGCTCGGCACCCGGAACGCTCGACGCGCACGATCCGCACATGAGCCCGCCCGCCTGTGGTGAAAAATACGACAGCATGGGGTCTCCGCACAGCACGCAGGCCGAAAAATCTGGTCGATAGCCAACGTGCGACAGCAGCTTAAAGACATATGCCGCCACAAGTAAATCCATATACGCAGCGTCGAGCCCGCTGCCGACCAGAGTAAGCGCCCGTTGCGTAATGGCAAAGGTAAACGGGTCCTCGGCGTCCTCGAACGAGCACACGCGTGCGACCTCGGCGATCGCGCTTGCGGCGCAAGTCGTCTCGTAATCGGGCGCAGCGCCGAGCGGCGCCTCCATAAGCTCGGCCTGGGAAACCACGTCGAGTGACCGTCCATGTGCAAGCAGCATATCGACCGTACAGAACAGCTCGCAGCGCGCAGCCAGGCGTCCGCCGGGTTTGCGGGCGCCCTTTGCCACGGCACGAACCTGCCGCCCCCGCTCGTCAAGCATCGTCAAGATCAGGTCGGTCTCTTTGAGCTTAGTCTTATCGAGCACGAGCACTTTCGTGCGATATGTCCGGGAGCCTGCCATACGCACCGCGCGTCCTTAGTCCTCGGCGTTGTAGCCAAAGCAGCGAATCTGGGCCTCGTCGTCACGCCAGCCGGCCTTGACCTTCACGTCCAGCTCCAAAAAGACCTGCGTGCCAAAGATGCGCTCAAGATCGCGACGGGCGTCGATACCGATATGCTTGATCATCTCGCCGCCCTTACCGATGATGATGCCCTTTTGGCCCTCGCGCTCGACGTAAATGGTGGCGTGCACGCGCAGCACCTTCTTGGTCTGCTCGAGCGCATCGCAGATCACGCCAACGGAGTGCGGAATCTCATCACGGGTGCGGCGCAAGACCTTCTCGCGCACAAACTCGGCAACGAGCGTCTCATCGGAAGCGTCGGTACCCATGTCCTCGGGGAACCAACGCGGACCCTCGGGCAAAAAGTGCGCAACGGTCTCTATAAAGGCATCGACGTTGAAGTTCTTAACCGACGACGTCACAATCTCGTCGTCATATTCCATAAGCTCGTGGGCAGCCTTAAGCTGCTCCATGACCTGTGCGGGGTCGGCCTCATCGGCCTTGGTGAGCACCAGGACCTTCTTGGAACGAGCGTTCTTGACACGCTCGGCAACCCAGGCGTCTCCCCTGCCGATGGGCTTGGTGGCATCAATCAAAAACGCGACGACATCGACATCGTTCAGCTCGAACAGTGCGCTCTTGTTGAGCTCGGATCCCAGACCGTCCTTGGGCTTATGGATACCCGGGGTATCGACAAAGACCAGCTGGTAGCCGGGGCGGTTGACGACGGCGCGCATACGGCGGCGAGTCGTCTGGGCCACCGGCGAGGTAATGGCGACCTTCTTGCCGTAACAGGCGTTGAGCAGCGTGGACTTGCCGGCGTTGGGACGACCGACCAGGGCCACAAAGCCGCTGCGGAAACCGGGCTCCACGTCGCCAAAGCCCGCGAGGTTGTCGTCCTCGTCGCACAGGGCGTCGAGCTCCTCATCGCTCATGCCCTCAAACGGGTCGAACTCCTCGACTTCCTCGAGCTCCTCGGTATCCACCGCGTCCAGGGACTCGTCGTCCAAAATCTCATCGGCAGACTGCATATTGTCGGACATGGGAATCCCTTTCTAAATAAAGCCGAGCGCGTGGGCAAATACCAGCACGCCCACAATTGCGGCGGTGATGGAAAGAATGTAAACAGAGGCGGCGGCGATGTCCTTCGCACGCTTGGCCAGCGGATGGAGCTCCTGGGTCGCTAGGTCGACGATAGCCTCCATAGCGGTGTTGCACAGCTCGCCGTGAATCACCAGGCCACAACAGATGATAATCGTGCCCCACTCGGCAATGTCGAGGCCCACGATACAGCCGGCAATGACGGTGCACACGCCCGCCACGAGCATGACCTTGATGTTGCGCTCGGTCTTGACGGCGGTAACGAAGCCCTCCATGGCGTAGGAAAACGACTTTAAGAAGGACGGATGGTCCTTGTTCGATCCGGGAATCATAGACGGCTCCTAGTCGTGGGCGTGGTTGGTGATGGGGCCGACGTGGACTAGCTTGGGGTCCTCGCCGCGCTCGAACGCCAGATCGCGCAGGATGGCGTCCTCGCGGGCCTCCATGACCTCGGCCTCGTCGTCCTCGATATGGTCATAGCCCAGCAAGTGCAGCATGCCGTGTACGAGCATCAGACGACACTCGTCAGCGGAGCTATTGCCAAAACCGGGGGCCTGACGGGCAATAACCTGCGGGGCCAAGATGATATCGCCGAGCTCGAGCGTCTCGTCGGCGGGAATATCCTCGTCAAAGGCCGAGTCGCATTCAAACGAGAGCACATCGGTGGTGCGGTCGATACCGCGCCACTCGTGGTTGAGCTCATGCATCTCGTCCTCGTCGACATACGAAAGGGAAATCTCGACTTCACGCTCAACGCCCTCGGCGGCAAGCACAACCTCGCAGATGTGCTCCACCTCCTGGGCATCGAGCAGCGTATCGAGCTCGGCATCGTTGCTGATCAATACACTCAACGGGACTCCTTTCGGTCGCGCGGGCGCTGCTCGCGCACGTCATCATAAGCATCATATGCCTCGACGATACGTCCCACCAAGGCATGGCGCACCACGTCGGCGCGCTCCAGGTGCGAAAATGCGACATCGTCGACACGGCCCAAAATCTGCTCAACGTCAGCAAGACCGCCACGACGACCCACCAGGTCGCGCTGGCTCAGGTCGCCGGTAATCACAAACTTGGAGTTGAAGCCCAGGCGCGTCAGGAACATCTTCATCTGCTCGGGCGTGGTATTTTGCGCCTCGTCGAGCACCACGAAAGCATCGCTCAGCGTGCGGCCGCGCATGTAGGCAAGCGGGGCGATCTCAATCACGCCGCGCTCCATAAGCTCATCGGTGCGCTCGCGATCCATCATGTCAAAAAGGGCATCGTAGAGCGGACGCATGTAGGGATCGATCTTTTCCTCAAGGGTACCGGGCAAAAAGCCCAGGTTCTCCCCCGCCTCGACAACCGGACGCGTCAAGATCAGACGGCCCACCTCGTGACGCTTGAGCGCGGCAACGGCGAGCGCCATAGCCAGATAGGTCTTACCGGTACCGGCAGGACCCAAGCCAAACGTGATGGTATGCGAGCGGATGGCATCCACATAGCGCTTTTGCCCGAGCGTCTTGGGGCGAATGACGCGGCCGCGATACGAAAGCAGCACGTCATCGCGAAGCGACGTAGCCTCGTGCTCACCGTCGCGCAAGACAGCCAGGCAGCGAGAGACATCGTCGGCAGACAGCGTGCGCCCGGCGGCCGCCTCGCGAAAAGCGTGCTCGAAAAAGCGCGCCACGAGTTCGACCTCGTCCGGGTCGCCGCTCACGGCGATGCTATCGCCACGGGCGACCACATGAGCGCGAACCAAACTCTCGAGCGCACGAAGGACGCCGTCGCCGGCGCCCAAAACGCGCGAGGGATCAATCCCCTCGGGAACGGTAAGTCTAATCTTCGAGGCTTCCATGAACCTCCCTGCGTGCATGGACCAAGCCGGAATCATCGACTCCGATGATAGCAACATCGAGCAGGCACGGGGCTGTAAGTCCACAGGTATCGTCAAGACGGGCATGATGGAACGAGCCGAGCGTCAGGTTGTCGCCATACTCGAGCACGGCACGCTCGACCGTGCCCACGCGACGGCGAGCGTCGGCAATAGCGAGCTCCTGTGCAGCGGCCCGCATACGGCGGCTGCGCTCGGCCATAACCTCGGGCGGAACCTGGTCGGGCATGTCGGCAGCAAGGGTACCGGGACGCTTGCTGTAGCGGAACACGTGCATACGCGAGAAACCCACACGGCGGCACAGCGCCAGCGACTCCTCGAACTCCTCGTCTGTCTCACCAGGGAAGCCGACAATAACGTCGCAAGAAAGTGACGCCTGCGGCAGATTGGCGCGAATCATACGCACCGTGTCCTCAAAGGCCTCCGCACTATAGGGACGGCCCATGCGATGCAGGGTCGCCGTGCAGCCGGACTGCACGGGCAGGTGCAAAAACGGGGCGATACGCTGCGGATAGCGCGCCATAACCTTAAGCAGGCGCTCAGAGATATCCATGGGCTCGACCGAGGAAATGCGCACATGCGGAATAGACGTGCGCTCCATGATGGCCTCGAGCAGCTCATCGATTTCGACGTGCTCGTCGGTCGCGCTCTTGCCATCGTAGGCACCCAGGTTCACACCGGTCAGCACCACCTCGGGCACGCCGGCCTCCTGGGCCTCGCGAACTTGCTCGAGCACGGACTCGACGGGCACGGAGCGCTCGGGGCCGCGTGCCTTCCACACAATGCAATAGGTGCAGCGATGGTTGCAGCCGTCCTGAATCTTCACGCCCAGGCGAGAGCGACCGAGCGCATCGACCACCTCGCCATCGCTGCAGGCGGGAACGCTATCGGATTCGACACCCAGCACCTCGCAGACGCGCTCGGCGACGTCAATCTTGGACGGCTCGGCGATCACGCGATCGGAGAGCTCCAGCAACTCCTCGGGATGCAGGTTGACGACGCAGCCGGTTACGACCACGTAAGGGTCGTTAGGATGGGCCAGCGCATGACGGACGGCCTTACGGGTCTTGGCCTCGGCCTCGCCCGTAACGGCACAGGTGTTAATGACGATCAGATCGGCATCCTGGGGATCCACAATAGCAAAGCCCAGGCGCATAAGATCGGCAGTGATACGGTCAGACTCAACCCGGTTGACGCGGCAGCCGAGGTTGACGACGGAAATATGGGGTGCGAGCACGCGGGCTCCTTAATCGAGGATATCGTCGAGGGCACTCTTGATACGGTCGGTCACCGACTTCTTACCGGAAGCGACGTCATCGCCCATCTCATCGGCAAAAGCACGGAGCAGCTCGTGTTGCTTATTGGAAAGATTGGTGGGAACGACCACGCGCAGTTGCACGATCAGGCGACCACGCGAACCGCCACCGCCAATGCGCGGCATGCCGTAATTATTGACGCTCACGGTGTCGCCGTACTGTGTACCAGCAGGGACCGTCACCTTGACGACCTCATCGGGCATAATGCCCTCGACCTCGATCTCGCAGCCGAGCGCAGCCTGCGCAATCGAGATATCGCTCACCAGGTACAGGTCATCACCGTTGCGCTTAAAGCGCTCATGGTCGGCGACGCGCACGTTGACAATCAGGTCGCCCGAAGGCTCGCCGCGAAGGCCGGCCTCGCCAAAGCAGCTCACACGCAGCTGGCGACCGGTCGAAACGCCGGCGGGGATATCGATGTCGATCTTTTCATGCGAAGGCGTGCGGCCCTGACCGTCGCAGGTCTCGCAGGGCTGGTCGATGACCGTGCCCTCGCCGTGGCAGTCGGGGCAAGGCGAAGAGGACTGAACCTGGCCCAGGAACGAACGCTGAACCGTCGTGACGTAGCCCGTACCGTGGCAGCGGCCGCACTGCTTTTCCCGTGCGCCCTCTGCCCTACCGGTGCCGTTGCAGTCCTCGCAAGGAGCAAGGCGGTCATAGCTGATCGTCTTTTTGCAGCCGAGCGCCGCCTCCTCGAGCGTCACCGAAAGCGAGATGGCCATGTCACGCCCGCGACGACGCTCACGGCGATTTCGGGCGCCACCGCCGGCACCGCCGCCAAAGAACGACGAGAAGAGGTCGTCCATGCCCATGCCGCCAAAGATATCGTTAATGTCGACATAGCCGGAACCACCGGGGCCATCCGCGGTGCCGTAGCGGTCGTAGTTAGCACGCTTCTGCTCGTCGGAAAGAACGGAATACGCCTCGTTGAGCTCTTTGAACTTGGCCTCGGCCTCGGGGTCGTCCGAAACGTCCGGGTGTACGGTACGGGCCTTCTTTAGAAACGCGCGCTTAATCGTCCGCGCGTCGGCATCCTTGTCAACGCCAAGTACCTCGTAGTAATCCCTATTTTCCGACACGACCGAATCCTTCCGACTTTCATTATTGTCACAGTGCGTCCTATACCCAAGCTGGGCCGGCCGCAAACAGAGGGTTTGATGTTATTGCATTTGGTACGGCGAAAGCATGGCCCGTTGCGAGCAGCTCGCGAACCAAACCGACACGAGCGCGAACATGAAGCCGTTGGCAAAACCGTTAGCAAACTGCATCGCGCCGCGCTTCCACCACAGCAGGCTGCGATGAAGCACACCGTCCGAAAGCACCATAAACAGGCCCATGGCAAACGGAATAAAGCACATCACGGCAAAGGCAGAGAACACGCCCGAGATGGCCGACAGCACCAAAAACGGCGCCACAATGCCCATCAGGTAAAAGCCGGTACGGGCTTTGCCCTCCAGGCGCTCGGCTTCAACATGGGCGCGGCCGACCAGGTCGCCGCCCGCGGCACCGTTGGTGCCAGCATGACCCATGCCGCTAATGCGGACCTCGTCGCCATCGTGCGTGCCGGCAGGAAACTCAATCGTCTGCTCGGAGGTTACGCGAGTACGACCGCTGCCACCGCAATCAGGGCAGGGGTCGGCCACGACCTTACCGGAACCGCCGCACTCGGGGCAGACCGACTGGAACGTGCCCGCACCAAACAGGAAGGACAGGTCGACGTCGATGTGGCCGCGGCCGCCACAGCTTGGGCAGGTATGGGCATGCTCGGAAGAGACTGAACCCGAGCCGCCGCAATGTCCGCATGTATCGAAACGCGTGTAGCGGACGGTCTTGCGGGCACCGCCCTTGGCCTCCTTGGCGTCGAGTTTGATATCGACGACCACGTTGGCGCCGTTCTCGGGATTGTAGGCAGCCTGGCCGCGACGCTGCTGGCCCCAGGCGCCACCAAAGGGAAAGCCGCCCTCAAAGGGATTGCCATAGCCCGTGTTGCCGGCGTAGCCGCCACCATAGGGCGAAGCCGTAGGAGCACCGGCAAAGGGATTGCCAGAGCGCATGGCGTCGTAGCGCGCACGTTTTTGCTCATCCGAAAGCACGGCGTAGGCCTCGGAAACCTCTTTAAACTTTTCCTCGGCATCCGGCTCTTTGTTGACGTCCGGATGGAGCTTGCGGGCCTTTTGCTGGAAGGCCTTTTGAATATCACGCGAGGTGGCGTCCTTGGAGACACCCAGAATCTCGTAGTAATCTTTTTCGTTCATCGTCGCCATGCGCGGCAACCTCCTGCTCACAGCAGCGTATATATTCCGGTAATTCTACCCGAGCGGCCTAAGCTAGATCCCAAAACAGCTCGAACAGAACATTTCCATCGAGCCAGCCCAGGTGTGTCGGCGCTAAATGAGCTCGAACATGGCCCGCGACGACATCTGCCGAAGCGAAGGGTCCCTCATGGACCCCGAGCGTCTCGGGCACCCAAGTGGCAAGACCCAATTCAAGCGCGCGATCACAGGCAGCTGCCAGCTCATCCGCTGGGATGACGCAAGCTGCACGAACCAACAGGTCGGACGCAACACCGCCCGTCATGCGACAAGACAGCATCAGGTCTTCAGCCGCAGCCTCACGCTGCGACAGATATTCGGCCTCAAACGCCGTCGCGTCATCGTCACGTTGCACCAGACGCACGCGGTACGAATCGCCTCGAGAAGACACGCCGGGGAACAAACCTGCAAGACGGTCGAAATCCTCGGCGTCGAGCATGCCCGCGGCAGAGCGACCCAGGCCCAAATAGCCCTGGCCGGTCCAGTAGGTAATGTTATGGGCGCACTCATGTCCGTCGAGCGCATAGCTTGCCACCTCATAGGGGTGATAACCGACCGCACCCAGACGCTCACGCGCCACGTCCATGCATGCGGCCTGAAAATCCTCATCAGGCTCGAGCGACTCGTCGCGGCACGCCATGCGATAAAGGGGCGTCCCCTCCTCAAGCGTGAGCGGATAGACCGACACATGATGCGGAGCCGCCGCCAGCACGCCATCGAGCGTGCGCTTCCAACTCGCTGCGGTTTGCCCGGGAAGTCCGCACATAAGGTCGCACGACACGTCAAGCTCAGCGTTCTTGACCGTCGCGATGGCGGCGAGCGCCCGATCGGCATCGTGAATACGGCCGATGGCGGTAAGTTCGGTGTTATCGAGCGTTTGCACACCCAGAGAGACGCGTGTGACACCAACCTTGGCAAGCGCAGCGGCAAGCTCGGCGGTCAGCGACTCGGGATTGGCCTCGCAGGTAAACTCAACGGGGGCGCACGACGCACGAATACGCCGCGCCAGCTCCACCAGGCGCTCCCCCGCCAGCGACGGCGTACCGCCGCCAACATAGACGGTGCGGATCTGGTCAAGGGCCCCAGCTTTGCCAAAAGCATCGAGGCGCGCGAACAACTGCTCAAAATAGGCATCGAGCGCAGCGCTCAGGTCGCACGGAGCAAAACTGCTCGAGTCAAAGTCGCAATAGCGGCATTTTTGAGCGCAAAACGGCACGTGCACGTACAGCGCGGTAACGGCCACCCTTAAGCCTCCAGCGGATGAGGGGGCACCGATTCGCCGGCGGCAAGGGCAGCCTCGCAGGCCACCACATCGCGCTCGATCTCATCGACCAGCGCCATGAACTCCTCATACGTGGAGCAGCGCACCACCTGGGCACGCCAAGCGGCGGCATGGGGCATGCCTTTTAAGTACCAGCTTGCGTACGTGCGGGCACGCGACATGAGCGGCAGGAGCTCATGCGTCAGCGTTAGGTGCTCACGCAGGGCGTCTAGGCGCTCGACGGAGCTGCGCGCCGGCACCGGCGTGCCATCGAGTGCAAGGGCGCGAGCATCGCCGAACACCCACGGGTTGCCATAGATACCGCGCGCGATAAACACCGCGCTGGCACCCGAGCTGCGCAGATGCTCAGCAGCGTCCTCGGCCGAGAACACATCACCCGAACCAATCACGGGAATCTCGACAGCGTCGGCGACCTCATCAACGACCGACCAATCGGCCTGGCCCGTATAGAGCTGCGTGGCACAGCGACCATGCACCGCCACCGCAGCGGCCCCTGCCCCCTCGAGCATCTGGGCAAACGTCGCGGCATTGCGGTCTTCGGCATAAAAGCCCTTGCGGATCTTGACGGTCACGGGCACATGCGCCGCGCCCACCGCGGCCTCGACAATCTTCTCGGCCAGGTCGGGCGTGCGCATGAGCGCCGAGCCCTCGCCCTTGGTAACGACCTTGCGAGCCGGGCAGGCCATGTTGATATCGATCAACGACAGGCGATCGCCCACGCGCTCCTCGACGGCAGCGACGGCGCTCGCAAACTGATCGGGCTTAGAGCCAAAGAGCTGCACGCAGATCTGCTGCTCCTCGTCGGCCGGCAGCACCAGACGCCACGTCTTGTTACTGGCGTAGGCAAGGCCAGCGACACTCACCATCTCGCTATAAGCAAGCTGAGCACCGCGGCGGCGGCACATGATGCGGTAGGCAGGATCGGTCACGCCCGCCATGGGGGCCATAAGGAACGGCTGCTCGGCATAGGCGCCCAGCAGCCGCAGACTATATTCGGAAAGCGCCATAGACCTACTCGTCCACCTTGAGGATCGCCATAAAGGCCTCCTGCGGGACCTCGACCGATCCGATGGCCTTCATGCGCTTCTTGCCCTCTTTCTGCTTCTCGAGCAGCTTGCGCTTACGCGAGATATCGCCGCCGTAGCACTTGGCAAGCACGTCCTTGCGACGCGCCTTGACGGTGGAGCGGGCAATGATCTTGTTGCCGATAGCACCCTGGATGGGCACCTCGAACAGCTGACGCGGGATGATCTCCTTAAGCTTGTCGCATAGGCCACGGGCCAGACCATAGGCCTTGTCCTTGTGGACGATAAACGACAGCGCGTCCACCTCGTCGCCCGAAAGCAAGATGTCGAGCTTAACGAGCTCGGAGGGACGGTACTCGTTGAACTCGTAGTCGAGCGAGGCATAGCCCTTGGTACGGCTCTTGAGCTGGTCAAAGAAGTCCAAGATGAGCTCGGCAAGCGGCATATCGAAGCGCATCTCGACCGATTTGCTCGTCAGGTGGATCATGTCGGTCGTAACGCCGCGGTGCTCGATGGCGAGCTGCATGACGGCACCCGTGTACTCAGGCGGGCAGATGATCTTTGCCTTGAGGTAGGGTTCCTCAATGCGCTCGATGCGCGTAGCCTCGGGCAGATCCTGCGGGCTGCGGACATCGATCATCTCGCCATCGGTCTTGTACACGTGATAGTCCACCGAGGGGCTCGTGGCAATGAGGTCAAGATTGAACTCGCGCTCCAGGCGCTCCTTGACGACCTCCATATGCAGCAGGCCCAAGAAGCCCACGCGGAAGCCAAAGCCGAGCGCCACCGAGGTCTCGGGCTCCCACACCAACGACGGGTCGTTGACGTGCAGCTTATCGAGCGCGTCACGCAGGTTCTCGTAGTCCTTGTTATCGATCGGGAACAGGCCCGTATAGACCATGGGCTTGGCCTCGCGGTAGCCAGGAAGCGGCTCGGGGCAGGGATTCGACGCCCACGTGAGGGTATCGCCCACGCGAACGGCCTCGGGGTCCTTCAGGCCCGTGACCACGTATCCGACCTCGCCGACCGTGAGCGCGTCGACCGGGGTCTCGGCGGGACGCTTGACGCCCACGCCATCGACCAAAAAGTCGCCCTTTGCCTGCATCATGCGCAGGGTATCGCCCTTTTTGATTGAGCCGTCAAAGACGCGCACCGTGGCGACGACGCCACGATACTCGTCGAAGTACGAATCCAGGATAAGTGCCTTGAGCGGCGCGTTCGCATCGCCCTTGGGCGGAGAGATCAAAAAGACAATGGACTCCAGCAGATCGTGGATGCCCTCGCCGGTCTTGCCCGAGACACACACGGCATCATCGGCAGGGATCGCCAGGTCATCCTCGATCTCGGTCTTAACCTCGTCGGGGTGTGCCGAGGGCAGGTCGATCTTGTTGATGGCCGGCACAATGTCCAGATTGGCGTTCATGGCGAGCGTCGCGTTGGAGACGGTCTGCGCCTCGACGCCCTGCGTGGCGTCGACAACGAGCACCGCGCCCTCACAGGCTGCCAGCGAGCGCGAGACCTCATAGGTAAAGTCCACGTGGCCCGGCGTATCGATCAGATTGAACTGATACGTCTCGCCATCGTCGGCGTCATAGGAAACGCGGACGGCATTGGACTTGATCGTAATGCCGCGCTCGCGCTCGATATCCATGGTGTCGAGCAGCTGCGACTCCATGTCGCGTTCGTCGACGGTATGGGTGAGCTCGAGGATGCGATCGCTGATCGTGGACTTGCCATGGTCGATGTGCGCAACGATTGAGAAGTTGCGGATGTGGGAAATGTCAATTGAAGTATTCATGCGGACTATCTTACCCGAGCGGTACAAAAAATGGAGCCTGTTCCATAAAACAGGCTCCATTTATGCGCGTAATCTGTGTGGTGTGAAATTTACAACTTAGGCGTTGATGCTGTTCACGAGCTTGGCAAGACCGGACTTGCGGTTGGAAGCCTGGTTCTTGTGGATAACATGCTTGGCGGCAGCCATGTCGAGACGCTTGGTGACGGTCTTGAGGGCAGCCTGGGCCTTCTCGGCGTCGCCCTCGGCGACGGCGGACTGGACGTGCTTGGTCAGCGTCTTGAGCTCGGACTTGACAGCCTTGTTACGCATGCGAGCTGCCTCATTGGTGCGGATACGCTTCTTCTGAGACTTGATGTTTGCCACTTCTGGAGTTCCTTTCGAGTTCCTTGCAAAAAAAATGTATGACACCTCTGAGACACGGTGAGGTCATGCAAGCGTCTACTATAGCACGCTCCCCCTCAAAGGGATAGAACGAATTTGTCAAATAGGTAGGTATCATCACGATTTTCTCAAGATGTTCGTAATCCAGAGCAAAAGCGCGGTCTCAGAATCGGCCGAACCCTTGAGCGCGAGCTCCACATCGACCGCTCCCTCGAGCGCTGCGACGAGCTCTGCCATCGAAAAGCGGCGAGCCCAGGTCAGGTGATTCTTGACCTGCCAGGACTGAAGCTTAAGCGTTGCGGCCAGCTCACGACCCTGTCCGCGCGCATCGAGCGCCTTGGCAACGATGAGCTCGCGAATACGGCCGCACAGCAATGTGTAAGTCCACACGTAGCTCTTGGCGGGCAGTAGATTGAAGAGCTCGAGCGAGCGGCGCATGTCACGGGCCGAGACCGCATTGAGAAAGTCCCAAGGCTGAACCTCGGCCGTACGTACAATCCAGCGCTCAACGTCGGCAAGCTCAATCTGGGGCGCCTCGACCATCTGGGCAAGCTTAGCCAAGTCGTTATCGAGCATGCGAGTGTTTTCACCCGAACGCGAGACGAGCTCCTCGGCTGCCGCCGTCGAGATCGACTTGCCATGCTGCGTCGCCATCTGCTGAACGCGGCGCGGTAGCTCCCAGCGCTTGGTGCCGGAGCAATCGATCACGGCCTTCTTGTCGATCTTGGCGATCGCCTTATACAGGCGCGTGTTCTTGGCAAGCGAGTCGGCGATGATGAGGCAGACCGTTGTGGGGCTGGGACTTGCGAGGTACTCGACGAGCGGCTCCGAGGCAGCTTTAGCGAGCTTTGAGCAGCCATCAAGGATTACCAGGCGAAACTCGCTGCCCATCGGAAAGGTGTTAAGCGATCCGATAATGGACTCGATATCGGGGTCCTTAGTCATGTCGCGCTCGTCGAGGTTAAACTCGACCATACCCGACTTTTCCAGACGCGCTTTCATACGCGAGACGGCGTGATCGCGCTTGACTCCGTCGGTACCGACGATCAGATATGCCGGCAGCAGACCGGTTTCGGACATTGCGCTCCCCTCCCGCAGGCCTTCGTATTCGTTCCGTGCCATTCTAGCCTAGGGGCCCACCACACGCCAACGACGTCGTCACGGTCGCTGGCATCGCATCGCAAAGCCATTCTCAGTCGGCGTGACGGTAATGTCGCCGTGTTCGATGGTGCACGCGAACACGCCACCCGCTTCCTTCACGGCATCGATGCAGGCATCGGACGGATGACCGTATCGATTCCCCTCGCCCGCGCTCGCGAGGGAAAGCTCGGGTCTCAGAATCTCCAGCAGCGCGGCATCGACCGAAACCTTGGAGCCGTGATGCCCGAGTTTAAGGACATCGATATCCCCCACCTCCTGCACGAATTCCCGTTCTTGGTCGAGCTCGGCATCACCGGTGAGGAGCATGCGCAGGCCCTTGTCTTCCTGAACATAAGAGAGCAGCAGGACAAGCGAGTCCTCATTGCCCTCGCCATCCACGGACTCGAATGGCCACATCACGCGGGCGCAAAATGAGCCGATGTCGACCGTATCCCCATGGCGCACCTGCCGATACTCCACGCCAGGTCGGTTCAATACCTCGGCAGGAGCATCCTCCAGCGCATCTGCCGCCACGGCAATCGTTCCGACCGAAAACTGTTCGAGCACGGCAGGCAGACCACCCCAGTGATCCTCATCCCAATGCGTCACAAAGACGGCATCGATATGGTGCACGTTATTGCGAACCAACGCCGCCACCACGCGCTCGTCGAGCCCGCAGTCGACGAGCGCTACTGTGCCGCCCTGGCGGATAAGAATCGCATCGGCCTGGCCCACATCGAGCACCGTCACCGAAGGCGGAGCGAACCGATTCCAGTAGGCGTACGGAATCGCAGCCAAGAACACCAGGCACGTAAGCCCCACCGCCATAGGACGTGCACGGGGACGCGGCCACCAGACCAGCAGAACCGCCAGCAAACACGGCACTAGGTAAATCCACATGCTATCGGGCGGCACACTCACGGATGCACCCGGCACGGCGGCAAACAGCTGCTCGAAGAACAGTGCGCAACGGGCGGCAACCATGGGCACAATGAGCGCCCAAATCCGCAATTGTGCCACGAGCGAATAGGGAACCAGTACGATCGACACAGCGAGCAGTACGCTCACCACCGGACCGATGACCGCATTTGCCAGCGGAGCAATGAGCGAGAACGTACCGAAGGCAGGAATGGTAATGGGGAGCGTCGCCAACTGCGAGCACAGCGTGACGGAAAGCATGCTGGCAACGCCCGACGGCACACCCAACTCACCCAAAGCGTAGGTCGCATAGGGGCAAAAGCACAGAATGGCTAAGACGCTGGCACATGAAAGCTGAAAGCCCATCTCGAACAGCACCGTCGGCCGCAGTAGCACAAAGATGGACATGGTTACGAAGAGCGCCGATGCGCCGTGCCGGCGACGCCCTGCGCCGTTTACGACAAGCGTCGCGAACACCATGCAGCACGCGCGCACGGCCGAGGGAGACGCGCCCGTAAAGGCAGCGTAGCCCACAAGCGTTATCGCCAATATCGCCCGCCGAAGACCACGTGAACACCGAGTCTTTTGCAATACGCCCTCAATTACAAACCCCACGATAGCCAAATGGCTGCCCGAGACGGCGATAAGATGCGCCGTACCCGTCACCGAAAACCAGTCGCCCGCCTGCTGGGCGCGCAGCTCGGCCGAACGACCGCAAACGACACCGGCTATGAGCGCACGCGCCGGGTCGGTCGCAGGCGCAATGGACGCAAGCAGCTCATTTCGCAGCCGAAGCAGCGGCCCCGGAGAGCCCTCATCGACCGACAAAATCCGAACGGCTTTAACCTTGCGCACCTCGCCTCGGAGCGCTCGCGATCGTCCATACGCATCGTTCTCAAAACGTGAAACGCGACCGATAACACGCACGTGCGCCCCAAACTTGAGCTCGCGGTCACACGTTAGGCGAACCGTTGCCAAGCTCTTACCGTCCGCGCGTGCCTCGCAGGTATAGGAATACACGTCGTCGTTTATGGATGGATCGCCCTGCACGACAAACTCGAGGCCGCTTGCCGCTCGACCGTCGAGCGCCTTCGAGGCGCTGAGCGCACCCACAGCCCACCACGCCGAGACGACCGCTCCCGCCACGAGACCGACGGACGCGGCATACAGCCACCGCTTCAAAGGGGCAAGCCGCGCACAAGATTGAGCCAGCACAACGAATACCGCCGCCGCAAATGGAATGGCCCATAGCAGCCCGACCGCCGGCGTCCGCTCTCTCAGCAGCGCATCTGCGGCCACGTTGAGCACCAAGGCGCAGCTCACGCACATGCCGACACACAGGGTCATCGTCCATGGCATCAGGGGCCGCGGAGGCATCACATGTTCGCGCTCGGTCGCACTCATACGCAGATGCAATCTTTGATTTTGGCAAGCTTCTTCTCGCCGATTCCCGACACACGCATCAGATCGTCAACCGAGGCAAAAGCACCGTTCTTTGTCCGCTCATCGATGATCGACTGTGCCATGGAGGGACCGATACCCGAGAGCGTCTGCAGCTCTGCCGCGCTTGCCGTATTGATGTTTACCAGTCCTGTTGCGCCACTCACGCCCGATGATGCGGAAGTCCCACCATCAACACCGGCTTCCGCAATGGGCGCCTGCTGCTCCCCTACCGTTGGAACGTGAATCTTCTGCCCATCGACGACCTTAGATGCCCGATTAAGCCCCGTAACGTCTGCCTCGGGCGCCAGCCCGCCGGCGGCATCGATCGCCTGAGCCACCCGGGCGCCGTCCTTGAGGCGATATACACCGGGCGACACAACGGCGCCATCGACATCGACATAGACCTCTGCGGCAGCAGAAGCCTTAGACGAAGAGCCTTCGGATGTCTTTCCGCTCGAGGCATCGCCGGATCCCGGCTCCACCAACGAGCCTGAACCGTCAGTGCGCTCAAACGACACGCCGCCGGCATCGCCGCCAAGGTTCGCCATCGCCAAGCCGCTCGCCATCGCCATGACGACCAGTATCGCCATCACCACTGCCTTATGACCGAGCAGCTTGCCCGCCCAGCGGTCCATCTTTTTGACCCGTTCGTGTTGCTCGCGCTGCGCCATAGCAAACACCTCCCAACACCATCGTGTCAGGAAACGAGCACCGCAGCCTCCGCACGCCCACACCGTTTTTCGCGGTCAAACCAAAATCTGACCAAAACCTTGCGAGAAAATGTCCATTTATTCAGGCACACGTCGACAAATGAACAATTTGGAAACAAACGCGCAGATAAATAAAGGCCGACGATACAAATACATCGTCGGCCTATGCACAAATTTACTCGTGATCTTGGTAAATCTCACGCGGAGCAAGCTCCGAATGTTTGCGTTTTAAGGTCTTAGGGGCCTTATACGTGTTGCTCTCGAAGTCAATGTACTCGGTCTGCTTGAGCAGGCGCTCGATCATCTCCTCGTGATCGAACAACTCCCAGGCCTCATGCACGGCATCGAGTTTAGCGTGCGTCTCGGGACGGCGCGGCATAAACAGCGTGCAGCAGTCGGGAGCGGCCTCAGTCGAGATATCGAACGTACCGATCTCCTCGGCGCGCGCGATGATCTCCTGCTTGTCCGAACCGATGAGAGGACGGAACACGGGGATCTTCACGGCCTCGTTGACGGCCATGATGTTCTCAAGCGTTTGGGAGGCAACCTGCCCAAGTGATTCGCCCGTAACGATAGCCTTGGCACCCTCGATGTGTGCAATGCGCTCGGCAACCGAATACATAATGCGGCGATACATAATCACGCGCAGGTTGCTGGGACAGGTGACCGAAATCTCACGCTGGCAGTCGCCAAACGGCACCACGTACAGGCGGCCGATCTGGACACCTGGCTCAAGCGCACGGATGATGTCCTGCACCAAATACTCGCTCGTATCGGGCGTCTGCGGACGACCGGAGAAATGTACCGGCACGCACACCGCGCCGCGACGCGCGAGCATCCAGGTCGCCACCGGAGAATCGATACCCGACGACAACAGCGTCACGACCTTGCCGGCAGAACCCACCGGCAGACCGCCCACGCCACGCTCGGAGCGCGCATACACGTAGACGCTACCCTGGACCACCAGTACGTGCACCATCGCATCGGGGTCGTGCATTTGAACCTTTTTATCGGGGAAGGCCTCGCACAGTACCTCGCCCACCTGACGATTGATATCAATCGAGGTGAGCTCATAGTCAGTATTGGAGCGCTTGGCGTGCACCTTAAACGAATCGAAAGGACCAAACTCGCGCAGTGCCTTCACGGCGGCGGCGCAGTACTCTTGCGGGTCGCGGTTGGTGTGATACGCCAAAGACACACGAGCAACGCCGGGAACGGTGCGAATGACACGCGCCGCCTCATCGGCCTGATGCTCGTTAAAGGTCACGAGAATATAACCGGAAATTCGAGACACGGCATTCACGGAAAAGGCGGCCAAGGCCGCCTTGATGTTATCCATGAGGATATGCTCAAAATGTGCGCGGTTCTTACCCTTCAGTCCAACCTCGTGATAGTGGACCAGGCAGACGCGAGCCGCCATTTAGGCTTCAGCAACCTTGTGGCCGAGCGCCTTCTCGTAACGGGCCTCGTCGTAAGAGATGTCGCCGTCGACAATCTCGTCCATAGCCATCGAGATGGTATCGGCACCGGAAAGCCCGATGGTGATGTCATCGACATCCTGGACGGCAAGCACGCGGTTGTGCTGGCCACGCAGCATGCTATTGATGTCGCAGGCGCGCTTGGAGGCAAGCGAAGCGAGCAGGAAGCGGTTGTGATCGGTCTTCTCCAGAAGATCGTCAATGCAAGGCTTTACAACGGACACGGACCTCAGATCCTTTCATGCATATCGAGAACGCGAACGAGCTCATCGGTCGCGCGGTCGAGATCGTCATTCACCACGACGTCGTCGTAGCGGTCGGCAAGGGCAAGCTCATCGGCGGCGTTTGCCATACGCAGCTCGATTGTCTCGGGCGTCTCGGTACCGCGACCGACCAGACGCTCGCGGAGTACCTCAAGCGAAGGCGGCTTGATAAAGATCAGCACGGCCTCGGGGAAACGCTCCTTCACCTGCAGGGCACCCTGGACATCGATCTCCAAAATCAGAGATGCGCCAGAGGCGAGCTTGGATGTGACCTCGCTCACCAACGTGCCGTAGCAGTTACCGTGGACCTCGGCCCACTCAACAAACTCACCGTTTGCCACGCGGCGGTCGAACTCCTCGCGCGTCAGAAAAAAGTAGTTGACGCCGTCGACCTCACCTTTGCGTGGTGCTCGCGTGGTAGCCGAAACCGTCAGGCCCAGGTTCGAGCGGCGCTCGCGCACACGAGTGACGAGCGTACCCTTGCCTGCGCCTGACGGTCCAGAAATCACAAAGAGCTTGGAATCCTGAGCGCTCACTTATTTGGTCAGCTGCTCGAGGAGCTGCTCGCGCTGACGGACGCCGAGGCCCTGGACGCGACGGGTAGCGGAGATACCGAGCTCCTCCATGATCTTGGCGGCCTTGGCCTTGCCATAACCAGGGAGAGACTCGATGAGGGTGGAAACCTTCATGCGGGAAGCGATGGGGTCATCGGAGTTGAGCACGGACTCGAGGGACTTCTCGCCCTTCTTAATCTGCTCGCGAAGCTCAGCGCGGGCGTGACGTGCGGCAGCAGCCTTCTCAAGAGCCTGCTTGCGCTGCTCATCGGTAAGCTGAGGGAGTGCCATTCGTACCTCCAAAAAGTTAGGTTATATCTGATTCAATAATTGGCATTTTAGCACGTAGAACGTACAAAATGCCCAATCGCGGCTCCATAGGTTAGACGATACCCGCAAAAAGTGCAATATACTGCGCCCAAAGTTAAGCCCCTGACCTGCGATTCCACACAAAGGATGGGAAAGTTTACGCAGGCACAGGGGCTATTTTATGCTAATAAGACCCAAAAGTGGTGACTTAGGGGGATCTTTTACGCGACGTTTTCGACCAGCTCGGCGACGATGGCGTCAAAGGCGGCAACCGGATCGTCGGCACCGGTGATGGGACGGCCCACCACAATGTGGCTTGCACCGCGCTCGATAGCCTGGGAAGGCGTCGCCACGCGGGACTGGTCACCAAGGGCGGCACCCACCGGACGCACGCCCGGAGTCACGATCAGGGCATCGGGACCCAGCAGCTCACGCATGTCGTGAGCCTCCATCGGCGAGCACACGATACCGTCGATGCCGTTGGCCTGAGCGAGCTTTGCCAGGCGGGCGGCCTCCTCAGCCACGGGCGACTCGACGCCGATCTCGCTCAAGGCATCCTGATTCATGCTCGTAAGAACGGTGATGGCAACGAGCTTGGCGCGGTCCTCGCGCGCCTCCTCGGCACCCTCGCGGCAGGCAGCGAGCATGGCGCCCGAACCCAAACCGTGGACCGAAAGCAGATCGGCACCGGCAAGCGAGGCCGAGCGGGCGGCACCGCGAACCTGATGCGGAATATCATGGAACTTAAGGTCAAGGAAGACCTTAAAGCCCAGGTCCTTGAATGTCTTGACGATCTGGGGACCCTCGGCGTAATAGAGCGTCATGCCAACCTTGAGCCAGGCGGCATGGCCCGAAAGCTCGTGGGCAAGCTCGAGCGCACGCTCGCGGTCGCAGTCGAGGGCGACGATTACGCGGTCGCGGGCATCGGTCTCTAGCATTCGAAAGCACCTACCAGTTCGTTAATGTCCTTCACGCCCTGGGACTCGGCCCAGGCCTCAAGCTCATGCGCGATCTTGAGCGAAGCGCACGGATCGACGAAGTTGGCCATACCGACCGACACGCAGGTGGCGCCGGCCAGGATAAACTCAGCCGCATCCTCGCCGGTCATGACACCGCCGACGCCGTTGATGGGGATATCGACGGCCTGGGCAACCTCCCAGACCATGCGCACGGCGATGTGGTGGCACAGCGGGCCCGAAAGGCCGCCCTTGGGCTTGGCCACGCGGGACTTGCGGGTATGGACGTCGATGGCCATGCCCTGGATGGAGTTGATGACTGAAAGGCCGTCGGCACCGGCAGCCTCGAGGGCCTTGGCGATCTCGGCAACGTTAACCGGAGCCATCTTTACGAACAGCGGCTTATCGGTCACCTTGCGGCAGGCAGCCATAACGGAAGAGGCGCCCTCGGGCGTGGAGCCCATGGCGGCACCGCCGGCGGCGATATTAGGGCAGCTCACGTTGATCTCGTAGCCGGCAGCCCAGGGGCACAGCTCGACATACATCTCGAGTGCGCGGACAAACTCGTCAACGGAGTGGCCGGCAACCTGACAGATGACCTGGCAGCCGTCCTTGGAGAGTTGCTCGAGCCACGGACCGGACTCGCGAGCAAAGGCGGCCACGCCGGGGTTCTGAAGGCCCACGGAGTTGATCATACCGCCGGGGATCTCGGCCATGCGGGGCGCGGGGTTGCCGGGCCAGGGCTCGGCAGCGCAACCCTTGGTGGTGATGGCGCCCAGCTGGGAAACATCAAAGAAGTTCTGGAACTGCCATCCGTAGCCAAAGGTACCGGCTGCGGTGTTGATGGGGTTCTGCATCTTGACGCCGCCGAAATCGACAGCCATGTTCACGGTACCCACTAGAAGACCACCACCTTGGAAGCATCGAACACGGGGCCGCACATGCAGGCGCCCTTCATACCGTCAACCGTCTCGACATTGCAGGTGTTGCAGGCGCCAAAGCCGCAGCTCATCATGCGCTCGAGCGACACCTCGCAGTACGCACCGGCCTCGGCGGCAGCGGCGGCGACCTTCTTCATCATGACGGCGGGACCGCAGCTGGCGACGTAGTCGTAGCCGCCCTCGCCGAGCAGCTCGGCTGCCGGGTCGGTGCAAAAACCGTGCGTGCCCAGCGTGCCATCGTCGGTGCACACGTTAACCGTGGCGCCCAGCGCGCGGAACTCGTCGATGCCCACGGCTTTGGAAGCGGTGCCAAAGCCCAGGCACGCGTCCACATCAACACCCTGCTCGGCAAGCATACCGGCAAGACACAGCACAGGCGGAACGCCGATGCCGCCCGCCACGAGCAGCGCCTTCCTGGTGCCCTCGGGAACAAGCCAGCCACGGCCGCCAGGACCCAGCAGATTAGAGGTGGAACCGGGAGCCATCTGCGACAGACGACGGGTGTCGTCGCCCACGACGGCGTACCACAGCTCGACGGTGCCGGCCTGGGCGTCGGCGCGATAGAAGCTCAGGGGCACGCGAAGCAGCGAGGACGCATCGCCGGGTACGGCAATGTTCACAAACTGACCGGGCTTGAGCGCACTTGCAAGCTTGGGGGCCGAAATGACGAGCGAGAAGATGCCGTCGGCGATCTCCTGGTTCGAGACGACCTCGAAGTCGTGCATGCGTGCAGTGGAAGGTGTGGGCATAGACGCTCCAATCCCCCATGCGGTTGCATGGTCCAAACGAACAGAAAGCGCGGCACCGCAAGGGCACCGCGCACAAAAGCGATAAGGCTATGCTAGCAGATGCAGCCGTCGGCGAGCGTCTGCTTGCCGCCGACAAACACATCGGTGGCACGACCGGTGAGCGTGCGGCCGGCGAAACCGGAGTTCTCGGCGCGCGACTCGTAGCCGTCCTCGCCGACCGTCCAGGTTGCAGCGGGATCGAACACGGTCAGGTCGGCAACGGAGCCTGCCTTAACCTGAACCTGGTCGAGGCCCAGGATCTCACGCGGCTTGATGGCCATGAGCTCGACCATGCGGCCCATGCTCATCTTGCCCGTGTTGACCAGCTCGGTGAGCACGAGCGACAGCGAGGTCTCGAGGCCGATCATGCCAAAGGGTGCGAGCTCGAACTCGCGGGCCTTCTCCCACGGGGTGTGCGGAGCGTGATCGGTAACGATCACGTCGACGGTACCGTCGATGACGCCCTGACGAATGGCCTCGGCGTCCTCGTCGGTGCGCAGCGGCGGATTGACCTTGAGCGAGGTGTTGTAGGTCTCGTCCAAGTCGTTCTCGGTCAGGAACATGTGGTGCGGGGTGGCCTCGCAGGTCACCTGGACACCGGCGGCCTTACCGGCACGCACGATCTCCAGGCCATGTGCGGTGGAGATGTGCTGGATGTGCAGCTTGGCACCAGTCAGCTTGGCGATCTCGATGTCGCGGGCGATCTGGAGCTCCTCGCCGGCAGCCGGCCAACCCTCGAGGGCCAGACGGGTCGAGACCTTGCCCTCGTTGATCTGGCCGTGGCCGACCAGGTCCTCGTCCTGGCAGTGGCTCATGAAGACCTTGCCGAACATCTTGCCGTAGTCCATGCAGCGACGGAGCATGCCCGCGCCCTGCACGCCGCGACCGTCATCGGTGAAGGCGACGGCGCCGTGGGCGACCATATCGCCCATCTCGGACATGGCCTCGCCCTTAAGACCGCGGGTCATGGCGCCCGACGGATAGACGCGGCAGTGGCCGACCTCGGCAGCACGGGACTTAACGAACTCCACGACGGTACCGTTATCGGTAACGGGATCGGTGTTGGGCATGGAGCACACGCCGGTAAAGCCGCCCTTTGCAGCTGCGCGGGTGCCGCTCTCGATGTCCTCTTTGACCTCGTAGCCGGGCTCGCGAAGGTGAACGTGCATATCCACCAGGCCGGGGACGAGGTACTTGCCGGAAAGGTCGCGGACCTCGGCTCCCTCGACGGCGAGATTCTCGCCGACCTCGGCGATCTTGTCGCCGTCAATCAGGACGTCAACGACACCGTCAAGCTCGACGGACGGGTCGACGACGTGGGCATTCTTAAGAAGCAAGGCCATTATCGGCACCTCCAAGCAGCAGATACAGGATAGCCATACGCACGCAGATACCGGCGTAGACCTGCTCCAGGATGACGGAGCGTTGCGGGTGGTCGGCCATATAGGAGTCGAACTCGACGCCGCGGTTGATGGGGCCCGGGTGGCAGATGATCGCGTCGGGCTTCATGAGCTTCTCGCGGTCCTTGGTCAGGCCGAAGAGCTTGTGGTACTCGCGAATCGTGGGGAACGGGGCACCCTCGAGGCGCTCCTGCTGCACGCGCAGCATGTAGACGACGTCCAGCTCGGGCAGGACGGAATCGAGGTCGCTCGTCACGTGGTCGCAGCCCAGGACCTCGGGCGACGGCGGCAGCAGCGTGCCGGGGGCGACGGCGTAGGTCTCGCAGCCCATGATCTTAAGGGCGGGGATCAGCGAGCCGCAAACGCGGGAGTGGGCGATATCGCCGACGACGGCGACCTTCAGACCGTGGAAGTCACCCTTGTGCTCCCAGATGGTGTACAGGTCGAGCAGGGCCTGCGTAGGATGGTTGTGCTTGCCGTCACCGGCGCAGATGACGCTTGCGGGCGAGTTCTGCGTGACGATGTAGGGAGCGCCGGCGTGCTTGTCGCGCACGACAATGCAGTCGATCTTATAAGCGTTGAGGGTCTCAACGGTGTCGACGAGGCTCTCGCCCTTGACCGTGGAGGTCGAGGAGCCGCCAAAGTTAAGGCTGTCGGCCGAAAGACGCTTCTCGGCGAGCTCGAAAGAGCTGCGGGTGCGCGTCGAGGGCTCGTTGAACATGTTGACGATGGTCTTGCCCTTGAGCGTGGGGACCTTCTTGATGGCACGCTCGTTGACCTCGGAGAACGCCTTGGCGGTCTCGAGGATGAGCTTGATATCCTCTTCGGAGTACTCGGTAATGTCGATCAGGTGCTTATGGTTGAACGCCACGGTACTACTCACCTCCCAGCGGCGCGGAGCCCACGTGGGAACCCGGCGCGACGTCATTAATCTCGACAGCGGTGTGGCCGTCGACTTCCTTCATATATAGGTGCACGTTCTCCTCATGCGACGAGGGAACGTTCTTGCCGACAAAGTCCGGCGAGATGGGGAGCTCGCGGTGGCCACGGTCAACGAGGACTGCCAGCTCAATGCGGCTCGGACGGCCCAGGTCCATGACGGCGTCGAGAGCGGCGCGGATGGTACGGCCCGTATACAGGATGTCGTCCACCAGCACGACGCGCTTGCCGTCGACGCTGAAGGGAATGTTGGTAGCGTGGATCGCGGGAGCGAAATTGGTCGCATAGTCATCGCGGTAGAAGCTGATGTCCAGGCTGCCGAGCGGAACGTCGACGCCCTCGATCTCCTTGATCTCCTCGGCGAGCTTCTTTGCCAGAAGGTCGCCGCGCGTGACGATGCCGACCAGAGCGAGGTCTTCACAGCCCTCGTTGCGCTCGAGAATCTCGTGCGCGATGCGGGTCATCGCTCGATTGACGGCGGTCTCGTCCATGATGACCGCCTTGGGGGAAGTCGTGCCCATCGATCTCCTTCCTCACATGTCTTGACTGCTGACACAGTCAAAAAAATAGATGCCCGACCGCTCAAAGCGGACCAGACACCCACAGGAAGGGCTGCTCTTTGGCAGCTATATAATTCCATGTGGGTATCTCGTACCCCTTTAATGGTCAAGGGATAGTGTAGCCAACCTCGAGCTTAATTGCGAGCATAAATACAGAGCAATCCGTAAACGGAGCCCAACACTCCATAAACCTATATATATTTGTGGGACGAGCTTGAAAACCTTGGTTCGAGCTGGCATAATCCCCTCTGCTGCACGCAAATCGGATCTACGTCCAGGGCCGTAGCGTGGGCACTATCGCCAAAAGAGGAATATCTCTGTGTAGATTACGCACAGGGAGCTGCTTCTGTGCTATAGTTCAGGCTTGTTTGTTAACGCGACATGTTCGTTTGTCGCCCAAGGAGGGTCAGTTATGTCCAAAGTTTGCGAAGTTTGCGGTAAGCACCCCGTTGCCGGTCGCTCCATCAGCCACTCTCACCGCGTCACCAACCGTAAGTTCCGCCCCAACATCCAGCGCGTCTACGTCGTCGTCGATGGTCACCGTCGCAAGATGAACGTTTGCTCCACCTGCCTCAAGTCCGGCAAGGTTGCGCGCTCCTAAATAAGGTCTTACCAACAAGAACCTCGGACTCTCCGGGTCAAAGACCTCGCGTTCAGATAGAACTTACCAAAGGCGCCCTCCCCTACGGAGGGCGCTTTTTTGCAGTCATTGGGGACAGACTTACATGAGTGTTTTCACGCATTGGGGACAGACATGACGCACGAATGCGGCGCACCGACTGGCTCCGGCCCCTGCCTCACGCAGCATCCTTCCAGCCTGCAGGTGCCTTGGTCACGCTCGTGGCGCCGATACCGGTGATACGGGCAATTTGCTTAACCGTGAGATGTGCCCGCCTGAGCCTCAGCAGGCAGGCATCGCGTTCGGGGCGTGGCAGGGCTTTGAGCAGTGCAGGATCTATGCTCGGCAGAACTTCGCGCGCAACGGAAAGGGCCTCCTCATCGGGGATCCGCCGGCGTGGAAGAACCTCCATTGACCAGATGCGCCCGGCAACTTCCTCGAGATGCTCGCAATAGCAACGGGAGCCACCGACAATATCGAGCATAGGGGCCGCATCACAGATGTCAAAGGGATCATAGCCCAGCTGGTATGCCCTAAAGCTTGACCAGCGGTATGCTTCGAGAGAGTCAATCGCACCTTTCACAGGATTGAGATGGATATAATCGAGTAGCTGCACCGCCTGTGTGTCTGACTCAACCGCAACACGCGAATAGCGATTGTCAAACAGATGGCCCGTTCTTCCCGTTTTCCCATTGAAATACTTAGCATACGCCGTCAGTGCGCACTGCATTGCCTTTGAAAGGTTGTCATATGGGTCATCAACCATCAAATGGAAGTGGTTGTCCATAAGGCACCAAGCCAACACTGCCACGTCATGGCGCGCAAACCTGTCCGAGATATCCGATAAGAAACGATATCGGTCAGAGTCATCTTCAAAAATAATCTGTTTGGAGTTGCCACGGTCAAAGACGTGGTAATAGCCGGTGAGCGAAACGGCACGGGCGCATCGAGGCATAAATCTCTCCTTTCAAAACTGAACAGGCAACACCTAAAAGGAGAGAAGGAACGCGAAATGCTGAGCCTGTGATCTATTTATATCCAATGAGCGGCAAAAACAGGCCCAGAACGGCAAAATGGCAAATCGATGTCTGTCCCCAATGAGTGGAAGCACTCATGTAAGTCTGTCCCCAATGAGCGGGGCGATGCATTGGGCATAGTTTTAGTTGAAACGGTTCATTTGATTGAAGCGTTTTAGTTTGTCTTTTACGGGAATCTGACCGTTCACCGAATTATTTCTTGCTATCATGCAAGGCGTAGGGTAAATCTCCGATCGCAAGGAGACACAAATGGTGAAAAAGTCACCGGAAAACACTACTCCCGCAATTGTGGACAACGTAGAGGCGCTTGAGGCTAAGCTCGCTCAGATGCGAGAGGCCCAGGCGCTTTTTGCTACGTACACGCAGGAGCAGGTCGACAAGATCTTCTATGAGGCCGCCATGGCCGCCAACAAGGCTCGTATCCCGTTGGCGAAGTTGGCCATCGAGGAGACCGGCCGCGGCGTTCTTGAGGACAAGGTCATCAAGAACCACTACGCCGCAGAGTACATCTACAACGCTTACAAGAACACCAAGACCTGTGGTGTCCTGGAGCGCGACGAGGCTTACGGCATCACCAAGATCGCCGAGCCCATCGGCATCGTGGGCGCCGTCATCCCGACGACCAACCCCACCTCCACCGCGATCTTCAAGACGCTGATCTGCCTGAAGACCCGCAACGCCATCATCATCTCCCCGCACCCGGCAGCCGCCAAGTGCACCATCGCCGCCGCCAAGCTCGTGCTTGACGCTGCCGTCAAGGCCGGCGCCCCCGAGGGCATCATCGGCTGGGTCGATGTCCCCTCCATCGAGCTGACCAACATGGTCATGCGCGACGTCGACATCATCCTCGCCACCGGTGGCCCGGGCATGGTCAAGGCCGCTTACTCCTCGGGCAAGCCCGCCCTGGGCGTTGGCGCCGGTAACACCCCGGTCGTCATCGACGACACCGCCGACGTGCTGCTCGCCGTCAACTCCATCATCCACTCCAAGACCTTCGACAACGGCATGATCTGCGCTTCCGAGCAGTCCGTGACCGTCATCGACACCATCTATGACCAGGTCAAGGCCGAGTTCCAGAAGCGCGGCTGCTACTTCGTCAAGCAGGGTGCCGAGATGGAGGCCCTGCGTGCCGCCATGTTCAAGAACGGCGCCCTCGATCACCGCATCCCCGGCATGGCTGCCGCCAAGATCGCCGAGCTCGCCGGCATCGAGGTTCCCGCCAAGACCAAGATCCTGATCGCCGAGGTCACCTCCACCGACCCCGCCAAGGAGGAGTTCTCCCACGAGAAGCTCTCCCCAGTCCTGGCCATGTACCACGCCAAGGACTTCCAGGAGGCCGTCGACAAGGCCGAGCACCTGGTGCTCGCCGGTGGCCCGGGCCACACCGCCTCTCTGTACGTGCACCCCGCTCAGGCCGAGAAGATCAGCCTGTTCGAGCACGTCATGAAGGCCTGCCGTATCGTCATCAACACCCCGTCCTCGCACGGTGGCATCGGTGACCTGTACAACTTTGGCATGAAGCCGTCTCTGACCCTGGGCTGCGGCTCCTGGGGCGGCAACTCCGTCTCCGAGAACGTTGGGGTGAAGCACTTGATCAACGTTAAGACTGTGGCCGAGCGCCGTGAAAACATGCTGTGGTTCCGCGCTCCCGAGAAGGTCTACTTCAAGAAGGGTTCCACGCCCGTCGCCCTCGACGAGCTGGGCAACGTCATGGGCAAGAAGCGCGCCTTCATCGTCACCGACCAGTTCCTCTTCAAGAATGGCAACACCCGCGCCATCGAGGCCAAGCTCGACGAGATGGGCATCGCCCACGACTGCTTCTACGACGTCGAGCCCGATCCGTCGCTGCAGTGCGCACGTCGCGGCGCCAAGCAGATGGCTCTCTTTGAGCCGGACGTCATCATCGCCGTCGGCGGTGGCTCCGCTATGGACGCCGGCAAGATCATGTGGATGATGTACGAGCACCCCGAGTGCAAGTTTGAGGACATGGCCATGGACTTCATGGACATCCGCAAGCGTATCTTCACCTTCCCCGAGATGGGCAAGAAGGCCTACTTCATCGCCGTCCCGACCTCTTCGGGTACCGGCTCCGAGTGCACGCCGTTCGCCATCATCACCGACAAGGAGACCGGCATCAAGTGGCCGCTCGCCGACTACGCGCTGCTCCCCAACATGGCTATCGTCGACGCCGACAACTGCATGACCGCACCGCGCGGCCTGACCGCTGCCTCCGGCATCGACGTCATGACCCACGCCATCGAGTCCTACGTCTCCATCATGGCTTCCGACTACACCAAGGGCCTCTCCGAGCGCGCTGCCAAGCTCGTCTTCGAGAACCTGCCCTCCAGCTTCACGAATGGCGCCAAGGACCCGCACGCCCGCGAGGAGATGCACAACGCCTCCTGCATGGCCGGTATGGCCTTCGCCAATGCCTTCCTGGGCCTCAACCACTCCATGGCCCACAAGCTCGGCGCCTTCCATCACCTGCCCCACGGCCTCGCCAACGCCGTCATCCTGACCCGCGTCATGCGCTACAACGCCGCCGAGGCTCCCGTCAAGATGGGTACCTTCTCCCAGTATCCTTACCCCAACGCGCTGCACAACTACGCCGAGATGGCCAAGTACTGCGGCATCGAGGGCAAGGACGACAAGGAGGTCTTCGAGAACTTCATCACGAAGCTCGAGGAGCTCAAGGACTTCATCGGCGTCAAGAAGACCATCGCCGACTACGGTGTCGACGAGCAGTACTTCCTCGACACCCTCGACGAGATGACCGAGCAGGCATTCAACGACCAGTGCACCGGCGCTAACCCGCGCTACCCGCTCATGAGCGAGATCAAGGAGCTCTACCTGGACGCCTACTACGGCCGCGAGCCCCAGGATTACGCCGTCTGCTAGTTTTAGCACGGTTTTTAACGGCGGGGGTGCACGGGTGTTTCACACACCCCCGCCGTCGCTTCTATCGCATCGTTGAAAGGATGCAACCATGCTGCTACCCGATTCCAAGACCGAACTCGTCCGCCGTGGCAACAAGGTCGTTTACGACCTGGGCGATAAGATCGTCAAGGTCTTTAACGAGACCAAGCCTGTCTCCGACGTGTTCAACGAGGCTTTGAATCTTGCCCGCATCAATGAGTGCGGCATCCGCAGCCCCAAGGCTCTCGAGGTTTCCCAGCTCGAGAACGCCAATGGCTGGGCGCTCGTGACCGAGAAGGTTCCGGGCACCACCCTTGCCGAGAAGATGACTGCCGAGCCCCAGCGCTTCGGTGAGTACCTCGAGATGTTCGTCGACCTCCAGATCGAGATCCACGGCTACACCTCCCCGCTGCTCAACCGTCAGCGCGACAAGTTCGCCCGCATGATCGACAGCCTTGATCAGCTCAATGCCACCACGCGCTACAACCTTCAGGAGCGTCTGGACGGTATGACCAAGGAGTTCAAGGTCTGCCACGGCGACTTCAACCCCTCCAACGTCATCGTCGGCGACGACGGCCAGCTCTATGTATGCGACTGGGCACACGCCACCCAGGGCTCCCCTGCTGCCGACGTTGCCACCACCTACCTGCTCTTCGCCCTCAACAGCAAGGATCAGGCTGAGGCCTACCTGGAGCTCTACTGCGACCGCGCCGACATGCCCATGCAGGTCGTGCGTCAGTGGACGAGCATCGTCGCCGCTTCCGAGCTCGCTCGTAAGCGCAACGTGAACGATGAGTTCCTTAAGAACTGGATCGACGTCGTCGATTATCAGTAATATCTGAGCGATTTATTTCGCATCGGAGGCACAAAGGAAAACCCCGCAGCTCATATGGGCTGTGGGGTTTTCCTTTTAGATATCGAGGATGCTACAAGATAAAAGGACGGCCCCGCATCTCCCCAATCTGGAGAAATGCGGGGCCGTCCCGTATATCGAACTACAAGCGAAATCGTCGATTAACGGCGGGCCGCCTTAACAAGCTCGGCAACCTTGGCGACGACCTCGTCGATCGCCACGTCCTCGCGCTCGCCCGTGGCACGGTCCTTGAGCTCAACGGTGCCATTCTTAAGGCCACGCTTGCCAAGCACCACCTGATACGGGAATCCCATAAGGTCGTTATCGGCAAACTTAAAGCCGGGACGCTCATCGCGATCGTCGACGACGACCTCGATACCCTCGGCGCACAGGCCCTCGACGATTTGGTCGCAAACGGTAGCGCACTCCTCCTTCTTGGGATCGAGCGGAATCACCGCGACCTCGTACGGAGCAACGGAGACCGGCCAGACGATACCGTGCTCGTCGTTGTGCTGCTCCACGACAGCAGCGAGCGAGCGGGACACGCCCACACCGTAACAACCCATGATGAGCGGCTTCTCCTTGCCGTCCTCGTCCATAAAGGTGGCACCCATGGCCTCGGAATACTTGGTGCCCAGCTGGAAGACCTGAGAGACCTCGATGCCGCGGGCAGCGGAGAGCGGCTTGCCGCAGTGCGGGCAGGGGTCGCCGGCAACGACGGTTACCAGGTCGGCCCACTCGTCGACGGTAAAGTCGCGCTCGGGGCAGGCACCGGTAAAGTGATAGTCGACCTCGTTGGCGCCACAGGCCCACTGCTTGGACTCGCGCAGGCTCTCGTCGCAGACCAGACGAATGCCCTCGGGCAGGTTAACTGGTCCGATAAAGCCCTTGTGCAGACCGTTCGCCTGAAGCTCCTCGTCGGTCATCATGCGATAGCCCTTGCCAAAGACATGCTCGGCCTTGCAATCGTTGAGCTCGTGGTCGCCCGGGACAATGGCCACGACCGGCTTGCCCTCAGCATCGATGAGCGCCAGCGACTTTCGCGTACCGTTCTCGGGGAAGCCGAAGAACTTTGCAACGGCCTCGATGGTGCCCATGCCCGGAGTCTCGACCTTGGTGAGCGTACCGTCGCCAGGACCCTCGGTCACAACGACCTTGGTGCTTGCGGCCTCATCGTCGGCAGCGAAGCCGCACTCATCGCAGTAGACGAGCGAAGCCTCGCCAGCGTCGGCCAGAGCCATGTACTCGACGGAGGTGTCGCCGCCGATCTCGCCGGAGTCGGCGACAACGGGCAGGGCCTTGATGTAGCAGCGCTCGCAAATGTTGGCATAGGCCTGCTTCATCTTGTCGTACTCCTCCTGCAGGCTCTCCTGCGTAGCGGAGAAGCTGTAGGCGTCCTTCATGATGAACTCGCGACCGCGCATCAGACCAAAGCGGGGGCGGAACTCATCGCGGAACTTGTCCTGAATGTGGTACAGGTTGACGGGCAGCTGCTTATAGGAGCGCAGCTCGTTGCGCACCAGGGCCGTGACGGTCTCCTCGTGCGTGGGTCCGAGAACAAACTCGCGGCCGTGGCGGTCATCAAAGCGCACGAGCTCCTTGCCATAGGCATCGATGCGGCCGGACTCACGCCACAGCTCGGCATCGACCATAATGGGCATCATGAGCTCCTGGGCGCCGGCAGCATCCATCTCGTCGCGCACGATGTTCTCGATCTTGCGGATCGAGCGCCAAGCAAGCGGCAGGTAGGAATACAGACCGGCGGCCTCCTTGCGGATCATGCCGGCACGGAGCAGCAGGCGGTGGCTGGCGAGCTCAGCGTCCGCCGGGTCCTCTTTAAGCGTCGGCGCATAGAGCTTAGACATATACATTGCTCGGGTCATTTATTTCTCCTCAATAAGTTTGTCGACCTCTGCCATAAGCGCGTCGACAATTTGGTCCTCAGCTACTTTACCAATGATCTGGCCATGCGAAAAGAGCAAGGCCTGACCACGTCCGCAAGCAACGCCCAGGTCGGCATCAGAAGCCTCACCGGGGCCATTAACGGCACATCCCATCACAGCGATAGAAAGCGGCGCGGAGTAATTCTTAAGCCGCTCGGTGACCTCCTCGGCGATGGGAATGAGGTTAACCTGGCAGCGGGCGCACGTGGGGCACGAGACAATCTCGGGGCCACGGCGACGCAAGCCCAGCGACTGCAGAATACCCCAGGCAACCGGCGGCTCCTCAACCGGATCGGCCGTGAGAGAGACGCGCATGGTGTCACCAATACCCTCAGACAGCAGAATACCAAGGCCCACCGAGCTCTTAATGGTGCCCTGAAGCTTGGTACCCGCCTCAGTTACGCCCAGGTGAAGCGGAACGTGGGGAATCTCACGCGACAGGGCTCGATAGGTATCGAGCGTCGTTTGCACGCTATGGGCCTTGGCCGAAAGCACAATGTTCGTAAAGCCGCGGTCCTCAAAGTGCTTGACGAAGCGCTCGCTCGACATCACAAGCTTTTCGGGCTGCGTGAGGTCTTCGCGCTCGGCGATATCCTGCTCGAGTGAACCGGCATTGACGCCGATACGAATCGCACAGCCCGCGGCACCCGCAGCATCGATCACCGCGTCAACCTTGGCCCAATCGCCGATGTTGCCGGGATTGATGCGCAGCTTGGCAGCACCGGCCTCAACGGCACCAATGGCGAGCTTATGGTTAAAGTGAATATCGGCGACGATCGGCACCGGGGACTCAGCACAGATGGTACGAAAGCCCTCGAGCGCGGCCTCGGTGGGTACACTCACGCGCACGATATCGCAGCCCGCCTGCGCCAACGCGCGAACCTGCCCAAGCGTTGCCTGGGCATCGGCGGTATCAGTGCAGGTCATAGACTGAACCACCACCGGCGCGCCGCCGCCGATCTGCACGCCGCCCACATGCACGGGGCGCGTCAGCTCGCGCGGCAAAGAATGGGATAAAGACAATCCAAACACTCCCCTACAGAATAAATCGAAGGATGTCGGAACGAAGCATATAGACAAACAGCAGTGCGAAGAGCGCGATGCCCACATAGCTCACAATTGTCTGAGCCTTGAGAGGCAGCTCGCGACCCGCAATCTTTTGAATAATCTCGATGACTAACTTACCGCCGTCGAGCGGGGGGATGGGCAGTAAGTTCATAAAACCCAGCGAGAACGAAATGAGCGCGGCAAACGACAGGAACGTTACGGGGCCGGCAGCAGCCGCCTGAGAGGACATGACGCTGATGCCCACGATCGACGAGGACTGGTCGAGAATCTCCATCGTATGCTGCGGCTGGAGTAGGCGCATAACGCCATCCGCCGTCTGCACAACATAGGAGAATGACAGACGCGCCGAGGTGATCGGGTCCAAACGGACTACCTCCGTAGAGGCATACACACCTAGGCGCTCGTCCTCCTTGAGCGCAACCGAGGTCGAATGCTGCTTGCCGTCGCGCTCATACTCAATGGCGATATCGTCCTTACCGGCAGCCTTGCCGATAGCATCGTAAACGTCCATCCAGGTAGAGCACGATACTCCGTCGACCGAAAGGATCGCGTCGCCGCCCTCGATTCCCGCCTTGGCGGCAATAGACCCCTCGTCAACCTGACCGATCACGTTGGTATCCATCGGCACGGTGACACCCGCAATGGAATAGATGCTCATAAGGAGCAAAAAGCCCGTCAGGATATTGACGAGAATGCCCGCGATCAGCATAAAGGCGCGCTTGAGAAAGCCTTGGCCAAGATAGGTATGCGAACGCTCCTGTGCAAGGAACTCGGCCTCGCCGCACGGCAGCTCCCACACATCGCCCTCGGCAGTCGCATGTTCGCGATCGAAACGACGGCCATCAAAAGTGGTGTAGCCCGCCGCGTCTCGCGGCAGCGTCTGATACTTGGTGGGATAGTAGCTCGGTGAGGGCTTCTCCCCTTCCTCATACCAAGGTGCGATGGAGCCCCAGCCCAGCAACAGAGCACAAGCCTCGAGCACATCCTCCTCGGAAAGCTCGAGCTCGACAGCAAGGTCGGCCACGGTCACGTGACCATGACGGTAGATAGCCGCGAGCACGCGATCGGCGCACGAGACATCGGTCGGATCCATACCGCAGATGGCAGCGTAGCCACCCAGCAGCAGCGGGGTCACGCCAAACTTGGTTCCAATGCGACGCGACGTGTAATGGATGTCAAAGCGGCAAGGCAGGCCCAAAAAGAACTCGGTCACACGGACGCCGCAGGCACGCGCCGCCAAAAAGTGGCCGCCCTCGTGCAAAAACACGAGGACGGAAAGCATCAGCAGGCCCCAAAAGACCGATGAGAGAACGCTCAGAACAGTATCCATAAAACGAAAAAGCAATCCTTATGGGTTAGGAACGGGTTGCGGCGAGCACCTGCGCAGCCTTTTCACGCGCCCATGCATCGATGTCGTGAAGCTGCTCAAACGAATCGACCGCCTGCATATCGTGGGAATCCATGCAGGATTCCACAATGCGATCGATATCGGTAAAGCTGCAGCCATCGTGCAGGAAGGCATCGACGGCGACCTCGTTGGCGGCATTGAGCACGCACGGCATGGTGCCACCCGTCTTGCCGGCACGTTCGGCCAGTGCCAGACAGCGGAAGGTATCCATGTCGGCAGCATCAAACGTGAGCTGCCCCAGCTCGCGGAAATCGATACGAGGCGCCGGGGTATCCCAACGCTCGGGATACGAGAACGCGAACTGGATGGGAATACGCATGTCGGAAGCACCGAGATGCGCCATCACGGAGCCGTCGGCGAACTCGACCATAGAGTGAATCTTGGACTGACGCTGCACGACCACGTTAATGAAATCGAGGTCGCAGTTAAACAGATGCATGGCCTCAATGCGCTCCAGGCCCTTGTTCATGAGGGTGGCGGAGTCGATGGTGATCTTGGCACCCATGGCCCACGTGGGATGTGCGAGGGCATCGGCACGCGTCACGCGGTCGAGCTCGTCGCGGGTGCGGCCAAAGAACGGACCGCCCGAGCAGGTGAGCCAAATACAATGAGCCTCGCGTGGGTTCTCCCCCAGATAGCACTGGTAGATGGCGGAGTGCTCAGAGTCGACTGGAATAAGCTGGCCCGGTTGCGCCAACGGCATAAGCAAGTCGCCGCCGACGACGAGGGACTCCTTGTTGGCAAGGGCAAGACGCTTATTTGAGGTCAAGGCCGCATGGCTCGCCTCGAGACCAGCGGCGCCCACAATAGCAACGAGCACGCAGTCGACATCGTCGCGACGCGCGAGCTCGCAAACCGCCTGCGCGCCAAGGCCAAGCTTCGTTCCCTCGGGCAACTCCTGCAGCACGGCGTCATCGCCATGAGCGACATCGGCCACGGCAACCGCCGGAACCGAGAACTCGCGGGCAGCGGCAACAAGCTCGGAGGTGCTGGAGTTAACGGACAGCGCCGTCACCTGCAGGCGATCGGCATGCTGGCGGCACACATCGAGCGCCTGGGTGCCGATGGAGCCGGTACAACCCAGGATGGCAACACGGAGGCGTCCATCGGGGCCATACGTCGTCTGGAATGACATTACAGCACGCCTCCGATCATCAGCATCAGCTGCGCGGTGATGCAGCCGAAGATAAGCGAATCGCTACGATCGAGCATGCCGCCGTGGCCCGGGATAAGGTTGCCGGAATCCTTGACGCCCACACCGCGCTTGATGCGCGACTCGATAAGGTCGCCGATAACGCCCAGAATGGACACGACCACGCCGCACAGCAGCGCATAGGGCAGGCTGAGCTTGAAGAAATGCGTCGCCCACAGGATGAGCCAAATCAAAACCGAGCCCAGGATGCCGCCAACAAACCCCTCCCAGCTCTTTTTGGGAGAGATCTTGGGAACCATCTTGTGTTTGCCGATACGGCTACCCACGATATAGGCAAACGAATCGGAGACCCAGAGAGACGCGCAAACACCCACCGAAAGCAGGGCGCCGGCAAAACCGGGCACGGCATCGCGCAGCAGCACGATAGCCGACAGCATAAAACCGGTGTAGATGGGACCCATGAGTGTCACGGCAACATCGGATATGCGGGTACGCGGCGACCAGACATACCAAATGCCCACAGCGAGCATCAGGGCAAAAAGCAGGGCATTCAGCAGCATCGAATCGCCCAACGCCGACAGCGGAAAGAGCACGGCGGCAGCGATACCCATGCGCTCGTTAGCCATCTTGCCATCGAGCCTTGTCATACGGAAAAACTCATAGCAGCACAGACCGCTCATGACGGAAACAAAGATGGCCGTGGGCACGATACCCAAAACCAGGCACAGGATAAAGACAACGGCGTAGACGATACCGGCGGCGGCACGGGTAATAAAGCCCGCCAGCCACGAACCGGTGCCGCTCTTCACTGCAGGCGTTCCCGCAGTGGCAGCTTTGCGCGCAGGCGTCTTGGGAGCAGATGCCTTGGGACGATCGGACACGATTAAGCCTCCTCGGTCTTGCTCAGTCCACCAAACCTACGGTCACGGCCCTGATAGGCCAAAATGGCGTCGACAAGGCCCCAACGATCAAAGTCGGGCCAATAGGTATCGGTGACGTAGAATTCGGAATAAGCCACCTGCCACAGAAGATAGTTCGAAAGGCGCAGCTCACCAGAAGTGCGAATCACAAGCTCAGGATCGGGAAGGCCGGCGGTATAGAGGTGGGAAGCCACCATGTCGTCATCAATTGCGCCAGGATCGATCTTACCGGCGGCAGCGTCGAGTGCGATCTGACGGACAGCGCGGGTAATCTCGGCACGCGCGCCGTAGTTGACGGCAAGCGCCAGCGTCATGCCGGTGTGATTGGCGCACTCGGCAAGACCGCGTTCAAAAACGTCGCGGGTCTTCTTGGGCAGCGCGGAAATGTCACCCAAAAAGACAACGCGCACGTTTTCGCGCTTCAGAAGCGGCAGCTCGTCGATAAACGTCTTGGCAAACAGGTGCATCAAGACGTTGACCTCATGCTGCGGGCGGTTCCAGTTTTCGGTAGAAAACGCATAGGCAGAAAGCACGTCGACGCCCAGGCGCACGCAGGCGGTAATGATCTCGCGCAGCGAGACGATACCCGCCTTGTGGCCCTCAGTGCGTGCAAGACCGCGCGACGTGGCCCAACGACCGTTGCCGTCCATGATGCACGAGATATGGTGCGGAATGTTATTGAGGTCAAGGTCGGAAAAACCGACGCCCGCAGGGGCGTCGGCAAAGTACTCGACCAGTTTATGCTCGTCGTATTGCACCTTAGATCTCCATGACCTCGGCTTCTTTTTCCTTCAAAAGCTCCTCGACCTTGGCGACATACTCATCGGTGTGCTTCTGGACCTTGGCCTGCTCGCGACGGACATCGTCCTCGGTGAGCTCCTCATCGCGCTCGAGCTTGTTGTTGAAGTCGCGACGGATGTTACGGATAGACACCTTGGCCTGCTCGGCGTACTCGCGGCACTCCTTGACGAGCTCGCGACGGCGCTCCTCAGTGGGAGCCGGGAACGGAAGACGAACGACGGTGCCATCGGAGTTGGGGGTAATACCCAGATCGGAAGCGCCGATAGCCTTGACGATAGCATTGATGAGTGCCTTGTCCCACGGCTCGATGAGCAGCATGTGGGCCTCGGGGGTCTTGACGGCGGCAACCTGCGTGACCGGCGTGGGAACACCGTAATAATCGACGGTGATGTCGGACAGAATGTTGGCATTGGCGCGGCCGGTACGAACCTTGGAGAAGTTATGCTTGAGGGACTCGAGCGACTTGTCCATATGGGCGGTGATGTTCTCTGCCATGCTTAATCCTCCTGATAGACGAGCGTGCCGACGGGCTCACCCGAAAGCGCGCGCTTGACGGTGTCCTCGCCATCGATGTTGAGGACCAAAATCGGCATACGGTTGTCCTGGCACAGTGCCGTAGCCGTGGAATCCATAACCTGCAGACCGCGGACGAGAACCTCGTGATAGGTAATCTTGTCAAAACGGACGGCGTCGGCGCACTTGACGGGATCCTTATCGTAGATGCCGTCAACCTTGGTGGCTTTAATCAGAATCTCGGCGCCGATCTCGCACGCACGAAGAGCCGCGGCGGTGTCGGTCGTAAAGTACGGATTGCCCGAACCGGCGGCAAAAATAACGACGTTGCCCTTGGAAAGGTGGTTGATGGCGCGACGGCGAATATAGGGCTCGCAGATCTCGTTCATCTGGATAGCGCTCATCACGCGGCAGGGAACATCGTTATGCTCGAAGGCATCCTGCAGGGCGAGCGCGTTCATAACGGTAGCCAGCATGCCCATGTAGTCGGCCTGAGCACGCTCCATGCCACCGGCAGCGCCGGCCATGCCGCGGAAAATATTGCCGCCGCCGACAACGACGCCGACCTCATGGCCAACGGCTAGCAGCTCCTTGACCTGCTTGGCAAGATGGTCGGTAACCTTGGGGTCGATGCCATATTGGCCGTCGCCCATCAGTGCTTCGCCGGAAAGCTTAAGAAGCACGCGTTTATATCGGATGTCGGACAAAGCGATCCTCCTTTAATTAGACTCTCAATATGATATCAAAGGCTCTGATAAGAGCCATGAAAAAGCAGGCTGTGAGTAAAACCCACAGCCTGCTCATTACCAGCTACAAAAGCTTATTTACTCGCCACGGACCAGACGGTCAAAGGCAACGACGGTAATGGTGTCGCTGAGCTCCTTGGAGACCTGCTCAGCGTACTTCTTGATGGTGAGGGAGCTGTCCTTGATGAACTCCTGCTCGGTGAGCACGGACTGCTTGTAGAACTTCTCCAGACGGCCGACAGCCATCTTCTCCTGAATAGCCTCGGGCTTGCCGGACTCGGCAGCCTGGGCCATGTAGATCTGCTTCTCGTGCTCGACGGTCTCGGCCGGAACCTGATCGCGGGTAGCGCAGATCGGGGCGACGGCGGCAACCTGAAGGGCAACGTCGTGAGCGAAGGTCTTGAAGGACTCAGCCTGAGCGGTCTCGGCCTTCTCGAAGGCGAACTCGACGAGGACGCCGATCTTACCACCCATGTGGATGTAAGAAGCGAGCGCGCCGTTCTCGGCCTTGCGGGCAGCGAAGCGGGAGATCTTCATGTTCTCGCCCATGATGTGAATCATCTCGGTGAGCTCGGAGGAAACGGTCTCCTCACCCATCGGCTTCTCGAGCAGAGCGTCGACGTCAGCAGGCTCGGTGGTAGCGACAACCTCAGCGACCTTGGAAGCAAAGCCAGTGAACTTGGCGTTGGAGCCAACGAAGTCGGTCTCGCAGGAGAGCTCGAGCAGAGCGCCGGTCTTGCCATCCTCGGAGACGAACGCGGCGACAGCGCCCTCGTTGGTCTCACGGCCAGCCTTCTTGGCAGCCTTGGCAAGGCCGTTCTTACGCAGAACGTCGACAGCGGCGTCCATGTCGCCGTCAGCCTCGACGAGAGCCTTCTTGCACTCCATCATCGGGGAGTCGGTCATCTCGCGGAGCTGCTTGACCATAGCGGCGGTAATCTGGGCCATTGTGGTTCCTTTCAAAGAGATGAAAAAGAATTAACTAAGACTGATTTACTCGGCCTTGGGCTCAGCGGCCATCTCGGCCTCGGAGACCTGCTCCTTGCCGGAGCCAGCGAGGCAGGCGTCAGCCATGAGCTCGCACATAAGGGTGACAGCGGAGATAGCGTCATCGTTGCAGGGGATGCCGTACTCGACCTCGTCGGGATCGGAGTTGGTGTCGATCAGAGCGACGACGGGGATGTTCAGGCGCTGGGCCTCCTTGATGGCGTTCTCCTCGCGCTTGGTGTCGATGACGAAGAGAGCCTGGGGCAGACCCTTCATGTCGCGGGCGCCACCGAGGTTGGTCTGGAGCTTGGTGAGCTCCTTGCCGAGAACAGCCTGCTCCTTCTTGGGCAGAACAGCCATGCGTCCGTCCTCGACCATGGCCTCGAGCTCCTCCATGCGGTTGATGCGGGAGCGGATGGTGACGAAGTTGGTCAGCATGCCGCCGAGCCAACGCTGGTTGATGTAAGGCATGTTGGCGCGCTCAGCAGCGTTCTTGACGGCCTCCTGAGCCTGCTTCTTGGTGCCGACGAACAGCACGTTGCCGCCCTTGGCGACGTTCTTGACGAAGGTGTAGGCCTGGTCGGCGTCGAGGATGGTCTGCTTGAGGTCGAGGATGTAGATGCCGTTGCGCTCACCGAAGATGAACGGCTTCATCTTGGGGTTCCAGCGACGGGTCTGGTGACCGAAGTGGCAGCCGGCCTCGAGCAGGGTGCAGATATTAATCTTGGTAGCCATGTTAAACCTCCTGTGGTTTGCCTCCGCGCGGGGTCATCCTCCAAAACCAACCCGGACATGTGCTACCAAAGCCCGGGCACCACGGTATGAAGTAGCCGCGCGTGCGTGATAAAAACATGTTGCCGTGAAGCAACCCGATGAATGATAGCAGGAATGCATCTTCCTGCCAACCCGCAATCAAAACCACACACCTGAGTGCGGCGCGGGACGTCCCAGCCACTATTCGCCGCGGGGATGGGCTTGAGCCACGGCACGTTTGAGCCGATCGGGCGTGAGATGCGTGTAGATCTGCGTCGTGGACAGGCTCGCATGACCTAGCAGCTCTTGAACCGAGCGCAGGTCCGCACCGCCCTCGAGCAAATCGGTCGCAAAGGTATGGCGCATCGCATGCGGGGCAATGTCGGCCGGAATGCCGGCGAGCGTCGCCAACGTATGGAACCGCCGCCTGAGCATGGCGGCACTCATGCGATTGCCGCGCGCCGATATAAGCAGCGGATGCGGCCCGGTAGCGGGGTCACGGCGCTTTGCCTGAGCGAGCAACTCCGGCCTCCCCTCCTCAATATAGAGACGCGTCGCCTCGAGTGCGCGACGATACAGAGGGACGATACGCTCCTTGCTTCCCTTGCCCCACAGGCGCAGCGTGCGCTCGGACCATGAGATGGATTCCACATTGAGCGCCGCAAGCTCTGAGATGCGGGCACCCGAGGCATAGAGCAACTCGAGCATCGCCGCATCGCGCAGTCCCGCGGGTGTTGAGGTATCAGGCGTCTTGAGCAGCGCCTCGACCTGCTGGGTCGTAAGGACGCCCGGCAGGTCACGCGGCAGCTTGGGCGACGCGATCGCCGAGACCGCATCGCCCTCGACAATCCCCTCGGCAGCCATCCAGCGATAGAGAGATCGAATAGCCGACAGGTGCGCCGCAAGCGTTCGGGGAGCCACCTGCTCACGCGAAAGCTCGGCAAGATAGCGACGAATGGTGCGCACGTCGGCAGCGAAAGCATCAATATCCTCGCGCTCGCACCAGGCAGCAAAGCGCTCTAGCCTCGAGCCATAGGCCGTCACCGTGTTGGGAGAAAGCCCCTCGACGCGTGCGATATAGGCGATAAAAGAGTCGACGGTGTCGTACAGGTCAAAGGCTATGACCGGTCGCCTCCAAACAAGTCGGAACGCGTGGCCAAGTAGGCATCGAGGGCCTCGAGCGCACGGTCCGCATAGGCCTGATAGCGGTCGCGCTTGCTGCGGCGCTTACCGTCCTCGAGTGGCGGCACCAGGCCAAAGTTGACATGCATAGGCTGATAGCCCACGGTGGCAGGATCGGTCGCATAGCCCACGAGCGCACCCAGGGCGCCCACACGCGGCAACTCGACGCCCGCGGCACCGATAGCCTCGGCATAGGTGTTGAGCGCCGCGAGCAGACCTGTCGCCACGGCTTCCATGTACCCCTCGGTGCCGGTGATCTGACCGGCCAGGCGCACGCCGGTACCGGGCACGGCAAAGGTGCTATCGAGCACGTGAGGGGCGTCGACAAAGGTATTGCGGTGCATGACACCGTAGCGGAAGAACTCAGCGTTCTCCAGGCCCGGCACCATATGGAAGACGCGCTTCTGCTCGCCAAAGGTCAAGTTGGTCTGGAAGCCCACCAGGTTATAGGCGGTCTTCTCCTTGTTCTCGGCACGCAGCTGAATCGCCGCCCAGGGGCGACGTCCGGTACGCGGGTCGGTGAGGCCGACGGGCTTCATGGCGCCAAAGCGAATGGCGTCCTTGCCGGTGCGCGCAACTTCCTCGGCAGGCTGGCAGGCTTGGAACAGATCGCCGCCCTCAAAGTCTTTGAGCACCACGCGGTCGGCCGTGGTAAGCGCCTCGATAAAGGCCTCGTACTCCTCCTTGTTGAGCGGAGCGTTGAGATAGTCGCCGCTCCCCTGCTCCTCGTAGCGCGACTGCGAGAACAGCACGTCCATATCGAGCGTGGAGGCATCGACGATCGGCGCCGCCGCATCAAAGAATGCCAGGGCATCGCCACCGACGAGCTTCATAACCTCTTCGCTCAGCGCCGGTGAACACAGCGGGCCCGCGGCAATGACCACGTGACCCTCGGGAATCTGTGTGACCTCACCGTGCACGACCTCGATATTGGGACGAGCGGCAACCTCGGCCTCGACAAGCTCGGAAAACTTGACGCGGTCGACCGCCAAGGCGCCACCGGCGGGAACAGCCGCGCGATGGGCGCAATCGAGCAGGACTGAACCCATGCGCTCAAGCTCGGCCTTCAGCAAACCAGCCGCGGAATCCGGACGGGTCGACTTAAACGAATTCGAGCAGACGAGCTCTGCCAGGTGATCGGTATGGTGAGCCGGGGAGCTCACCTGGGGGCGCATCTCGCACAGCTTTACGGCAAAACCGCGATCTGCCAGCTGGATCGCGCACTCCGAACCCGCCAGACCGCCACCGATAACTGTCACCTGATCGAACTGCATCTGCAAACACCTTTCTAATTGACACGTTTTCCATTGTGACCGAAGGGTGTCTGGGCGTGAAGGGCAAACTTGGAGGGCGCATACCTTCCATCCATCATGCGCTCGATAAGACCCTCGAGTTCAAGCGAACCCAAGAGTTTGAGTACGCCGACAGCATCGAGCGAGACGAGCGCCGCGATGTCGTCGACCTTGAGCGGAGAGGCGATGAGCGCATGCATCACGGTCTGCTGCGTTGGATCCAGGTCGGCAATGCCGGGAGCATCGGGGCGCGAGTAGCGCAGGGTTCCGTAGATGCGTGAGATAGCCATCTCGATAGATTCCTCGTCGACGATGCAGCAGGCACCGTTCGCAATGAGGTAATTCGTGCCACGCGACTCGGGCGATAGGATCGACCCCGGCACGGCAAGAAGTTCGCGCCCCAAATCCATAGCAGCCTCGGCTGTGGAAAACGTCCCAGAAGGCATACCCGCCTCGGATACAAAGAGGGCTTGCGACAGGGCCGCGATTACGCGATTGCGGCGCGGAAAGGCGAACTTGCGCGGACCCATGCCCCACGGAGAGATCGACACGACCGCGCCACCCGTATCAAGCGTGCGCGTAATCAGCCCCGCGCTCGAACGCGGGTAGACCACGTCGGCGCCCGTCCCCAGCACCACAACGTGTTTGCCGCCGGCGTTGACCGCAGCCCAACCCGAGGCCTGGTCACAACCGACCGCACCGCCCGAAACTACCGTCACTCCCGCCTCAACCGCCACCTTCGCCGCAAGCTCTGCCACGGCAAGACCATACGGCGAGGCCTTTCGCGCACCGATGATGGAGAGCGCGGGCGTCGAAAGCGCCTCGGGGTTGCCGCGCACATAGAGCGTCTGAGGTACATCAGAAAGCTCCAAAACGGTCTCGGGATACAACGCGTCACCTGGATGCAGCTCGAAGGTCCCCTCAGCCATCATTGGTCCCTCCTTCCCTGGTACATCGCCGCCTCGAGCACGTGGTCCTGCGTCACCTGCTCGCTCTCGGCGACATCTGCGATCGTGCGCGCAATGCGAACAAGGCGCACGATGCCACGCCCTGTGAGATGCGTGCGCTTCGACAGGCCGAGCACACACTTCTCCGCCGCATCATCGAGCTCAAAGGTCGAAACGACGCCGTCAATGGACCGTGTCTCGTCATCCTCGGCCTCGGCATCCGCATCGTCCATGCGGGATTCGCGCCAAGCGCGAAAGGCGCGACCGCGCACAACGTAGTCACGTAACTCGGCCGACGACATGCCCTCCGCACCCTCGATAATCACTTGAGGGTCGGGACGGGTCACATCGATCATCATGTCGATACGGTCGGCCAAAGGACCGCGCAGTTTAGACCGATAGCGCTCGACCATCGCCGCCGAGCAGCGACACGGCACCTCGCGATCGCCCAAAAAGCCGCAGGGGCAGGGATTGCTCGCAGCCAGCAGCTGAAAGCGCGACGGGAAGGTAAAAGCCCCGTCGACGCGTACGATCCTCACGTAGCCGCGCTCGATGGGCTGACGCAGCGTCTGCAGCACGCCAGTGGGAAACTCGGCAAGCTCGTCCAAAAAGAGCACGCCGCCATGAGCAAGGCTGATCTCACCCGGGTGCACCGGGCGCCCGCCGCCGATAAGGCCTGCGGTCGAAATACTGTGGTGGGGACTGCGGAAGGGGCGGTGCCCCGCCAACAAGCCATCAATGTTCTCACCCAAAACCGAATGGATGCACAGTGCCTCCTGCTGATCCTCAACGGAAAGCTCGGGCAGGATGCCGGTCATACGGCGTGCGAGCATCGTCTTGCCCGATCCCGGAGACCCGATCATGAGCAAGCCGAGTTCTCCTGCCGCCGCAAGCGCCATGCCGCGTTTAGCGACTTCCTGCCCCAGCACGTCGGCATAGTCGAGCTCAGGCTCAAAGGTCGCCTCGACGCCCTCGGAATCCAAGTAGTGCCGCGCGGCATCGCCCATACCATGAGCAAGCTGAGACAAATGATCGATGAATCCGCAATCCACGCCCGCGAGTGGCACATGCTGGTCTGACCTGCCGGCGATAAAGGACAGCCCCAAATCACGCGCCAATAACTGAAACGCCACCTCGCCCTTGACAGGAAGCACCGTACCGTCCAAGCCAAGCTCACCAGCGATAAGACAACGATCGAGGTTGTCGCGGGGAATCTGCCCATCGGCCGCCAATACCGCGATGGCGATGGGCAGATCAAAGCCGCTACCGGTCTTGCGGATATCGCCGGGCGCCAGATTGACCGTAATGCCCGAGCGCGGGATCTCGAACCCGGCGGAGCGCATCGCGCAGCGAATACGACCGCGCGACTCCATCACCTCCATACTCGGTATGCCGAGCATCTGGATGCCCGGAACGCCGCCGGCAAGCGAGACCTCGACCGTGACGGGAATCGCCTCGACGCCGCGGATGCAGGCCGCGTGAACGGCAAACGTCTCGAACGCCATCACGACACCTGCCAATCGAACGCGTTGTACTGGTGCTCGATCTCGGCGATATGCCCGCCGCGAATGGTAACGCCCACGGCATCGAAGCGAATCGCCTTGAGCGGATAATGCTCCATGAGATAGCAACTTGCGATGCGGCGGTAGCGACGTTGCTTTTGGGCGTCCACGGCCTCCTCGGGAAAGACCCGCGTGCTGCAATCCAGCGCAACGCGTCTGGTCTTGACCTCGGCCATCACCACGACATCGTCGAGCTCATCGAGCAGCACCAGGTCGGCCTCGCCCTCGGTGCAACGATAACCCTGCTCCAGCAAGGTGTAGCCGCGCTCGTTAAAGTAGTCGATGGTGATCAGCTCGCCCAGCATGCCCAGCTCGCGAGGACTGAGTCCCTTGATAAACTCGGGCGTCATCGCCCCGCAGTCGAGCTTGCCGTTTTCCCAACACTCCTTGAGCTGCTGCGTCTTACTCTTTTTGCTTGCGGCACTCATGGGGTCTCCTTTCCCGCACACTGCATTGCCCCGATGATGAGAGCACCTTTCATGCGGGTAAGTACCGGAAGCAAACCAAAAGCTGACCAAATGCCGTCAAAAAACGGGCCGTACGCAGCAATGGTGTTGCATACGGCCCGCTACCAGCAGGTTTATAAAACCCCAGAGGTCCCTGTCTCCACAATTGACCTAGAAAAGGCGCTCAGTCTGCAGAAAGTTTCCGCAAAAGCTCACGCGGTGCAGCGGACAAAGTCCATGTTTGCGAATGGCCTCGATGTGCTCGGGGCTCGCATAGCCCTTCGACTCGGCCAGATGGTACTCGGGGTACTCGGCGTCGTACTCGACCATCATCTCGTCACGCGTGACCTTGGCCATGATGGACGCCGCGGCGATGCAGGCGATCTTGGCATCGCCCTTCACCACATCGCGCTCGTTGGGAACGGCGCCCAAGGGGTTACCGTCCATGAGGACGCAGTCGGGCTCGAGCCCCGTATCGGCCACGGAGCCCACAACGGCAGCGCGGATTGCGCGGGCCATGCCCATCTCATCGATATCCTTAGGCGCGATATGGCAAAAACCGATCGCCGTCGCCACCTCGGCAATCTTCACTGAGAGCAACTCGCGGCGCGCGGGCGTGAGCTTTTTGGAATCGTTGATACCCCAGACGCGCGGTTCCATGGGAAGGCAGACGGCGCATACCGTCAAAGGACCGGCCACCGATCCGCGACCCACCTCGTCGACACCAACGACCACCCCATCGCCGCCAAGCTCATGCATAAGCTCGTACATGTCATTGACGCGCTCGCGCTCGGCAAGCTCCTTAGCATGGCGCTTAAGAGCACGCTCGCAAGCCTTGATCACCTGCTGGCGCGGGTCCTCGCGATAATGCTCCACGAGGGCAGGAATCTCCTCAAACGTAGCGCTCGCCAACTCACCGGCAACCTGCGATGCCGAAACCGAGCTCGTCATGTTGGCCATACCAGGCCCTCCTTGCATGCAAATCAGATAAAAAGAAGGGCCACCCGAAGGTGACCCTTACGTCCAAACGAGTGGACAGACGCTGCGATCTTCTTAGCGCTTCTCGGGGATGCGAGCAGCCTTGCCCACCTTGTCGCGGAGGTAGTACAGCTTGGCGCGACGGACGCGACCATGACGAACGACCTCGAGCTTGGCGATCTTGGGGCTGTGAAGCGGGAAGGTACGCTCAACACCGACACCGAAGGACATCTTGCGGACGGTGAAGGTCTCGCGGGCACCGGCGCCGGCCATGCGGATGACGTCGCCCTGGAAGACCTGGATGCGCTCGCGGTCGCCTTCCTTAATGCGGTAGTGAACCTTGACGTTGTCGGCGACGCGAACCTGAGGAATGTCCTCGCGGATCTGCTGACGCTCGATTGCGCGGATGTAATCCATGTGCAATTCCTTACTCTTCTAGAGGTGCCGTACCACCTTGGCCGGCACGTAGTTGAACAAACGTATTCGAGTATACACGCGCGGGTTTCTGCTGCAAGAACAATTTTTTACGCAGACAAAAAGACAAAACCCGCACATGATAACCGCCCGTCTCACGAATGAGACGGGCGGCATGAAGGGGGCTACGCTAGGCGTCTAAACCCAAAACGTTAGGCGGAACGCTTGGCCTCGAGCTTGGCTTGAGCGGCAGCCAGGCGTGCGAGGGGCACGCGGTAGGGCGAGCAGGACACGTAGTCCACGTCGGCCACGTTAAACAGGCCCTTGATGGACTTGGGGTCGCCGCCGTGCTCGCCGCACACGCCAAAGTGCATGTCGGGGTTGGTGGCTCGGCCCTTCTCGACGGCCATGCGCACCAGCTCGAGCACCGCCGTATCGATGGTCTCGAAGGGATTGTCCTTCAAGATCTTCTTATGCATGTACAGCGGGATGAACTTAGCCTCGGCGTCGTCACGCGAGAAACCGAAGGTCGTCTGGGTGAGGTCGTTGGTGCCAAAGCAGAAGAAGTCTGCGTGATGGGCGATCTCGTCAGCGACCATGCAGGCGCGCGGCAGCTCGAGCATCGTGCCCACGGGAATATTGAGCTCGACGCCTTCTTCGACGGAAACCTCGGCGATCACGCGCTCGATAACCTCGCGGGTCTGAACATGCTCGGCCGTAATGGAAACGAGCGGGACCATAATCTCGGGGCGCGGGTCGACGCCCTCCTTGATAAGGCGGGCGGCAGCCGTGGCGACGGCGCGGACCTGCATGAGCGGCAGATCGCTAAAGACGACGGACAGGCGCACGCCGCGTAGGCCGAGCATGGGGTTCGACTCGACCATGCCGTCGATACGACGCAGGCGGGTGCGCAGGACGGCAAGCTCTTCCTCGCTGGCGCCAGCGGCTTCCTTCTTGGTGATGGCAACCTCGAGCTCGCGAGGATTATCCAGGAACTCATGAAGCGGCGGATCGAGCAGGCGGACGACCACATCGCGACCGGACATGGTCTTGAACATCGCCAGGAAGTCCTCGGTCTGAACCTTGAGCAGGTCGGCCAGGGCCTGCTGCTTCACGGCCTCATCGTCAGACAGGATAAAGCTCTGGATGATGTTCTTGCGGTCACCCAGGAACATGTGCTCGGTGCGGCACAGGCCAATGGCCTCGGCGCCAAACTCGAGGGCGAGCTCGGCATCCTCAGGATTGTCGGCGTTGACGCGCACATGGTTGGCATGGCCACAGGTCTCGTCCAGGCGAATCTCGTCGGCCCAGGACAGGATGGTGTCCAGGTCGCCGGTAAGCTCGGCGGAGACCAGGTCGACGGGACCATCGACGACGATGCCCTGGGTGCCGTCGATGGAGATGACATCGCCCTCGTGCAATACGCGGTCGCTGCCCTCGATGCGCACGACCTTCTCGGCGGCGTCGATGTGGAAGCGCTCAACGCCGCAGACGCAGGGCGTACCCATGCCGCGGGCGATAACGGCGGCATGGCTCGTCTTGCCACCGTGGCTGGTCAGGATGCCCTCGGCGGCGACCATGCCCTTCAGGTCGTCGGGGTTGGTCTCCCAACGAACCAGAATGACCTTGTGACCCTCGGCGGAACGCGCGACAGCGTCGTCGCTCGAGAACACGACCTCGCCCACGGCGGCACCGGGGCTGGCATTAAGACCGCTGGCGAGAGCCTCGTACTTCTTGGAGGCGTCAAACTGCGGGTGAAGGAGCTGGTCGAGTTGCGCGGGATCGATGCGGCTCACGGCCTCTTCGCGGGTGATCAGGCCTTCCTCGACCATTTCGATGGCGATGCGCAGGGCGGCGGTGGCGGTACGCTTGCCCACGCGGGTCTGGAGCATCCAGAGCTTGCCCTGCTCGATGGTGAACTCGATATCGCACATATCGCGGTAATGGTCCTCGAGCGTCAGGAACACGCGCTCGAGCTCCTCACCTGCAGACTCGAGGCCCGGGGTGGCCTTGAGGTCGGCGATGGGCTCGGTGTTGCGGATACCGGCGACGACGTCCTCGCCCTGGGCGTTGACCAAAAAGTCACCGTAGAACTCCTTGGTGCCGTCGGCCGGATTACGCGTAAAGGCGACGCCCGTCGCAGAGGTCTCGCCCTTGTTGCCAAAGGCCATGGCCTGTACGTTGACGGCGGTGCCGAGGTCGTCGGAAATGCCATGCTGCTTGCGGTAGATGCAGGCACGCTCGTTCATCCAGCTACCAAAGACGGCCTGGATTGCAAGGCGTAGCTGAAGCTCCGGGTCGTGCGGGAAAACGGGCTTGCCGTCAGCGACCTCGAGCTCGGGATACAGGGAGGCATCGACGTTCTCGGAGAAGATGCCCTTAAAGGTCTCGACGAGTTCCTGCAGGTCCTCGGCCGAAAGCTCGGAATCGACGCGAACGCCGGCGACCAGACGGGCCTGGGTCAGGGCGTTCTCGAACAGGTCGGCGTCAACGCCCATGACGACATTGGAAAACATCTGGATAAAGCGGCGGTAGCTATCCCAGGCAAAACGCGGGTTCTGCGTCTGCGCGATGAGGCCCTGGACGGAATCGTCATTGAGGCCCAAGTTGAGGACCGTGTCCATCATACCGGGCATGGAGAACGGAGCGCCCGAGCGAACCGACACGAGCAGCGGATCGGAGGCGTCGCCGAGCTTCTTGCCGCAGCGGGCCTCGAGGTCCGCCTCGGCAGCAACGATCTCATCGAGTGCGCCCCCGGGCCACACGTTGCCGGCACCGGAGTACTCGACGCAAGTCTGGCAGGTAATGGTAAAGCCACCGGGAACCGGCAGGCAGATGCGGCTCATCTCGGCAAGGTTTGCGCCCTTGCCGCCAAGCACGAAGTTCATGGACTTGTCGCCCTCAGTGACACAGGTGCCCTGGGCGTCGGTTCCAAAACAGTAAACCCTCTTGCAATCGCTCACGATACTTCCCCTTCCATGCACTTACGCGCACGAGCGTGGTAACGAATCGACCCGCCACATGCGGGCCGTGAGGGAACTATACGGCGCGTTTTGGGCAGGCTTGAGCAGAGGGTGCGCGGTTTGGTAAACGTGCTAAAACTGGCGGTAAACGGTAGATAAAGGTGGTTACCTTATGAAGATACCACTGCAAGAGAAATGCAGGTCAGATGCAAGTTTCTTGCTAAATCGTTTTATCATTATCGTGCATTATTTTGAGGTAGTCTATTTAGGACGGGGCTTTTTAACTACTCCAATGAGCTAACTTTGCTGCACTCGACTGGCGGCGCGGCGGGCACGGGCTTCTTGGATTTCCTCCAAGTGGCTAATGATCTCGGCAGCGCTTTCCTCGATGGCCTTGCCGTCGGTACGCACCACAAAGCAGCCTAGGCGCTTCATGAGGGCACGGGCTTCCTCGAGCTCGCTGTGCACGCTCTCGGGCTCGGCATAGGAGCCGGCAACGGCACGAGCGTAATCATCGCCCAAGCGGCTATCGCGAATTTCGGAAATCACATCGACGGTCGAAATCAGGCCGAACAGGCGCATCGGGTCAACCTCGTAAATCGACTTCGGCGGCTCCATGCCATGGGCCAACGGAACATTGGCAACCTTGTAACCTTGATAGGCCAGATACATCGACAGCGGCGTCTTGGACGTGCGCGATACGCCCAGCAGCACGATATCGGCACCTGACAGATCGTCGCAACCGCGCCCATCATCGTGCTCAACAAAATACTCCATGACCTCGATGCGATGGAAGTAGCGGTCATCGGTCTTGTGAATCACGCCGGCAACGCCCTTGGGCGGCACACCGATAAGCGACGACAGCACGGCGAGCGTCGGGCCAATCAGGTCGACTGAACGAATATGCAGCATGCTCAGGTAATCGAGCACACGGGCGCGAAGCGCCGGATCGACAATGGTGTGAAACACGGCAATATCGCGATGGTCGGCATCGACGCGCGGCCCCACAAATGACTTGACCTGCCCCACGGAAGTCACCTTGGGCAGACGTAAAACGCGAAAAGCCCCTTCATCAAATTGCCCGGACGCCGCAAGCACCACCTCACAAGCGGTATCGCCGAGCGAGTCGGAGATAACGATAACGGTGGGACGAGCGGTGACCGGGCAATCCATGCGGGGCTCCTTTTGCGCTTACGCGCAGGCTGGCTTACTTTTTGCGGGCAAGCTCACCGATGTTGGCAATGCCGGAGAAAACGGCCTCGAAGCGGTTGAGCAGCTTAAGGCGATTATCGCGGAGCTGCTCGTCCTCGTCCATGACCATAACCTCATCGAAGAAACGGTCGATGGGCGCGCGCATGGCGGCGAGGGCGGCAAATGCGGCCGGGTAGTCCTCGGCAGCAAGGGCAGCATCGACAGCAGTCTGAGCAGCCTCGGAAGCATCGGCAAGCGCGAGCTCGGCCTCGCCCATCAGGCTGCGGTCGTACTCCGCGCCCAGCTCGGGCTTGGAGATATGCGCGGCACGGGCATAGGCCGTAGCCAGGTTGTCAAAGGTCTCGACATCGTTCTTGCGGGCCTCGTCGAGGGCGGCGCAGCGGGCGAAGAAGACGGACGGGGCGATGATGTGCACCGCAGAGACGGCGGCAACGGTATCGGCCGGGATCTTTTCGTCGCGGGCCATGCTCACCAGGCGGCCATGGAAGAAGTCGCGAACCTGCTGGGCGACCTCGGCGGCGTCGAACTCAATGCCCTGCTCGCTATAGAGCTCGAGGGCGAAGTCGATGAGCGATGTGGGGTCGATCGGCAGACGGTCGCGCAGGATGTTGATGATGCCGATAGCGGCACGACGCAGCGCGTAGGGATCGGAGGAGCCGGTCGGGGGCTCGCCAATGGCAAAGATACCGGCGATGGTATCGAGCTTGTCGGCGCAGGCCACGATGCAGCCAGCGGTGCCCTCGGGCAGCTCGTCACCGGCAAAGCGGGGACGATAATGATCGCGAATGGCGTGGGCGACCTCGTCGTTCTCCCCCATCGCGGTGGCGTAGTAACCGCCCATCACGCCCTGCTGGCTCGTGAACTCGACGACGGCGTTGGATACCAAGTCGGCCTTGCACAGGTGCGCGGCGCGAGCGGCATCGGCTGCCAGGTGAGCACCCAGGTGTGCCTCACGGGCAATAGCGAGCGCGAGCTGCTCGATGCGCTCGGACTTGGCGAGCACGCTACCGAGCTTCTCCTGGAAGGCGACCTTGGCCAGACGCTCGCGGAACTCGTCGAGGGAGATCTTCAGGTCCTCCTCGTAGAAGAACTTGGCATCGTCCAGACGGGCACGCACAACGCGCTCGTTGCCGTCGATCACGCGCTCGGCGTTCTCGGGCTTGCTGTTGGAGACGACCACGAACTCACGCGTGAGCTTGCCCTCGCCGTCATAGATCGGGAAGTAGCGCTGGTTGGTGAGCATGGACTCGCAGATGATCTCGTGCGGGACCTTGAGGAACTCCTCATCGAAGGTCCCGACGAGCACCGTCGGCCACTCGCAGAGGTTGATGACCTCCTCAAAGACCTTCTTGGGCGTATCGACATGGCAGCCGGGACGGGCAGCCTCGACCTCGGCGATACCGGCAAGGATGGCCTCGCGACGGCGCTCGGCAGAAAGCACGCCGGCGTCCTCGAGCACCTGCTCGTAGACGGCGGGGCTGGCGACCACATGGTCACCGGGGCCAAGCACGCGATGACCACGCGTGGTGTTGCCACTCGTCACGTCGGCAAACGACACGGGCACAACGTCCTCGCCCAGAAGGCAGCAGATCCAGCGGACCGGACGAACAAAGGTCGCATGCTCGTGACCCCAGCGCTGAGAGCGGTAGTTGGGCCACTGCAGGCCAGCGATAGTCTTCTCGCACAGGGCCGTCAGGATCGGGGTGGCCGGGGCGGAAGGGATGTTCTTCTCGGCAAAGACGTACTCACGGCCGTCGGTGTCCTCGCGACGAACCAGATCCTCGGCAGCCACACCGCACTTGCGGGCGAAGCCCTGGGCGGCCTTGGTGGCGTTACCATCGGCATCGAAGGCGATGTTGGCCGCGGGGCCGCGCTTGACCTCGTGAACCTCGTCGGTCGCGGTGGCGACGTCGGCAACGAGCGCAGCCAGGCGGCGCGGGCTCGAGATCACACGGACCTCGCCGTGGGCCAGACCGGCCTCGTCGAGACCCTTGGCGATCATGGTGCCAAGCTGCTTGACGGCATTGTTCAGCGGTGCGGAGGGCATTTCTTCCGTACCGATCTCAAACAGGAAATCCTTAGCGTCTGCCATGGCTTACGCCACCTCGCCTTCCTGATCGGCATTCTCGTTGACTCCGGCGACCTCGGCCATGTAGGCCTCGCAGCACGCCTTGGCGACGGCGCGGACGCGCAGGATGTAGTTGGCACGCTCGACCGCGGACAGGGCGCCGCGAGCATCGAGCAGGTTGAAAGCGTGGCTGCACTTCATGACGCAGTCATATGCCGGCAGCGGCAGCTTGCGCTCCAGGCAGGAATGGCACTCGGCCTCGTAGTCGTCAAACTTCTGACGCATCATCTCGACGTTTGCGACCTCAAAGTTATAGGCACTGAACTCGCGCTCGTTCTCGAGGAACACGTCGCCATAGGTCATGGGCGTGCCGTCGGGCAGGTAGCTCCACACCAAGTCGTAGACCGAGTTAACGCCCTGCGCATACATGGCAATGCGCTCTAGGCCATAGGTGATCTCGACGGGCACGGGGTCGACCTCGATGCCGCCTACCTGCTGGAAGTACGTAAACTGCGTGACCTCCATGCCGTTGAGCCAGACCTCCCAGCCAAGGCCCCAGGCGCCGAGCGTCGGGCTCTCCCAGTCGTCCTCGACAAAGCGGACGTCATGGTCGTTGGGGTCCAGACCGATAGCGGCAAGAGACCCCAGGTAAAGCTCCTGGGCGTTGACCGGTGAGGGCTTGATGAGCACCTGGAACTGATAGTAGTGCTGCATGCGGTTGGGGTTCTCGCCGTAGCGGCCGTCGGCGGGACGGCGGCAAGGCTGCGCATAGCAGGTGCGCCACTCGGCGGGACCGAGCGAGCGCAGCGTGGTCGCGGTATGGAAGGTACCGGCACCGACCTCGGAGTCATAGGGCTGCATAATGACGCAGCCCTGCTCGCCCCAGTACTGCTGGAGGCGCAGGATGATGTCTTGGAAGGAAAGCGATGAAGCGTTCATGCCTCTAATATCCCCTCGTCGAAACGATTACACGGTTAGGTACTGTACTATAGCGGTTTTTAGTCGATAGCGCCGATGCGGTTGAGCGGCCAGTAGCGAACGAGTGCCACAGCGATCAAATCAGAGCGATCGACGGGACCAAAGTAGCGTGAGTCGGCAGAGTTTTCGCGGTTGTCGCCCATCACCCACACGCACCCGTCGGGAACGGTGTAGGGATAGCTTACCTGAGTGCCGGGTGCTTGGACCGAAAGTGGCCAGCTCATGCCCGTCGTATAGTCCTCGTCGAGCGCTTGACCGTCAACGACCACCTTGCCATCCTGCAGGTCGACCGTCTGGCCGGCCGTGGCAATAACACGCTTGACAAGAACATCATGCTCGGAGGTGCCATCGGGGTTGTGAAACACCACGATATCGCCCTGCTTGACGGGCTGACCGAGCTCGAGGCTCACCTTTTGTGCCAGGATCTGGTCGCCAATCTCGATCGTGTCCTCCATAGAGCCGGTGGGCACCACAAAGGGCTCGACCACAAAGGTGCGGATCAGGAAGGTGGCCACGAGCGCGATCGCGATGACCGCGATCCACTCAAAAGCGCCCCTCAACGCGGAATGTTGCGTAGGAACCATACTCACTCCTCGCTCTGCGAATACGAAGCGTCAAGGATCTCCTGCGCGTAAGCGCGCTCCTCGGGCGTGAGCCGCGCCGTCTCGATCAGATCGGGACGCCAGCGGCAGGTGCGCTCGATGGCGTTCTTGCGACGCCAGGCATCGACCTTGGCGTGATCGCCGCTCACGAGCACCGGAGGCACGCCCTCGCCGTTGAACTCGGCAGGACGGGTGTACTGCGCGTACTCGAGCAGGCCTCCATCCTCGGCGGTCGAGAACGACTCGTCCACGTTGCTCATCTCGTCGCCCAGGGCGCCGGGAATCAGGCGTACGACGGCATCGGCAACGACCATAGCGGGAAGCTCGCCGCCCGTGAGCACGTAGTCGCCGATCGACAGACGCTCATCGGCATACGCATACGCGCGCTCGTCGACGCCCTCGTAGCGACTGCACACAAACAGCAGGCGCTCACTTTTGAGCAGGCGCTCGGCCACATGCTGCGTAAAAGGCTCGCCACAGGGGGTAAAGAACACCACAGTGGGCTTGGGACCCTCTGCGCTAATGGCCTCGATGGCCTCTGCGATAGGCTCGACCTTCATGAGCATGCCCTGCCCGCCGCCGTACGGCTCGTCATCGACAGTACGATGGCGGTCGTGCGTCCAGTCGCGCAGGTTATACGCCTTAAAATCAAAAAGGCCGGCCTTGCGGGCGCGGCCCAAGATCGATGTGGACATGACGGGCTCAAACATCTCGGGAAAGACCGAAAGGGTCTCGATCAGCATGTTGTCCTCCCTACTTGTCCATATCGATCAGGCCGTCCATAACGTGGACGGAAATTGTTCCTGTGTCGGGAAGATCGAGCACGACCTGCTCGATCACGGGAATCAGTACCTCGCCGTACCGATCACCCTCGACAACCCAAACATCGTTGGCGGGCGTCGACATGATCTCGACGATCGTACCGAGCGAACCGAAGCGCTCGTCGACCACCTCGCGACCCATCAGGTCGGTATAGGCAGCGTCGAGCGAATCGAGCTCAAAATCGTCACGATTTGCCAGCACGTAGCATCCCGTGATGCCCTCGGCGGCCGTCAAGTCGTCAATGCCCTCAAACGAGACCAGATCGCCATCGCCCGTATCGGTGACGGACACGACCGTGCAAAAGCGGTCGCGCTTGAGCGCCGGCGGCGTCAGGGCGACGCGCATACCAGGCTCTAATACAGAAGGAAGCCCCCGCAGCGGCTGCGCGAGGACCTCCCCCTTCCTTCCGTGCGGCTTGACAACACGGGCGATGTTTTTGTACTGGGACCTCAAGGTCCTAGCCCAGAACCTCTACCTCGACAGCAGTGTCGAGGCGAGCGGCCAGTGCACGGGCGAGCGCGCGAATGGCCTTGATGGTACGGCCACGACGGCCGATGACCTTAGCGACGTCATCCTCGGCGACCGAAACCTCAATCGTAGAGGCGTCGTCACCATCGATGACCTCAAGGCTCACGGAATCCGGGTCGTCGACGATCTGAACAACGAGATATTCGACGAGATCGGCGATGCGATCTGAGAGCATTGCCTCACCCTCGAGCTGTGCAGCGTCAACCTCAGGCACGATTTACTCCTCGGCGCCCTCAGCGGCCTCAGCGGCAGCCTTAGCGGCCTCGGCCTCTTTGGCGAGCTGCTTCTTGGACTTCTTGACGACGGTCTCGGTCTTCTCGCCCTCGTTGGCGGCCTTGACCAGAGCGGCGACGGCGTCGGTGAGCTGAGCGCCCTTGGACTGCCAGTCGGCGATCTTCTCGAGGTCGAGGTTGATGGTCTTGGGGGCGGTCATCGGGTTGTAGCGGCCAACCTCCTCGATGATACGACCGTCACGCGGGGCGCGGGAATCGGCGACGACGACACGGTAGTACGGACGCTTCTTAGCGCCGTGACGAGCAAGGCGAATCTTGACTGCCAAAGGAAACTCCTCCAACCAAGCAGCTTTAGGCTGCAACTACAAACAAACAGCTGAACATAATACGCCATCGACGCGGGCAGGTGAAGTCCGTGAGACCAACTTCTTCGGTGTAGTCGAGGGCAAATCCATATCTTAGACAAGAATTCAGGATTTGCAAGCACATACACGCACCCCACATGAGCTGCGCGGTATACTCATGACATGGAAAGACGCGAACATACATACGGTTATGAGGATGCCATGGGCGTCACGCCGCCGCCCTGGACGGGTCCGGCGGTGGGCCTGATGGACCTTGATGCGTTTTTTGCGAGCGTGGAGATGCTCGATCATCCCGAATGGCGCGGAAAGCCGCTCATCGTGGGCGGAGACGCCGATTCGCGTGGCGTCGTGTCCACGTGTTCGTATGAGGCACGTCGCTTTGGCGTGCACTCTGCCATGGCCTCGGCCGAGGCGCGGCGCTTGTGCCCGCAAGCCATTTGGACGCATGGGCATTTTAATCGCTACCGCGAGGTCAGCGCGCAGGTCATGGCGATTCTCGCCGACGAGACCCCGCGCGTTGAGCGCGTATCCATCGACGAAGCCTTTATCGATATCACACCGGGTCGCTTTGCGCCCGAAGACCCGCTGCTGGTTGCGCGGCGTATAAGCAACCGCGTGGCAGGGCTGGGAGTGACCTGCTCCATTGGCGTGGGCTGCAACAAGACGGTCGCAAAGATCGCAAGCGAGCGGGATAAGCCGTTTGGGCTGACCATCGTGCGCCCCGGAACCGAGCAGCGCTTTTTGGCCGCGCTGCCGGTATCTGCCATGAGCGGCATCGGGCGCTCGGCCGAGGAGCGACTGCGCCGCATGCGCATCTACACCCTCGGCGAGCTATCACGTGCACCGGAATCCACCTTGTCCTCTATTTTTGGCGTCAACGGCGAACGCATGCGCCAGCGTGCGCTGGGACTCGAAATCTCTGAAGTCACGAGTCTCGATGAAGAGCGCGAGGTCAAGTCGGTCAGCAATGAACGCACCTTTGCGAAAGATTTGACTGAGCGTGGGGATATTGAGGCGGCGATTGCGCTGTTGGGAGAGTCAGTGGGACGCCGCCTGCGCCGTCAGGGGCTGACGGGTGCCACGGTAACGCTCAAGCTTAAGTATTCGTATGGCAGCGGGCGTACGGCACAGCGCCGGCTGCCTCATCCGACCGACGATGAGAACATCTTCGTGGCGGTTGCACTCGAACTGCTCGACAACATCTGGCAGGATGGCATGCATGTTCGCTTAGCGGGCATCGGCATGAGCGACTTCGACCACCAAGGCGGCATCCAGACTGACCTGTTCTGCGAGATCGATGACCGCGGAGCCCAATCCAGCGACCGCCGCGACCTCTCCGTCGCCATCGACGCCGTCCGAGACAAATTCGGCGACACCGCCCTTTCCTTCGGCCGCCAATCCCGCTTCAACGATTAACCGCCTTTGGGCAAAAAGAAAGCCGGGCAGGTGCGGAAACCGCACCTGCCCGGCGATATGCGTGAGGGTAGCTAAACCCCGTCTCAAATGAGCTACTAGAGGAGGTTGAGGGGGAGCTGGGGGGCGTCACCCCAGAGCTTTTCGAGACGGTAGAAGTCGCGCGCCTCGGGAGTGAAGACGTGGACGACAACCGAACCATAGTCCATGAGCATCCAGGTCTTCTGTTCGCGACCCTCGATGGAGAACGGGTGCTCGCCGCAAGCCTCGGCGACCTTCTCCTCGATCTCGTCGACGATAGAATCGACCTGGCGGTTGTTGGTACCGGTGGCAAGCACAAAGTAGTCGCATACGTCGGAAAGCTCGGTCAGGTCGAGCACCTGAACGTCCTCGCCCTTCTTGTCGTAGGCGGCCTGCGCGGCGGCGCGGGCGACATCCTCGGCGGCGACACCGCTCGCGGACAGCGAGGCGGCAGTGCGGTCGGACGTGGCAACGAAACTCTTGTGCTCCACACCTTCAAGAATCTGCTCGCCGGTCATGGTCTCGTCGGCCATGGAATACCTCTTTCTAGACAGCCCGAGCTAGCGCAGCTGGGCGTAATGGTTGTAAATCGTAATAGCCGTGGGATAAAGATAGCGCCCGGACTGGATCACATAGACCAGACCCTGCGCAAAACAGGAGAAGAACAACTCATCGAGCGTCGACTCCCCCACCATCTCGCGCAGGGCATGCGCATAGTCGCCGTGGCGGTTGGGCTCGATGGCATCGGCCACAAAGACCACCATATCGAGCGGCGTCATGTCACAGGCACCCACGGTATGACGGTCGACAGCCTGGAAAACGGCCGGCGACAGTTCGGGAAAAAGCTGCGGAAGTTCATAGGCGGCAACAGGGCCATGCAAAAGCGGCGTCGCGGCGGAAGGAGAGCCGGCAATCTTAATGCCGTAATGCAGAGCGCGCGTAACCAGCTCGTCGTCGGAGAGCACTTTGTCCCAGTCGTGGATCAGACCGGCAGCAGCGGCATCAAAGCGGTCAACGCCGTAGACCTCGGCCAGATGAAGTGCGGTCTCGGCAACACCCAGCGAATGCACATAGCGCTTGCGCTTATCCTTCATGCGAACATCGAGCAGCTCTTGAATGCGCTTGAGCAGCGCGCGCTCATCGCCCTCAAACTGATCCTCTACCGACAACGTAGACCCCCATCACTCAAAATCTTCTTGGCCCAAATCGGCATATAGCCTGCGTTTGCGAATGTAGCCGAGCACGGACTCGCTCGTAAGATAGCGCACGCTCATACCGCGGGCAACACGCTTGCGAATGTTCGTCGAGCTGATCGCCAGCGCCGGAATCTGAATATAGCGCACGTCGAACGGCAGCCCCGACTCTTTGATTCGGGCACGCGCCGTATCGATATCAAAGCCCGGTCGCGTCGCCGCAATAAAGGTAGCAAGCTCAGCGATTCGTTCGGCATCATGCCAAGTCACAATATCGATAATCGCGTCGGCGCCCGTAATAAAGTAGAGCTTTACCTGCGGCGGGTAAAAGTCGCGAAGGGCATGAAGCGTATCGGCCGTATAGGTTACACCCGGACGGTCGATCTCGAACCGGCTCGCCAAAAAGGCCGGGTTCGCGGCGGTGGCGAGGACCGTCATGGCATAACGGTCCTCGGCAGGCGTCACCGGCTTGTCAAGCTTAAAGGCAGGAGAGCCCGCCGGCATAAAGAGCACAGCGTCCAAGTCGAGCGACTCGCGCGCCTGCTCGGCGGTCACCAGGTGCCCGTAATGGATGGGATCAAAGGTGCCACCCATAATGCCGAGCCTAAACTCCTGCCCGTCCTCTAGAGGAAGCTCGGGCAGACCGATTCCACCGCGCAGCGACATGGCTTACTCGCCCTCCGAGGTCTCGGCATCGCCCGCGGCATCCGCCGCATCGACAACCTCGACTCCCTCATCCGCAGCATCGGCCACGTCAATGGCTTCAACGGCAACGTCCTCGCCAGCATCCTCGAGCTCCTCGTACTCCGAGAAGTCCTCGGCGCCCTCAAAGTCAAAGGCGCGCTGGCAAATGCGGACCTCGTCGCCCGCACGGCAACCGGCCTTCTCGAGCGCGTCGTCAACACCCATACGCGCAAACTTATGCTGCAGGTAAATGACGGCTTCCTCGTTTTCCCAGTCGGTCTGGATGACCATACGCTCAATGGCACGACCGACCACGCGGAAGGCACCGGGCTCTTCCTGAACAATGCGGAAACGCTTCTCACGCTGCAGGCGACGGCGCTCCCACTCATCGTCGCGCAGAACGACCGGCTCATCCGAGACAGCCAACTCGGCGCGCAGCTTAGCCACCTGCTCGCCCACGGCAAGCATCAGCGTGTTGAGGCCGGCGCCCGTCACGGCAGACACGGCAAAGAACATATGTCCATCGTCGAGCGCTGCGCGCTTGAGATCGGCAATCTTGTCGGCCGTGCCCGGCGCATCGCACTTGTTGGCAACGACGATCTGCGGACGCTCCGAAAGCTCGGCGCCATACTGCTCGAGCTCGCGGTTGATGATGTGGTAATCCTCGACCGGATCGCGATCCTCAAAACCACCCGTCATGTCGACGACGTGCATGATCAGGGCCGTACGCTCAATGTGGCGCAGGAACTGATGACCCAGGCCCTTACCCTCGCTCGCGCCTTCGATAAGACCGGGGACGTCGGCAACGACGTAAGAATATTCGCCGGCACGCACCATGCCGAGGTTCGGCACGAGCGTGGTAAACGGGTAGTCGGCAATCTTGGGGCGGGCGGCACTCATGCGCGCAATGAGCGATGACTTACCCACCGAGGGAAAGCCCACAAGCGCGGCATCGGCCATAAGCTTCATCTCGAGCTCAATCCAGTGCTCCTCGGCCGGTTCGCCCAGCTGAGCGAACGCGGGCGCGCGGCGCACCGACGTCACAAAGTGCGTGTTGCCCAGGCCGCCGGCACCGCCGGGCGCCACGACGACGCGCTCGCCATCGTGCACCAGGTCGGCAATCTCGAACATCGGGGTCTGCGTCTCGGGGTCGAGCTCCCGCACCACGGTACCCATAGGGACCTTGAGAATCAGGTCCTCGCCGCTCTTACCGTTACGACGGGCACCCTGTCCGTGCGTGCCGCGCTCGGCGCGGAAGTGATGCTTAAAGCGGTAATCGATCAGCGAAGACAGCTGAGCATCGGCCTGGATGACGACATTGCCGCCACGACCGCCGTCGCCGCCATCGGGGCCGCCCTTGGGAACAAATGCCTCGCGCCTAAACGACATGCATCCGGCTCCGCCGTCGCCGCCGCACACGTTAATGCGGCTGATATCGGTGAACTGTGACAACAGAATCGCCTCCTACAAAAAAGAGGGAGACCCTTGAATCCTAAAACTCAAGTGCCTCCCACATATGTGCTCTATGAAGGGTGAATTACGCGTTCGCGAGCGGGCGTACGCTGACCCTGTGCTTGATACCCTTGTGGAACTCAACGGTACCGTCGACCAGCGCGAACAGCGTGTCGTCCTTACCACGGCCAACGTTCTCACCCGGGTGGATGTGCGTGCCGTGCTGACGGACGAGAATCGTGCCCGTGGTTACCGTCTGGCCGGCATAGCGCTTCGTGCCAAGGCGCTGACCGCGGGAGTCACGGCCATTACGGGAGGAACCGAGTCCTTTTTTGTGTGCCATTGTGTATACCTACTCTTTCGTTACGAGTGTAATCTACTCGGCGACGGGAGCCTCGGCAACAGCCTCGGCCTCTGCCTTGACAGCCTTCTTGGCGCGGGACGTAGCCTGGACCTTCACGATCTTCAGCTTAGTGAGCTGCTGACGGTGACCCTTCAGACGACGATAGCGCTTGCGCTTGTGGAACTTGAAGACCAGCTGCTTCTCGCCCTTGAACTGCTCAACGATCTGAGCGGTAACCTTGGCCTTGGCCAGCTTGTCGGGATCGGTGACGATCTTCTTACCATCGTTGAGGAAGATAACCGGCAGGGTGACCTTGTCGCCCTCATTGCCCTCGATCTTCTCGACGGTGATGACATCGTCGGTGGCGACCTTGTACTGCTTGCCGCCCGTGTTAACGATTGCGTACATGTTTACTTGCCCTTCATGCATCAGTTAGTGCAACAGCCGAATATAGTAGCAGGCGAAAATACCCCCGTCAACGAGTATGTGGAGCAAATCCACAAGTTCGCACAGGTATGGGGCTGACGAGTCGGCCCTCGTCGTCCTCGCATGCTTGATTCTGACGCTCGACATCGTAGGAGCAGATGGTCACGAGGTCTTGCATACCGGTGGAAACAATAGGTGCATCCACGCCCGGGGTCAAGCCCTGCAACAAAACATCAGCAGCGGAAAGCAATATTTCCGGACGCATGGAGCCCTCGTTGTCGGCATGGGTGTCGAGCATGAGTACCAAATGGTCCGGGCGCTCCCCCGCCGTGAGCTCATAGCCCACGAGCGTGTGATCCAAATCCAAGCGCTTGCTCTTTTTGCCGCGCGCGTAGTCGATGCCGTGGCCCGCGCGCAGCGTGTCGATCGCACGGCGCACCTCGTCGGCGCTTACGGGCGCCTCGGGATCCAATTGCAGGTCGATGCGATACGACAAGCGCGTGAGCTGCGCCGTCAAGGCCGGCGTGCGCACGTCGATGTACGCCGCCTCGATGGGTGCCAGATCGGCCGGAGACGCCGCAGCCAGGCGCCCAAACGCCTCGTCGAGCGCCACGAACTCGGTCATAAACAGGTCATACCACTCGCAGGTCGACGACGTGCCCACCGGTAGCGCCGAAGAGAAGCCAACGCGCATGTGCGGAGAGAAGCCCTGCGTGACGGCATAGGGAAGTCCCGCACGGCGCACGATGCGCTCAATGGTATGGATTACTTCGAGATGACCTAGGTACTTAAGGCGATCGCGCTTGCCATAGCGAACACGAAGTCTAAAGAGCGAGGGGTTGTCGGTCAGGCGATCACTCATGCGCGATCACCCATCAATACATTCTTGGCGTGGAGCGTGGGGCAGATCCCGCAGCCGGTGCACGACGTGCGGGTGCAGTCGGGAGTCGTGACGCCCTCGAGCGAGCGACGGTACTCGCGCTCGAGGAAGCCGCGCGTGCAGCCGGGGCTCACGTGCTCCCACGGCAGGCGCCAGTCCAACTCGTAGGGCAGGTGCACGAGCTCATTGAGGTCGATGCCGTTTTTGGCAGCAGCCTCCTTCCAGTTATCGAGCGAGAAATGCTCTACCCAGGCGTCAAAGCGAGAGCCCGAGCGCCAAGCGTCGATGATGACGGGCGTCATGTCACGACCGGCGCGGGACAGCGCGGCCTCGATGAGCGAGGTCTCGGCATCGTGGTAATGCACGCGGACAGCACGGTTGCGAACGCTCGTGATAAGCAACTTCTGGCGACGCTTGACGTCCTCATAGTCGAGCTGCGGGCACCACTGAAACGGCGTGGCGGCCTTGGGGATAAAGACCGAAACCGAGATCGACACCGAGATCGAGCCGCGACGAGCCTTGGGCACCACGGAACGACCGAGCTCCAGCACGTGATCGGCCAGATTGGCGATGGCCACGATGTCCTCGTCGCGCTCGCCGGGAAGGCCCATCATAAAGTAGAGCTTCATGCGGTTCCAGCCGGCCTCGAAGGCCGCCTTGGCCGCACGGTCCAGGTCCTCCTCGGTCACGTTCTTGTTAATGATGTCGCGCATGCGCTGGCTGCCGGCCTCGGGCGCGAACGTCAGGCCGCCCTTCTTTTCGCCGGCGACCGACTCGGCCATATCCACGCCAAACGAATCCAGGCGCTGCGACGGAATAGACACGCGAATACCCGTATCCTCCAGGCGACGGTTGAGCCTGCCGAGCACGTCGCGAATGCAGGAGTGGTCGGTCGTGGAGAGCGAGGTCAGCGACACCTCGTCATAGCCGGTCTTTTCCAGACCCTGAATCACCGACGAGACGATCTGGTCGGCCGAGCGCTCGCGCACCGGGCGATACGTCATGCCGGCCTGACAAAAACGACAGCCGCGGGCGCAGCCGCGCAGGATCTCGATAGACAGGCGGTCGTGAACCAGCTGCGCATAGGGCACGCACGACTGCGACAGCGGATTCGTGGCGCCGAAATCCTCGACGACGCGCTTGTAGACCACGGTCGGCGCATCCTTGCCCTCACGCGGCACGGTGTAGCCATGCGGCGAGCAAGGCTCGTCGTGACGAACCTCATAGAGTGACGGCACGTAGTTGCCGGCAATAGATGCAAGCTGCTCGACAATCTGCGCGCGCGGGACTCCTTCGTCACGCAGGCGGCGATGCAGCTGGCAGGTCTCGAGCAGCGATTCCTCGCCCTCACCGATGAGGATAACATCGAAGAAGGCCGCGTACGGCTCGGGGTTGTACACCGAGGGGCCGCCGGCGATGATAATGGGGTCGTCCTCGGTGCGGTCGGCCGCTAACAGCGGAATGCCAGCGAGGTCGAGTGCCTCGAGGAAGTTCGTCACCGCCATCTCGTGCGGCACATGCAGGCCGACGATATCGAACGAAGCGACCGGCGCTGCACCCTCGAGCGAGAGCAGCGGAATGCCTGCCTCGCGCATGGCGTCACCCATATCGGGCCACGGCACATAGCCGCGCTCGCAGGAGATGCCCTCGGCCTGGTTAAGGATGTTGTAGAGGATGGCGATACCCTGGTTGGGCAGACCGACCTCGTACACATCCGGGTAGATCAGGCAGCAACGGTAGTCGGCATCGGCCTTGGAAAGCGTGCCCCACTCGTGATCGATATAGCGGCTCGGCTTCTCGACCTTGGCGAGCAACGGCTCAATTAAATGAAAACAGTCTTGGTATGCAACGCGCAACGGAAAACCCCTAAGCAGCGAGATCGGATGCGTCTTGGTAGGACGCCATAGGACGGGTAGCGCCCGCGACCGTGGTCACCAGATTGCGAACGCGGGAGAACGTGGCAGCGACCACCTCGTTGGCACGGCCGTAGTCAACATCGCGCTCGTAGAGCGAAACGAGCGCACGGCCCATGCCATAGGTGCCCGCGGCGGCAGTGAGCGCCTTGACGGCAAACCCAATATGCGGCGTCTGCTTGACGAGCGCACGGGTGACCGCGCGGATCACAAGACCGCCGGCAAGCACGCCGGCGACCTCGTAGCCGCGCTCAGGCTTAATGCCGCGTCCAAAGACGGCAGCGAGCTCAAAGAGCATGCCCACCTGCGCCAGCGCCATAACGGGATAATCGGCGCCCGGCAAAAACACCAGCGCACCGGTCGCCATATTGGTGAGCGCGCACGAGGTGATGATACGGTTGGCCGCCGCGATGCGCATGAAGGCAAAGTTCGCCGCAAAAGCCGTTTCCTTGTCCGTGCGATCGAGAATCCAGCGGGCAAGCGTCTCGAGCAGATACGTCTTATCGGTTGCCGCTACCACGCCAAGCATGGGCGTGGACTCCTCGATAAACGGCACCTCCACAGCAGACTCGGCAAGCACGCACACGGGCGCGCCGGCGATCACGAGCTCCTGCACGGCACTCTCCAAGCGGTCGGAACCACACGAGAGCACCAGCACCACATCGGTATCGGTCTTTGGAGCTATTCGCTCCTCCCCCAGACGCTCGACGCGCACAATGCCCGAGGTCGTCTGCGGCACAAAGGCATCACGCACCGTCTCGGCCAGAAAGCGCGAGGCGGACGAATCCAGATAGACCGAGACGCGCACCGGCGTATCGGAATCCTTCTTAACGGACGCGCCCATCTTAAAAGCGCGGGTCAGCTTATCTACGGGAATTTTCATAGCAAACCCCTCCAGCGGTTACGCGGCGCCCGAACGATGCCGCCATATGGATTGTACGATACCCACCGTCAGCAGCTGAATCATCATCGAAGACGAACCGAAGCTAATAAACGGTAGCGGAATACCGGTAATCGGCATCATGCCGATGCACATGCCGATGTTTTCGAAGGTCTGGAACGCCCACATGCCAACGATGCCAACACACGAAAGACGCAAAAACAGGGACTCGCACTTAAAGGCGACGCGAATCGTCGAAAAGATCAACAGCACGTAGAGGCACAGGAGCAAAAAGGAACCGCAAAAGCCAAAGGTCTCGGACAGGAAGGCGAAGACGAAGTCGGTGTGGAACTCAGGCAGAAAGCCGCCGGCCGACTGCGTCGCATGGCCCAAACCCTTACCAAAGAAGCCGCCCGAGCCAACGGCGATAAGCGACTGCTGCAGGTTGTAGGCATCGTCCGAATCGGCATTATCGGGGTCGATAAAGACCGTCAGACGGTTCATCTGGTACTGCTTGATGAGCACATCGTGGCCGAGCAACGAATCAAAGACCGAATCGAGCGCCAGGACGAGGGCCACCAGCCCCACGAGCAGGGCCAAGGTCGACAGCACCCATTCGCGGCGTGCACCGCTCATACAAATGACGATGGCGCCCGAAACCAGCACGACCAGGCCCGAGCCCAGGTCGCCCATGGCAACGACGGCCAAAAATGGAATGGACAGCATGCCGCAGAGCTTGACGTAGTCGCGAACGGTATCGATGCGACCGTTATACTGCGAGCCAAGCGTAGCAATAAAGAAGATGGTGATGAGCTTGGCAAGCTCAACCGGCTGGAATGTCAAGCCGATACCGGGAATCTTGATCCAGCCCGTCATGCCCAGACCGCCCGTATAGGACAGACCCGGAATCTTGGGCGAGAGGATCACGATCAGGTCGATGACGAGCAACGCCGTCGAGAAATTGGAAATACCGCGCAGGTCGGAGCGCCAGACCAGCACCGCCAGCACCGTGCCGATGCCAATTCCCAGCAGATGGCGTGAGAACGAAGCATCGGCCTTAAACTGCGAAGCCGACCAGATAATGATGGCACCGTAGGCGACGAGCGCCACTGTAGCCACGAGCACACCGATATGCACCTTTTGGCGAAACGTGCCGCGCGAAGCCGAAAGTTGTTTGTTGACACGGTCCAGGCTGCTGCGAGAACCGGTCTTGGTTGAACGGAACAGATCCGCCGGAGAAAAATCCATCGCAACCTCCTATCGAACCGAAGAATCGCCCGAGGCCGAAGAGGTATCGGGCTCGTCATAAATCACGCCGAGCACGTCGCGCACGACATGCATCGCGGTATCTGAGCCACCGCCGCCCTGCTCCAGGACGGTAGCGATGACATACTTGGGGTCATCGGCCGGTGCATAGGCGCAGAACCACGCGTATTCGTCCTCGCCACTTTTCTCGCCCGTGCCCGACTTGCCGTATACCTGCGGCGTCAGGGTGCCAAAGTGAGCCGCCAGGGACGTCGATGCCGTGTAAATCACGTCGTGCATGCCGTTGCGAACAAGAGCCAAATCCGAATCGCTGTTGATCTTGGCCTCCAGGCGCTTCTTCTTGCCCTTGCCGTTGTACTTATAGGCATCGCCGTCGCCATCGCGCGACACGGCAGACAAAAACACGTGAGGCACGTACTGTTTGCCGCCGTTGGCAAGACCCATATAGGCACACGCCATCTGTAGGGGCGTCACCAGGATGTCACCCTGACCGATGGCAATGTTGGTCATATCGCCGGCATTCCACTTGCGGTCCTCGGCAGAGGCGTCGGTGAAGTACGACTCTTTCCACTCGGCATCGGGAATACGGCCCGCGCCCTCACTCGGCAGATCGATACCGCAGGTCTTGCCTAGGCCCCAGCGACGAAAGACCTCTTGCAGGCCCTCGGAATGTTGCTCGTCATAAAAGAACGCCTTGCCCATGTCGTAGAAGACAGGGTCGCACGAGTTGGCGATACCCGATTGCAGCGTCATGGTGCCGTGGCCAGACGTCAGCCAGCAGCGCTTGCCCCACGACTTGCCCAGACCCGTCCAATAGCCCGTGCAGTTGGTTGTCTGCGTTGAAGTGTAGGTTCCAAACTCAAGACCGGCCAGTGCCGAGAGCGGCTTGATGGTCGAAGCCGACATGTACTGTCCGCTAATGGCGCGGTTGAGCAGCGGGTGCGAACCCTTGTCATCATTGAGCTCGGTCCACACGTCATTTGAGACGCCGCCGATAAAGACGGACGGATCGAACTTGGGCTCGCTCGCCATGCCCAGGATCTCGCCATTGTTGGGATCGAGACACACCACAGCGCCGTTGCCGGCATTGCTGTAGCCAGTGGTCTTGGCAAGCTCGATAGCGCTCGCCAGTGCCGTCTCACAGGCCTGTTGGATCTTAAGGTCGAGCGTGAGCTTAATGTCGGAGCCGGCCTTCGCGGGCACGGCGCCGGCCTGACCGGTCACATTGCCCGAGGCATCGACCTTGACGGTCTGCTCGCCACGAATACCTTGTAGCAGGTTTTCGTAGTAACTCTCAACGCCCGCCTGGCCCACGATATCGCCCGACTGGTACGTAATCTTGCCAGCAGAAGCATCATCATCGCCAGAGGTTTTCTTATTCTGGGCCTCGAGCTGCTCGGAGGTAATGGTGCCGGTATAGCCCAAGATATGGCATGCCGTCTCGCCATATGGATACTGGCGCTCGGTACGCTCGGCAATCTTGACGCCCGGGAACTCGCCGGCATGCTCCTGAATATAGGCAACCGTGGAGCGACGGACGTCCGTCGCGATGGTATGCAGGCTCTGAGCGCCCTCTGTATTGTCCTGAATATTGCGAAGGACCGCCACGTAAGGCATTCCAAGCACGTTGGCAAGATGGCGAACCAGAACCTCATCCTCGGCAAGGTCGCGGTAGGCCACGACAGCAAGTGAGGGACGGTTCTGGACAAGCGCCACGCCATTGCGGTCGAGGATGCGGCCGCGCACAGCGGGAGTGGTAACGGTGCGAGTCTGATTGCTATTAGCCTGCTTCTCGTAATAGTCCGACGAGACCATCTGCATGCCCCACAGCTTGACGGCGAGCGCCGCAAACATCGCGCCCACACCCGTGGTGAGGATGGAAAAGCGGCCCTTAAAGGCGGTCGCCGCGGTATTGCCCTCGCCCTCGGTGGCGCGCGGGGCCGTTCCATGCTGCGTATCGTAGGTAAAACGGGAATCGCCACGACGCATGATGACCAGCGCGACCACGATGGCCACAACCAGCACGATACCGGCGATAATAACCGTCAACTGGGAAGACATCTACGGGCCTCCCCTATTTGAGCTTACGGGTCTTGGGCTTAAAGCGCATGCCCGTCTGGCGTCCGCCACGCGCGGAGAATCCATAGCCGGACTGCGGCACGACACCGGACATCAAAAACGGAATGGCAACCAGACCCGTCAGGATCGAGGACGGCAGCGCATGGCCGAAGATCGCCACGACAAAGCTCGTCTCCAAACCCATAAACAGCAAGATGATGCTGTAGATCACATTAATGACGAGCGCGAAGGCGCCCACAGTGACGCCGCGCGCACTCGGGGTACCGCCCGTCTGACCGACGGCGCTGTGCACCAGGGCAAAAGAACCCACGGTCAGCAGGAGTGACATAACGCCCACCGGCACGGCAGCGGACAGGTCATAAAACAAGCCGCTGCAAAAACCGCACACGACGGCACGGGTCGGGTCGCCCGAGAACACGCTTAGGCACACCAGAATAATCATGAAGTTGACGCGACCGCCCGCAATGGAGATCTGCGGTGCCAGGCCTGCCTGCAGCAGCACGCACACGATGGCGGCGATCACAAACGTACGGGAGCTCATCCCCTGCTCGTGTAGATCCATGGACATGCCCCCTATTCGCTCGAGCCGGAATCGGTCGTCTCGGACGTGTCGGAACTGTCATCCGAGCTCTCGTCCTTCGTCTTGGTCGCAGCATCGCGCGACGTTCCCTGCGGTGTGCTGTTGGCCGTGCTCACGTCCTCATCCGAGGCCGACTGTTCGTCGGTCAGCGAGGTAATGACCAGCACTTCCTCGTTGTTCTCGGCCGTCGTCTGGGCGCGCACCACAATGGTGTAGTACACATCGTTTGCCGATTTCTCAACCGACGAGACGGTGCCGAGCGGTAGACCCTTGGGGAACACGCCACCGATGCCCGAGGTCACGATGATGTCGCCAACCTTAACATCGGAGTCGACGCTCACGTACTCAAGACGCAGCGTGCCGTCAGCCTGACCCTGCAGCATGCCCTGGGCGCGCGTGTCCTGCACCATGGCGGACACGCCCGAGTTCTCGTCGCCAATCAGGCGCACGGTAGAGGTCTTGGCCGATACCTCGATAATCTGGCCGATAACACCGGCAGAACTCGTCACGGGCATGTTGATGGTAAGGCCGTCGGCAGAGCCCTTGTCGATGGTTACGGTCGAGGTCCAGGCATCGCCCGAGGCACCAACGATACGAGCAGCGGTCGATTTGAGGTTGTAGGTCGACTGCAGCCCGACCAGCCCCTCCAGACGCTCGGCGGTCTTTTGAGCCTCGGAGAGCTCAGCAACCTTAGAGGTCAGCTCCTCGTTTTGCTTCTTGAGCTCGTCGAGCGTGTCCTGCGACGCCGTAAGGTTAGAGAACACGTTGCCGATGGCATTGAAAGGAGCCGCCACAGCCGAACCCACAAAGCGCACCGGCGAGGTAATCGTCGTTACGCCCGAACGCACGGCATGAATCGGTCCTGCCTCGCCCTCGCGGATGTAAAACGTGAGCAGCAACACCGAAATCAGGCTGAAAACAATCAACGGGCGCATACCCGTTGATTGTCGCTTGGTATTCAGATTTGTGGAGAAACCCGATGATCGTGCCAAATGGAATCCACCTTTTGGAAATTAAGCATTGGTCTGGACGAAGCCGCCATCAAACGCATTGGCCTCGAGCACGCGGGCACAGCCGTTAACGACGTTATCGAGCGCCGTGGGGCTGACGTTGACCGAAACACCGGTCTCATCGCGCAGGCGCACGTCGAGACCGCGCAGCAGCGCGCCGCCACCGGTCAGCAAAATGCCGTAGTACATAAGGTCCGAGGCGAGATCGGGAGGCGTGGCATCGAGGGCGTCCTTGACGGCCTTGGCCATCTCGTCGAGCGGCTTGTTGAGCGCGCGACGAATCTCCTCGCTCTCGATGCGCACGGTCTTGGGCAGACCGGTGATCACGTCGCGGCCGTTGACCTCGACGTCGAGCTCGTCCTTGAGCGGCACGGCGGAACCGACCTTGATCTTGATGTCCTCTGCCGTACGCTCGCCGATGGCCAGGTTGTAGGCATCGCGAACGTGCGTGAGGATGGCCTGATCGAACTCGTCGCCGGCAATACGGATGGACTGCGAGACGACAATGCCGCCCATGGCGATAACGGCGACCTCGGTGGTACCGCCGCCGATGTCGATGACCATGGAGCCGGTGGGTTCCTCGACGGGCAGGTCGGCGCCGATAGCGGCGGCCATGGGCTCCTCGATCAGGTAGGCCTGGCGGGCACCGGCCTGGATCGTGGCCTCAAAGACAGCTCGCTTCTCGACCGACGTGACGCCGGAGGGAACGCAGACGACAACACGCGGACGCGGGGTCCACGGATAGCGCTTCTCGGAAGCCTTGTCGATAAAGTAGCGAAGCATGGCCTCGGTAACATCGAAGTCGGCGATGACGCCGTCCTTCAGGGGACGAACGGCCACGATGTTGCCGGGCGTACGGCCGAGCATGCGCTTTGCCTCGATACCGACCGCCAGGATGCGCTCGTCGTTCTTGTCGATGGCGACAACAGAGGGCTCGCGGATGACGATGCCCTTGCCGCGCACGGAGACAAGCGTATTTGCGGTGCCGAGGTCGATGGCAAGATCGCCCGCATAGCTACCGAAGAACATATCCATCAAAGAAAACAACGCAACTCCTGATGTGTTGGATGATTGCTGGAAAACTACTAGTTCATGATACTAGCGCAAGCCCGGCACCTCACTTGCGGTGAAGCGCCGGGCAAAGCTAAATCCCATAAGGTCACTACTGGTTGTCAGCAGCCGAGAAATCCATATCGAGCGAGGAAACGGCCCAGCCGATATGGTTGTCAGAGCGCACGAATTTGACGGTGTACTCCTGCTCGCCGCCCTTGGACAGCGATGCCTTAACCTTGGCGGTCGTCTCGGTCATGGACTGATCCATGCCCTCGACGGACACGGTGGCACTCTGCGGAATCGAGGAGATGATCATCGACTTAGCGTCCTCGGACAGGCTTGGGGCCAGGCAAGACTCGGCCTTTGCAGTGTCACCGTCGCCGGCAGCCTGGAACAGATCGGTAACGACAGACTCCTGAGACGGGAAGCCAAAGCCGCGCGTGTAGGCAAAGCCCAGACCGCCCGCGGCGATCAAAATGAGCAGAAGCAGCACAATGAAGACTTTGAGACCCGTATGGCGATGGCGACGACGGACCTTGGCCTGTTTGCGATCCTGACGGTCCTGCTGGACCATCTCGGACTCGGACAGCGTAAAGAAGCCGGTGTCCGAGGGATCGGGCATAAACTGACCGGTCGCGCCCGTAGGATCGAGCGGATCGACGGCAGGAGCGTCCATCGCGGGCGCCGGAGCCGTGGACATAGCCGTCTGGGCAGACAGCGCGGCAAGCGAATCGTGCACGCGGGCAAGCTCATCGGCCTGCTCGGAGGTGAGCTGGTAGATGCCATCGGCAGTAGCGGCGTTAAAGGCGTCGAGCGCGTCGGAGGGACGGCCGGCGGCAGAAAGCGCCTGACCCATGCCGGCGTTGAGCGCACGCGTGTCGTCGCGGGGGCCGGCAAAGTCGATAGCCGTGCGGTAGGTCTCCACAGCATCCGCCGGACGGCCGAGCTTAATGAAGCAACGACCGAGCTCGCCGAGTGCGGCGGCAGGAGCCGGATTGGCGCCGTCGATGGCAGCCTGACGGAAGGCAGTACCCGCGTTGGCATAGTCGCCCGACTGGAACAGCGCATTGCCCAGGCCCAGATAGGCCTTGAACGGCGTGGCATAGGAAGCGTCCTGCGTAGCGGCAGAGAACGCCTGAGCGGCCGTCGTGTAGTCGCCCACGGCGGCGAGCGCCTTGCCGCGGTTGGTGAGCAGCGCGCCGCGCTTGCCGTAGGTGCCGTCGTTGAGGGCGGCAGCATAAGCCTCGGCGGCCTCGGCATACATGCCCAGGTGCATCAAGGCGTTGCCACGAAGGTGATCGGCCTCGCCCATAATCTCATCGGGAGTCTTTGCCGCCCCAAGCATCTGGGCTGCAGCGGAAAAATCACCCGCGCGGTAAGCGGCGCGGCCCTGTTGGATCAGCTGGCTATTCAAGGAAGTCCCCTTTACTCGTGAACGATCTCGACATGGACGATCTCGTCGCCGGCACGCAGCTGCGAAATCACATCGAGACCCTCGACCGTGGTACCAAAGACGGTGTAACCGGAATCGAGGTTATGCTGGGCGCCCAGGCAGAAGTAGAACTGCGAACCCGCGGAATCGGGGTCCATGGAGCGTGCCATGGCAAGGGCACCATCGACATGGCTGTTGCGCGGATTGGTGGCAAACTCGCCCTTGATGCAGTAGCCGGGGCCACCGGTACCGGGCATGCCGTCGGGGCCCTCAAGACCGGCAGCGACGTCGGCGCCGGACATATCGCGGGTATTGGGGTCGCCGCCCTGGATGACAAAACCGGGCACATAGCGATGGAACTTAAGGCCATCATAGAAGCCCATCGTAGAAAGCTCGCAGAAGTTCGCGACATGAATGGGAGCGCCCTCGCCGTCAAACTTGACCTTGATGGTACCCTTCGACGTCTCGATAACGGCGCATTCGTCGCCGGCAAGCTGATACTCGGGCGTGTAAAGCTCTTTCTTAAAACCAAACATGTGGTTCCTTCCTCGTGCGTTTATAGCATATTTGTACGAATTGTAGCAATAAGCATGCGCTTACATCAATTGCGCACGTAGGTTATGCCGACTATGGCGAACTAATTTTAGGAACGCTGCTGCGGCTTCCAGGAACCCACATTGGCGTCGTACTGGTTCAGCGCGCTGTTGCCGCCCTGCGCGATGGGCGCCAGGATCTCGCTTTGGTGGGAACTCATCGACTCACCATCAGGAATGGCCAGCGAGATGTCCCAGCTCTGACAGATCACGTCGACACGCTCGAACATCCACTCGGCAAGCTGCTTTAAGTGGGCGATGTCATCCGCATAGACCGTATCGTCCTGATACTTAAGGTTGTTGAGCTCATCTTGCGTCTTTTTGATCTGGTCGCGCAGGGCGTAGGCACTCTGCGACAGCTCCTGACGGGTGGACAGCGGCGATCGGAGATAGCCGTTGTTAAAGGAATCGATGACCTCGCCGATCTGGTCCTCGTCACCGTAGGACACGATGGTCTGATACAGACCGTCGAGCCTGGTATAGAGCTGATCATCGGTGAGCACGGTTTCTTCCTGGACCACCTCGGCAGAATCGTCCTGCTTGGTATCGTCCTCAGTCGCCTCGCCCTTTTGGCGCGTGGGGAAGGTCGTCTGCGCGGCTTGGCCAAACTGGTCATAGAGGCCAGGCATGACACCCATGGGATCGGTCGTCACGAACCAATAGGCACCGCCGCAAACGACGGCGAGGACCGCAATGATAATGAGCGGCTTGGGGATATGGCGCTTGTGCTTGTGGTAGGCGTCCTCGTCGGGGTGCACCTTGCGCTTGGGTTTTTGAGCATCGTCATGCAGGGAAACGGGCGTGGGAATATCGACCTTGGGGATACCGAAATCCTTATCGAAAGCCGGCAGCACACAGGTCTCATTGGGGTCGGCGGCGTCCGAAAGAACCGCGGCAGCCGAGGCGGGCGCATGAGGCACCTCGGTATCGATCTGCTCTTGCGTTAGGCGCGGAAAGCCCGCCGTGCGGCCCGCTGCCAGGTCGGATGCGGCCGCGTCCTCGGAGAGGATACCCGGAGCAGGGCGTCCGCATTTTGGGCACGTGCGATCATGCGGAGAAAGACGGGCACCGCAGCCCTCACAGAACACGAACTCGGTGTGCTCAGGACCATCGCCCGGACCCACATAGGCGTTGCAGTAGGGGCAGAACGAGGCGCCGTCCTCGATAGTCTTAAGGCAATGCGGGCAGATCACGGCATCCTCTTTTCGAAGCAATTCAAACAATCGAGGTTAGAGCATAACATCGCCACGGCCCCACAGGAACAAGGCACCAATTCAACATCGCCAGGGCGCGTAGCTACTTCTTCTTTTTGCTTGGCATCGAGACTTTGATGCCTTGGGCGGACTTGGTCACACGAGAGCGCTTAGCTCCGGTACTCTTCTTTTTCTTGGGCTGGGCCTGGGCCACGCCCTCGAGTGCGCGGGCCTCGGCCTCGCGAGCGGTGCGATCTTCGCGGCGCTGCGCCATGTCGGCGGCGACGCGCTTGGCAAAACGTTCGGCCGTCGAGCCCGTCGAGCTCACCTTGCCGCCACCACGACCCAGGCGGACGCGCACACCGCGGCCAAAACCAGTTGCGGCATGACGACGACGCGGCTTGAGCGAATCCATCATCGTGGCGAGCTTAAAGAACACCGAGCAGGTAAAGACCACGATAACAGCCAAGATAACCATCTGGCCCATCGACAGGTTGGCAATAGACAGCAGCTCCGGGAATCCGATAACGCCCACCAGGATGCCGGCGACTACAAACACAAAGAGCACCACACGTAAGGGCGTGAGAGGCTGCGAGATGCGCCAGATTAGGCTGACGCTCGCCGCGCACGACGTAAGCAGGCACATCGTAGACAGCGTGAGCTGGCTAAAGCCAAACACGCGCGCCACAAAGATATCGAGCGCCGCAGCCAAAATGACCGCAATCGACGCCGGCAGTGCACGCTTGAGTACGTTGCTCAAAAACGCACCCTTCACACGAGCATTGTTGGGCTCCAGGCCCAACACAAAGCCCGGCGCGCCGATGCAGAAGAAGTTAATGAGCGTCATCTGGATGGGCTCGAAGGGGTACGGCGGCAGCGCGATACACAGCGCCGCCAGGCCCATCGAGAACAGCGTCTTGGTCAGGAACAGTGAGGCCGAACGCTGCAGGTTGTTGATGGAGCGACGGCCCTCGGCCACCACGGCGGGCATCGAGGCAAAGTCGTTGTCGACGAGTACGATCTCGGCCACGTTACGCGCGGCATCGGAGCCGGCCGCCATGGCCACGGAGCAGTCGGCCTCCTTGAGCGCCAGCACGTCGTTGACGCCGTCGCCCGTCATGGCCACGGTGTGCTCGCGGCGCTTGAGCGCCTGCACGAGCTCGCGCTTCTGCTGCGGGGTCACACGACCAAAGACATGGTAGCGGTCCACTGCGGCATCAAGCTTGGCCGGTGTATCGAGCGTCGTGGCGTCCACATAAGCGTCCGCCCCCGGCACGCCCACCACGCGCGCGATCGACGACACCGTACGCGGGTCGTCGCCACTGATCACGTTGAGGGTCACGCCCTGCTCGTTAAAGTAGCCGATAGTCTCGGCTGCCGAGGTACGAATCTCGTCACGAATAGTCACAAAACCCACGGGCTCGGCCTCGCCCACCATATCGCCATCGGGCGAAAAGCCGTCCACGCGCGCCACCACAAGTACGCGGCAGGTATCGGCAAGCTCGGCCACACGATTCTCGACCTGAGCAAATGCGCGATCAGAGAGCACAAACTGCGCGGCGCCCATCACATAGGAGCCCTGCGCAAACGACGCGCCGCTCCACTTTTTTGACGACGAGAACGGAATGACCGACAGCGGCTCGGACACCTCGACCGGACGATCGGCGTAGTAGTTGAGCAGCGCCTGGCAGGTCTCGTTGGCATCTGCCGAGGTCGCACGTGCTACGTTGGCAAGCGCAAAGTCGAGCACCGTGGTCTCGACGGGGACAGCCGCCTCGTCCGAGTCCGCGCCAAAGCCAACACCCTCAACAGGCAGCGGGTAGGTGCCCTCGACCTCCATACGGCCCGAGGTGATGGTGCCCGTCTTGTCCAGGCACAAAACGTCGACGCGCGCGAGCGTCTCGATGCAGTAGAGCTGCTGTGCCAGCACCTTGCGACGCGCCAGGCGCACCGTGGCGATCGCGAGCACCGACGAGGTCAGCAGCACCAGGCCCTGCGGAATCATGCCCAGCAGGGCGCCCACCGTGGACAGCAGCGCCGACGAAGGCACATGACCAGCCAACAGCTCGGAGAAACACCAAGAAAGTGCGCTATCGCCCGGGGTTCCCGCGGCATCCCACAGCTCGCTCACACTCGAAGCAAAGAGCGCCAGACCAAGCGGAATCATGATAATGCTCGCGAACCGCACGATGGCATTCAACACGTTCATGATCTCGGAATTGACCTTTTTGACGTACTTGGCCTCGTTGTTGATCTTTGCCACGTAGTTATCGGCGCCGACATGGATCACGCGGGCGCGCAGCAGGCCTGAGTCGATAAAGCTGCCGCTCATGAGCTCGGAGCCGGGCTGCTTTTTGATAAGATCGCTCTCGCCCGTCAGCAGACTCTCGTTGACGAGCGCCTCGCCCGACACCACCACGGCGTCGGCGGGAATCTGGTCACCGCGCCCCAGGCGAATGATATCGTCGAGCACGATCTGGTCCAGGTCGAGCTCCACCTCGGCGCCATCGCGCACCGCGATGGCCTTCTTAGAGGTGAGCAGCGTAAGCTTGTCGACCATCCGCTTGGAACGCATGGACTGAATGACGCCAATTGCCGTGTTCAAGAACACCACGAACAGAAACGTCAGGTTCTTAAACGAACCGGTCAGCAACACCAAAATCGCCAAGACCACGTTGATCAAGTTAAACAGCGTGCAGAGGTTCTCGATGATGAGCTCTTTGACCGACTTGGTCTTGAGCTCCATGTTGCGGTTGATCTTACCGGCGGCGATGCGCTCCTCGACCTCGGCGGTCGAGAGTCCGCGCTCGATATCCGTTGCTGCCATACCACGTCCCATCACGTCGCGTCGGTATAAGAAAACCGCCCGGACCATGCGAGGTTCGGACGGTCTTACGTTCGAGGGTGCCCCATGTTGGATTCGAACCAACGGCCTTCTGCTCCGGAGGCAGACGCTCTAATCCCCTGAGCTAATAGGGCGAACGGTAGGCATTATACCCAAGTGCGCCACGGGCTAACAAAATAATAGAAAAAGCTTTGCAATTACGTGGGAGACGCGCCGCGACGGTGCGCTTTAGGCGGCAAAAGCGAGTCAGATAGTATAAACTCTCATGCACATATATAACGGCTCGCGATGCGGGCCGTTTTTGCAAGGGTTATCCATCGAGGTGAGAGGCACACCATGATTGCGATTTTAAAGCAGAGCGCCAGTGACGAAGCCGTAAGCCACATTGTCAGCTGGATCGAGAAAAAAGGACTCAAGACCGACGTCTCGCGCGGCGAGAACGAGACCATCATCGGCTTGGTGGGCGACACGACCAAAATCGACCCGTTCCTGCTCGAGTCCATGGACGTCGTCGAGCGCGTACAGCGCGTCTCCGAGCCGTTCAAGCGCGCCAACCGCAAGTTCCACCCCGAGGACTCCGTCATCGACTGCGGCCACGGCGTCAAGATCGGCGGCGACCAGTTCCAGGTCATCGCCGGCCCCTGCTCCGTCGAGGGCGAGAACCTCATCCGCATAGCCCGCCGCGTGAAGGCCGCCGGCGCCACGATGCTGCGCGGCGGCGCCTACAAGCCCCGCACCTCCCCGTACGCCTACCAGGGCATGGGTCCCGCCGGCCTGGACCTGCTGTGCGAGGCATCCGCCGAGCTCGACATGCCGATCGTCACCGAGATCATGGACCCGCGCGACGTGCAGGTCTTCCTCGACAAAAAGATCGACGTCATGCAGATTGGCGCTCGCAACGCCCAGAACTTCCCCCTGCTCAAGGAGGTCGGCAAGACGCAGACCCCGATCCTGCTCAAGCGCGGCATGTCCGGCACCGTCGACGAGCTGCTTATGGCAGCCGAGTACATCATGAGCGAGGGCAACGACAACGTCATCCTGTGCGAGCGCGGCATCCGCACCTTCGAGACCCGCACTCGCAACACCTTCGACCTCAACGCCGTGCCGGTGCTGCACCACCTGTCGCACCTGCCCGTCGTCGCCGACCCCAGCCACGCCACCGGTTACACCCGCTATGTTGAGCCCATGGCGCTCGCCGCGACTGCCTGCGGCGCCAACGGTCTGGAGATCGAGGTCCACGACGACCCGAGCCACGCTTGGTCCGACGGTGCTCAGGCCCTCACCCCCGACCAGTTCGACGACACCATGCGCCGCATCCGCGCCATCCGCGAGGTCGTCTGCCAAGAGACCGTTCAGGAGTAGGCCATGGGTACGGTGAGAAACGCACGCGTTAACCAGGGTGGCCCCAAGTGCGCCGGTATCGTGGGCCTGGGCCTCATCGGCGGCAGCTTTGCCCGCGGCTATGCGCAGGCGGGCGTCCGCGTGCTGGCCTGGGACCCCGATGACGACGTCATGACGGCCGCCAGCATGGGCACCGTTGCCGGCGAGCTCAACGACGAGACGCTCGGCGAGTGCGACATCATCGTCCTGGCATGCTACCCCGAGGCCTGCATCGAGTGGCTCGAGACGCACGCCCAGGCACTCGCCGGCGCCACCGACACCGAGGCCATCATGGGCCCCGTGGTGATCGACACCGTGGGCGTCAAGGGTATCGTGTGCGAGCGCGCCTTTGAGCTTGCCCGCGAGCACGGTTTTTACTTTGTGGGCGCGCATCCCATGGCGGGCACCCAGTTCTCGGGCTACGCTCATTCCCACGCCGACCTGTTCCAGGGCGCACCGCTCGTGCTAGTACCGCCCGCAGTGGACGACGCACTTAAGCTTGAACTTTTGGGCCAGGTGCGCGAGATGGTACGTCCCTTGGGCTTTGGCAAGTTCAGTGTAACGAGCGCCGCCGAGCACGACCGCGTCATCGCCTTTACAAGCCAGCTCGCGCACGTCGTCTCCAACGCCTATGTTAAGAGCCCGACCGCTCAGGTCCACCACGGCTTTTCGGCCGGCAGCTACCGCGACCTCACCCGCGTGGCGCACCTCAATCCGCAGATGTGGTCCGAGCTCATGATCGACGACGCCGATGCGCTCGCCTTCGAGATCGACCATCTGATCGAATCGCTCGGCGCCTACAGCCGCGCCCTCAAGGACCGCGACCAGCGCTATCTTGAGAACCTCCTTGCCGAGGGCGACCGCATCAAGCGCGCGCTCGACGACGAGGCCTCCCACTAGACCACCCATCACGCCAGGTCGAAAGGACCGAAGCTTATGGCGATTACCATCGATATCGACACCGCACGCCCCTACCAGGTGCATGTTGGCACGTTTTTGCTGGAAGAGGCCGGCCCGCTCGTTCGAGCCACCGCCGGCGGCTCGCGCGCCGTCATCGTGACGGACACCAACGTGGGCCCGCTCTACCAGATGCCCGTTAAGCAGAGCCTGGAGGCGTCAGGCTACGAGGTGAGCATCTGCACCTTCGAGGCCGGAGAGGCCCATAAGCGCGCCGAAACCTATGTTGCCATTATGGAGTTTGTGGCCGAGCACGAGCTTTCGCGCTCCGACGTGATCGTGGCACTCGGTGGCGGCGTCGTGGGCGACGTGGCGGGCTTTGTGGCCGCCACCTACATGCGCGGCTGCAAGTTTGTGCAGATCCCGACGAGCCTGCTCGCCATGGTGGATTCGTCGGTGGGTGGCAAGACCGCCATCGACCTGGCTGCAGGCAAGAACTTGGCCGGCGCCTTTTGGCAGCCGAGCGTGGTTATCGCCGACGTGGGGTGCCTGGCCACCCTCACGCCCGAGCAGTTCGCCGACGGCTGCGGCGAGGTCGTCAAGCACGCCGTGATCGCCGACCCGGAGCTTTTCGCCGAGCTGGAGAAGACCCCGCTCACGCTGGAGCTGCTCAACCGCGATGTGGCGCGCGTAGCGCTCATCATCGCCCGCAATATCGACATCAAGCGCGCCGTGGTCGTCGCCGACGAGCGCGAGATCAACCAGCGCAAGCTCCTCAACTTTGGACACAGCGCCGGACACGCCGTCGAGGCCTGCGAGCACTTTGAGCTCGGACACGGCAACTGTGTGTCGATCGGCATGGGTATCATCACGCGCGCCGCAGCCCTGCACGGCATTTGCGATGCCGAGCTGCCCGGTCGCATCGAGGAGCTCTGCGCCCGCCACGGCCTCAAGACCCGCTGTGAGCTTTCCGCCGACGCCGTCTTTGCCGAGGCGCTGCACGACAAAAAACGCGCCGGTGACACTATCGACCTGGTGATTCCGCACGGCATTGGCCGCTGCAGCATCGACCGCACGCCGCTTTCAACCTTCCATGATTTAATTGCCGAGGGCCTCGGCCAGAAGGGAGACGCATCCGCATGCTAGCCCGCATCACCCCCTCCCCGCTCAAGGGCACCGTTCCCGCTATCGCATCCAAGTCGATGGCACACCGCTTGATAATCTGTGCTGCGCTCGCCAACGGCGAGACGCACGTGACCTGCAACACGACCTGCGCCGATATCGAAGCCACGGTGCGCTGCCTCACAGCGCTGGGCGCCCGCATCGAGACCGTCGAGGACGGCTTCCAGGTGCATCCCACTATGAAGAGTATTGAGTTTGGCCTGCTCAAGGCACTTGCCGGCGGGACGCTCGACTGCGGCGAGAGCGGCTCCACGCTCCGCTTTATGCTGCCCGTCGCCTGCGCGCTGGGAGCAGAGGCAACCTTTGTGGGACAGGGCCGTCTTGGCGCACGCCCCCTCTCCCCGCTCTCCGACGAGATCATTGCCGCCGGCTGCGACCTGCAGGGCCTGGGCGGTTTTCCGCTCAAGACAAGCGGCCGCATGCGCCCGGGCACCTTTATCCTGCCTGGCAACGTGAGCTCGCAGTACATCTCCGGCCTGCTGCTGGCAGCCCCGCTTCTGGCCCAGCCCTCCTGCGTGCAGGTGACCGGCCTTATCGAGAGCCGCCCCTATATCAACCTGACCATCCAGGCCATGAAGGCCTTCGGCGTCGAGGTCAACGTCGAGCGCATCCCCGCCAAGGACGGCCAGCCCGAGATCACGAACTTCCGCGTGAGCAGCGGCTCGTACCGCACGCCTGGCAACGTGGCTGTCGAGGGCGACTGGTCCAACGCGGCCTTTTGGCTGTGCGCCGGCGCCATCGGCTCCGACCCCATCACCGTCGAGGGCGTGTCGCTCAGCTCGGCCCAGGGTGATCGCAACGTGCTTGCCGCGCTCTCGCGCTTTGGCGCCCGCATCGTGCGCTCCACCAACGCCGCCACCGTGCAGTCCGACAAGCTCGCCGGCTTTGAGATGAGCGCGCACGACATCCCCGACTTGGTGCCCGTAATCTCGGCCGTGGCATCGCTGGCGCAAGGCCGCACGTTCATTCGCGATTGCGCCCGCCTGCGCATCAAGGAATCCGACCGTCTGGCCACTACCACCCGCGAACTCACCGCACTGGGCGCGCAAGTACGCATTGCCGGCGACGACCTCATCATCAAGGGTGTCGATGCCTTTACCGGCGGCGAGGTCGATTCGCACAACGACCACCGCATCGCCATGATGGCTGCCATCGCCGCGAGCCGTGCCACCGGCGAGGTCGTGATCCACGGCGCCGAGGCCGTCAACAAGTCCTATCCCGATTTCTTCGACCACTACCGCCTGCTGGGCGGCAAGGTCACGCTCGAGGAGGAATAGCATGTCCTCGACCTTTGGCAACGTTTTGCATCTGAGCATCTTTGGCCAGTCGCACTCCCCTGCTATCGGCTGCTCACTCGATGGCATTCCCGCCGGTATCGCCGTTGACCAGGAGCAGCTGCAGGCCTTTTTGGACCGTCGCGCCCCCGGCCGCGACGAGACCGCAACCAAGCGCCGTGAGGCCGACGCCGCGCATATCATCGCCGGTGTGGTCGATGGACACACCACCGGCGCACCCATCGCCGCGATTATCGAGAACACCAACACGCGCTCCAAGGACTATTCCGAGCTGCGCCGCAAGCCCCGCCCCGGGCACGCAGACTTTCCGGCGCGCGTGAAGTACCACAACATGCACGACGTCGCCGGCGGCGGACACTTCTCCGGTCGTCTGACGGCTCCCTTGTGCATCGCCGGCGGCATCGCGCTGCAGGCACTCAATGCCCGCGGTATTCGCGTGATGGCTCACGTCGCACAGATCGGCGGCATCTCCGACCTGCCCATGGACGACATGGTCTATCGCGAGGCCGACCGCAGGGCAATCCTTACGAACGACCTGCCCTGCATTGACGCCGCTGCTGCCGGTCGCATGCGCGAGGAAATTCTGGCGGCGCGCGACGAGCTCGACAGCATCGGCGGCATCGTCGAGTGCGGCATTTACGGGCTTCCCGCGGGCATCGGCGACCCAATGTTCGACGGCATCGAAAACCGCATCGCGCAGATCGCGTTTGGCATTCCCGCCGTGAAGGGCGTGGAGTTTGGCATGGGCTTTGCCGTAGCCGCCATGCGCGGCAGCGAGAACAACGATCCGTACCGCGTTGATGCCGAGACCGGCGAGATTGCAGTCGAGTCCAATAACGCCGGCGGCATCCTGGGCGGCATCTCCACCGGCGCACCCGTCATGTGGCGCATGGCCGTAAAGCCGACGCCCTCGATTGGCCGCGAGCAGCAGACGGTGGACATGGACGCTATGGAAAATGTCGAGCTCTCGGTCCGCGGCCGCCACGATCCCTGCATCGTCCCACGAGCCGTCCCCGTAGCAGAAGCAGCCGCCGCCCTCGCCATTTGGGACGCCCTCCTCGAGGACGCCGCCCAGCTCTAACCCGACTCGCCTGGGTTGCCTGTCAACTCAGCCGTTACGTGAAAGGGGCCTCCATGGACCTTGCCGATATTCGCCAGGCCATCGATGGCATCGACACCACGCTCCTCAACAGCTTTGTCGAGCGCATGGACATTGCCACCGAAGTCGCCAAGTCAAAAATCGAGATGGGCAAGGCCGTCTTCGACCCCGCCCGCGAGCGCTCCAAGCTCAACAACCTCGCCAGCCGCGCACCCGAGCGCTACGAGGCGCAGACCATCACCCTGTTCCGTCTCCTCATGAGCATGAGCAAGGCCGAGCAGCAGCGCTATATCAACGAGCTCAAGGGCATCACCGTCTCGCAAAAGGCCCACGCCACGGTTGCAGCCTCCGACACGGCCTTCCCTCAAACGGCCACCGTTGCCTGCCAGGGCGTGGAAGGTGCCTATAGCCAGATCGCCGCGTGCAAACTCTTCGACGTGCCCGACATCGCGTTTTTCGAGACCTTCGAAGGCGTTATGCGCGCTGTGCGCGACGGCTTCTGCGAGTTTGGCGTGCTACCCATCGAGAACTCCACCGCCGGCTCGGTCAACGCCGTCTACGACCTGCTTGCACAGTTCGACTTCCATATCGTGCGCTCGCTGCGCCTCAAGATCGACCACAACTTGCTCGTCAAGCCCGGCACCAAGCTCGCGGACATACGCGAGGTCTACAGCCACGGTCAGGCCATCGCGCAGTGCGCCAGCTTTATCGAGGCGCACGGCCTGCACGCCACCAAGTACCCCAACACAGCCATGTCGGCCGAGATGGTCGCCAGCTCCGAGCGCACCGATGTTGCCGCCATCGCATCGCGCAGCTGCGCGGCACTCTATGGCCTGGAGGTGCTGGAGCCCAACATTCAGGACTCGGACAACAACTACACGCGCTTTGTCGTCATCAGCCGCGAGCCGCGCGTCTACCCCGGCGCCAACCGCACCTCGCTCATGATCACCACGGCCAACGAGCCGGGCGCACTCTATCGTGTACTCGAGCGCTTCTACGCACTCAATATCAACCTCATCAAGCTCGAGAGCCGCCCCATCCCCGGCCGCGACTTTGAGTTTATGTTCTACTTTGATCTGGACTGCCCCTTTGGCAGCAAGGCCCTCGACGACCTGCTCGATTCCATCGACGACGTGTGCGAGAGTTTCACCTACTTTGGCAGCTACACGGAGGTGCTCTAGATGACCGATACCGCCGCAACCCGCCCCTACGGCGTGCTGGGCCGCGTGCTGGGCCACAGCTATACCCCGACCATCTACAAAGAGCTCGCGGGGCTCGAGTACGTGCGCTTTGAGCGCGAGCCCGAGGATCTTGCGGCCTTTATGACGGGCGACGAATGGGAGGGCACCAACGTGACCATCCCCTACAAGCGCGCCGTCATGGAATACCTGGACGAGCTGAGCCCGCTCGCCGAGCGCATGGGCAACGTCAACACCATCACGCGCCTGCCCGACGGCCGCCTGCACGGCGATAATACTGACTACTTTGGTTTTCAGTGCCTGGTCGAGGAGTTGGGCGTTGAGGTTGCCGGCAAGAAGGCCCTCGTGCTCGGTGCCACCGGCGGCGCCGGCACCACGGCAAGTATGGTGCTGGGAGACATGGGCGCCATCGTCGTACCCGTGGGTCGCACGAGCGAGGTCAACTACGACAATATCGCGCAGCAGTCCGACGCCTCCCTACTCGTCAACTGCACGCCCGCCGGCATGTTCCCCCATTGCCCCGACGCGCCTTGCACGCTCGAAGGCCTCGATGCGCTCGAGGGCGTCATCGACATTGTCTACAACCCCGCCCGCACGGGCCTGATGCTCGAGGCCGAGCGCCGCGGCATCCCCTGCATCGGCGGCCTGCTGATGCTCGTGGCCCAAGCGGCACAGGCCGTCGAGCGCTACACCGGCCAGGTCACCCTGCGCGAGCGCATCCTGGATGTAACGGAGCGCTTGTCACGCCGCGAACAGAACATCGCGCTGATCGGCATGCCGGGCTCGGGCAAGACCCGCGTGGGAGAGCAGATTGCCCTGCTCACGGGTCGCGAGCACATCGACCTGGACCGCGCCCTCGAGGAACGCCTCGGCATGCCCTGCGCCGACTTTATCGTCAAGCGCGGCGAGGCCGCCTTCCGCGAGCAGGAGACGGCAGCGCTGGCCGACATCTCCAAGCGCAGCGGCCTGGTGCTTTCCACCGGCGGCGGCGTGGTCACGCGCGACGAAAACTATCCGCTGCTGCACCAAAACAGCCAGATCGTGATGCTCAACCGCAAGCTCGACGAACTCGCCCACAAGGGACGCCCTATCACCGCCCGTGATGGCATCGATAAACTTGCCGAGCAGCGCATGCCGCGCTACAGCGCCTGGGCCGACTACATCATCGACTCACGCGACTGCGCCGCCAACACCGCCCAAGCCCTCCTCGACACCCTCCCACCCGCCCTCTAACCAAAACCACCACAAAGGGGACAGGCACCTTTGTGGTGGTTTTCCAACCGCAAAGGAAGCAACCATGAAAGCACTCGTCATCAACGGCCCCAACCTCAACATGCTCGGCATTCGCGAGCCGGGCATCTATGGCAGCGACAACTACGACCGCTTAGTGCAGATCTGCCAGGAAGCGGGCGCCGAACAGGGCTTCGACGAAGTCGAGGTCTTCCAGTCTAACCACGAGGGCGGCATCGTCGACAAGATCCAGGAGGCCTACGGCAAGGTCGACGGCATCGTCATCAACCCGGCTGCCTACACGCACACGAGCGTGGCCATCCTGGACGCCCTCAAGGCCGTCGCCATCCCCGCCGTTGAGGTCCACATCAGCGCCGTCGAGACCCGCGAAGACTTCCGCCAGGTGAGCTACGCCCGCCTGGCCTGCTTCGCCACCATCACCGGCGAGGGCCTCCAAGGCTACGCCCACGCGTTGGAGCTGTTGAAAGAGCATCTGCTACACTAATCCCTGGGACAAAGACATTAGATATGTTTGTCCCTAAACTAAAGTAACTGTCCAATCGACATACAAAGGAGCATATCCATGTCCCAGTACGATTACCTCGTCGTCGGCGCCGGCCTCTCTGGCGCCGTCTTCGCCAACGCCGCCAAGCGCGCCGGCAAGTCGGTCCTGGTCATCGACCGCCGCGACCACATCGCCGGCAACATCTACACCGAGGACGTCGAGGGCATCCAGGTCCACCGCTACGGCGCGCACATCTTCCACACCTCCATGAGGGACGTCTGGGACTACGTCAACCGCTTCGCCGAGTTCAACAACTACGTCAACTCGCCGGTCGCCAACTTCCACGGCAGGATGTACAACATGCCCTTCAACATGAACACCTTCGCCAAGATGTGGCCGGGCGTCGTCACGCCGGCCGACGCCAAGGCCAAGATCGCCGAGCAGGTGGCCGCCGAGAACATCGGCGAGCCGGCAAACCTCGAGGAGCAGGCGCTGTCGCTCGTCGGCCGCGACATCTTCGAGACGCTCGTGAAGGGCTACACCGAGAAGCAGTGGGGCCGCGATTGCAAGGAGCTGCCCGCGAGCATCATCAAGCGCCTCCCCTGCCGCTTCACCTACGACAACAACTACTTCAACGACCGCTACCAGGGCATCCCCATGGGCGGCTACACCAAGATGGTCGCCAACATGCTCGAGGGCGTCGAGGTGCGCTGCGGCGTGGAGTACAAGGAGCTGGCCGCCGCCGAGCCCGATATCGCCGCCAAGACGATCTACTGCGGCCCCATCGACGCGTTCTACGACTTCAGGCTGGGCACGCTCGAGTACCGCAGCCTGCGCTTCGAGACCGAGACGCTCGACGAGCAGGACCACCAGGGCGTGGCCGTGGTCAACTACACCGAGCGCGAGGTCCCCTATACCCGCATCATCGAGCACAAGCACTTCGAGTTCGGCACGCAGGAGAAGACCGTCATCACGCGCGAGTACCCGGCGGACTGGAAGCCCGGCGACGAGCCCTACTACCCCATCAACGACGCCAAGAACGAGGCCCTGTACAGGCAGTACGAGGAGCTGGCGGCGCAGGAGGGCGACGTGATCTTCGCCGGACGCCTGGGCGGCTACAAGTACTACGACATGGACAAGGCCATCGCCGCCGCCTTCGAGCTCGTCCGCAACGAGCTGGGCGTGGAGCCGACTGAGGCGTAAAAGCCCAACAGCCAAAGACTGATAGCCATTCTGGGATGTAGAAAGTCCGGTGCAGCATCGCTGCATCGGACTTATTGTTGAGGGAACACTGCATGCGCACGCGCCCCAAAAAGCAAAGACCCGGCACAATAACCGGGTCTTAAAAAACTCTATCGGTGCTCCATGGCGGATTCGAACCGTCGACCTTGGGATTAGAAGTCCCCTGCTCTATCCAACTGAGCTAATGGAGCATTGAAGCCGCGCGTCCAAGCGGGTACAAGTTCACACGGCTAATAAATTATAACCTACTTGAACTGGTCGTGGTACGCCTTGCAGACCTCGTCCACGGGTCCATCCATGCGCAGGTCGCCCTTCTCAATCCATACGGCACGCTGGCAAATGCGCTCAACCTGCTCCATAGAGTGAGAAACGAACAAGACCGTGACGTCGCCACTCTCGATAAAGTGCTGGATGCGGCGCTCGCACTTCTGCTGGAAAAAGACATCGCCAACAGAAAGCGTCTCATCGACGATCAGGATGTCGGGCTCGGTAATCGTAGCGATAGCAAAGGCAATGCGTGCAACCATACCCGAAGAGAAGTTCTTCAGTGGCATGTCAACGAAGTCTTTAAGCTCGGCGAACTCAATAATCTCGTCAAAGCTAGCGTCAATAAACTCCTTCGTGTATCCAAGCAGCGCACCGTTCAGATAGATATTCTCACGCGCGGTAAGCTCAGGATCGAAACCAGCGCCGAGCTCAATCAGAGGTGCAATATTGCCATGGACCTTAACCTCGCCCTCACTGGGCTCCAAAACGCCAGCAATAATCTTGAGCATCGTAGACTTACCGGAGCCGTTAGTACCAACAAGGCCAACGACCTCGCCGCGATGCACATTAAACGAAATGTGCTTAAGCGCACGGAACTCCTCAAAGAACAGCTCGTGCTTGGCGAGCTTAATAAAGTACTCCTTGAGGTTCGTAAGCGACTCGGACGCCATGTTAAAGATCATGGTGACGTCTTTGACCTCAACAGCAAGGGGCTGCTTGCTGTAATCAATAGCAGATTCAGTCATGAACAGCGCTCCTTAGATGTAGAGAATAAACTTGTGCTCAGTCTTATGAAACACAGTGTAGCCAATAGCAAGAGCAATAACAGCCCAAACAACACACAGCCCAAAGGTAAGCGCAGAGGGCATGGTGTTAAACAGGAAAATATCGCGCATAAACTGAAGGTAGTTGTACATGGGATTGACAACCACGAGCACCTGAATCCAATGTGCCATCTGGCTAATGAAGTCGGTCGTCCAGAAAATCGGCGTCAGATACATCCAGGCCGTGATAACAACGGTCCACAGGTGCATAACATCGCGGAAAAAAACCGCCAGCGCAGACAGCATCATGCCCAAGCCCATGCAGAAACACATAAGCAGGAGCAAGCAAACCGGCAGAAGAATTAAATGCCAGGTGGGAAGCACGTGGAACCAAAGCATAACCAAGGCGACGGCAACCAAAGAGAAGGCGAAGTTAACGAGCGAGAACAGCACCTTCTGCACCGGAAAGACCCAACGGTGCACCTTGACCTTCTTAAGCAGCGAGGAAGCCCAAATGATGGACATAAGCGCTTGGTTCGTCGACTCGGACATGACAGAGAAAGTCACGTTACCGACGATCAAGTAAAGCGGATACATTTCGGGCGTAATAGAACCATTGCGACCTTGCGCGAAGATTGTCGAGAACACGATCGACATAACAACCATCATCAACAGCGGATTAAGCACGGACCATGCCACACCCAGAACACTGCGACGATATTTGATTTTAAAATCTTTGGTGACAAGCTGCCTAAGAATGAACTTGTCCTTTTCAAAATCATTTTTAGCGTGAGAGGCCGGTTTAGCCACCGCTTTCTGACTCTCTACGTTGTCAGCCACGGACCATCTCCTTGTCTCGTAAAACATAACAGTAGAAAGTATAGCCCTCCCACGATGACGATAACTCACCGCAACAAATCTGGAGAACTAACCCATATCTAAGCAAAGGGGCAAGCGATAGGTATACTTTCGACCAGATGAGTCATTAAAGGAGGTCCTACATGGACTATTCGAATACCGCCGTCATAATTCCCTGTTACAACGAAGCGCTGACGATTGGCAAAGTTGTCGACGATTTTCATCGAGAGCTACCCGGTGCAGTTGTCTATGTTTACGACAACAACTCGTCCGATGACACTTCGCAAATCGCCAAACAGCACGGGGCTACGGTGCGCCATGAGTCCAGGCAGGGCAAAGGTAACGTATGTCGCCAAATGTTCCGCGATATCGACGCCGAATGCTACTTGATGGTCGACGGCGACGATACCTACCCTGCTGAGGCCGCCAAGCCACTCTGTGAGCCCATCCTTAACGGCGAAGCGGATATGACCGTTGGCGATCGCCTGTCAAACGGCACCTATGCCGAAGAGAATAAACGAGCCTTTCACGGGTTTGGCAACAACCTTGTTCGCGCTATGATTAAGTGGATTTACGGCTACAGCTTTGACGACGTGATGACCGGCTACCGAGCCATGAGCAAGCCTTTCGTCAAGACCTTCCCCGTCTTGAGCGAGGGCTTCCAGATCGAAACCGAGCTCTCCATCCACGCTGTCGATCACCGCTGGCGAATTAAAGACGTGCCGGTGGAGTATCGCGATCGGCCCGCAGGCTCCGAGTCCAAGCTCAACACCGTTAGCGACGGCATCAAGGTCATCGCAATGATTGGAACGCTCTTTAAAGACTATCGTCCGCTCAAGTTCTTTACACTTATAGCGCTCATCTTCGCCATCATAGGCCTTGCCCTCGGAATTCCAATTGTTAGGGAGTACTTCCAAACCGGCTTAGTCCCCCGTTTCCCCACGGCCATACTTGCGGCCTCATTCATGTTCCTGTGTGGGTTGAGCCTAGCAACGGGACTAATCCTCGACTCAGTAGCAAAAGTCGAAAGAAAACAATGGGAGCTACAAGCCTATAAAACCTATTCAAAATAAGAAGAGGTCCGGACTTAATCCGGACCTCTTCTTATTTCAGACCTAAATACTGTTCCCAGAACTCTCGCGAAGTCATGTACGGCATGGCATCTTTCCATGCCCCCCTGACGACCTCGCCCTCTTTACGATATCGCGCCATCAGTTCGTGCTCTCGGCGGCGAATACTCTTGAACCGCGCTCGATCCATCGTGCGGACCGCCCCCTTCTCGCGGGTCGGATCAAGAAATACCAGCGTCTTGCAACGTGTCGAGTTGCCCTCAAGCGTACAGCTGCCGTTCTTGACCACATAGCCGGGCTTTCCGCGCAACAGCGCATCGGGAAGATAGTGTTTGTCGTAAGGAATAGATCTCCAATACTTCATAAATTTCGAAGGATGGAATTCCAGATTAACATTAGCGAGCACTTGCTCCGTAACCCCAGCCTTGCGAAGAAGCTCTGGATCCATTTCGGAAACAGGAATCAGCTTTTCGTTTAACTTACCCTTACCAATCATCGTCGCGGCGCCATCAAGCTTCTGGAGATACTCAGGGCCGCGCAGATAGTCCTCAAAGCCATCAAGGATAAACTCAGCAGCCTGATAATCCATATCGCGCAAGTTCTGACGTACCCCTCGCTGAATACGAAGGACAAACATTTTCTCATCAGCACAATCATCGAGTGAAATCATGGCAAAGAAGTTGCGGAAGTACTGGTAGCAGTCAACCGAAGCGCGGAAACGCCCCTCAAAGCTTGCATGCCACACGCAAATGCAATTCATGGTCATGTAGACAGGCTTATTGCGCATGCCAAACTCAACATCGTCACAGCGGATGAAGAAAGGCATGGGAAGACCGTTCTTTTCGATAGCCTTCACCGGAATGCAGCTATACCACCAAGCTCCATAGGCCTGGTCAACCTCAACACTCGTACGCTCGTTTTCGAGAATGTCAGCCAGCTTGCCAACATTCAGATCTTCTTTTACTCGACGATAGGCACCAGTAGTCGTCACATACGAGACATCCTCAAACTGACGAGTGGGATCCTCCATCGAAAGCATGGCGCCGTTAATAAAGGCATCCTTATATTTGCCCCTAGCAAGAGAGAGCAGGTTGAACGTACGAATCAAACTCTCGGGCATGATAGAGACATCGTCATCCATCAAGATGATATGGGTGAACCGATCAGGAGTTTCAGTAGCCGCCATCATTCCACGCGCGAATCCCCCCGAACCGCCCGTATTGGGATTCGGGAGCACGGTGACTAGCCCATCGGAAAGTGATGCAGAATCGAGCGTCTGCCCATTGTCGACGACAAACATGTGGAAGTGGTCGCGAATCGGACCGTCCTCTTTGGAGATGCCTGCTTTAACGAGTTCAATATTCGGAAGAATGTACTGCTCATTCTTAAATGTAGTAGTAGAAAGAGCAAGATTGATCTGGTTAATTGAGTCCTCAGGAACATCAGTCAGATAAGAGGCGTTCAAGAGGTCTACGGAATAGCTCTCATCACTCTCAATCCTAAAACCGATCAAGTCGTAGCCGGTTGTATCGATATCGATATCGAGAACGCAAGGATCAACTTTATCGCCATCAAAAGGATAAGATTTAAGCTCGACGGGATTCAGTTCGCAAGATCTCACTCCATGAACGACAACCCGGCCCCTGCCAAATAAAGCCATATGCAAGACGACGCCGCCAACAGACGCATATTGATGCCATTTGCCAGCAGATAAGCCATTCACATACGTCAAAAAGTCAACGTTTCCATTGATATGAAGTGAATGAATGTCGTCATCATACGAAGCATCACCAGAGAGCACGCGATAGTAGAGTTCGGGAAAATCCTTTGCATGCTTTTCAACTTTAAGTACAACATTCGCAAGTTTAAACTGCATTTCAAATACCTTAATCAAAGCCGTTGTAACTACTAATTACATTCGACGACAACCTTTGCCATCGCGGAGCGAACATCAGGATCAGACAAAACATCCTTTGCAAAATGATCATGCCCGCAGATGTCCATAGGCATGTAAGGCCATCCAGGATAACAGGCGTCAGCGACCTTTTCCGCTTTCGCAGGAACCGAAAAAGAGAAACCGCCAAACGGATGCTTTCTTACGGGAAGAATATCGTTGCGATCCCAAATTATTTTTCGCTTAGGGGCATCAAAAACGTTATCGATCGCGTATGCAAAATCGCCATGAGGCTCATCGGTCAACAAACCAAGTGCATGAGCCTTTTCGTTAAACGAATCGAATACGCTCTGGACAAGATCAATCTCCGCAGAAGAAACAACTGTTCTCTGAGCTTCCAAGTCAACATCCCCGCACTGCACGCTAAGACCACTGTCGGGATGAAACATCCAAGGATTATCTTTCCAAAAACTAAACTCATGTTCATTTTTGTCAAAGAAATCCATAAGCTCAATTCTGAGTTGCCTAAGTCGATCGTTCGCGCGCTTGGAATTCTCGGCCGCACGGTCGTAAATCGAAATGTCCACAAAACAAGGTATAAGCGAATTAGTTGAACAAAAGCGAACTTGACGGCACTTTACAAACCAGTCATATACAAGAGTGATTTGATATTCAGGGTCGTCTTTTAAAGCGGCAGTGAGCTTATCCACATCGGACCTAAGCATGCAGATATCAATATCGTCGTCCCAAGGAATAAAACCCGATCGAGACAAGGTGCCAACAAGAGAACCATAAGAAAGCCAGTATTGAATATTATTGGCAGCACAAATCGCGTCTAGCTTACTCATCAACGCCGCGTTTGCCTGCTGCATCAATCGAATATCACCCTCGGCGTCGGGCAATGCATCAAAGATTTTGCAACGGAGCTCAAAAGGGGTGAGATCGGGGTACGCACGTCGCGCTAACAATTCAAAGCGAAGCCTCATTTGTTCTGACAGACTTTGTTGGCGTTGCTTGAGCAATTCAATTTCTGGAAATAGCCGAGTATCGAATTTGTAATTGATATTCATATTGATACCGTTATCGGCCTGCTCAATACGGGCGAAAACCTCGTCAAAACGACGGTCCATATCCTCATGCATAGCATGCAACGATCGGGATGAGCCAGGGAGGATCTTTTTAATAGTAGAAAGCAAGGACATGGCTTAACCTTCGCAACAACAAACAATGAACGAAGCACAATTACTCATATGATACAAAAGAATGAGTGGGTCCCACCTTGAAACCCACTCACATGAAGACTACTCCGACGCCTCTTTCAAATACTGTTTCCAGAAATCGATCGAGGTAAAGACATCTCTATACGAAGCGTATTCGGTATAAATCTTATCTTTGTTTCGCTTGAATTCCTTCTCGGCTTTACGAAAACGACTCCAAACCTCTTTGAATCGCTTCTTATCCATATGTCTAATGGCACCCTTTTTATTAGGCATATCTACCACAATAAGCGTGTCAACATCCCTGATCTTACCTGCGGGATAAACCCATCCCGCAGCATCAATAACAGCAACCCTACCGTTACGTTTAGCGGAGTCGTTAACAAAACGGTGGCCATTAATGGTCAGATAATCCTTAAATGCCTGCAGCCTAGACCTGTCGCCCCCAAGGCTCAAATTGCCAAAAGTCAGTTGCGTCAAGTCGACACCCAATTCTTGTGCCTGAGGGATGAGCTGCTCGATGGGAATCAATTGTTCCCTTTCACGATTTGCCGCCATAAAACGGGATTCAGCGACAGGATGAGAAATCCACTCCGGACCTCTCAAAAAATCTTCAAGACCTTTTACGGCAAGAGCAGCTTCATCGTAATTAAATTTCTTCAAGTCGAGCTCAACTTCACGACGAATCTCATAAAGAAAATCAGAGAGAGGCGCAGCGCCAGTTGTCGCCTGACTGATTAGCGTATTTCGGCTTACCTGATAACGCTCCACGGCAGCACTATACTTAAACTTAAAGGAATTATGCCAAACGCAAATACCATTCATGGACATGAACTTGGGTTTGCAACGAAGCGCATACTCAGCATCATCAGAACGAACAAATAAGGGCAAGGGCAACCCCTCACGTTCAATCGTTGCGGTAGGTATAACGCAATACCACCAGCCAGCATACTGTTGGGCAGTGTCCTCATAAAGGCCAGTTGGGGCCTTATATATCTCGGTCTCAACGACATCATGAAGTGAGGTCATATAGCCTGCAGGCTTAAGGGGAGAAAAAGTTCCCTTAGCAGTAAAGAACCCTAAATCCTCGGTACGCAAATTGGGCTCTTCCAAGCTCATCATGGCACCCGATAAAAAGGCCTCAGCATATTCTTCTTTGAGAAGAGAGAGCAGGTTGAAAGTGCGGATAAAACTCTCGGGAAGAACCTCGACATCATCGTCCATCAGGAGAACATGAGTCGCTTTAGGATTCTGCTCAAGTGACTCAATCATCCCCCGAGCAAAACCACCAGACCCGCCGACATTAGGATTTGGATGAACAGTAACACGCGATGAATCCAGGTTTGCACTATTCAGCGAACGGCCATTATCAATAATGTGTACGTGGAAATGATCAGCAATCTCTTCATCAGAATCAATAATGTTCTTTTGTAAAAGAGATACGTTACGGACAATATAGTCTTCTTTTTTAAACGTAGTAGTTGCAAGCGCTAGCTCAACTGGATGAATATCCAGTTCTTCACAATCGCAATAATAATACGCATTCCGAATATTAACAGGGCCTTCAGTACTGATATTAAAAGCGTGCAGAATCTCTCCCTCACAAAGGGAGAGTTCGATTTCAGCCGTACTCCATTCATCGGATCGTTGCAAACTAACCGCAGAGCCATCAATTGTAGAAGGAATCCAAGAATAATTATTTGCATACGTCTGCTGAAGCGTTAAGGCGGAGCCGCAATACTCGATATGAAGATAAAACGCCTTTGCAGTAGTGTATTTTCGCCACTTATAAATGGATAGCGCATTAAAATATGTTGTGAAATCAACATTGGTCGATTTCATGATTTCAATAGCGCCATTCGAAGTTGGAATAACAAGACCCTCCGTTGCCCTATAGCAAAGCAATGGATACTGCAACATCGCATCAGATCCGTTAAAAATCAAATTTGCAAGTTTAAAATGCATTGAAAACCATCCAAAAAAATTCCTGGTGCAACTTGGCAAAATGGCATAAATGCCCATGGCATTGTTTGCATTCTCACTGATTTTAAGAATGCAAACAATGTACTAAAGGCATCTAATCAAAATGAAGTTTTAGCTCTTCCTCCCAGTCGGGCATGTGGAACCCGACCGACTCGAGCCTGGAAAGGTCGAGCGCGGAGTGGACCGGGCGCGGGGCGATGGGGCCGACGGCGCCGGCGTAGTAGTCGGCAGTGCTGACCGGCACGACCTTCTCCCCGTTGCCGTTGGCTGCCTCGAAGACGGCGCGGGCGATGTCCGCCCAGGACTTGACCGCACCGGAGCCGGTGCAGTTATAGGTGCTGTAGGGGGCGTGCGTCCCCAGCACGTGGAAGATGGCGGCGGCCATGTCGCGCGTGAAGGTCAGGCGTCCCAGCTGGTCGTCCACGACGGTGACCTGCGTGAGCCCGTCCTCGGGGTCGGCCACGCGGTCGGACAGCCCCTTCATGGTCTTCACGAAGTTGTGGCCCTCGCCGATGACCCAGGAGCTGCGCATGATGTAGTGGCGCGGGCACCCTGCCACGGCGATGTCGCCGGCGGCCTTGGTCTGGCCGTAGACGGACAGCGGGCTGAGGGGCTCGTCCTCGTCATGGACCTCGGCGGTGCCGTCGAAGACGTAGTCGCTGGACACGTGCACGAGGGTGATCCCGTGCTCGGCGCAGGTGCGGGCGAGAAGGGCGGGGCCGGTCGCGTTGGCCTTCCAGGCGGTCACGCGGCCCTCGGGGGTCTCCGCTTTATCCACGGCCGTGTAGGCACCGCAGTTGATCACGGTGCCGTAGAGCGACCAGTCGTACTGTGCGTAGGCGTCCGGGTCGGACATGTCGAAGGTGTCGATGTCGCAGAAGTCGAAGTCCTTGGCGACGCCGCGCTCCTCGGCGAGTCTGCGGACCGCATGCCCCAGCTGGCCGTCGCAGCCGGTGACGAGGGTGCGCTTCGGCGCCATGGGGACGACGTCCTCCAGCATCGGGTGGTTCAGGTCGGCCTCGGAGACGGTGGCCTCCTCCAGCGGGATCGGCCACTGGATGGCGAGCTCGGGGTCGGCGAGGTTAACGAAGGTGTAGGTCCTCTTGAGCTCCAGCGACCAGTGGGCGTCCACCAGGTAGGTGTAGGCGGTGCCGTCCTCCAGCGCCTGGAAGCTGTTGCCCACGCCGCGCGGGACGTAGATGGCCTTGCTCGGGTCCAGCACGGTCGTGTAGACCTTCCCGTAGGTGGCGCTGCCCTCGCGCAGGTCCACCCAGGCGCCGAAGACGCTGCCGCGCGCCACGGAGATGAACTTGTCCCAGGGCTCGGCGTGGATGCCGCGGGTGACGCCGCGGCTGTCGTTGTAGGAGATGTTGTTCTGTACGACCTTGAGGTCGGGGATGCCCAGTGCGGTCATCTTGGCGCGCTGCCAGTTCTCCTTGAACCAGCCGCGCGAGTCGCCGTGGACGGCGAGGTCGACGACCTTCAGGCCCCCGATGCCGGTCTCGGCGACGGAGAGGTCCTTCTCGAATGCGATGTCTGCCATCTGTCTCTCCCCTCCTACTGGCCCTGTGCGCGGTAGCGCGCCTCGGTGGCCTCCTTGGCCGGGCGCCACCAGGGCTCGTTCTCGACGTACCAGTCGATCGTCTGCTTCAGGCCCTCGGCGAAGTCGGTGTGGGCCGGCCTCCAGCCGAGCTCGCGCTGGAGCTTCGTGCTGTCGATGGCGTAGCGGCGGTCGTGGCCGGGGCGGTCGGCGACCC
>CALIOA010000042.1:0-26453 GCA_938045065.1 uncultured Collinsella sp.
CAAGCTGAAAGTGCAAAACGCAGACCCTTTGCACTTTGCACTTTCGCACTTTCACAAGAATTTGCGTCAATAACTCAAAAAAGCACTTGACAAAACGCTTCATGGGCCACGCGCAAGGACATCGCGCCCTTCGGCGACCCCAAGGACCCCGACAACAACATCATCCTCACCGACAACGCGCGTATCCGCCTCGTGAGCCGCAGGTTCGACCTCTCCACCGACACCAACGACAACGTGCTCGTGGTTGGCGGCCCGGGCACCGGCAAGACGCGCTACTACGTCAAGCCGAACCTCCTGCAGGCCAACGCCAGCTTCTTCGTGACCGACCCGAAGGGCACGCTCATCCGCGAGATGGGCGGCGCGCTGGCGGAGCTCGGCTACGAGATCCGCGCGTTCGACACCATCGACTTCACGCGCTCCATGCGCTTCAACCCCATAGCCTACATACGCGACGAGGCGGGCGTCATCCGCTTCGCCCGCGGCATCGTCGCCAACACCGAGGGCGAGGCCGACCACAAGGGCGACCCCTACTGGGAGAAGGCCGAGCGCCTGGTCTACACCGCGCTCACGGCCTACCTCGTCATGCACTGCGAGCCCGCCGACCGAAACCTCGACGGGCTGCTCACGCTGCTCTCGCTCGCCGACGCCCGCGACGACCCGGGCTACATGAGCCCGCTCGACATGGTGTTCCGCGAGCTGGAGACCGGCGAGCGCTACGTCAGGCGCGGCGGCGCTTCGGCGGAGGGCGGATCGCTGCGCGGCTTCGCCGAGGAGGACGGCGCGTGGGAGTGGGTCAAGGTCCGCGAGCCGGCGCCGCCCGACGACTTCGCGCTCGCGAGCTACCGCGAGTTCCGCGTCGCCGCCGGCGACACCATGAAGTCGATGCTCTCAAGCTGCAACGTCCGCCTGAAGCCGCTGTCCATCCGTGCCGTGCGCGACCTCACCTCCAAAGACGAGCTCGACCTCGCCCACATGGGCGACGAGGGCGCCAAGGTCGCGCTCTTCGCGTCGATGAGCGACACCGACTCGACCTTCGACTTCCTGTTTGCCCTGCTCATGGACACGGCCGTGAGCGCGCTCTGCGCCGAGGCGCTCGAGGCGCACGGCGGCTCGCTGCCCACAACGGTGCACTTCGTCTTCGACGAGTTCGCCAACATCGGGCGCATACCCGACTTCGAGCGGACCATCGCCGTCACCCGCAGCAGGAACATCGCCGTCTCGATGATCGCCCAGTCGCTCTCGCAGCTGAAGGAGACCTACGGCGACAACAACGCCGAGACCATCGTGAACGCCTGCGACACGCTGCTCTACCTGGGCGGCAAGGCGAACGAGACCAACGAGGAGATCAGCAAGATGGCCGGCAAGCAGACGGTGGCGAGCGAGACGCAGAGCGACTCGCGGGGCGCCGGCTGGACCCGGACCGTGAACCGCGGCATCTCCGAGCGCGACCTCATACAGCCCGCCGAGGTGGCGCGCATGCCGCGCGAGGACGCGCTCGTGCTCGTGAACGGGTGCATGCCGCTCATGGACCGGAAGTACCGGCTCGAGCGCCACCCGCGCTCGCGCCTGCTCGAGGAGGCGGCGCGCCGCGGCCCGTTCGACTTCGCGGAGTACCGCAGGCGGAAGGACGGCGCCTCGTGACGGGGCCGCGGAGGGCGCGGGCCTCCCCCGCCGCGGGGGAGGAACAGCAAGGAACATCGTCAACCGAATGCAAAGGAGAGCAGCATGCTCGCAAACGTCATCAAGCTCGTGTCGGGCTGCGTGACCTTCCTCGGCGGCTTCCTGGTCGTGTGGGGGGCGGTCTCGCTCGGCCTGGCCATCAGGGAGCAGCAGGGCGGCCCGCAGATCGCGACCGCCATTTCCACCATCGCCGGCGGCGCGATCATCATCGCCGCGTCGGTCTACTTCGGGCAGCTGGACACGTCCTGGCTGCCGGCATAGGGGGCGTCGCGGATGGCGCTCCGGATACCGGTGCAGAAGGACATCGGCGAGTACGAGGAGAAGATCGTCGGGAAGATGAGCCTGCGCACGCTCGCGTGCGTGTCGCTCGGCTTCGGCAGCGCGGTCGGGGCGGCGGCCTTCGTCCACCTGGGCCTGCGCGCAGACGTCGCGGACGCGGCCTTCCCGATCATGCTCTGCAGCATGCCGTTCTGGCTCGCCGGGTTCTGGCGGCCCTTCGGCATGCGCGCCGAGGAGCTGCTGCCTCTCCTGGCGGCACACGAGCTCTCCCCGCAGCTGCTCGTGTACGAGCCCTGCCTCGCCGCGAGCCTCCCCGAGGGCTCGCCGCGCCCGGGCCGCCCGGGACGTCGCGCGAGGCGCAGGGCCAGGAAGAAAGGAGCCGAGCTCTATGAGCCGAGCAAGAACCAACAAGGAGAATAGGCCGAAGCGCCCGAGCACCCTCGGGCTGCTCCTCGGCGGCACGGGCGGGCGCAAGGACGCCTCGAAGGGCATGGAGGCCGAGCGGCAGAGGCGCCGCCGGGAGCGCGACCGCTCGCGCGAGATGGCCGCCTACGTCGGCTACGACGCCATGTACAGGGACGGAATCGCCCAGGTGATGCCCGGGGTGTTCAGCCAGACGGTCGAGTTCTCCGACATCAGCTACCAATCCGCGCGCAAGGAGGCGCGCGAGACGGCCTTCACCGTGATGAGCTCGCTGTTCAACTACTTCCCGGCGGACTCCCACGTGCAGCTCCAGGTAGTGAACGCGCCCATCCCCGCCGACGAGGTCGGCCGCAAGGTCTTCTTCGAGCCCGGGGAGCGCGCCACCGCCGGGCTCGCCGAAGAGTACAACCGGATCCTCAACGACAAGATGCGCGAGGGCGTCTCGAACCTCGTGCGCCACCGCTACCTGACCTACGCCGTGGGCGCCGACGACGTCGACGCCGCGGTGCCCAAGCTCGCGCGCATCCGGGGCGACGTGGAGCAGACGCTCGCGCGCATACGCTGCTCGTCGCGCGCCCTCGACGGCGCCGAGAGGCTCGAGCTTTTGCAGGGGCAGCTGCGCCCGGGGTCGCGCTTCGAGTTCTCCTGGGACAAATTGTCCCCGACGTCGGGCGCGCGCACGAAGGACTTCGTCATGCCCTCCACGCTCGACTTCAAGCCCGAGGGCAGGTCCGACTGCTTCTGCAGCGACGGGCGCTACGGCGCGGTGCTCGCGGTGCGCAGCTTCGGGTCGGTCATCGAGGAGACCTACCTCGCCTCCATCATCGACCTGCCGCTGCCGCTCAACGTGACGCTGCACGTGCAGCCCATCGCGCAGAGCGAGGCGCTCGCGCTCGTGAAGCGCCAGATCGACTGGATGGACAAGGAGATCATCGACGAGCAGATGAGCGCCGTGAAGAAGGGCTACGACTACCAGATCCTGCCGCCCGAGCTGCGCTTCTCGAAGGAGGAGGCCGAGGAGCTGCTCGACTTCCTGCGCAACAAGTCCGAGCGCCTGTTCGTCTACACGGGCCTCGTCTACACCTGGGCCGACAGCCTCGAGGAGCTCGACCGCCGCGTCCAGCAGGTGACGAGCGTCGCGCAGGGCTGCACGATCGGCCTCGAACCGCTCCACTTCCGGCAGAGCCAGGCTCTCAACTCGGTGCTCCCGCTCGGTGACAACCACGTCACCGTGAGCCGCTACCTCACCACGGGGCAGGTGGCCATGCAGATGCCCTTCGCCAGCCAGAGCCTCGACGAGGCGGGCGGAGGCTACTACGGACAGTCCAAGGAGAGCGGGAACCTGGTGCTGTGCGACCGCAAGCGCCTGGCGAGCCCCATGGGCTTCGTGTGCGGCAAGCCCGGCTCGGGCAAGAGCTTCTCGGTCAAGCGCGAGATAACCAACACCGTGCTCGCGCACCCCGAGGACGAGGTCGTGATCTTCGACCCGGCCGGCGAGTACGGCAACCTCGTGGGAGCACTCGGCGGCGCGAACGTCGAGCTCGCCCCGGGATGCTCGGCGGTGCTCAACCCCCTCGACACCGCCGACGTCGCGGACCGCGCCGACGCCGCCAAGCTCGCGTACAAGACCGACGCGGTGCTCGCGCTCTCGAGCGCGCTCATGGCCGAGGGCCGCGAGGGCCTGCCGGAGCGCGACCGCTCGATTATCGCCCGCTGCGTCGGCGAGGCGTACCGGGAGTGCGCGAAGGACGGCCGCCTGCCCACGCTCGGCGACTTCCACGCGGCGCTGCTCGCTCAGCCCGAGCCCGAGGCCGCCGACATCGCGCTGCGCTACGAGCGCTACGTGAAGGGCGCGTTCTCCTTCTTCAACGGCCAGAGCAACGTGGCGCTCGACAACCGCATCACCAACATCGACATGCACGGCCTCGGTCAGAACATGCGCGTGTTCGGCATGATCACGGCGCTCGAGATGGTGCGCAACCGCGTGATGGTCACGCCGCCGCGCCCCAACTACACCTGGCTCTACATCGACGAGGTGCAGAGCCTCTTCGCGCACCCGACGGTGGTCGAGTACTTCGCCCGCCTGTGGCGCGAGGGGCGCAAGTTCGGCCTCATCTGCACCGGCATCAGCCAGAACACGAGCCACATGCTGGCCAACGCCGAGGCCCGCGACATGGTGCTCAACTCCGAGTTCTTCCTGCTGCACAAGCAGTCCACCGCCGACCTCGACGCATGGGCGGAGATGCTTCAGCTCTCCGCCACGGAGCGCGGCTACATCGGCGACGCCGTCAAGCCCGGCGAGGGGCTGCTCATCAGCGCGGGGATCCGCGTGCCCATCACCGACGACTTCCCGAGGGGCCCGCTCTACGACCTGTGGAACACCAAGCCCGCAGAGGTCGCCGAGCGCGAGATGCGCCGGGCGGCGCGAGAGGCGGAGGAATAGGAATGGCCGGCCCGAGCGAGGGCGGCGGGATGCTCGAGGTGGTCGGGGCGCGGCGCCGCGACGTGCTCACCGCGGGCGACGTCGCGGAGACCGAGCGCGACGCCCTGGGAAACGTCTCGGAGGGCGCCAGCCCGCTCGACGAGGCGGGAGGCCCCGCCGCAACGGCGGAGGGGCGCCCTTCCAGGCCCGACGCGCCGGAAGGCGGGCTCGGGGACAAATTGTCCCAACCAGCCGGCGACCGGCGCGCGGCAGCCGCGATGCGCTCGCGCGTCGATGCGGCGAAGCTGGCGATCGCCCGGGAGGCCGTCTCCCAGCTCGACGACTCGGAGGAGCTCGAGGGCGCCTCGAGCATGTACGACGCGGGGCGTGCGGCCAAGAAGGCCGCGGGAAGGCTGCGGCAGAGGAAGGCGAAGAAAGCAGCCCAAGGCAGCCGCAAGGCGGCGACCGCCCTCGGCGCCCCCAAGGGAGGCGCGCGCGGCCCCGAGGCAGCCGGCGCAACCGCCCCGGCCAAGCACCAGGCGGCCCAGGCGGCCGCGCAGGCGTCGGGCGAGGCGGCCCGCGCCGCGGGGTCGAAGGGCGCCGCCTCCGCGATCGCGGGCGCGCTCTCGGGCGCTGCGCCCGCCCTGCTCGGGGCGGTGGCCGGCATCGTGGCCTTCGTCGCCTGCGCGCTCGCCGTCGCGCAGCTGCTGAGCGCGCTGTTCGGCTTCTGGGACGACGCGGCCTCCAAGCAGGGCCTCGAGGGGCTGCCGCCCTACATCACCTACGAGATGGTCGAGGCGGCGCTCGAGTGCCAGGAGGAGTACGGGCACCCGGCGGGCTGCACCATAGCGCAGATCATCCAGGAGTCCGGCCAGGGCGACCGCATGAGCCAGCTCGCAGAGCGCGACCACAACCTCTTCGGCATGAAGTGGTGGTCGGGCTACGCGGGCTGCCCCGAGGTGGCCGGCAAGGCGAACTGGGCCACCAGCGAGGAGTACGTGCCCGGCGAGCACACCCAGATCACGGCGAGCTTCATCCGCTTCACCGGCGACGCCGAGTGCATCCGCTTCCGCAGCAGGGTCTTCCTACAGGCGGAGCGCTACTCGGGCAACGCCCTCATCCGCGAGGCCATCGAGAGGCACGACTCGGACAGGATGGCCGAGGGGCTCAAGGACGCCGGCTGGGCGACCGACTCGTCCTACGTCGAGTCCCTGAAGTCGATCATGGCGCAATGGGGCCTCTACCGGCTCGACTCCATGACGGTCGAGGACCTGAAGGACCCGGCCGCGAACGGGAACGCGATCGTCGAGGCGGCGTACAGCCAGCTCGGCGTGCCCTACGTGTGGGGAGGCTCGACCCCCGGCAAGGCGCTCGACTGCAGCGGGCTCACGCAGTACTGCTACGCGCAGGCGGGCATCCGCATAAGCCACTACACGGGTTCCCAGTACGAGGAGCTCAGGCGCATACCGCTCTCGGAGGCGAAGCCCGGCGACATCCTCTACCGCTCGGGCCACGTGGCCATCTACATCGGCGACGACAGGTACATACACGAGCCGCGAACGGGCGACGTGTGCCGCATAGCGAGCGGCATCGGCAGCTTCAGCTGCGCGCTCACCGCGAGATAGGAGAAACCAATGCAGGGAAAGTCAAGGGTCATGGCCGCCGTCGCGGCAGGCGCGCTCGTCGTGGCGCTCGGCGCGGGCGCGGCGCGCTGCGCCATCGCCCCGCAGGAAGGCGCGCAGGATAGTCCCCAGGAGCAAGAGCAGCCCGCCGCTGCAGGCGCCGACGCGGCAACCGGGAAGGCCGCCTCGGGCGCCGAGGCGCTCTGGAACACCGCGTGGACGGGCGCCGACGACCCGACAGCCACGCTGCGGATCGTCGAGGGCGCCATGGTGGAGAGCGCGGGCGGCACCGAGCGCGCCTGGTTCTTCTCGGCCGAGGAGCCCTCCGAGGCCGGCGGCGTGCTCAGCGTGCCCATCGAGGTCAAGGGAAGCGGCGACAAGGCGGGAGGCCTGTCGCTCATCCAGGTCTCGGGCGACGGGGACGCCCGCACCCTGGCATGCGACCTTCTGACGCAGGCCTACGTGCCCCAGAAGGCGCAAGACGGAGCGTTCTCCGTGACCGGCACCGACGACCGCCTCTCCGAGGCGCTTGGCGCAGACGTCGCCGCCATCGAGGAGGCCGTCGCCGGGAAGGCGGCGGAGGTGTCCCCGCAGGCGACGGGAGCCACCTGGGACAAGGAGGTGTGGCTCGACTACGCCGGAAACGTCGCGTCGACGACCTTCACGCTCGACGACCCCGCCTCGACGGTGGTCACCGTGGTCTCGCGCGGCGGCTCGCTGGAGGCGATGTAGCCGTGCGGGCGCTTGAATCGCGACGCCGAAGGGCGTTCGCCGTCTCCGCCGCGACGGCGTTCGCCCTCTGCGCGCTCCTGCTCGTCCCCGCGCAGCCGGCATACGCCGACATAGCCGGGGACGTCAACGATTGGCTGTGCGGCCTCCTTCGCGACTGCTGCAACTGGATGTTCAAGGCGCAGACGGGCGTGCTCGGGTCGATCGGCGCGAACGGGATCCTCTCGGCCGACTTCGCGCACATGCTCACGAGCTCGAGCGACCTGACCATGCACGACGTCGCCCGCGGCGTGTGGCAGGTTGCCATCCTGCCGATCGGGTGCGGGGTGCTCGGCCTGGTCTTCACCCTGAAGCTCATCGAGATCTCCCAGCGCATGGACGGCAGCCAGAGCCTCCCCGGCGTCAAGGAGGTCGTCTTCCTCCTCGTGTTCTTCGCCGTGTTCCTGTTCCTCATACAGAACAGCTTCGACCTGATGGCGTCGATCTACGAGGTCTGCGGGCTCGCCATCGACCGAGTCGAGGCGCTCTTCGGCGCCGGAGGCGCGCTCGACCTGCCCGAGGTGTCCGTCGTCACCACCGACGACGACATCCCGTCGCTCATCGCCATGCTCGTCGTGAGCCTCATCAGCTGGGTCGTGGTGCTGGCGGCCTACGTCGTCGCCCTCGTGGTCTGCTGGGCCCGCGCGCTCCAGCTCTACATCATGGCCGCGTTCGCCCCGATCCCGCTGGCGTTCCTCGGCATGGACGCCACGCGCCAGATAGGCCTCGGCTACCTGAAGAGCTTCGGGGCGGTCTGCATCGCCGGCGTCATCATCCTCGTGCTGCTCATATCGTTCCCGCTCGTGCTCGGCGGGCTCACCGGGGCGAACCCCGGGACGGGCACCCCGGCCGACGCGATCGCGAACGGGCTCACCTACGCGCTGCAGTACCTGGCCATGTGCGTGCTGCTCATCCTGGCCCTCGTGAAGAGCGGCTCCTGGGCGCGCGACATCGTGAGCGGCTTCTAGCGGAAAAGCGAGGAAGGGGGCGGTCGCCATGAGATAGGGGCACCGCGCCGGGGCACGCGTCCCGGCGGATGAAGACAAGGACCGATCGAAAACGAAAAGGAGGAAAGACATGGAAGAGAGGAAGAACGTGTACCTCTCGCTGCACAAGAGCTTCGTGCGCGAGGGCATCAAGTACACCGACCGCGCGACCGGCGAGGCCAGGACCTTCAACTCGGCGACCCTTCCCAAGGGCACCGTCGTCGACGGCGTGGACGTGGGAGGCTACGAGTTCAGCCCCATGTTCGTGAACGAGAGCCGCTTCAAGGGGGCCGACTTCCGAGACATACCGCTGCTCGCGAACCGCGAGGTGTGGCTGAGGAAGACGGTGATGAGCCCGGACGGCCAGCCCGAGCTCGACGAGGGCGGCCGCGCGGTCAAGGACACCGTGAAGGTCATGCCGGCGCAGCTCAAGGAGGCCGTTGACGCAGGTCGCTCGCGCTACCTCGCGGAGCGCGCCGAGCACGCCCGCCAGGCGAGCCGCGCCGCCGAGCACGAGGCGCCCCGCGCCCAGCGAAGCGTCGAGAGATAGGGAGGCGGAAAGATGAACGCAGCGAAAGACTGCACCCTGCAGGAAAAGCTCCTCCGATGCGCCATGGCGCTCATCCTGGCGGCGGGGGCGCTGCTCGCCTCCGTGACGGCCTCGCCCGCCTACGCCGCGCCGAGCACGGTCGACGTGTCCATCGGCGGCAAGATCCCCTACGGCGGCTTCGCCACCACGTGGATGAGCGCCGACGGCAACATCGCCTACTGCGCCGAGCCCTCGTCCCCGACGCCCGCGCCGGGCTCCTACTCGACGAGCCCCGTGCCGAGCGGCGACGTGACAGCGGCGATCTGGTACTCGTTCGGCTCTCCCGGCTTCGACGCGTCGATGTTCCCGGGCAGCTGGTACGACGGCGGCGGCTGGGACGACGCGAAGTACGCCGCGGCGAGCCACATGCTCATCGCCTACGCCTACTCTGGGTCCGAGTCGGCTGCCACGCACGGCACGAGCGCCGAGTTCGCCTCCTGGGCGAAATCCGAGCTGATCGGCGGGACCTTCGCCAAGATGAAGGCGGGCGCCGGCAAGGTATCCGCCGGGTTCGAGGCGTTCTGCGTCAGGACCGGCGGCGGCTCCCAGACGCTCGTGAGCTTCAGCTGGTCCACGGGCGGAGTCAAGGTCGCCAAAACGGACTCCGAGGCGGGCGCCGAGCCCCAGGGCGACGCCTCGCTCGACGGCGCGAGCTTCTCCGTCGTGAACGAGACCGGCCGCTACGTGCTGGTCGGCGGCAAGTACTACGCCGACGGTGAGGTCTGCGCCACGATCAAGACCGCGCCCGAGGACGGGTCGCACGTCGCCGCGACCGGCGCCGACGCACTTCCCGCAGGCAATTACCGCATCGTCGAGTCCGGAGCGCCCGAGGGCTACGACGCCAGCGACGCCTCCGTCGCGTTCACCGTGAAGGCCGGCGAGGTGCGCGACCTCACGGGCGACCCCGTGACCGACGAGGTCTTCCGCGGCGGCGTGCAGGTGACCAAGTCCGACAAGGAGCTGCAGGCGTCCGAGGCGCTCGCGGGCGGCGGCCACAAGGAGGCGCCTGGCGAGCACCCCGGCCTCGACGGGATCGAGTTCACCGTCACGAACCGCTCGGCGCACAAGGTCCTCGTTGACGGCGAATGGCACGAGCCGGGCGAAGCCGTGGCCACGCTGACCACCGCATGGAACGACGAGGCCGGCGCCTACACCGCGCAGACCGCGGCCAACGCACTGCCGTACGGAACCTACGACGTGCAGGAGACGGCGACGAACGGGAGCTACCTGCTGACCGACGGCGAGCCCCGCACCTTCGAGGTCCGCGCCGCAGGCGAGATCGTGAGCGCCTCCGCGGACGGCGCCGCGCTCGAGTTCCGCGACCAGGTGGTGCGCAACGACCTCGAGCTCTCCAAGAAGAGCGAGACCGACAACGCCGGCCTCATGGTCCCGTTCGCCATCGAGAACGCGGCCACCGGCGAGACGCACGTGCTGGTCACGGACCGCAACGGCGACGCGTCCACCGCGAGCAGCTGGAACAGGCACTCGAGGGACACCAACGCCAACGACGCCCTGCTCGGCCATGAGGGCCCGATTGCTGCCGCCGACATGGACCCGAAGGCCGGCATCTGGTTCTCGCTCGGCGAGGACGGCTCCTCGGCGCCGGTCGACGACTCGCTGGCGGCACTGCCGTACGGCGCCTACACCATGACCGAGCTGCGCTGCGAGGCCAACGAGGGCCTCGAGCTCATCACCAGGAGCTTCTGGATCGAGCGCGACTCGACGGTGGCCAAGGCCGTGTGGATGGGCCTTGACGACCAGGAGGGCCCGCGCATCTCCACCACGGCAAAGGACGGGGCGGACGGCGACAAGGACGTCTCGGCCGACGCCGAGGCCAAGGTCGTCGACGCCGTCGCCTACGAGGGCCTGAAGGCCGGCGAGGAATACGAGCTCTCGGCAACCCTCGTCGACAAGGCGACCGGCTTGCCCTTGGCCGATGCCTCGGGCAAGCCCGTGGGGGCCAAGGCCGAGTTCGCGCCCGCGCTCTCGATAGGCAGCCGGGACATAGAGATCTCCTTCGACGCGAGCCTGCTCGGCGGCCGGGACCTGGTCGTGTTCGAGAGCCTTCGCAAGGACGGCGCCGAGGTGGCGTCGCACGCGGACCTCTCCGACGAGGGCCAGACCGTCCACGTCGCCGTCGAGGTGGGCACGCAGGCGGCCGACGCCGCCGACGGCGACCAGGTCATCGAGGCCGGCAAGGCAAAGGTCGTCGACACGGTGGCCTACAAGGGCCTCGTCCCCGGCGAGACCTACATCGCCGTGGGCACGCTCATGGACAAGGGCACCGGAGAGCCGTTCCTCGACAAGGACGGCAACGAGGTGACCGCACGCACGCCCTTCGAGCCCGAGGCGCCCTCCGGCACCGTCGAGGTGACCTTCGAGTTCAGCACCGAGGGCCTGGCCGAGGGAGACGAGCTCGTCGTCTTCGAGAAGGTCCTGGACTCCGCCGGCAACGTCGTCGCGGCCCACGAGGACATCGACTCCGCCGAGCAGAGCGTCGTCGTGGACAACCCCGACACGCCCGAGGTTCCCGAGGAGCCCTACGCCAAGACCGGGGCCGACGCCCCCGACGGCACCGGCTACGCCGTGGCCGCGGGCATCGCTCTGGCAGCTGCGGCGGGCGCGGGCGGAGCGCTCGCGTACCGCAAGCGCAAGGCGGCCGCGAGCAAGGACGAGGCGGCCGAAAAGCCGGAAGAGTAGCGGCAGCGCATCGATACCGAACCGGAGGCCCTGGGCGCTCGCCCGGGGCCTCCCCTGCGAACGGGGGAGGACATGAACAAAGGGAAAGCCGCCACGGCGCTCGCCGTCGCCGTGGCGTTGCTGGCGCTGGCGGCGCTCGCCGTCCTGCCGCAGCCCGAGAGGAACCCGTACGTGGTGCACGAGGTGCCCGCTGCGGAAGAGGACGCGGCGATGGGGGCGCAAGAGGCGGGAGGCGGAATCGACTGGGACGCCCTTCCCGCCTCCGTCGTCGCATGGGTGCGCGTGCCGGGCACGACCGTCGACTACCCGATCGTCCAGGGCCGGTCGGAATCGCCCGGCTTCTACCTCACGCACGATGCTAACGGCGAGCGCTCCGCATGGGGCGCTCCCTACATCGACGCAGGTTGCGCGCAGGGAGCCGAGAGCCCGCTCGTCATCGTGTACGGGCACCACATGTCCGACGGCACCATGTTCGCGCCGCTCGCGCAGTACTCGTCGCGCGGCTTCGCCGAGGGGCACCGCACCATCCAAGTCTTCACCCGCGAGAATGCGATCGAGCTCGAGGTCTTCGCGGCCGACGTGGTCGACGCGAGCTCGGAGGGAAAGCGGACCGACTTCGCAGACGCGGCGGCGCTCGACTCCTATCTCGGGGACAAATTGTCCCGATGCGAGGTCGTCCTGGAAGAGCCGAAAGACGTCGCCCAAGCCTGGGCCTTCGTCACCTGCAGCTACCAGACGAGCAACTCCCGCACCGTCGTCTACGCGAAGGAGGTGGAAGCATGGGATTCGCGCCCTTCGGAATAGGGCTCCTCATGGGGCTCCTCGCGCTCACGGCCTACGCTTGCTGCGCAGCCCGGCGACGACGACCAGGACTAGCCTTCGAAAATCGGAATCGCAACCAAGCAGAACGATCAACCTCCTCGCTCCGATGGTCGGACGAGGGACTTGCGCATGATGGGATAATCTAAGGTCATGGACAGAAAGGGAGGTTGGGTATGGCGATCATCGACTGGGAAGCGGCACGCCGCCGAGACGGATACGGGCCCGGACCCGTCGACGCCATCCCGGAATGCGACCGGAATGGTTCCTCGCCGAAGGCCCTGGCGGCTTGGGACGCCATAAGCGACGAGGAAAAGCGAATCCTGCTCAACAACGCTTGGTGCCGCGACTGCCACGACGCCAACGCATCGTTCGCTCCCGGCTACACGCTGCGCGCCGACAAGTTCGGAATCGTGATCGAGGGCAATTGCGCGAAATGCGGCTGCGCCGTCGCCCGGTGCGGCTACTAGGCCCCATCCGGGCTCGGGGGCAAGCGGGACGGCTTCGCCGACGCGGTGGAGCTCGACGCCTACCACGGGACAAATTGTCCCAGACGAGCAACTCCCGCGCCGTCGTCTTTGTCACATACTCAGCTGACAACTGAATCTAGTGTCCATAATGCTGTACACCGACGACGCTTTTCGCGCAGATAATGACCGGTGGTTAAATCGCTGATAGAGACCAAATCCATCGGTGGGATAATGGCCTTTGATTGCAAATGGAGAAAGGCAGGGGCGATGGGCTTCTTCGATAAAGGCTTCGACCCAATAAAAGAGGCGCAGAAGGCTGCGGCCGCTGCAGGAAAAGGAATCGCAAGCGCTGTCGAACAGGCATCGAATGCCGCTCAAAGCGCCGCCGATCAGACGGGACAGGCCATCGGGGACATTGCAGGCAAGGCAAAAGGTGCCGTTCAGAGCATTGGAGATGCGATCAAGGACGGTCCAGAGCCGAAGAGCTTCAAATACAACACTGAGTTTGTCGATGAGCAAGACGCTGACGCATCGGCCCAATCTCAAAGTCCGGCTCCCGAACATATGGCGAAAATGCTCGGCGGTGTAGCTGAAGGAGCCGCAAATGCCGCGAGCGCTGCGGCCGCCGGTGCTCAAGGCGCTGTCGCCGCCGTTGCAGGCAAAGCGGGAGAAATCGCCGATGGAATCAAGCAAGGCGTCGAGAATGCAAGGGCGAAAGAACCGGATGAGTACGAGCTCGCCGTCATCGAATACAACCAAGCCTATACAGATCTGGAGTCGGGAGGGATCGAACTCTACCAGTCCAGGCTGAGGAGCATCGACCTGCTGGACCTCGTTACCGATCTGGTGAACTCGATCGCGAACACGCCGAAGTCGTTTGTGGAGGGTATCGAAGAGATGTCCCACAAGAAGCGAAGCTTCAAGGAGTCGGAGTCCTTCGCCCGCGAAGAGCTGGACTCGGCACGGAAATCGGCGGCCAGCGCCGGTGCCGGCGTCGCGGCGGGCATGGCCGTTGCCAGCATAGCCCCATCCGCCGCCATGTGGGTTGCCACAACTTTCGGGACCGCCTCCACGGGCGCCGCGATCTCCACGCTGTCGGGCGCTGCCGCGACGAACGCGGCGATGGCCTGGCTCGGCGGAGGCGCATTGGCTGCCGGAGGAGGCGGGATGGCCGCCGGCAGCGCTTTCCTGGCGATGGCCGGCCCCATCGGATGGGGCGTCGCAGGCGCCACGTTGCTGACCTCCATCGCGCTTTTCGTGAAAAAACAGCACAAGATCGCTGAGGAAAAGCACGAGGAGCTCTTGTCGGTAAAGAGAAACACCGAGGCTCTTAGGGAGACGTCTGCAGCGATCGTGGCGCTCAGGACAAAGACCGATGCTCTTCGAGAAGAGCTGTCCGGGTCCTTCATGTCCTCATGCCGCCTGCATGGCTCCGACTACCTTTCCATCTCCGACGACGAGAAACTGGCCCTGGGCTCCTTGGTAAACAACGCGAAGTCCCTGGGCAGCCTCATCGTCGAGAGGGTGGCCACCCGGGACGGTGAATAGCCGTGAATACAGAGAAAGTAGTCAAGAGCACTCAGGAGCAGGCCGTCGCCGCCTGGATCGGCTTGATCAACCAGATGAGAATCGACGACCTCATCGAGAATCTCAACCGCCAAGACCAGAACCTCGATTCCGCAATGGAGTCCATGAACTGGGCGCTCGGGAAGATCGAGGACCTCGTCGTTGCGAACAGAGGCGGCAACAAGGGCGTCCATGGGTTCATCGCCGAGGTGGCTGAATGCGGGTTGGAGAACGCGCAGAGCCTCGTCCATGGCGATAAACCGGCAATGGAATGGGTTAATGACAACGGACCCGCCGACCTTTTGCGCGACGGCGTCGAGATACAGGTCAAGTTCGTGAACGCCGGCGGCAAGTTCTCCCTGGACGCCGTGGCCGCCCATTTGCAGAAGTACCCCGATTTCCTCGACAAAGACGGCATCTACCAGATCCCGAAGGACCATCTCGACGCGGTGCGCTCCCTGTACGAGATGCCAAAGGAGGAAGCGGCCAAGCTGGCGTCCTCGACCGGCGGCCCGTCCTACTCAACCTGGAAGAGCATCCATGAGTTCTTCGACTCAAGCGGGTTCAGCATCGATGACCTCGAGGCCTCCAAATTCGAGTACTCGGAGGTCCAGAAGAACGCTATCGCCGACAAGATGACCGAGGAGAAGAGCAGGCTCGCAGACGAGAGCGAGCGAATAAAGAAGGACATCTACGAGGAGCACAAGCCAACGCCCCAAGAGGGCGCGAAGGCCGCAGCGACTGGCGCCGTTCTGGAAGCAGGAACGGCATTCGCCATTTCAATGAAGCGTCATCTCGGGAACGGAAAGCGCATCGGCGACTTGACCCAGGACGACTGGGAGGAAATCGCAAAAGATTCCGGCATGGGACTCGTCAAAGGCGGGGTTCGCGGCGGAGCTGTTTATTGGCTAAACAACTACACGGCCACGCCCTCATCTGTTGCAAGCGCGCTGGTCACGGCATCATTCGGCGTCGCAGAATGCGCTTACAGGTTCCGCAGCGGCGAGCTTACGGAGATCGAGTTTATAGAAAGCTCAGAAATCGCGTGTCTCGATGCGTCTGTGAGCGCGTTCTCGAGCTTCGTGGGCCAGGCCATCATTCCGGTCCCGGTTCTGGGCGCCCTCGTCGGCAACGCCGTAGGCACGACCGTGTACGAATTGGGAAAGGATTTCTATGACAAACGAGAGGCGGAGCTGCTCGCGCACTATGCCCAGGAATTGAAGGCCCTCGATACTGAGCTCGATGGCGAATACGCCGCATGCATCAGCGGCCTTCGTGAGAATATGAGCGCATACATCAGCCTTCTCGAGAAGGCTTTCTCCCCGAATGTCGCAATGGCTTTTTCCGGCTCCGTTGAGTTGGCGGCAAGCCTTAACGTCCCGGACGGCGAAATCCTGCACACGCGCGAAGAAGTCGATGATTTCTTCCTGAATTAGAATCAGTCAGGTTAAAGAAACAACGGCCGAGCGAAACCCAATCGCTCGGCCGTTTGCCGTCTAGAACGGATGAATCTCCTGCACTACCATCATGCTCGCAACAGCGAATGCCTGCCTAGGCAGGCAAACTGCAATCGCCTACATCACCCACTTGAACACGGCGCGGAACAGCCAGACGAAAAAGCCCAGCGTGACCTTAAGCGCCGCCATGAGGAACCTACCAAGCCTCTTCATCGACGTCACCCCAATCTTCATTGACCTTGCGGGCGCCCTCGTCGGCGCCCTCTTCCTTCTCTTCCGCGAGCAGCCTCGCCAGCTCGTCGGGCACGCCCGGGACCTCCGCCCTCCCCAGAGCGCGCTGCAGGTCCCTTATCTGCGATTTCAACGGTTTTGAGGGAGGGCCCACGTGCTCGCGGTAGCAGGCGCCGATCGCTGCCGCGTCGCACAGGTACCCCCGCACCCGGGCGAACGCCTCGTCCCCGTCGAGCAGGACGCGGCGGGCGTGCCCGAGCTCGGCCTCCGAGGCCAGCATGAAGCGCCACCCGCGGGACCTGCGCGCCGCCGGGATGCCGTCTGCGGGCGCGTCGGCACGCCAGTCGTCGCGCACCTGGTGCCAGTTCGCCGTGAGCCAGAGCCCCTTCTCGGGCTCCTCCCGCATCTCGAGCTCGAACTCCGTGAGCATGTTCGCGCCGGAGAACGGTGACCCCTCCGTGAACGAGAGCGTGTCGAACAGCGTCGTCCTGCCGCCCTCGTATTCTATCCTCACCATCATCTCCGGCCCCTCTCCCTGCGCTGGTCCTGCTGGGCCCGCTGCCGCTCGGCGGCGAGGATGCGCTGCTGCTCGTCCGCTCGGTGGCACTGGCGCGAATTGCCGCTGGCATCGTCGCGCCCTTCACCGTCCCCGTAGCGGGTCTTGAGCGGCATGAGCCCGTTCTCGGCCATGTAGGAGCGGGCGGCCTCGAGGCGACGGTATCCCTCGCCGCCCGCCTGGCCGCGCCGCTCCAACGTCGCCATCCTGAGCCCGAACTCCTCGATGGACTCGACGTCGAACTTCGCGCACGTCTCGAGCGCCGAGGAGAGCCTGCTCAGCTCCGAGAGGTCGTTGAGCTCGAGGGCCCGCTCGGCGGCCTCGCGGATCCGCGCGGCGCTCGCGTCCGTGGGGCGGTAGGCGCCTTCGCGCTCGAAGCGCCGGCGGAGCATCTCCTTGCCGTAGACGAACCCCAGGCGCTCGCCGCTGACCTTCTTGGACGGCTCCTCGGCCAGGCTGAACACCCAGTCGTCCCGCCGCGCCTTGGCCGAGTTGTCGGCGACGTGCACGCCCAGGGCGTCGAGGATGCCGAGGAACTCCGCCTCGTCGCGCGCCGTGGTCTTGGCGAGCGCGACGCGGGCGCGGATGTCGCCGACCCACGAGTAGCCGCCTGAGCGCATGATCTCCTTCTCGGCCCGGCCCAGGTAGACGCTCCTGCGGCTCCTGGGCCCGCCCGCACCTGCCCGCCCGCGCGCCTTCGACGGCGATTCGGGAGCTCGGTCGTTGGAGAGCCCCGACAGCCCGCGCTCGCGCGCCATGTCCTGCAGGTCTCGGTTGAGGTCCTCGGGGTGCTGGGTCTGCATGCGGTAGCCGGTGCGGAGGTTGGCGTTGTTCACGACGATGTGCGCGTGCGGTATGCCGCGGGCGTTGTCGTCGTGGTAGACGATGGCGATCTCGTGGTCGCCGAAGTGCTTGAGCGCCCACGAGCACGCGAGCTCGCGCAGCGCAGCCAGGTCGATGTCGTCGCCGGGGTCCGGCGAGAGCACGAAGTGCTTGAACGTGCGCGCGGGCTTGCCCCTCCAGGGTGCGTCCGTGCCGAACGCGGCGCGCGTGGCGTCCATCTCTGCGTCCCAGGCGCAGGCCTCCTTGGCGTCTTCCCCCAGCGCGCCGGCGTCGCGCTCGTCGTAGCTCAGGTTGAACAGGTCGCGCGCCAGGGCGCGGCCTCCCTTCTCGAGGTAGCGGCGGATGCCGCCCGTCGAGCCGTGGCCGCTTATCGGCTTCAGGATCGGCATGGCGAGCCCTCCACGAGCGAGTCGGCCCCAATGCGCCCGAGCTCGGCCGCCATCTCGCGGGCCGCGGCGTTCACGTCGGCGAGCTCCCGCTCGATCGTCGGGATGCTCTCCGCGACGAGGTCGCGGTCGACGTGCCCGTGGCGGGCGTGGAAGTTGATGAGGTTCATCGCGTGCACGGCCTGGTTGTAGTGGTAGCCCCACTTCGTGAGCTCGCGCGACATCGCCCACAGGGCCCTGCGGTCCACGAGTATGCGGTGCTCGTCTCCCGCGTTGGCCTCCGTCGACAGCGGTATGCGAACGAGGTAGCGCAGGTACTCCGACTTGCTGAGGCCGGCGCGCTCGCACCGCTCGCAGAGCGCGTCGTAGTCGCCTCCCTCCATGCGGAACGTGACGCGGCGCTCCTTGCCTTTGGCGGCGCCGGCTTCCTCTTCCATGGCGGATTCCTTTCCTCGGGCCCGCCGTGCGGCGGGCGCGTCTCTCTAGGGGCGCGGGGGATCCCCCGCAGGCGGCGGCCCGGCTCGGGCGCCGCCTCTGGGACCGGGCCTCGCGAAAGCGGGCTCCCAAACGGCCCGCGGCATGACGGGTCCGAGGCCGCCCGGTCCCCAAGTGCTATGGACGCCCGACGCGATGTCGGACGCCATAGGCTACTTGCTGGATTTCGGGCCTGAGGCCCTTCTGCGGCGCTTTCGGTCATCGGTGCCCGCATCCGCGTAGGGCGCGGTCATGAGCGCCATCTCCCGCAGCAGCGAGAGGTCGGCCGGGCTCGGGCTCTCGGGCGGGCTCTCCAGGAAGTCGGCGACGAGCCTTGCGGCCTTCGCGATGCGGCCGTCGGGGCCTGCCTGCGTCTTGCCCTCGCTCCTCACGTAGTCGGAGAGCTCCCGCTTGGTGCGCCGCCAGGGCTCCATCGCGGCGTGCATCTCCGCCTGGCGCTCCTTCGGCATGCCCGCGAGCGTGCGCACCGCCTCGGCGCTGAGGTTGCCGCGGTCTGCCTCGGCGGCCCACTCGGGCGAGAGGTCCTCGGCGATGCGGCGGGCCAGCCTCTCCTCGCGCGCGATGGTCTTGCCGGAGACCTTGCGGCCCGTCTGCCGCTCGATGATGGCGGCCTTCACGTCGTCGACGCGCATGCCGGAAAGCGACGGGTCCTCGGAGCGCAGGCGCACGGCGTCGCCCCTGAGCGCCTCGGTCGCGGCGGCGCGCTCGGTCACGGTGAGAGCGCGGGTGAAGTAGTTCGCGGCGTGGAGCAGCGTCACCGCCCGCTCGTCGTCGATGCCCTCGATCACGCGGCAGGGCATCTTCTCGTAGGCGGGGTCGTCCTTCACGAGCAGGGCGTAGGCGGCCTTGCGGCGGTGCCCGGAGACCATCTGCCACGAGCCGTCGCCGACCTTGCGCACGAGCGGCAGGTCGGTGAGTCCGTCGGCGCGTATGGACTCGGCGAGCTCGGCTATGCCGGCCGGGTCCATGGAGTACGCGGCGTTCGCCGGGTGGTCGGCGATGTCTGCCACCGCTATCTCTGACACCGGGTAGCGCCCGCGGGTGCGCGACGCGCCGTCGAGAAGCCCCGTGATGGTGAAGCCCGCGGCCACCTGGCTAGGCGAGCTCACGGGACACCTCGTCGGCGAGATCCTCGTAGTCGCGCGCGGGGCGGCTCCCCGGCTCGAAGGCGGCCACCGGCTTCCACTGCCAGCTGCCCTCGCAGACCTTGCTGCTCGCGTGGATTACCGTCTCGAACTGCTCGCCCGGGAAGAACCCGTCGAGCACGGCCGCGCCCGTGGCCTCGGCGTTGGTCATGCGGCCGGGAACGCAGGTGCGCAGTATCTTCCATCTGGGCGTGGGCATGCGCAGGGCGTCGGCGATGGAGCGCGTCGCCTCGACGGTGAGCGCCGTGCCGCGCATCACGGTGGAGTCGAGCTTCACGGGGATGACGACCATGCCGCCCTCCGCCGCGGCGAGGTAGGCGTTGAAGGCGAGCCTGCGCATCACGGGGCTGCAGTCGATGAGGCAGGCATCGTAGGAGCCCGAGGCGTCGTCGAGGGCGAACTTGAGTCGCTGCTCGCGCAGGAGCATCTCGTTCTGGTCGACGAGGTCGATGGTCGAGGCCACCACGTCGAGGCCCTCCCCGGCGGCGTAGGCGACCTCCTCCACGGGCGCGCCGCCGTAGAGCAGCTCGACCGAGGTGCGCCGCTCGGATGCGGCCCGGTCGTAGAGGCCGAAGAAGTCGGTGGCAGACGCCTGCGGGTCGAGGTCGACGAGCAGGGTCCGAAGGCCCCGGGCGGCGAAGATCGCCGCCAGGTTCACGGCGGTCGTCGTCTTGCCGACGCCTCCCTTGTAGTTGGAAATGGCTATCGTGCGCATGGGTCGCGTCCTCTCTAGCGTGGGGCGCGCCTCGCCGCATCCGGTCCGGCGCGCCCCGAGTCTCGGAGCGTCGGGACAAAACCGTACGGATTTGTCCGACAAGCGGAGTGTACCACGAAAACGTACGAATATGTACGCTTTCGTGGTACAGGGGCCGGATTCGGGGAAACCCGGCCCCGGGGGCCCGGGGCCGGGCGCGCCGCCTAGGAGAGCGGCTCCATCTCGCCGAAGCAGTTGACGTGGTGGCGCAGGAGCGCTCGGTTCTCCTTGACGACCATCATCGCCACCTCGTCGAAGCGGACCGGGGTGTCGGCGTAGTCGTCGCCGTTGCCGGCGAGCCACGTCGCCGCCAGCGCCTCGCGCATCCCGCGCGCCCTGTGGGCCTCGGGGAATCCGTCCGTCCCGATGCGGACCGTGGCGTCGACGAACACCAGGGTCCCGTCCTCGTCCACCGCCACGAGGTCGATCCCGCCGATGCCCTCGGGCCCCTGCCAGGCCTCGTCGACGATCTCGTAGCCCTTGCGCTCGAGGAAGGCCCTAACCGCGCCCATCGCCTTTTCCTTCATGTCGTTCATGTCTTGCTCCTTAGACTCTGAGGCCCGCCCCTGTGGCGTGCCTTGCGCCGCGTGAGTCGCATGCAGCGCGGGCGCGCCGGCAAGGGAGGAAGCGAAGTCGGGCATAGAAATAGAAGTCTCCCGACGGCAGTTTTTCGCGTTGTTCGCGCGCGGAGCGCATGGGGCGAAGAACTCGAAAAAGTGTCGCGACCCTTGCTGGCCGCCTGCCGGCGTGCGACCCTGCGCGTCCAAGGAGCGCCGGGGCGGGTTTCGGATCGGAGGGGCGGAGGCGTGCGGCATGGAATCGGACATGGGCGCCGGGGCTTCCGGACATGGGATGCGATCTGTCGGCGATTGCTGGGGCGCTCGCGAGGGTTACGTCGGGACGTCGCGTGGAGGACGGAGGCGCGTTTCCGAGTCGCGGCGCCGCTACCCTAATCGGGACGGCCTCTCCCGTGCCGCTCACGGTCGATATGCTCACGGGGCCGCTGGCGGCGAGGCGGCTCTCCATGCGGAACGGCTACGGTGCTGCGCAGCACGTCCGTCGGAAGAAGGAGGACGGCTGTTGACGGGCATCAACGAGAAGGACGAGCGTCGCGAGCTGCTCGACGCGGTGGCAGATGCGGGAAGGCTGGCGAGGGGGCTGGACCAGCTGCTCGAGTCCATGGCGCACGCCGACCAGCTGGACCCTCTCGACGTCGAGGGCATACTGGCCCTGAGGTCGATAAGCGAGAGATGCGCCGAGCGCATCGAGGACGCCGCGCGCATCCTGGAGGCTGCAGAACGAGGTCTTTTATGCCGAACTCTCAACGCCGCCCGTCGAAAAGGAACGCTCCGCTCTCGGCGGGGAAGCCGCCGCGTTGCCCGCCCCGCCTCTTCGATTCTGGCAGGCGCCCGGAATTGGGGCGCCCTTGATCAGCTTAGCCCGTTGATGGCCTCCTCGAGCTCCACCATGTAGGCGACTATCTCATCGATGCTCGGGTAGCTGCCGAACAGCATCGGCCTCATCGAGGCGTAATCGGCCGCCAACTCGTCGAGCCTGCCCTTTGGAGGGGCGAGCCTGAGCGTGCCGGGCCTCGCGTCGGCCAGCTTGGCCCACGGCGTGCGGTAGAACTTCTCTTTGAACCTGACGACCTGCTCGAGGAGGCCGGGCTGCGCTACGGCGCGGCCGAGCACGAACGAGTGGCCGAGGCGGTACATGTCGTAGTAATGGCGGGAGTAGCGCCTGGGCATAGCCTTGCCCTCGGGCCTGTTGGCCTCCTGGTGCAGGATGGTGGCCTTCTCCCAAAACGTGCGCTCGGGACTCGCGGTGCGCACCGTGGTCGACAGCTCGGGCCCGAACGGAACCACGTCCGCCGCGTACGGGGTTATCGCCGCCTCCTCGGAGGGCGACCATGCCGCCATGGGTCCTATCTCCAGCTTGATGGTGTCGAGCGTGCCCGCCGACTCGTAGGAGCGCGGGTAGTCGAAGTACACGGTCTCCTCCTCGGCCCCGCACCTGACGGATGCTTCGGTGCCGAGGGACTCGGAGAGCGTAGCCCTGAGCTTCGGGGCAAAGGCGTCGGCCAGGAAGGCGTTCGTGCGCTCGATGCTGTCGGCCTTGAACCGCTCCTGCGCCGAGTTGCTGCGCGGCTCCCACGGTTCGTCCTCGCCGAAGCCTAGGAGTCGCCAATCGAGTATGAGGTCGATGTCCTCCGAGAAGCGCTCGATGAGCCCGAAAGCCTTCGACAGGCTCGTGCCGCCCTTGAACACCATGGACTCGGCGAAGCCGCTTCTGTGGAAAAGGTGGTCCAAGGTGTAGCACACCCAGAAGTCCTTCTCGACGACGGCCGGCGCAAGCGCCATCCTCTGCGCGGCGGCCTCGAAGACCAGCCTGCGCTCGTCGGTCGAGGCCCTAGCGATCCTGTCCATGCTTCGCCTCCCATATCTTCTTCGCGGCGTCGGCAACCCAGGAGGTGAGCCCCGCCGACTCTTCCAGGAACGCGCCGGCCTGCTCTTCCGTGAGGTTGCGCGCGAGCGCTCCGATTTCCTCGTCGCCCACGTTCTCGCGCCCGAGCGCCTTGAGGGCCTGCACGATGGTGCAGGTGATCTGCGAGCAGTCGAGCAGGTCGCGGTTGGCGCGGTGCCGGAGCTCGATATCGTACGGCCCGTACTCGTAGCGCTTGTACGGACCGCTGCTGACGTAGACGAGCTTTGCGGGCACCTGCGTGTCGAGGCCCAGCGCATTGAGCGCCGCGTCGCCGGACGGTGCGACGATCCACTTGTTGGCACGGGCGACGGCGCGCACGACCTCGTCGGCGCTGGCCGGCACCTCGGTGCCCATGAGCGCGCTGCGCTCCGGCGCGTAGTAGACGCCGCGGATGGCGCGGGCGATCCCTCCCTTTGCATGCAAGCGCCCGAGCGCGTTGGCGGCGTTGCGCCGGCCTGCGACGTCGGAGAAGTCGGCGGCTGTGAAGGCCCTGCCGGCGCCGAAGCTCTCTATGCGCTTAGCGATGGCCTCTGCTTCTGTCATAGCGTTCCTCCTTTTTGATGAAAATAGTATATACCTTTTTCATCAAATTGCCTCTGATTGCCTTGGTCGCCCACGCATCGCGCCTGCGGCCCCTCGCCGCGCCGGCACGCGCGCGTGCGCCCGGAAGCGGTTGCGCCCCCCGATCGCGGCCCGGGATTAGCATCGAGACATCCCGAAGAAATCGTCGCCGGGCCCCTTCTCGCGCGTCGCGCGCCTTCCGGGCGGCGGCGCCTCGCCGAACCCGTTGAAGATCTCCATGACCAGGGCGAGCTGCCTTTGGAGGTCCGCATCAAGCTCATCGGCGTCGCACACGGCGAGGAGCCGCTCCGCCAGGCTCTTCATGGAGTCGCGCAGCGCCCGCTGCGTCCGCGACGACGGTCTTACCGTTATCTCGGTCCCGGTCAGCCTCGCCATGATGTAGTCCTGCCTGCTCATGCCGCTCCAGGCGGCCATGTTGGCGATCAGCTCGTACTCCTCCGGGGTGCAGCGGAACGCCATCGTCTTGCTGCGCTTGCGGGCGCTGTTCTCGCACGGCATCCTATTCGCCCCTCAGCTCAGAGAGCGCGTCGGCGATCTGCGCGCGCTTGGCGGGGAAAAGGTGCGCGTAGCGGTATGTGATGTCGATGGCCTCGTGTCCCACGCGCTCGGCGATGTCGAGGGCGGAGAAGCCCATGTCGATGAGCAGGCTCACGTGGCTGTGGCGAAGGTCGTGGATGCGTATCCGCTTGACGCCCGACGCCTTGCAACCGCGGTCCATCTCGTGCACGAGGAAGTGCTTCGTGAAGCCGAAGAGCCGCTCGTCGGGCGCCACGTCATCGCGCATCTCGATGAACTCCGCCATCTCGTCGCGGAGGAACGCGGGCATCTTGATCGTGCGCACCGATTTGCGCGTCTTCGGCTTCGTAATCACGTCCTCGCCGCGCAGGCGCTGGTAGGACTTGTTTATGCGCAGCTCCGACGTCTCCATCAGGAAGTCCGAGGGCGTGAGCGCCATGAGCTCGCCGCAGTGTATGCCCATCCAGTAGAGCACCTCGAAAGCGTAGAAGGCGAGCGGTTTGTCGGAGATGGCCTCCGAGAAGCGGAGGTACTCATCCTTGGTCCAGAACTGCATCTCGCCAGCCTCCTTACTGCCCATCTTGTCCACCTTGTGAACGGGGTTCTTCTCCAGGTTGTAGTAGCGCTCGGCGTGGTTGAAGATGGCGTTTAGCTGGTTGTTGATGATCCTCAGGTAAGTGGGCTTGAAGCCGTCGCCGTCCGCCCTTGTTGATCCAGTGAGGGAGTTCTGCCACCTGACGATGTCGACGGGCCGTATGTCGCACATGCGCATGTCGCCGAAGAGCGGCAGGAGCTTGCTCTGGATGATGTTCTCCTTGGTGAGCCAGGTGTGCTCGCGGACCCTCGGCCTCACCTCCGCCTCGTAGACCTTGCAGAAGTCGGCGAAGGTCATGTCCATGGCGTCGTCCTTGAGGGCCTTGAAGTTCTTCTCCCACAGAAGCGCCTCGAGCTCGGTCTGGAAACCCTTCTTCGTCTTGTGCCTCTTGGCCCCGCGCGCGTCGCGGTAGTAGAACTGCACGTAGAAGAGGCCCGTCTTCTTGTCCTTATAGGCTGGCATCGTCCACCTCCGGGAAGTAGCGGGCCTCGAACAGGTCGCTGCGGACGCGTCCGCGGATCACCACGCGCCCAAGGGCCTCCTGCTCCTTGTTCATCTGGCGGATGACCTCGTAGGCGCTGCCTTTCTTGATCTTCAGGCGCTCCGCCACCTCGTTGGCGGTGAGCATGCTCGGCCTCGGTGTCTTTGCCACCGGCTGTTCCATCTTGGACCTCCTATCTATCCGTACGTATGCGTACGCTCGTATTCCCGAGAATAATCGTACGTATCTGTACTGTCAATAGAATTGCGTACAAACTCGTACGCTGATAGAATGGTCGCCGACGAAATCTATAGGAGGGCACATGGCGACAGGCGACAACATTCGGCGGCATCGCAAGGCGAAGGGCTTTACGCAGGCCCAGCTCGCCGATGCCGTAGGGCTCACCGAGGGTGCGATCAGGCACTACGAGAGCGGCATCCGCGCGGTTAAGCCCGAGCTGCTCGAGAAGATCGCGAAGGCGCTCGAGGTCTCCGAGGGCGCGCTCAAGGACTACGGCGTCGAGACGTCTCGAGACCTCATGGCCCTGCTGCTGCAGCTTGAGGAGGGCTACGGTCTCGTCCCCAGCGAGGACGGCATGGGCCTGACGGTCGACCCCAGGGCGCCGCATGCCCCCAAGCTCGCGCAGTCGATCAAAACCTGGGCCGAAAAGCGTGCCGAGCTCGAACGCGGCGAACTCGACGAGGACGCTTACGCCGGCTGGAAGGCCTCTTTCTGACATCTTCCCAGGTGAATTGACGTTTTCTTGCGAACAGCCTCCGGTTCTCCGGAGGCTGTTCCATTATTCCCGTATGAAATCGGCACCCCTGAAGCCCCGTTCGAGGAATAATTGCGCGCTAAAATACAGCAAGATACACGGCGTTATTCGGCGGCATTCAGGGTTGTCGAAACTGCGGAAACCGATTTCCGCGTTTCTTTATTCCCGTTTGTTGACCTGGGCAAATACAATTGAAAAGGGTTTGAATCCGCCTCGCAGTTTCAACTCAGTTTCGACCGTTCGAAACCGGCCTTCGGGGGACCCGAATTGTGAATTATTCCCGCAGGGCCTAATTATTCCCGTACCGCCGAGTACTCCGCTGTACCGCCCAGTAGGGATAGACGGGAATAATTGGGTCGTTTTCCCAGGTAGAGATACAAAAAGAAAGCCCTCGAACCAGAGGGTTCGAGGGCTGTTATTCCCACTATTTCGCTGGTGGCTTCGTCCTGCGGCGATGCCGAAACAGTATCAGGCGGTACTCGGCAGCACCAAAACGCGAGTTCAGAAGCCAGTTCCCGTTATTCCCACTCGCAAAATGAAACTTAATTCTAAACGCTTTTGTTTGGGGGATTTGATATCATTTGATTTTTCCTGATACCTATTATCCTTATCCTATGGGCTTGCCGAACTTTTGCTATCATTTGGCTATCAAGGAAATGGCTATCAACGGTAAAATTAGATTGGTTTCTCTGGTGGTTTACAACTACATTTTACCACGAAAGACAGGGAAATGCAATAACCTTCCTCGCTGTGGTATATCAAGTGATCTTACTGAACATATGGCGCACCTTGTCCAGGCGGCTGTTTGGACGGCGGGGCTGGATGACCG